>NZ_JABCQG010000093.1 GCF_015244565.1 Gluconobacter vitians | reverse complement strand
TCAATCAGAGGTTCCCAGATCGCCCATGTCTCGTCCGTAAAGGTGCCTGTTCTGTCTCCTTCTTCCATCCCTACAATATGGGAAGAAATTCAAGATCTAACAGGCCCTAGCCTCCAATGGGTATATTGCCGTTAACGGCAATTTTCGTTTGCCTGTCCTTCGTTATGATGTCTAAAATACTACCTAGCAACGGAATATAGTTTGTATTTAGAAAATTATATTGAGAGGCTTGAATAATAACCTGATCGCAGTGGCTTCAGACCACGTTGACAAAAGATCTATACGATCTGCCTGAGATCTGATTCACGTCCTGGCTGTGGGATAACGGGCAGAGAGAACAGGCGTGGCACGAGGCGATCTGACGGATCAGGAATGGGCGATGATTGGTCCGCTTCTGCCGCCTGAGCGTGGACGTGGGGCACGTCCATCTGGAGACAATCGCCAGTTTCTCAATGGTATGCTGCATGTTCTACGAACGGGTTGCCCCTGGCGGGACATGCATGAACGC
>NZ_JABCQG010000092.1 GCF_015244565.1 Gluconobacter vitians | reverse complement strand
GGCACGGACGGCAGATGGATGGCCAGCACCCGGCCGAGGCGGTAAGTCCGCGGATCATGCTTCGGAGCACGCTTGCCCAGGCAGCGGCCGACAAATGGTGCACTCATGTGCGAGATCTCCAGAAACAAAAAAAGAGGGGAGCAGCCGAAGCCACTCCCCCTTGCTGATAGTCAGGACCGAAAGGTCAGACCCCCTGATAGATCCTGGCGCGGATCATCTCCGGAGACTGGACCGGTGCGGCATACGGGGATGCCGTGACACCGGCCAGCGCCTCGACCAGCGGGATCATCGCCTCGACCGTCGTCATGTAATTGGCGGCGGAAGGCGAATAGGCCTTTACGATCGGCGTCGCGATCGCCAGCAGGGTTTCGAGATCCGTGCCGAGAGACTTGGCCCATCCCTTGCCGGTCGCCACCGTGATCGAGCCGTTCGAGTTGGCGGCGACCTGGGCCGTGACGCTCTTGA
The DNA here is from genome assembly GCF_015244565.1 of Gluconobacter vitians. GTDB lineage: Bacteria > Pseudomonadota > Alphaproteobacteria > Acetobacterales > Acetobacteraceae > Gluconobacter > Gluconobacter vitians. The sequence continues at coordinate 45 of NZ_JABCQG010000092.1, read as the reverse complement.
TCTGTGCGACCAGGTTGTCGAACTTGGCCTTGTCCGTGGTGGACA
>NZ_JABCQG010000091.1 GCF_015244565.1 Gluconobacter vitians | reverse complement strand
TGCGGCCTTTGCGTGATGGAATGACTGGCAGGATCCCGTGGACCAGCAGTTCGTGGCGGAAACTGTCACTGTCATAGCCCCGGTCGGCCAGCATGGCTTTGGGGTTCGGGACAGGTAGCTTCATCAGGGCGTCTGTGGCTTTGTAATCCGAGACCTGGCCTCCGGTAAGGACAAAGCCGAGAGGGCGTCCCTGATTGTCACATCGGGCATGGATTTTGCTCGTAAAGCCGCCGCGTGACCGACCAAAAGCCTCCGAATAAGCCCCCCTTTTGCCCCAGTGGCCTGTGAATGGGCGCGGATTACGGTGCTGTCGATCATATGCCGCCAGTTATCAGTCAGCCCCAGATCTACCAGGGTCTGTAAAAGAGCATCCCAGACACCCTGTTCAGCCCAACGCCGGAACCGGACATAGACCGAGTTCCACTTGCCGTAGCGTTCATGCATGTCCCGCCAGGGGCAACCCGTTCGTAGAACATGCAGCATACCATTGAGAAACTGGCGATTGTCTCCAGATGGACGTGCCCCACGTCCACGCTCAGGCGG
>NZ_JABCQG010000090.1 GCF_015244565.1 Gluconobacter vitians | reverse complement strand
CCGATCCTCATGGTGGCCCGGGTGATACCGACAGTTCGGATGAATAGACCCATTTGCGATTTCTGATCGGCAAAGACGTGCTCGACGCGGGAGCGGATCACCGACTTCCCTGCATTCGATTTCTGGATATGCCGGGGCATCGGCTTGAGCTGCGGTTTTTTGCGATGAACCTTTGAGACAAAGCCCTGCTCCTCCATGAAGTCCTCATTGGCTTTTGAGCGATAAGCAGTGTCTGCCCAGACGCTTGAGGCCGTGTTGGTTTTATCCAGCAGCCCCTCTTTCAATCGCGCACCATCATTGGCGGCGGCATGCGTTGTTTTCCATTTCCGGATGAACCGGTATTTCCGATCGATAGAAATGTGCGATTTATAGCCAAAGAACGGGATGGCGAGGTCACTGGATGGCATGGTTCCATCATCCTGCCGCTTTGCCTTCGTGAACTTCAGCGTCCATCGCGCATGACGGTCCTTGTGCGCCAGCTTTGCAGGTTTGTCCTGCCAGTCTTCTGGAAGACGTCCTGCCCGGAGATCCGCTTTCTCAGCGTTTGTATTGCGCTGCTTTGGAGCAGCCACCAGCGTGGCATCCAGGATCTGGCCTGACATCGGCAGATAACC
>NZ_JABCQG010000089.1 GCF_015244565.1 Gluconobacter vitians | reverse complement strand
AGGGGTAAGGCCACTGAGGGTCTTGAGTCTTCGCCCGAAATTATAGGCTGCCATGAAGTCGTTGAGGTGTGTCCTCAACTGCTCATGACTGTCGTAATGGAAGCGTTTGACGGTTGCTTCCTTGATTGTCCGGTTCATCCGCTCGACCTGACCGTTCGTCCAGGGATGATTGGGTTTCGTCAGACGATGTTCGATCCCGTGAGCTTCGCAGATCATGTCGAAGCGCATGGGGCGAGACCAGGCCGTATTGCGGTTACGGGGCTGATCAGCGAACTGGATGCCGTTATCGGTCAGGATGGTGTGGATCCGGTAAGGAATGACGCTCAGGAGATGTTCGAGGAATTCCCAGGCCGTCTTCCGATCAGCTTTTTCGACCAGTTGTGTGACAGCGAATTTGCTTGTCCGGTCAATCGCCACGAAGAGGTACAGCTTGCCTTCAGCGGTCTGGACTTCCGCTATGTCGAGATGAAAAAAGCCAATTGGGTAGCGTTGGAAGCGCTGGCGTTTGGGCTTGTCTCCCTCGATATCCGGAAGCCGGGATATCCCGTGGCGCTGAAGGCAGCGATGCAGGGCCGAGCGTGTCAGATGGGGAATGCTGGCCTGCAGGGCATAAAGGC
>NZ_JABCQG010000088.1 GCF_015244565.1 Gluconobacter vitians | reverse complement strand
AGCCGTCCGAACATCATCTCGATGCGATTGCGGCGTTTATATTTTCTCTTGTCGTATTTGACCGGCTTTCCGCGAGATTTTCGTCCTGGAATGCAGGGCTTTATCCCTTTCTCTTCCAGGGCGTCCCTGAACCAGTCGGCGTCATACCCGCGATCTCCCAGCATCCATTGTGCTGCAGGAAGACTGTCCAGCAAGGCAGCGGCACCGGTATAATCGCTGATCTGCCCCGCAGTCATGAAAAAGCTCAGCGGTCGTCCGTTCTGATCGGTGATCGCATGCAGCTTCGTGTTCATGCCACCTTTTGTCCGTCCGATCAGTCGCCCAGGATCCCCTTTTTTAGCCTTAGGCTCGAAGCCGTGCGGTGCGCCTTGAGATACGTCGCATCAATCATGATGGTCTGAGGCTCGGTTTTCGCAGCAGACAGGCCATCCATCATCCTCATGAAAATGCCCATGTCGCCCCAACGCTTCCAGCGGTTGTAGAGCGTCTTGTGTGGACCGTATTCCCGGGGCGCATCACGCCAGCGCATCCCATTGCGGTTCACAAAAATGATGCCGCTCAGCACACGGTGGTCATCGACGCGAGGTTTGCCGTGGCTCTTGGGAAAGAACGGCCGCAGACGGCCCATCTGTTCGTCCGTCAGCCAAAACAGGTCGCTCATCTCCAGTCTCCTCACAGAGCCTGAATCAGATTT
>NZ_JABCQG010000087.1 GCF_015244565.1 Gluconobacter vitians | reverse complement strand
GCTTCAATCAGAGGCTCCCAGATCGCCCATGTCTCGTCCGTAAAAGTGCCTGTTCCGTCTCCTTCTTCCATCCCTATAATATGGGAAGTGTTTCAAGTGCTAACAGGCCCTGGGGCCTGTTAAGCTCATGAGCCATTGATTTGAATGCGGCAGTCTGATTCAGGCTTTGTAAGGAGACTGAAGATGAGCGACCTGTACTGGCTGACGGACGAACAGATGGACCGTCTGCGGCCGCTCTTTCCAAAGAGCCACGGCAAACCTCGCGTTGATGACCGTCGAGTGTTGAGCGGCATCATCTTTGTTAATCGAACGGCCTGCGCTGGCGCGATGCGCCCGGGGAGTACGGTCCACATAAGACGCTCTACAACCGCTGGAAGCGCTGGGGCGCCATGGGGATCTTGGCCCGGATGATGGGTGGGCTGGCAGCCGGGAGGCAGAGCCGCAGCCCCTCATGTTTGATGCGATGTATCTCAAGGCACACCGCACGGCTTCAAGCCTGTGGTTAAAAAGGGAATTCTAGCCGCCTGATTGGTCGCACTAGGTGACATGAACACGAAGCTGCATGTGATTATTGCCATATCCGCCACATCAGCGCGTGCGCAGGACTGTTCGGGGTGTTTCTGCGCTGCTGTATGATAGACAGCCTACCAGCCATGACAAACTGTGATGCTGCTCTTTTAGTTATGGAATGCAGCGCCGCTGACGTGCCCCCCGGAAATGTAACCATTTAAAAGTAGAGTCCGATCGAGAAGGATACGGACGGATGAAGCGCAGTCGTTTTACGGAAGAGCAGATCATAGGGATCCTGA
>NZ_JABCQG010000086.1 GCF_015244565.1 Gluconobacter vitians | reverse complement strand
GACGCTCAACAATCTGTCTGATGAGCGGACAGAATATCTCATCAACGACCGCTTATCCTTCATGCGTTTCCTTGGCTTGGGGCTGTCGGACCGTGTGCCTGATGCCAAAACGGTCTGGCTGTTCCGTGAACGCCTGACGCAGGCGGGAGCGATCGAGGGTCTGTTCAATCGCTTTGATACAACCCTGCGGAACGCAGGCTATCTGCCGATGTCGGGCCAGATCCTGGATGCAACGCTGGTGGCTGCTCCAAAGCAGCGGAACTCCAACGCAGAGAAAGACGATCTTCGAGAGGGACGGATCCCACAGAACTGGCAGGACAAACCGGCAAAGCTGTCGCACAAGGACCGTCATGCGCGATGGACGCTGAAGTTCACGAAGGCGAAGCGGCAGGACGATGGAACCATGCCGTCGAGTGATCTCGCTATCCCATTCTTTGGCTACAAATCCCACGTCTCCATCGACCGGAAGTATCGGTTCGTCCGGAAATGGAAAACAACGCATGCCGCCGCCAGTGATGGCGCGCGATTGAGAGAGGGGCTGCTGGATAAAACCAACACGGCCTCAAGCGTCTGGGCTGACACGGCTTATCGCTCCAAAGCCAATGAAGACTTCATGGAAAAGCAGGGCTTTGTCTCAAAGGTTCATCGCAAAAAACCGCAGCTCAAGCCTATGCCCCGGCATATCCAGAGATCCAACGCCGGGAAGTCGGTGATCCGCTCCCGCGTCGAGCACGTCTTTGCCGATCAGAAATCGCAAATGGGTCTATTCATCCGAACTGTCGGTATCACCCGGGCCACCATGAGGATCGGT
>NZ_JABCQG010000085.1 GCF_015244565.1 Gluconobacter vitians | reverse complement strand
TAAACAGGTGCAAACGGCGTGCGGCGATATTCGGGATACGCGGCGCGAACCGGAACCCAAGCAGATGACATAGCGCGAACACATGGTCGGAGACGCCCCCGCCATCGACGTGATGCTCTTCGATGTGCAGATCGGCGCCGTGGTGGAGCAGCCCGTCGAGCACCTGTGCCGCCTCGCTCGCCGAAGCGGAGATAACTGTGGAATGGAACGGCGCGTAGCGATCCGAGACGTGGCTGTAAAAGGAGACAGCCGGCTCTGTCCCCTTGTGCGGATTGACTGCGCCGGTTGCCTGGGCGCGGCGGTCGAGCGGAAAGTTCTGACCGTCTGAGCTGGACGAGGTGCCGGACCCGAACAGCGCGGCCAGCGGCGCGGTGTGTTGGGCGTCGACAAGCCGGGCGAGCGCGCGACCGTAGGTTTCCTCGCGCAGATGCCATGAGGCGAGCCAACCGAGTTGGCGCTGGGTCACGAGATTGCAGGCTTCCGCCATGCGCGTATGGCCCAGATTGGTGGCATCGGCGAGCACCGCCGTGAGGATCGCACGTGGTTCATCCGCGGCACGGCCACTTTGCAGATGCGTGAAGCACTGGCTGAACCCGGTCCATCGATCGACTTCGGCAAGAAGGTCGGTGATGCGGATCGCGGGCAGATGCGCATAGAGCGGCGCAAGGGCGGTATCGGATTCCTCGGGAGTAATCGCCTTCAAGGGCGAAATCCGCAGCCTGCCCAAGCTGAGCTGCACGTCTTCCAGCGCGTCCGTCTCCGCCTTTCGCTCGACCTCGGCCAATCGACGGGCGAGGCGGGCGCGTCGTTCGGCCAGCCAGATA
>NZ_JABCQG010000084.1 GCF_015244565.1 Gluconobacter vitians | reverse complement strand
CTTTTCCATGAAGTCTTCGTTGGCTTTTGAGCGATAGGCCGTGTCAGCCCAGACACTTGAGGCCGTATTGGTTTTATCCAGCAGCCCCTCTCTCAATCGCGCGCCATCACTGGCGGCAGCATGTGTTGTTTTCCATTTCCGGATGAACCGGTATTTCCGATCGATGGAAACATGCGATTTATAACCAAAGAACGGGATGGCGAGATCGCTGGAGGGCATACTCCCGTCCTCCTGCCGCTTCGCCTTTGTGAACTTCAGTGTCCATCGTGCATGACGATCCTTGTGCGACAGCTTTGCCGGCTTGTCTTCCCAGCCTTCGGGGATCCGTCCTGCCCGAAGATCGGCTTTCTCTGCATTGGTGTTCCGCTGCTTCGGAGCCTCTACCAGCGTGGCATCCAGGATCTGGCCTGACATCGGTAAATACCCGGCGTGGCGCAGGGTCGCATCAAAGCGGTTGAACAGCCCATCGATCGCACCCGCCTGGGTCAGACGCTCGCGAAACAGCCAGACCGTTTTGGCATCCGGCACCCGGTCCGACAGTCCCAGACCAAGGAAGCGCATAAAGGAGAGGCGATCGTTGATCAGATATCCGTTCGCTCGTCGGAGAGATTGTTCAGCGTCTGGATGACCAGGATCTTGAACATCATCACCGGATCGAACGGGGGACGGCCGCCTTTGATCCTGTCTGAATAGGCCAGAGCCTTCTCCAGATCAGGGCGGAAGGCCTCAAAATCCACAGTCCAGGAAAATGCTTCGAGCTGATCACCGAGCCCACTCAACCGGACAAGACGCTCTTCAACATCAAAGAAACCAGCCTGCTTCATAGCGCCATTCCCTTAG
>NZ_JABCQG010000083.1 GCF_015244565.1 Gluconobacter vitians | reverse complement strand
TCCGGGACTGGACCTGTTGGCTCGTGTGCCTGATGCCAGAACGGTCTGGCTGTTCTGCGAATGTCTGATGCAGGCGGGTGCAATTGAAAGACTGTTCAACCGGTTCGATACCATATTGCGGGATGCCGGTTATCTGCCGATATCAGGCCAGATCCTGGACGCGACATTGGTTGCAACTCTAGAGCGCGCAATACCAACGCTGAGAAGGTAGATCTGCGGGCAGCACATGTTCCCGAGGCTTGGCAAGTCAAGCTGGCCAGGCTGTCACACAAGGATCGCATGGCCGCTGGACGCTGAAGTTCACCAAAGCGCAGCGACAGGACGATGGGACCATGCCCGCAACAGATCCTGCCATCCCGTTCTTTTACAAATCGCATATTTCTATTGACTGGAAGTTCAGGCTGATCCGGAAATGGACAGCAACCGATGCTGCAGCCCGTGAGGCTTTCATGGACAGGCAGGAGTTTTGTCTTAAAGGTCCACAGAAAAAAGCCGCATCTTAAATCCATGCCCCGGCATATATCCAGCGGTCCAATGTCGGGAAATCCGTTACCCGACACCGTGTCGGGCATGTCTTTGTCGATCAGAAATCATAGACGGGACTGTTTGTCCGAACCACAGGCATTACCCGGACAACCATGAGGATCAGACTGGCCAATATCATTTACAACATGTGCCGCTTCCTGTCCCTGGAGCGGATTTACTCCAATGCATAGCCATCCAGAGCATGGAGCCCTCGCTCTGCTCAAAACGCAAAGTGAAAGCCAGATCCAAAAACCATCAAAGCAGCCTAATGAGCCTCAAAATCAGGTCACAGGAACTTCAATGACGGTTCTTCAATCCCTCCACCTCTTC
>NZ_JABCQG010000082.1 GCF_015244565.1 Gluconobacter vitians | reverse complement strand
CTAGGTCACGTTGACAAAAGACCTGATCCAAAGCCTTACGGCGGCGAGGTTGAGGAAGCTCATGAAGGACAATGCTGTTTTGTCGTAGCGGGTTGCGATGCGGCGCATCTGCTTGAGGTGGTTGAACATGCGCTCGATGCGGTTGCGATCCCCGTAACGCCGCCAGTCTGTTATCTGTGGAGCACTGCGGCCTTTGCGTGAGGGAATGACCGGCAGGATCCCGTGGATCAGCAGATCCTGACGGAAACTGTCACTGTCATAGCCTCGATCAGCCAGCATGGCTTTGGGGGTCGGGACAGGCAGCTTCATCATGGCGTCTGTGGCTTTGTAGTCAGAGACCTGGCCTCCGGTGAGGACAAAGCCGAGAGGGCGGCCCTGATTGTCACATCGGGCATGGATCTTACTCGTAAAGCCGCCGCGTGATCGACCAAAAGCCTCCGAATGAGCCCCCCTTTTGCGCCCGTAGCCTGTGAATGGGCACGCACTACGGTGCTGTCGACCATATGCTGCCAGTTATCGGTCAGGCCGAGGTCTACCAGGGTTTGAAGCAGGGCATCCCACACGCCCTGTTCAGCCCAACGCCGGAACCGGACATAAACGGAGTTCCACTTGCCATAGCGCTCATGCATGTCCCGCCACGGACAACCGACGCGCAGGACATGCAGCATGCCATTGAGAAACCGGCGGTTGTCTCCGGCTGGTCGAGCCCAACGTCCGCGCTCAGGCGGCAGAAGCGGACCAATCACCGCCCATTCCTGATCCGTCAGGTCGCCTCGTGTCATGCTTGCTCCACCGTACCGTCTGCGTTGAAGCAAGCAGTGAATCAGATCTCAAGCTGATCGTATAGGCCTTTTGTCAACGCAACCTAA
>NZ_JABCQG010000081.1 GCF_015244565.1 Gluconobacter vitians | reverse complement strand
TCCCGAACCCCAAAGCCATGCTGGCCGACCGGGGCTATGACAGTGACAGTTTCCGCCACGAACTGCTGGTCCACGGGATCCTGCCAGTCATTCCATCACGCAAAGGCCGCATCGTTTCCCAGAAAACAGACTGGCAACGCTATCGGGGCCGCAATCGCATCGAGCGGATGTTCAACAGGCTCAACCAGATGCGCCGTATTGCAACCCGCTACGACAAGACCGCCTTATCCTTCAACAGTTTCCTCAATATCGCCGCCGCAAAACTCTGGATTGGCTCTTTTGTCAACGTGACCTAATCGTCTGCGGATGGAAAAAGGGGCCGATCTGGTCGCTCTGAAATCTGAACTGCCCAAAATCGAGCGCGAACTCGACAAGGCCGTGCAGGCGATCCTCGACGGTTTTGCCAGCCCTGCTCTCAAGACACGCATGGAGGAACTCGAAGCCCGCAAGGCAGAAATCGAAACACAACTGGCCGATGCGCCTGCTCCACCTCCCCTGCTGCACCCCAACATGGCCGAGCTGTATCGCCAGAAGATCGCGTCTCTCCACAACAGCCTCCAGAACGAGGTCAGCAGAACACAGACGGTAGAAGCGATCCGGTCTCTGATCACACGGATCAAACTCATTCCTGAGAAGGACGAGCTCGGGATTTTTCTTGAGGGTGACCTGGCGGCGATGCTGGACTTTGCCACAAACAAAAAGAACGCCATGCGTCATGCGGACGCTGGCGTTCTTCAGTCGTTTATTGAACAGGATTCTATGGTTGCGGGGGCAGGATTTGAACCTGCGGCCTTCAGGTTATGAGCCTGACGAGCTACCGGGCTGCTCCACCCCGCGGTGGTGTTGGTGATGTTGGGGGATTTTTTGTGG
>NZ_JABCQG010000080.1 GCF_015244565.1 Gluconobacter vitians | reverse complement strand
ATCAGAGGCTCCCAGATCGCCCATGTCTCGTCCGTAAAAGTGCCTGTTCCGTCTCCTTCTTCCATCCCTATAATATGGGAAGTGTTTCAAGTGCTAACAGGCCCTAGAGTGATCAAAATATAAAAAGTTATCTCAAAAGGAGTGCAAGATAATTTCTGATGAATTTAATTTATCTAATCATATGTATCTATCAAAAATATCTCGATACAGAGAAATATATGAAAAAACCGTTAAACCTGTCGAAGAACAGCTTACTGAAGTTGAACGAGAAATCGGCGCGTATAATTTAAGTGTAAAATGTGGGTCAGAGAGACGCCTTTAATTTCAGGCGACGCAACGATTACAATTCTGTTTCCTGAAGAAGAAAAACTACATTATCATAAAGGAATATGCATTGACGTTATAGGTAGTATAAACAAAAATACTATTATAAACATATATCATTTTTGGGAGAGATATTGGTTCGATATAATAATAGGAAAGGAACTCGCAGAAGGCAAAGAGAGGAAAATTCAGTATAGTGATTTTCAGCAGTATAATGCACTTAAAACAAGAATATCCAAACATTATGAAATCGACGAGAAGATTGAAAAAATAAAGAACATCGCAAACGCTCTTAAACATGGAAACAGACGTAATATAAGAGCTTTGCTAAAAGCTTACCCAGATCTATTTGAAAGAAAAGATGAGTTTTTCATAAAATGCTTTGGAGCGGATGCAATATCCATTAAGCGAGCAGACGTTGAGGAGGCTTTTGAAATTGTATCTAGGTCACGTTGACAAAAGACCTGATCCAAAGCCTTACGGCGGCGAGGTTGAGGAAGCTCATGAAGGACAATGCTGTTTTGTCGTAGCGGGTTGCGATGCGGCGCATCTG
>NZ_JABCQG010000079.1 GCF_015244565.1 Gluconobacter vitians | reverse complement strand
TTCTGGAAGACGTCCTGCCCGGAGATCCGCTTTCTCAGCGTTTGTATTGCGCTGCTTTGGAGCAGCCACCAGCGTGGCATCCAGGATCTGGCCTGACATCGGCAGATAACCAGCGCTGCGCAGGATTGTATCAAAGCGATTGAACAGACCCTCGATCGCTCCCGCCTGGGTCAGACGCTCGCGAAACAGCCAGAGTGTTTTGGCATCAGGCACACGGTCCGACAGCCCCAAGCCAAGGAAACGCATGAAGGATAAGCGGTCGTTGATGAGATATTCTGTCCGCTCATCAGACAGATGGAGGGTTCGAAAAACCCCTTGGCTCTGAGCTGTTCTGTGTGATTCCATTTCTTCGGCGTTGATTGGGGATGATGGAAGATGAAGCAGCCTGGTTTCTTTGATGTTGAAGAGCGCCTTGCTCGGCTGAGCGGGCTTGGCGATCAGCTGGAGGCCTTTTCCCGGACTGTGGATTTTGAGGTGTTCCGCCCTGATCTGGAGCTGGCTCTGGCCTATTCAGACGGAAGTAAAGGCGGGCGACCGCCATTTGATCCGGTGTTGATGTTCAAAATTCTGGTGATCCAGACGCTGAACAATCTGTCCGATGAACGGACAGAGTATCTCATCAACGATCGCCTGTCGTTCATGCGCTTCCTTGGCCTGAGGCTTTCAGATCGGGTGCCGGATGCCAAAACGGTTTGGCTGTTCCGTGAACGCCTGACCCAGGCGGGTGCCATTGAAAGACTGTTTGACCGGTTTGATACAACTCTGCGGAACGCCGGTTATCTGCCGATGTCAGGCCAGATCCTGGATGCCACGCTGGTGGCTGCTCCAAAGCAGCGCAATACAAACGCTGAGAAAGCGGATCTCCGGGCAGGACGTCTTCCAGAA
>NZ_JABCQG010000078.1 GCF_015244565.1 Gluconobacter vitians | reverse complement strand
CGCAGCCTGCCCAAGCTGAGCTGCACGTCTTCCAGCGCGTCCGTCTCCGCCTTTCGCTCGACCTCGGCCAATCGACGGGCGAGGCGGGCGCGTCGTTCGGCCAGCCAGATATCGGCCGTATCCGGTGCCGGTATCGGCAAGGGGCCGGCCGCGCGCATGTTGGCGAATACGGGGGCAGGAATGAGTTGCTGCTCGACAGCACGATAGCGTCGGCTTCCCTCGACCCACATGTCGCCGGCGCGAAGCCGGTCGCGAAGCTCGACCAGCACGCACAATTCATAGATCCTGCGATCGGGAATGCCGGTGCCGATCGCCCGACGCCAAGCTTGCCGGATGAAGCCGACTGGCGTGCCTGCAGGCAATTTGCGCAGATGACCAAAATGAAGGTCGCGCATGATCGCGACCGCTCGCGCGAGCGCATGGCAGGCTGGCACCGCCCCGAATGTGAACGAGGCGATGAACGAGGGACCGACCTGTCGGAGGACGGGGTAATTGGTCGCGGCGACCGCGACGGGATCGACCGAATCGGGGCGGATCAGCTTGCGGGCTTCATCGACCTCGCGGCCGAGATCATTCCATCCGATCGCTGCCTCGACCGCAGCGCCGATATCGCCACCTGATATCTTGGCGGCGAGCAAGGCAGCGCCGAGTTGGGCAAGCAGCCGGATTTTGCCGTTGATGGTGCGCCGGTTGCGCTTGAGTGTCGTGTCCGCGCTGTTCTGTTCGCGCCGGAACATCTGCCCAAGCAGGCGATCGAACATCAGCACCGCATCGTCGGTGAGGGTAACGATGGTTTCGAGGATGGTCGCCACCAATGTGGCGCGACGCCGCGTCGCTTGCAGCGTCCGAACATGTTGCGCGGTCAGCCGCACGCCTTCCTGGCACAGGCGTCGGA
>NZ_JABCQG010000077.1 GCF_015244565.1 Gluconobacter vitians | reverse complement strand
TCAAGGAGTGGCGCGCTGTCGCAACCAGATACGAAAAAACAGCAACGTCGTTCCTCGCGGTCATCCACATCGCTGCCGCAGCAGACTGGATCAAGCCCTAACAGGCCCTAGAGAAAACTCACACAGATAGAGCGAGTATCATCAGATAATCGCTCTATATTACACTATTTACGGAATTTTTTTGTGAGCAAAATAGTATTGAAAATATCTTTTACAATTTTAGTCTTATTTTTTCTCGTAGTAATTTTTATTAAAAGCCATCAGAAAAGTCCGACAGTGGACGAGGTTCATGACTACTTAGTAAACTATATTTATAAACCTATTCCTGCTTCCAACGTAGAAACCGGCCTGCATCGCCTGAGGCGCATTGAAATGTTAGAAATGCGTCAGGGCTTAAATCCGACCTTCGAGATAACTGAACTTTCTTGTCAAAAAAAAGGAATTGTAGAAATAAAATATATTTGTCACCTGTCGGTAAAAATTAAGTATAAGGCAAGCGATATAAAATCCACCCTAGAGATACATAGGGATGATCTAGGATACATATCTGGAGAAGAAATTATAGGAAATCAGTAATTCAAATATTTTTATGACAAAAATTCATAATATTTATTTTTAATACGCCTAAAATACCTACGCAAAAAGTGCTGCAAGCATTTCGATTTTTATCGTCATTCGCTTCGGGAGTCCAAAAAACTATATGACCGGATAGGGAGGTGTAGTGGTTATGCATTTCCAACATCCGGAATAGCTGCTTACGCCTACATCTCGGACGTAGAGGTGCTACAGAGGTGGTCCCCATTTTTCGGACAGGTGTCTAAGCTATAATCCGACCTGAGAGAGGACGGGTTTTATGGGCAAGGTTACGCGCAAGAGGTATGCGGCGGAGTTCAAATCACGGGTTGCCCTGGA
>NZ_JABCQG010000076.1 GCF_015244565.1 Gluconobacter vitians | reverse complement strand
TAAGCTATAATCCGACCTGAGAGAGGACGGGTTTTATGGGCAAGGTTACGCGCAAGAGGTATGCGGCGGAGTTCAAATCACGGGTTGCCCTGGAGGCGATCCGTGGGGAACAGACGCTGGCGGAACTGGCTTCGAAACATGGGGTGCATCAGACGATGATCGCCCAGTGGAAACGGCAGGCGATCGAAGGGATGGCGGTAACCTTTTCCGGGAAGGCGGTGTCTGAGCCCCCGGTCAGCCCTGCTGATGTGGAGAAACTGCACGCGAAGATAGGCGAGCTTCTCGTGGAACGGGATTTTTTACGCGATGCCTCTGCTCGGTTGGGCGTGATCAGAGGCGGCAGATGATTGACCCGAAGCGAGCGCGTCTGCCGATCATCCGGCAATGCACGCTGCTGCGACTCAACCGGTCGGGCGTTTACTATCGGCCTGTGCCACAGAACGAGGCCAATCTGGCGCTGATGCGGCTGATCGACGCCCAGTTTCTGGAAACACCGTATTATGGCTCGCGGCAGATGACATGGCATCTGCGCCGCCTGGGACATGAAGTGGGGCGCAAACGCGTCCGCCGGCTCATGGCGATCATGGGCGGAGGGAACCAAGGTTCCGTCGGCATCGCCGATGGAATGTTCCTGTAGGGCTGCGGGCGATCTACCAGAAGCCACGCACAAGTGTGCCGCATCCGGAGCATCGGAAATATCCATATCTGCTGCGGGATCTGGTCATTGATCGTCCCAATCAGGTCTGGTGCTCGGACATCACCTACATCTCGATGCGCAAGGGCTTCCTATACCTTGTGGCGATCATGGACTGGTTCACGCGCAAGGTCCTGTCCTGGCGTCTGTCGAACACGATGGACGCGGAGTTCTGTATCGAGGCGCTACAGGATGCCTTTACGCGCTATGGCGCCCCGGAAATTTTCAATACGGATCAGGGCTCACAATTCACGACGCCCCGTTTTACCGGGCTCCTGGAAGAGCGTCAGATCCG
>NZ_JABCQG010000075.1 GCF_015244565.1 Gluconobacter vitians | reverse complement strand
TTAACCCCGGACCAGAGGGCCAACAGCAACGCCGTCAGAATGGCGGCATAACAATAACCGGGTATAGCTTATTCAAATCCAAAAACTGTCCGAACAGACGGGACCACCTCTCGGAGAGGAAAGATGCGGCGGCCTTTTCCTATCGGGTCGCGACAGCCCGCCACTCCTTGAGCCTTGCCCACAGGTTTTCGACCAGATGCCGGTGTCTGTAAGTCCATCTGGGACAGGCGACTTTTGGACAGTCTTCCTTGGCGGGATGACAGGGCGAGATCCCCCGGTCCCAGAGATAGTCACGGAATTTGTGTGAAGCATACTCACGGTCACAGACGACACAGGTCGGTGGGTGCGGCAGATCGTCGAGCAGGGCATAAGCGGATGGCAGCTTATGTGCCTGTCCGGATGACAGTATTGAAGGACAGAGCCCTGCCGTATCCGTCCGCGATACGCAGACCTTGATGCCAAAGCCTCTACGTGAGCGGCCAAGCGCCTCACGGTCTCTGCGGCGTCCGCTGTATCCCTCTTTTTAGCTGCTCCGGCCGTTTTGTGATGGGTACGGATCGTCGTCTCATCGAGAAAGACCATGCCGAGGACCTAATCTGTGTCTTTGACCTTTTCCAAAAGGCGCTGCCACACACCGAGTTTCGACCATCGAATGAACAGTTGTATCACCATCCACCAGGAACCGAACTCATCTGGTAGGGCGCGCCATTTTGCATCGTTCTGATAACGCCAGAAAACCGCGGATATCGTCAGTCAAAGGTTTTCGGTGGGGTTTTCCCGTTCGGACGGACTTCTGCGATCAAAGTCTCCAAGACGGACCCGGTTCGATCAGGAAAAACAGACTGCATAATGGCCATCATAAGCAGCTATGCACTCAGTTCTGTTATTCAGAGACCTAACAGGACCTAGGTGTTTAGTCCCGGGATTTGATGGTGTGATATTTTCACGCGAGTGGAAGGAAGCCTTATGGGACAGATACGTCATGGCAGCGCCACGACCACGCACGCCGTGCGAG
>NZ_JABCQG010000074.1 GCF_015244565.1 Gluconobacter vitians | reverse complement strand
CCGGCATGCTGGTGTCCAATGTCGGCTCAGTATCGTTGATGAAAGTGCGCTAAGGAATTGAATCCAGAACCTTCTCCCGCTTCGGGCAGCAACGATTATCTGTCCCGTCTGAATGAGGCCCAGCGACAGGCCGTGACGCACGGGACCGGAGTCTCGCTGGGCGGGGCGGATTCATCCCCTCTGCTGGTCATTGCTGGCGCCGGATCGGGCAAGACCAACACGCTGGCCCACCGGGTCGCGCATCTGATCGCCTCAGGCGCCGATCCGCGCCGCATCCTGCTGCTAACCTTATTCCCGGCGGGCCAGCGTCGAGATGACGCGACGGGTGAGGCCGACCTCAGTTCGGCGCGTGCTGGATACGATGGGTGAGAGTGCCCATCCTTTCGAAGCGTTGAAGGATGCGAAAGTCCCATTGCGTAGTGGCGAGGCCTGGACAGGGTTTGTGAATCTGCTGAAGGCACTCGCCCGGCCATCAGGTCGGCTGGCCGGGCGAGATCGCGGCTGAACGCTACTGGTATAAGCCAAATCTGGAGCGACTGCATGAGGACGCTTCCACCCGTCTGGCCGATCTGGTGCAACTGGAGCAGATCGCCGGGGGCTATGCCTCACGGGAGAAATTCCTGACCGAACTGACGCTGGACCCACCGGATGCCACGTCCGATGTGGAAGAACGTGTTCGTCATGAATGTGGTCGATGGCTGCATTCCGTCCGATCTCGCGACGGGCGAGCAGGACGACATCAAGGAGGAACGCCGCCTGCTCTATGTCGCCATGACACGGGCGAAGGACAGTCTCGATATCATGATACCGCAGCGTTTCTATGTGCATGGCCAGCACAGCCAGGCGACCGGCACGTCTATGCTTCACGTACCCGTTTCATCGATCGGGACATGCTGCCCCTGTTTCAGTCCGTATTTTGGCCGGTCGTGAAACCGGAAGAGCAGGCCCGGCAGGAGGTGGTGAAATCCGTACGGATCGATATGGCTGCCCCCCCTGCGCGGCATGTGGTCGTAAGGGAGCAGGCCGATGTGCAATCTCTACTCCATGACCTCGAACCCGCAGGTGATCCGGGAGATCGCGAAAGTTCTTGGCGA
>NZ_JABCQG010000073.1 GCF_015244565.1 Gluconobacter vitians | reverse complement strand
CCCCCTTTTTGTTACCACTCAAAAAGAGAGTTTCCGGTTTTTATGGTTTGGGGTTGATGGGATGACAAGCGTCTCGGGGGCATGCCCCCGAGACGCTTGTCTGGCGACCTGATCCGGTGTCCTGCCATCCAGTTGGGAATGTGGGCGCGCCGTATTGTAGTCTTCCCGCCAGTCAGCCAGAATTTGGCGGGCATGCGTCAGGGACGTAAACAGCGTTTCGTTGAGACATTCATCCCTTAGCCTGCCATTGAAGCTTTCGACAAATCCGTTCTGCTGCGGTTTCCCCGGGGCGATATAGTGCCATTCGATCTTCATCTCATCGGCCCATTTCAGGATGGCATGGGATGTGAACTCCGTTCCGTTATCGCTGACAATCATGAGAGGTTTGCCATATCGTTCCACCAGGGCCGTCAGTTCCCGCGCCACACGTCCACCTGATAATGACGTGTCGGCAACCAATGCCAGGTTCTTGCGACTGAAATCGTCGATAACAGCCAGAATGCGGAACCGGCGGCCACAGATCAGGGCATCCGAGACAAAATCCAGGCTCCAGCGCTGCCCGGGTTTCTGAGGGATGGTCATGGGAGAACGTGTCCCCAGCGCCCTCTTGCGGCCACCCCGATGGCGGACTTTCAGCCCTTCCTCCTGGTAAAGGCGGAACAGCTTCTTGTGATTGGCTTTGAACTCCTCCCGCGCCAGAAGATAGCCCAGGCGGCGATAGCCAAAGCGGCGTCTCTGCCCTGCCAGATCCCGTAAACGCTGGCGTAGGGCAGCATCATCTGCCCGGGTGGAAACATACCGC
This sequence comes from Gluconobacter vitians, assembly GCF_015244565.1. GTDB lineage: Bacteria > Pseudomonadota > Alphaproteobacteria > Acetobacterales > Acetobacteraceae > Gluconobacter > Gluconobacter vitians. The sequence goes on along the minus strand of NZ_JABCQG010000073.1, from coordinate 430 downwards.
GCAACACGCCTGGCAAGACCAACAAGGGCACAGGCGCGGCGTTCACTCAGGTCCAGAGCCTCCTGAATGTGTCGGACCGCCTGCCGCCTTGCGACAGGCGTCACCACTTTTTTCCAACAATTTCCTTCAGTGCCGCATTATCCAGCATGGCATCCGCCAGAAGACGTTTCAGGCGGCTGTTTTCATCTTCCAACGCCTTCAGCCGTTTGGCTTCCGATATTTCAAGACCACCATAGCGGGTCTTCCATTTGTAGAAGGTCGCGTCACTGATCCCGTGCTTACGGCAAAGATCAGAGACCTTCAGCCCGGATTCCTGTTCCTTCAGGATCCCTATGATCTGCTCTTCCGTAAAACGACTGCGCTTCATCCGTCCGTATCCTTCTCGATCGGACTCTACTTTTAAATGGTTACATTTCCGGGGGGCACGTCA
>NZ_JABCQG010000072.1 GCF_015244565.1 Gluconobacter vitians | reverse complement strand
CTCAAGGAGTGGCGCGCTGTCGCAACCAGATACGAAAAAACAGCAACGTCGTTCCTCGCGGTCATCCACATCGCTGCCGCAGCAGACTGGATCAAGCCCTAACAGGCCCTAGTGCCCAGAAAATCACCGGTTATAAAACGTCCGAAAATCCCTGCATGGCGAAAAGAACTCTGGCTCAAACGAATGACTGACGTTGACGCTCTAACGACAGAGCCACTCCCTTCCTCCTCTTCTGTGCAGATCATAAGCGCAGAGGAGGCCCGTTTTCGGAAAGAGATCAGGAAAGCCATCGCACAACAACACACTATTCTTGACCAGCAGGCACCCGAAACAAGCTGGAAGCCTCTTGATCGAGGTCAGACGCTAGCCACATGGCGCAGGCAGCTTACCCCTTATCAGAAGCAGCTCAGAAAAAGCTTTGACCATTATAGCGTCGCAAAACGAGAGTGGCAGGACGCTGAAAAAAGTCGCTGGCAGCGTCTCATAGGGAAAGCCACAAAACTTGAAAGAAGAGCGGATCAGCTCTTTTTCGAATTTCTTGAGGTTCTCCGTTTTGTTGTGCAAGCCTTGCTGCATATCGTGGGGCTACGTGCAGAGCCGCCCAATCCGATCCGCTCCATCCTGAGTGAAAAGAACAAACTGGCTCTGGAACACTTCAGGAAAACCTATGATGCAGAATTTTCAGCCATGGCCGACATACAGATGCTGGACTCATGGCTTAACCAGCGTTTTGACCGTATCATGCAAGCGCGCCAAAAGCGCATTATGGATTGGAACAGAGCGCACAGAGACAAGAAAGATCTTGCTCAGCGTGAAATCAAACGGCTTTCTGATTTACTCAACACGAAAAACCATAGAATGAGACACGAAGAATTTATCGGCCCGTCTCTTTCCCGCAGTCCCGCATCGTTTCCCACCCCGAACCCGCAGACCCAATACCCTACCCATGGCACACCTTCACCGTTTTAAAGACTTTGGAAAGTCTCTTGACGAGAGCTCACTTCTTCTCCAAAGTGTTTCTCATAAATCGTTACCAAGAAGGACGTCTTTTAGCGTTTTCCTTGATGAAATCATGAAGGTTTCGAACGCAACTCACCCTGTTAGAGGTGGTCCCGTCTGTTCGGACAGTTTTTGGATTTGAATAAGCTATACCCGGTTGTTGTTATGCCGCCATTCTGACGGCGTTGCTGTTGGCCCTCTGGTCCGGGGTTAACCCCGGGCCAGATGGCGTCGGCGCGCCATGATACGCCTCATCAGGCGTTCGTCCAGC
>NZ_JABCQG010000071.1 GCF_015244565.1 Gluconobacter vitians | reverse complement strand
AGGTTTGCCGTGGCTCTTGGGAAAGAACGGCCGCAGACGGCCCATCTGTTCGTCCGTCAGCCAAAACAGGTCGCTCATCTCCAGTCTCCTCACAGAGCCTGAATCAGATTTTCACGATCAAATCAATGGGGCCTGAGCCTAGGCGACACTGTGGACGTCGGAAGAAGCTTCTCCGCTTCATCGGCCTCAGGAGGTGGACGACGCTCTTGTGGTAGAACCCCCTTGATCTCGACCACCATCTTCCGCAGTCCGGTGATTTCTTCCCTCAGCATGTTCTCCCGGGTCCGAGTAACGGCGTGAGTCACGGCATTCTGTTGGCGCAGTTCCCGCAGGAAGTCGTCCGTGTGCTCGAAATGCTGACCGATCACATCCAGGAAGCGCATGACGGTGTGGAGAAACTCAGCTTCCCGAAGTGTCTGCCCGGCTGATTCCGCCTTATGACGCATGGTCAGTTCGTCAATGCAGACGGTATGATAGTTTTCGAGGTCTTTTACGAACTGCTCATAGAAGTGGATGATGTCGGCAGTGCTGAGCGTTTTTGCAGAAGGCTCTGTCGTCATGCGCCGTATCTCCTGAAAACACTGCCCGGTCCGGGCATAGAGCAGGGCAGCCTGCTGCCGGGCTGCCAGCTTATTTGAGGTTTTCAAGGAGTGCGAGACCTCGCCTCGTCCAAGCCACGGACGCAGGTCCATCGGTACTGCGCGTCGGAAATAGTAGTTCGAGCCCACGAGTCGGAGCATGCTGTCAGTTTTCCCATTCTGGGAAAGACTATGGGATAAATGCCCATTTCAACGTCGAAGAGCGTTTTTCTACATCTTTTCAATGGGTTGCTGGTGCGAGCTGCGGGACTAGAAACTACGCAATCCCACAGTGCAATCCATTAAAGCGTTGAAAAACATAAAGATTTTTCAAGCGGTGTAGCATGTGAGTGTAGCAGATTTTGCTACACCATCAAGAAAGGGAAGAGGATTCACTCTTAGTCATAACTGCCACAAGGCTACGGGCATTGCGTCTCACCCTTTCCTGCCATTCACCCAAGGATATTCCGACATTGAATAGATAGTATGCGCTTTCAATCATTTGGATGGTATCAATGTAAAATTTGTTCAAATCATCTTTTGAATGTAGGTGAAATAGAACACTGTCTATCTGAGCATGTGCAAGTATCTCATGCCTAATATTTTTTGACATGCCCCCCTTTTTGTTACCACTCAAAAAGAGAGTTTCCGGTTTTTATGGTTTGGGGTTGATGGGATGACAAGCGTCTCGGGGGCATGCCCCCGAGACGCTTGTCTG
>NZ_JABCQG010000070.1 GCF_015244565.1 Gluconobacter vitians | reverse complement strand
CAAGGAGTGGCGTGCAGTCGCGACCAGATACGAAAAAACAGCGGCGTCATTCCTTGCCGTCATACACATCGCTGCTGCTGCAGACTGGATCAAGTGCTAACAGGCCCTAATGTCTCAGCGAAAATGGCAAACTCTACATCTTTTCATCCCATAGCCGACTTTCCGTATCCCCCCCCCCCCCCCATAATTGCCCTTCCCCGCTGATATTTTCACGTGGAAGGGCGATATCTTCCTCAAGCGTTTTTAACCCAGAACCTCGTTGTCGCATTTCTCCGCGAGGTCCATCCAGCCTGCCGCATGGCTTGAGCAAGTGCCCGTTGATGGATCGTAGACAATGGCCATTGATACTGAAGTAAACCTTCGACCACCAACCGTGAGGTGATGTGGCCTTTTTGAGAGGTAGCCCAGACTTCGAGCGCTTCGGGCATCCGGGCGTCGAGCCGCTCCTCGAATGTCGGAAGCTGCTGAGGAGGAGCTGGTAGTGGTGGCGCCCGCTCCTGCTCTTCCCGTGAGGAATAAAACTCCTCTGCGATGATCGAGATACGCTCATCGGGAGTTTCAGACGTTTTGCGCAGTGTCCCGAACAGATGCTCGGCCAGAAATTCAGCGTGCTCACGAAGGGTCAACTCTGCTTCCGGGTTAGCAATCGCCCCGGTCTCGATTTCCTCCCATGCTTTACCCAACCCGATGGGTTCCCAATAGCCGCGGGAGTAATGCTCCGCCAGGTTCTCCTGAGTGACCGCCATCCACCGGCCTTGTATCACGTTGAAAATTTCAATGCGTTCGGGAAGGCATTTCCGTCGCCGGCTTTCCCTTAGCCATTCCCTGCGTTTTTCCTCATTATGTACGGGAGAGTCGCCGCGCTGCTGCAGATCATAAGGCTGCCTACTGGCCTTACTCCGGACATCTTTCCATATCTCGCCTAGATCACCGAAGCCTCGGACGGACAGCGGACAGAGTTCCAGGATATTTTCCGTAGTGGCCAGACACCACCGCCAGGTAATGATGTTCCATACCAGAAGACGGTCAGTCTTTGGCTGATATCTGGTATTGCGTGCCAACCATTCCCTCTGGTTTGGCCCCGACAGCATTCTCACTGCGTCATCGCGCATGATGATATTCCTCATTGGTTTCCAAGTTTCGTTCTGAACGGATCTGAGAAACCGGTTGAGGCGGCCCTGTTGGCCATGGCACGATGCGGATGCGCGCAATCGCCCGGCCCTCTTTCGAAGGTCGGGACGCATGTAACTGTCTGATGTGCCAGTATTTCATGGCGATCAGACGTCGATTTGTAGTGATTTATGATGGAAGTGGTTGCGGGGGCAGGATTTGAACCTGCGGCCTTCAGGTTATGAGCCTGACGAGCTACCGGGCTGCTCCACCCCGCGGTGGTGTTGGTGATGTTGGGGGATTTT
>NZ_JABCQG010000069.1 GCF_015244565.1 Gluconobacter vitians | reverse complement strand
CCATTACGACAGTCATGAGCAGTTGAGGACACACCTCAACGACTTCATGGCAGCCTATAATTTCGGGCGAAGACTCAAGACCCTCAGTGGCCTTACCCCTTACGAATACGTTTGCAAAATCTGGACTTCAGAGCCAGAAAGATTCATCATCAATCCAACCCATCAAATCCCGGGACTAAACACCTAACTCCCAGAATTTGATCTGGTAAGGCGAAGGAAGGCGTAAACGGGACTCAGGAAACCGTTCGCTCACAAGCCCGAGACCTGCATCAAGTTTTGTTGGCAGGAACCTTCCAAACTATCGACAGCATCAGGCGTCTCTCCTGCATCCCTCCAGAACAGGACGACCTCCCATGAAAGCTTTGACCTGGCAGAAAAAGGGCAAGATTACCTGTGAAAGTGTGCGTGACCCAGAAATCATTGAGGGAAGGGATGTCATCATCAAGGTGACGGCCTGTGCCATCTGTGGTTCTGACCTGCACCTGATGGACGGCCTCATGCCGACCATGAAATGTGGTGACATTCTCGGACACGAAACGATGGGGGAGGTCGTTGAGGTCGGAAAAGACAACAAGCGTCTCTCGGTTGGCGATCGTATCGTCGTTCCGTTTACGATTTCCTGTGGCGAATGCAGACAGTGCAAGTGGGGTAACTGGAGCTGCTGTGAGCGCACAAACCCCAACGGGCGCCAGCAGGCCGAAACATTCGGGTATCCTCTAGCTGGCTTGTTTGGTTACTCGCATATCACAGGTGGTTTTTCCGGCGGACAGGCCGAATACTTGCGCGTTCCGTATGCAGACGTCGGTCCCATTATTGTTCCTGAAGGACTGGAGGACGAGCAGGTCCTTTTCCTGTCCGATATTTTTCCCACCGGCTATCAGGCCGCAGAAAACTGCGAGATCACCCCTGAATCCGAAAAGACCATTGCTGTCTGGGGATGTGGGCCGGTTGGACAGATGGCGATCCGCTCCTGCTTTCTGCTGGGAGCAAAGCGCGTCATTGCTATTGACGAAGTCCCGGAAAGACTGGCCATGGCAAGGGCGGCAGGCGCGGAAATCATAGATTTCCGCACTCAGAACATCCAGGAAACTCTTGTCGAAATGACTGATGGGCTTGGACCAGATGCGGTTATCGAAGCCGTCGGCATGGAGGCACATGGCGCCGATACTATGATGCAGAAAGTCGGTTCAGCACTGCTTTCAGCGACAACACTTGAGAGGCCATTCGCTCTCAATCAGGCCATCCTCGGATGCCGACCAGGCGGCATTCTTTCCATGCCTGGTGTCTATGCCGGTGCCCTTGGGCCAGTCATGATTGGTATCCTCATGAACAAGGGACTGACCCTGCGGTCAGGGCAGACAAATACGCAGAAATACCTCAGGCCTCTGCTGGAGCGTATCCAGAAAGGGGAAATCGATCCTTCTTTTGTCATCAGTCATCGCTCTTCAAACCTGGAAGAAGGGCCGGCACTGTATGAAAAATTCAGGGACAAAAAAGATCGTTGCACCAAGGTCGTTTTCCGCCCACATGGGTGAGGGCTGTTGAGGCTCGGACGCAGACGACATTTGCCTTTTTGTAGATCTAAAAGGCAAATGTCGAATCTGATTATGAATGATGCAGATAGCTTCAGACAGACGCGGTAAGACGCCAGCTCAACACTCTAGGGCCTGTTAGCACTTGAAACACTTCCCATATTATAGGGATGGAAGAAGGAGACGGAACAGGCACTTTTACGGACGAGACATGGGCGATCTGGGAGCCTCTGATTGA
>NZ_JABCQG010000068.1 GCF_015244565.1 Gluconobacter vitians | reverse complement strand
AATCAGAGGCTCCCAGATCGCCCATGTCTCGTCCGTAAAAGTGCCTGTTCCGTCTCCTTCTTCCATCCCTATAATATGGGAAGTGTTTCAAGTGCTAACAGGCCCTAGAGTCCGGGCACGGCGCCACGATGCGCTGTTCCCACGCTGTTCGGCGGCAACAGCCACGCTTTCAAAAGCAATCCCCAGCGGAACATGACAGCGCAGCCACAGGGCCATCCGGGGTTCATGGCGGGCCGGCAGTCCCGCGGTGCTTAAAAGTTGCGCCGTTTCTGGATCGTCTGTCAGCGTTTCCCGTTTTCCGACGGATATTTTGATCTTTCCCTTTGCATCGAGATCAGATTGGAGAAACGGCATGCCAAGCGCGGCCCGTTGAGGGGTGACAGCCTGTTGCAGATGTTGCGGATCGAACGTCATGAACATGAACTGAATTTTTTCTGCCGCACACCTGCTCAGCGCAGGGAGAAGGGCTCTGACCTGGTAGTCCTTGACCGTAACGAGCGCCAGATCATACGCGACGCTCTCATCCAGTCTGTCGCAGACGATCGCAGACGCTTGCTCACCCGCGGTCGTCACGACTCCTCCGGCGCGTTGCAATTGGGCCAGACGCGCTGAGCCAGGGCGCGCGATGAGGGTCACTTCATGTCCGCCATTCCGTGCCAGATGAAAGGCGAACGCACTGCCGATTCTGCCACCACCGAGGATGGCGATGCGTCGCGGGGAGAGAGAACGGGGAGATGCGGTCATGTCTGCGTCCTTAAGGATTTTAAAAACGAGACACATTCATGTGGAGCATGAAATGGGGAGCGTGCTCGAAAGAGAGCAGACTGGACCGGGTTTGTAATGGTGGTAAAGTCGTGAGCTTACAGGGGTATAGGAGCTAACAGGATGAGTAGCTCTTCTTCGAACGAGAAAGCGCTCGGTGTCTATCTCCGGAATGCGCGTCTAAAGCTTGACCCTGCGGCACTGGGATTTCAGACCATCCGTCGGCGAACGCCGGGATTGAGACGCGAGGAAGTGGCGCAGCGCGCGGGTCTGAGCGTTACCTGGTACACCTGGCTTGAGCAGGGACGGGGTGGGACCCCATCAGCGGCGGCTCTGGAGCGGCTGGCGGGTGCCCTGATGCTGACCGATGCCGAGCGGGAGCATCTTTTTCTTCTCGGACTGGGAAGGGCGCCCGAGGCGCGTTACCAGAAGAACATGGATGTAACACCGAGACTTCAGCGTGTGCTGGACCAGCTCGATCCCAGTCCAGCGTTCATCCGAAGCGCGACATGGCAGATGGTCGCCTGGAACCGGGCGGCCACGGAGTTGATGACAGACTTCTCGTTACTGCCCGTGGAGCATCGCAATATCCTGCGTCTGATCTTCCTCGATCCCCGCAGCAGAACCCTTCATCCAGACTGGGAAAACACGGCCCGTTTTATTGTCAGTGCGTTCAGGATGGATGCGGCCCGGGCAGGCGCGGCAGAAGCAATCGAGCCTCTGGTTGCCGAACTCTGTGCCGCCAGTCCTGAATTCCGGGACATGTGGCATGACAGAACGGTCCATACCTTCGAGCACGGCGCCAAAACATTTCATCACCCAGTTCACGGTCTTCAAACCTTCGAGGTCTCGACCTTCGCTGTCGACGGTCGACCTGATCTGATCCTTGTCACTTACTGTTCCGTAGAATCTTAGGTTGCGTTGACAAAAGGCCTATACGATCAGCTTGAGATCTGATTCACTGCTTGCTTCAACGCAGACGGTACGGTGGAGCAAGCATGACACGAGGCGACCTGACGGAT
>NZ_JABCQG010000067.1 GCF_015244565.1 Gluconobacter vitians | reverse complement strand
GAGAAAATTATTTCATCCAATTCATTCTTTGAGACAGGGCTAAAAATTGCTATACAGGTCAGTAACTTGGCTTCCATAATCTTGAGTTTGAGAAATATTTATTATGAAGACCGCTATTATTTTTAAAACTCATATATGGGATAATATTGTCGAGAGAAATTTCCTCTTATGTAAAAGAAATAGTAAAAATTCAGATATTTTTATTATTTTTGATCCTGTTCTTGGTCGCCCACTTCCTGAAAAATATCAAAAAGAAGAAAAAGTTTTTCTTGTTCCGTACTCTGATATCGAAAAACTTGGACTTGAGTATGGTATGGACGAAAGGCGTGGAGGGTATTGGTATAATGGAGACTATCACCAGAACCTTTTCATACTGGCCCACCCTGAATACGACTATATCTGCTCCGTTGAAAATGATGTGGCGACCCATCTGTCAATAGATAATATTTTCTCTCAGATGGCTGCAAAAAATGTAGATGTTATTTATCATCCTCAAACACAGCCAAATGAACAGTGGAGCCATCTTGAAGGCAGCATAGGTTATACTGATACTTCTGAATATATCCACAAAGGACTCTTCTGCGTTTCATTTTTCTCAAGAAGAGCGGCTTTCTACATTTTGCGGCGTCGCATGGAGATGTCGCACCTGAAAAGGGAGAAAGGTCTCTCTACATGGCCAATTGGTGAGACGGTCATGGTACATGAACCCGTTCAAGCCGGAATGAATGTAGATCTTCTAATCAATTATTGTGATCATCTCCAGATGTATGACTGGGCCCCCTGTTATCTGGAGTGCGAAGAAATTTCTGCAGAGGGTAGAACATTTATTCATCCTGTCACAAATCTGAATAATAAGTTCATTATTTCAAATTTCTATCAAGACTATCATGCGATGTTCTCAGAAATGGAAGTCATTGAAGGAAAATCTCGCCACAGGGCGCGTATTATAAACGATCTTGAAATATACAGTCGCCTTTTTAACTCTGTACATGCGCAATGGTCACCAGACCGATGGGAACCAATACTGCAAGATGCCGAAAAATACCTTAACAAGGATGGAAAAGAGATTCTTGGCGGTAAAAACATTTTAGGATCAGAAAATATTATGATCCAGGCTGCGCAGAATCCGCATCATATCGATAAGATTTTCACATCTGCACTTCCTAACTGGGATCAGAGATACGCAGTCTCATTGCAGCCGGATGAAATCATGCACGTGGTTATCCCAGCACAGGCTCAGTGCCTGACAGCGATAATTGGGACGACGCAGGATAATATTCTGGAAAATATGAGAGCAGTACATTCAGACAATGAAAATCTGGAGATTGAATATAGAAAATCGTGGCGAGGAATGCATTTCTTCAGCGTGAACATTCCACGTGCAACGAATGCCTTTTGCATTAAAGCTCTTTCCTTTCCCTTGGATCTATATTCACTTCGAGTTATCTCAAGTGATGATTTTACTTAAATAAAAAATATAGGCTTTATCTTGAGGTGATCACCTCAAGATAGACCTTCTCCATTGCAAGAGATCGGTTTGTCATTGGCTGACAGGCTATTGTGAAGCAGCAGAGCGGGTCTTTTTTGCATTCGAAGCCTCAAGAGGCACGAACAACCATATTGCCGATCATATGTTGCAAGCCATAAGTCAGTTTCAGATCCAATGCTAGGGCCTAGAGGTGGACCCGTCTGTTCGGACAGTTTTTGGATTTGAATAAGCTATACCCGGTTATTGTTATGCCGCCATTCTGACGGCGTTGCTGTTGGCCCTCTGGTCCTGGGTTAACCCCCGACCAGAGATCGTCGGCGCGCCATGATAC
>NZ_JABCQG010000066.1 GCF_015244565.1 Gluconobacter vitians | reverse complement strand
CCGCGTCGAGCACGTCTTTGCCGATCAGAAATCGCAAATGGGTCTATTCATCCGAACTGTCGGTATCACCCGGGCCACCATGAGGATCGGTCTGGCCAATATCGTCTACAATATGCCCCGCTTCCTCTTCCTGGAGCGGATCAGTACCGCAGCATAGCAATCCAGAGGGTAACACCCACCGATCCGCTCAAAACGCAGATCAAAACCGACCCAAAGAACCGTCAATCAAAGCGCCCAAAAACTAAAATCACGGGCCAAGCACATCAATCAACGGTTCTTCGATCCCTCCATCTGTTGTAACACGGACCGGAAATCGCATTGACCTGTAAGGGGGAGTATCATGACCGAAAAGACACTTGAGGCCGTTGTTCTGGCAAAGCGTCCTGACGGAAGTATTGCGCCGGATGTTTTCGCGACAGTGGAACGTCCCTGGCCTGCGATAAAGGAGGGTGAGGTGCTGACACGCACACTCTTTGCTTCCGTCGATCCCTATATGCGGGGCATTCTCAACGAGGGGCGGACCTATCGTGAAGGACTGGCGGTTGGCGACATGATCCCTGGCGAAACCGTGGGACAGGTCATCCAGTCGAAGCATCCAGCCTTTCGTGGAGGCGAGATCGTTTCCGGTGCGTTTGGATGGGCGACTGTGCTGGCAACTCCCGGGGACAGGCTGGTCCGGGTTCCCGATGATGTGCCGCCTTCAACCTATCTTGGTGTGCTCGGTATGCCCGGGACAACCGCGTATTCGGGGATGAAGGACATCGGACAGCCCAAGGCAGGGGAAACGGTCGTTGTCTCTGCGGCGTCCGGTCCCGTAGGCGCAACAGCCGGACAGATAGCCAGAAGAGCAGGAGCGCGGGTGATCGGTATCGCGGGCGGCGTGAAGAAATGTGCGTGGGTCACGGAAATCGCCGGATTTGATGGATGCATCAATCATCATGAAAATCTCGACGAACAGCTTGACGCCCTCTGTCCTGACGGCGTCGATGTCTACTACGAGAACGTTGGGGGTGCAGTAGGCCAGGCTGTGATCAGGCGGTTACGTAATCATGCCCGGGTTCCGATCTGCGGTCTGGTCGCTGACTATAATGATCGCGACTATAGCGGGCTGGCGCATGCGCCCACGATCAGCGCGGCCATGCTGCTGTTTCGCAGAGCCCGCATCGAGGGCTTCATTGTCGGTGACCGGCCGGAGCGGTTTGCGGAATGGCGTGCTTTGGCAACTCCCTGGGTTCAGGAAGGATCTCTTGTTTATAAGGAACAGATTGTAAAGGGTCTGGATCAGGCCCCTCTCGCACTGGCTGGACAACTGAGTGGACAGAATTTCGGCAAACTTCTTATGCAGGTTGCAGACGGTCCGACAAACCATGCCTGAGGGTCAACGGAGACAGAAAGCCTGTTTTTTGTGGTCAGTATGTGTAGTCGCTCTGGCCCTGATGCCTTGCGTGCCTGCGCAGGCAGCGGACAAAGCGTGGTGTTCGGTATCCGATCCGCAGGCTGCAGGGACTATGCCCGCGCTTCTTCGCCATCTGGAGGGTTCGAAAAACCCTCTGGTTTTGAGGGTGCCTTTGTGATTCCATTTCCCCCGAGTTGATTGGGGTATGGATCATGAAGCAGGCTGGTTTCTTTGATGTTGAAGAGAGGCTTGCCCGGCTGAGCGGGCTGGGTGATCAGCTTGAAGCGTTTTCCCGGACTGTGGATTTTGAAGTCTTCCGCCCTGATCTGGGGCAGGCTTTAGCCTATTCAGATGGCAGTAAAGGCGGACGACCGCCATTTGATCCGGTGCTGATGTTCAAAATTCTGGTGATCCAGACGCTCAACAATCTGTCTGATGAGCGGACAGAATATCTCATCAACGACCGC
>NZ_JABCQG010000065.1 GCF_015244565.1 Gluconobacter vitians | reverse complement strand
CGAAGACTCAAGACCCTCAGTGGCCTTACCCCTTACGAATACGTCTGCAAAATCTGGACTTCAGAGCCACAAAGATTCATCATCAATCCAACCCATCAAACCCCGGGACTAAACACCTAGAAGTCCGCCGCGACAGAAGGCGGTACAGCATGAGATGGATCGTCTTGGTTCGCACTCTCATCGGCTGCACCAGCGTGCGCTATGGTCGCTGCCCTATGCTCGTGACATACTTAATCGCTGACCAGCAGGCACTTGCAGGCGAGATCAAGGTATATCCGCAGAGCCACAGACCGTCCATCGGATCGGGAATTACATCGGCCTGTGCGACCAAGTGCGGGCATGTTCCAAGAAATAGCCGCCGGCGCCCTACTACCCCTTTCTCTTTTCGCCTTCGTAGTCGATACATATGCTGTGACTGCGTGGCGTCAGTCTCAGAGGATACCTTAAAATGAAACAACTTCCCCGCCTCAAAATGGCATTTCTAACAGCTGTCTGTGCCTTTGGCGGGGCAGCGCATGCACGCCCTCCGTCTACGATGCTTAATAATGGATTTTTCAGCACTGGCCCATGGGTTTCCAAGCAGGAAATGGCGCAGGGCATCAATGCGCCTGATGGGTTAGCGGGTCTGGATCCAACCGGGGCGGTTAACGTCAAAGCGTTTTCCAACTTCAACTACACGAAAATTGACCCGGCGAGCAGGACCGGCCGGCTCAATCTGCCGGTTCCTCCGGTGAATTGCGCTTTGGCGAATGGCACAAAAAACTACACGGTGACATGTTACGCGGCAAAGTTCGTGGCGGCACCGCAGCCGTATATCGGCAGCGCGATTAGCGTCGCCAACGAGGACACTACGAACAATCAGAATGTGGCGTCCAGTATCTTCGCGCTGCAGGACAGTGCAACGTCTAACTTGTGGGGGCAGAATATCGTCGTTACGCAGGGGCCTAGTACTGCAGGCGCTTTCGGCTCTGAGATCGACATGAACCGCGCGATCAACTGCAACGTGGCTCTGGACGCCGTGAATGACCCCAACTGCAAAGGAACCATCGGCCAGTGGGTTACGGGCATGAACCTGCACAATACCACTGGTGGACCGGGCTATCTCGTCACGCAACTTTCGGCAGATGGCACAAATCCTCTCTGGGATGATGGCTATGCTATCGCAGGTGCGACGGTTAGAGACACAGGTTTTTTCGACGGCTCTGCATCTCGCGCCGTGGTAAAGGGAACAGGCGGTCACAATACGCTAGGTGATTGCTCTAACGGGATTTTCTTCTTCGGCTGTATTTTGATGCATGACAAAGTTATGCCAAGCGGAATTGACGGTGTAACGTGGACGGATACGACGACGAACACGACTAACCAGCCCCGTGTCACGGCTGATATTCATGTTCAGAAACATGGTATGTTTTTTGAGGCTGATTACGGATCATACCAATTCAGTTCCCGCGCAGACAATCAGGGGACGACTGATATAGAGATTGGATCGCCCGCCAGTCCACTATGGGCGAACATGGACTTTCACACGTCGGGAAGCGCAAATGACTATGATGCCCGAATACTCGCCACGGGCGGGACAGACGGCGTGTCTGGAAAAGGTAATCTTTCTTTTATGGGAGATACGCTGGAAATGTCCGGGCGCATTACTAAAATCGATCAGTTGCTGCAGATGGCAAGCATGACAAAGGCCACTATCTTGGCAATCTCGTCACCCGCTGAAGGATCCGTTGTGAATGACAGCGATGATCATGTACCGGTAGTCTACGAAAATGGTCACTGGTATCCGGTCAGTTTGGGGCCCGCGCTCCAATAGAACTCATTTTTCTCAGTCAGGAACCGCTAGGTGTTTAGTCCCGTGTTTTGATGGTGTGATATTTTCACGCGAGTGGAAGGAAGCCTTATGGGACAGATACGTCATGGCAGCGCCACGACCACGCATGCCGTGCGAGCAGCACTACAGCGATCGCAGG
>NZ_JABCQG010000064.1 GCF_015244565.1 Gluconobacter vitians | reverse complement strand
GCAGCCGAACTGTATGCGACAGGAGACGTCTGGCAGTCCGGTGGCGAGGCGCATACCTGTCTCTATCCCAATGCGAACAGCGCCATTTGGAAAGCCGATCTTGGCGTAGCGCAGCGTCCAGGCGATCAGTTCGCAGCATCGCTGGCGGCAGCCTATGGCACAACACGACAGGTTTCCACTTATGCCGGGCCGTTGCTGGACGTGATTGCCGTGCGCAGCTCAGGATCGGTGGTGATCAGCATCGGGCAGGATGCTGACGGGTTTCTGTCGCGGGTTGATCTGACGGCCGCACGCGCCGGCGTAGCGTCCGGAACGCCGCTCTATGTCGTGAAGATCTATGATCAGAGTGGCAACGGGCATCACCTCACGGCGACTTACTATGACGGAACGGCTGGAAGCGTTTCCCCTGCGAATCTGCCTCATATCGGTGAGCGGCATCACGGCCGTCTGGATCTTGTGTCCTGGTCTCCTGAACCGGCAGGACCGCAGCCACTGAATATTGCATCCTCTCTGAACCTCTCCGCCGGGTCGGCCACTGCGCTGCTCTATGGCGCGGTCTCGTCGTGCAACTGCCCGCTGTACACGACCTATTCTCTCTTCGGGCTTGGATCCTCGGATGGACAGGCCGTCACGCTCGGCATGGGCAGCGGCGTGGAAAGTGGACGTCTGGCCTTTTCGGACTTCAAGCCGGCTACGGTTCTAGCCTCGTCCAGTCGGACGCTGAATGTCCACCATGGACTGATTGGCGTGACGTTCGGTGGCAGCGACAGCCTGACGCTCCATGTCCCGACAATTTATCCTTCGGGTCAGGCTATCAGCCTGGGTTCCGGATTCAGTAGCCGTCAATTCGTGGGCGGTGTTCTGGGCGGTGCGCCGGCAGGAACAGGCAACTCTGGCGCATTGCAGTTCAGCGGTCTTGTCCTGTTGAACGCCACAGCATCTGACGCGGATCTGAAAGCAGCTTCTATTGAAGCCTGCCGACTCTATGACTGGACACCGCAGATCCGTGACCGCCTCGACTGCTTCGGATCGTCCACGACACAGGGCTATCTGAACCAGGACGGCTGGTGCTGGCCACAGATGCTGGCGGACTATCTGTCCAGACCGTTCGAGGTTCGTTCCGTCTCGGTGGCCGGCTCCACGGCTGCGGATTTCCTGAAATATACGATCGCCAACATGGTGGCCGATGCCGCAGACCCGGCCCAGCCACGGCGCAAACATGCGATTACCTGGTACGGTAATAACGATGTGAATGGTGGACAGTCCATTGCGACCATCGTGGCGAACAACGCCGCCATCCATCAGAAGCTGCGGGCGGCCGGATATCAGAAAATCTTCATTCTGGGCCAGTACAATACCGGTCTGAATGCAGCGATCCGGCAGGCTGTGGCGGCTGGGACGATCGATGCGGATGCGTTCATCGATCCATGGTCCGCCCCACCAATGAGCAACCACGCGGACATGGCCCTCTATCACGACGGCACACACCCGACCGAAGCGGCCGACCGGCTGGCGGCTTCTTTCATCGCAAGCGCCATCAACGCACATCTGGAGAACTGACGTGGTCAGACTGATTTCAGGAAACGTGGATCTGAGCGGCAATCCGAGAGGGTGGCTGGCTCCGACTGGGAAACAGCCGGTGTTCGCGTCGTTCTACAATACCGGTTTCGCAGGGGATAATCTGGTCTCCGGTGGAACGCGGGCGCAGGTCGTCGGGGCTCCGAAGCTGACAGCCGGCGTGGTAGGTGCGGAACTGCCGTATATGACGACGGCGGGTGCGTTGAACTATCTTGCGACCAGCATCCAGGAAACTGCCAGCGGGACGATTATTGCTATCGCCCGCATGCCGACACCGACCACGGGTGACCCAACCGATGGTGTAATCGTCGGCAATTACGATTTCTATTCCCCTAACGGCAACACAATGCTGCTCTTCACGGCGGCAGGGGCAGCGACACAAGGTGCCCTTCGCGGACGAGTGCCTTATGCCACGCCGGCTGGATGGAATGTCACACCGCCTCTGACCAGCAACATGACTGGCTGGCTGTTATGCGCTCTGCGGTGGAATTGTGTTTCCGGCGGGACTGGTTCGGCCACGGTGCAATGCCTGACTCTGGGCACCTCCGCGGTCAGTTCCGGAACTGGAATCAATGCCGGGATGGGAACCGTTCCTCTTTGGATCGGTGGCCAGCCAAATTGTAACACGGGGGCCCAGGCAGGCA
>NZ_JABCQG010000063.1 GCF_015244565.1 Gluconobacter vitians | reverse complement strand
TAACCCCGGACCAGAGGGCCAACAGCAACGCCGTCAGAATGGCGGCATAACAATAACCGGGTATAGCTTATTCAAATCCAAAAACTGTCCGAACAGACGGGACCACCTCTAACAGGCCCTAGAGTCATAAGCGATGCCTACTTAAGAGATGGCGAACAGCTTCGTTCGATTGCAACCTCCCGAACATGGCAGCTGTTGGATGGTGGCAACCTTCCAAGCCGAGGTTCCGTTTCCGGCCTAAATTCAGCCGCGAAAACTCGGATGCTTATGTCCGCTATGTGTGAATCTGTTTATCGGCACGTATGTTCGAGATGAGGGCGACTGCCGCCTGTCGGCTTAAATCTTGGAGCAGACAGACGGATTTGGGGGGAGAGCGGTCTGTCTGGTTTCGGGATCTGAGTATCGATAGCCGACATCGCATGATCATAGACCGAGGTCAGGTTCTCCTATGTTCCTGAACCTTGGGATCGTTTTCGAAAGCACGCAAAACAGCCTCCCAGAATGCGCGATACGTGAGATATCTGCCTTTGAATGTCGCCTCGGTATCATCAGCGGTGACATCGATTGAGAGTAAGATCCATGTGTGGGTAATTTGGCCGATCTGCTCGTCGGTAAAGGACAAGAGCCTCTGTAATTCCTTGATCGCCTCCAGATTGAACTGGAGGCCGTGGCAGGACGCCCCCTCTTGAATGGCCTCATCCAGCGTGTCGCCATACATATCGGCGTCTTCGCCTAGAGGCCCGGATCCTAAACTGGATAATCTCGGGAAAGCTTCCCGGATATCACTGTGCGTGAAGTTTGACGGTGAAAACATGATAGACCATTCCATTATGTTCGGTGTTCTTGATCCTGACCTCAGCTCGCCGCGCCTCCCGTTGCACTCGATCCGCTTGATGAATGACGACCGTTCCTCGTCCCGAAATATTACTTGCGATGTCGATCTGCTCCCCGGGGCCAGCGGTCTTGAGCCACTCATCAATCTGGCGCGCATTGTCTTGCAAGACTCGATGGATCGTTTGCTCCGCCTCGTGCTTCGACGTGAAGAAGGATACGACGGGTCGGCGCTCCTTGTTAAGCCGGCGTTCGACATACTCCTTCGTCGGATTGACATGCTTGGAAAGTACATGGCCGCCTGCCTTACGATTATGGGGCGGCGCCTCATGATGGTCGAGGTCCAGACTGTCTCGCCTATGAGGTAGCCGGCTCAGGTTCTGGTTAGCCGGCCGCCCGAACTCCGGAGCAGGCTGATGAAAATGCTCCGGAAAGATGTCGCCATGATCGAAGGTGAGGTAACGCACATCCGCCGATGCGACCCGGATCGCCCGCGTCGCGGCAAACTCCCCGACCATGTGAAGCATGCTCGCAGGGACGATTGCATCGGCGGTCGCCCCCACCACATCGACCACGATCGGTGAGGCATGGGCCATCAGGGCGGCGGCCCGGGCGGCCCGCTCGGTCATCGTCGGCGTCGCCCGACCCGTGGTCCAGGCGCGGT
Source organism: Gluconobacter vitians (assembly GCF_015244565.1). GTDB lineage: Bacteria > Pseudomonadota > Alphaproteobacteria > Acetobacterales > Acetobacteraceae > Gluconobacter > Gluconobacter vitians. The sequence goes on along the minus strand of NZ_JABCQG010000063.1, from coordinate 780 downwards.
TTCCCGCTTCGATAGTGTCCACTCCATGGGCGATCAACGCCGCTCCGCCGATTTTGCTGAAGATCGGGTCCGGGTCGGCGAACAGGGCAGCGCCCGTAGCCACCTCCGCCGCCCCAAAGCCGGTTCGCGCGAGCCCGTCGAGACGGATTACCGTTTCCTGACTGGGGAGATGTTGCCTGACGACGTCGAGCAGGTGATGGGCGCTCATGACGAAGGTCAGGGCGGGATGCTGATCCGTATCGGGCATGGAATGTCCTGTGATGCGGACACAAAAAAAGCCCGCCGGTAAGGGCGGGCTTGGCGTGTCGCGTGTACGGTCGGCGCCCGATATGGGCATCGACATCAAGCAATCATTAGATGTGCGGGAAGTGACGGAGGGAACAGTTCACTTCCGATCTAGCTGCATCAGTAGCAGAACGCGTGCGATTTGAGCAGCCAACGAACGTGCCGCCGAATCAGGGTTGGTTTGATGTCAGCTTTGTAGTCAGGCCAACGACACGCCAAATGTCCGAAAAGAGGCGGTAGCTGCCTGCCGGATCCCATATCGTACATCAGACGGGCTATTTAGGGGCGGTTCAATCAGGGAAAAATAGGAGCACCTCATTATTGCGGAAAGATGCCCCAAGATAGTTCCAATCAGGTTTCCTTGGCTTCAGATTTAATTTCAGGCTAGGTCACGTTGACAAAAGACCTGATCCAAAGCCTTACGGCGGCGAGGTTGAGGAAGCTCATGAAGGACAATGCTGTTTTGTCGTAGCGGGTTGCGATGCGGCGCATCTG
>NZ_JABCQG010000062.1 GCF_015244565.1 Gluconobacter vitians | reverse complement strand
GGCCAGTTTTCTGATCTTCGACAGTCTGACGCTTCCGCCACTTTGCAACTGTTTTCGGGTTGATCCCGAACTCCTTGCTCAGCGTCGCGAGCGAAGCCTGCGATCGCTGTAGTGCTGCTCGCACGGCGTGCGTGGTCGTGGCGCTGCCATGACGTATCTGTCCCATAAGGCTTTGAACCGCTCCGGGATTGGCGGAGACCTATTCACCTGAGAAGAAGGTCTGATGAGCAATTCTGTGAAGAAGTTTTCCCCTGAGGTTCGTGCCCGCGCGGTTCGATTGGTTCTGGAGCATGAGGGCGAGCATCCGTCGCGTTGGACGGCTATGGTATCGATTGCTGGCAAGATTGGCTGTTCGGCGCATACGCTGAACGAATGGGTCAAGAAGGCAGAGGTTGAGACTGGTAAGCGGGCCGGCGTTCCGTCTGAGACTGCGGATCGGCTCAAGGCGCTGGAACGCGAGAACCGCGAGTTGCGGCAGGCTAACGAGATCCTGCGCAAGGCATCGGCGTATTTCGCCCAGGCGGAGCTCGACCGCCCCTTTCGGAAATGACAGCATTTGTCGATGAGCACCGCGCGGCATACGGGGTCGAGCCGATCTGCAAGATGCTGCAGATCGCCCCGTCAGCCTACTATGAGCGGTTGCGCAAACGGCGCGAGCCAGGCCGAAGATCGGTTCGAGAACAGCGTGATGCCGAGTTGAAGCCGGAAATTCTGCGGGTTTTCTCGGAGCATTTCGGTGTCTATGGCGTGCGCAAGGTCTGGCGTCAGCTTCTTCGCGAGAACATCACGGCCGCTCGCTGCACTGTGGCCAGGCTCATGCGTGATCTCGGTCTGCAGGGCGTGATCCGGGGTAAACCGAAGCGGACGACGATCAGCGACAACAATGCACCCTGTCCGCTCGACCGTGTGAACCGACAGTTCAAAGCGCGGGCGCCAAACCGGCTGTGGGTTTCGGATTTCACCTATGTCGCGACTTGGACCGGGTTCGTTTATGTGGCGTTCGTCATCGACGTGTTTGCCCGATACATCGTCGGCTGGCGCGTCAGCCGGACAGCACATGCGAACTTCGTACTCGATGCGCTGGAGCAGGCGATCCATGCGCGCTGTCCGTCAGGAGCCAGAAACCTTGTTCACCACTCGGATCGTGGCTCCCAATATGTCGCCATTCGATACACCGAACGCTTGGCTGAAGCCGGGATCGAACCGTCGGTCGGTAGCGTTGGAGACAGTTATGACAACGCCCTGGCCGAGACTGTCGACGGCCTGTTCAAGGCCGAGGTGATTCATAGATGCGGACCATGGCGATCGTTCGATGCCGTGGAATACGCCACTCTCGAATGGGTGGACTGGTTCAATAACCGTCGTATCCTCGAGCCCATCGGCAACATCACGCCGGCCGAGGCCGAGCAACAGTTCTACACCGCTATGGACCACGTCCCACTGGCAGCCTAATTTATGCAAACCGGTCTCCGCCAATCCCGGAGCGGTTCAGTTTCCAGGTATTGAAAGCCGCATTAGCCAGCGTTGCTGGAGAGAGAAAATGAACCCAGAATCAAAATCTGTTCCGTCAGTCTCGGTCGCTTATGCGGCAAATGGTAATTCTACAAAAGCCAATGCCCTGGGTATGCGCCCCATGCAGGAGCGTGCTTACGAGAAACGGGGAGAACAGTATCTTCTGATCAAATCTCCCCCCGCCTCGGGCAAGAGCCGCGCGCTGATGTTCATAGCGCTGGACAAGCTGGAAAATCAGGGACTGAAGCAGGCGATCATCGTCGTGCCGGAGAAATCCATCGGCGCGAGCTTTCATGATGAGCCGCTGAGCAAGTTCGGTTTCTGGGCTGACTGGCATGTCGAGCCCAAATGGAATCTCTGTAATTCACCGGGCACTGATGGCGGCAAGGTCAATGCTGTTGGCACATTTCTGGAAAGCAGCGACCAGACGCTGGTCTGCACCCACGCGACGTTCCGCTTTGCCGTAGAGAAGTTCGGCATTGCCGCTTTTGATCAGCGGCTGGTCGCCATAGACGAGTTCCATCATGTCTCGGCAAACCCGAACAACAAGCTCGGCCAGCAGCTTGCCCAAATCATTGCTCATGGAAGCGCCCATATCGTTGCCATGACCGGCTCCTATTTCCGTGGACATGCGGCGGCAGTCCTGTCTGATGAAGACGAACGCAAATTCGAGCGTGTCACCTATACCTATTACGAGCAGCTAGGGCCTGTTAGCGCTTGAAACACTTCCCATATTATAGGGATGGAAGAAGGAGACGGAACAGGCACTTTTACGGACGAGACATGGGCGATCTGGGAGCCTCTGATTGAAGCGGTTCGCCCAAGGG
>NZ_JABCQG010000061.1 GCF_015244565.1 Gluconobacter vitians | reverse complement strand
GTCCAGCGCTTCCGCCTTAGCGTGTAAAGGCTCTGACGAAAGCGTTCTGCTGTTTGACTTCGACGGGGAGTCTGGTGTCGGTGAGGGCTTTGCCCTGCCATCCGGCGCCGAGGGCGACGTAAAGCGCGACGGCGTTGCGCACGCGGGCGAGGCGGCCGACGACGGCCTGGTCCTCGGCGGACAGGGCGGTCTGCTCGGTCGTCAGCACGTTCAGGTAACCGGTCAGACCGGCCGTGAACAGCTTCTGCGCTCGGTCGCGGGCGAGGCCGGCATCGACGGAGGCCTGGTTCAGCTCCTCGACCAGCTCGGCATTATGCCGCCAGTCGCCCATCGCATCCTCGACTTCCGCAAACGCCTTCAGCACCGTCTTGCGGTAGTTCAGGCGGCTGCCCTCGGCCTCGGCCCGGGCCTGCGCGATGGCAGCGGTGTAGCGGCCACCATGGATGACCGGCAGCGTCGCCATCATCATGAAGCTCCACGCCATGCCACCCGCCTGGAACGCCTGATAGGCGGCGGACGCGTTCGGGTTGAACGTCAGCGGGATCATGAATTTCGGATAGAGGTTCGACACCGCAATGCCCACGCGAGCCGTATCGGCGGCGTATTCGGCCTCGGCCACGCGGATATCGGGGCGGTTGGCGAGCACGATCGAGGGCAGGCTGTCGGGGAAATGCGGCAGGGCCGGGATCGGACGGCGCTTTTCCAGCTCTTCCTCAAGCTGGCCCGGCATGTCGCCGACAAGGACGGCGATGGCATGCATCAGCCGCTCTTCCTGCTCGTGCAGCGGCGCCAGACGCGAGCGTTCGAGATGCTCTTCCGTCTGCGCCTGCGCCACGGCCAGCGTGTTGCCCAGACCATGCGTGTAGAGTTTTTCGGTCAGTTCGCGCGAGCGCACGGCCACGTCGATGGCGCGCTCGGTGACGGTCAGACGCTCCTGCACCGAGCGCAGCGTCACATAGTCCGTCGCCATCTCGGCCAGCAGCGACAGCAGGACACCGCGGCGGTTCTCGATCGATTCCTCGACGATCCGCTTGCGCTCTTCCACCTGCCGGGAAATATGCCCGAACAGGTCGATCTCCCAGCTCGCCCGCGCGCCATAGGTCAGCACCGAGGCCTCGGGGCGGTTGGCCGGATTGCCCGGACGGATTGGCCAGTTGTCCACGTTGACGGAATAGCGGTCATCACCACCGCCTGCGGCCACATCAAGCTGCGGATACCAGGCCGACTGCGCCTGACGGCGGACGGCGCGCTCGGCAATGATGTGCTGCGAGGCGATCTGCAGATCGTAATTGCCCTTGATCGCCTGTTCCACCAGCTCGTTGAGCATGGGATCGTGGAACTGCGCCCACCAGTCCTTCATGTCCTCGGCCGACTGCGCCAGCGCATCGGCGGTGACCGGATGGGGCTGCTCGACGAAGGCGTCGGGCACCTTGATCCTGTCCGGCTTGAAGTTCGGACCCACCGTGCATGCCGTCAGCGACAGGCAGGTGCCGAGAGCAAGGGCTACGACCCGGGTGAAAGAAGAGCGTGACATGTCAGAGGTGGTTCTGCAGCCAGGTGGTCAGACGCCCGCGCGCGCCCGGCGTCTCACGCCCGATCGTCACGGTGGCCGTCATGCCGGCCGCCAGCGTGATTTCCGGCGGGACGTTGTCGAACTCCAGACGCACCGGAATACGCTGCGCCAGACGCACCCAGGTGAAGATCGGGTTGACGTCCGGCAGGCCCAGCTTGTCGGACACGCCGTTCTGGTCGTTGATGCCGCGGCCGATGCTGACAACATGCGCCATGATGATCTGCTTGTAGCCCATCAGCTTGATGCGGGCCTCGTCACCCACATGCACGCCGTGCATCTTGGTTTCTTCGAAATAGCCGTTGATCCAGTAGCTGTGCGCGTCGATCACCGCCAGGCCCGACACACCGGCATGGGCATAGTCACCCACCCGCAGGTTGAGGTTGGTGATGTAACCGTCCACCGGGGAATAGACCGTCGAGCGCTGCAGGTTCAGCAGGGCGGTGTTCAGCTCGGCCTTGGCCGCGTTGACCTTGGCGCGCTGGGTTTCAACATTGGAGTTGAAGTCTTCCTGTTCTTCCGCCGAGACAATGCCGCCCAGGCCCATACGGCGCTTGGCGTCAGAACTGCGGAGCTTGAGGTCCTCCTCGGCGCCGGCCACCCGGGCACGGGCGGCGTCGATATCGAGGCGGAAGCGCACCGGATCGAGCACGAAGAGCGGATCGCCCTTGTGGACGAACTGGTTGTCCACGACCGGCACGGCCACCACCGTGCCCGAAACTTCAGGGGCGGCATCCACCACATAGACGCGTACGCGGCCGTCACGGGTCCAGGGGGCGAGGACATAGATGTCCCACATCGTGCGCCCAAGGCCGATGGCGAGCGCCAGGACGATGAGGGTCAGCAGGACACGGATCACACTGCGGGTCCAGTTCATTGCCGACCCCTCCTATACGTAAAGGATGAGCAGACAGAGAACACAGACATAGAGCGCTATTTCAAAGAGGGCGACGTGCCAGAACCATCCCAGCGCACCGGTGCGCCACAGGATGCTTCGCAGCAGCAGTGTCACAAAGACCGCCGCAACAGCATAAATGGAAAGCGGAGCAACGAAAACGCCAAACAGGTTGACTTCAGCCAGCATCAGAAACCGACCCCAACGCCAACCGCCAGACTGCCACACGTCAGACTGTACGCCAATTCGTCCACAACGCTCCTCGCTCAACCTCACCGA
>NZ_JABCQG010000060.1 GCF_015244565.1 Gluconobacter vitians | reverse complement strand
TAACGATGGTTTCGAGGATGGTCGCCACCAATGTGGCGCGACGCCGCGTCGCTTGCAGCGTCCGAACATGTTGCGCGGTCAGCCGCACGCCTTCCTGGCACAGGCGTCGGAGGCGCTCGGGATGGACGCCTACGGCGATATCCGGATCGATCCCGATGGCCCGAAGCAGTGTCAGTCGCTCGATGATGGCGGCGAATGTCTTTCGGCCGGGCTTGCCGGGTGACTGCCGCACCCAGGCCAGATCGCTCAAGTTCGTGCCTGTGTGGGGCAGGAGAAGCGCATCGAGCAGCCGGCGCTGTCGAGCATCGAGTCCTCGGGTCAGATGCTCGGCGACATGGCGTTCGGCATCGAGCAACGCCTGTGCGACCATCCGCTCGACCGAACTGATGCCCGGCACAATGATGCGCCGTCGCCGGCACTCATCCAGCATCACGCGCGCCAGCCTAGCCCCGCTGGTCGTCGTCAGCGCGATCGGCAGGAGCCATTCCTGCAACGTCGTTCGCAGCGGCCGACTGAGCGGCATGAAGCCGAATGCATCGCGCAGTGCATCGAGCTGTTCGTACCGGGTCGGGCCGCGCGTCGCGTAGTCGGCCAGCACCTCGGGTCCGACCTGCAATTGCTCTGCGACGAACGCGAGCGGCGTATCAGGGATCAGTTCACCGGGTCGCAGGAAACGGCCAGGATAGCGCAGCGCGCAAAGCTGGATCGCGAAACCCAGCCGGTTATGCGGTCGCCTCCGGCGGACGATGATGGCCAAGTCGTCCCGGCTCAATGTCCAGTGCTGGACGAGCAGGGTTTCGTCGTCGGGAAGCGCGAGCAACGCCGCGCGTTGCTCGTCCGACAGGACGGCGCGACGCGGCATCGGCTTAGACCTTGGCCGGTGCGGTCCAGCCGATCCGGGCAAGCGTGCCGAGAAGGGTCGAACGCGGCACCTTGAAGGTCCGGCAGACGGACGCCTTGCTGGCCCCGCCATCCAGCGCGGCGGTGATCCGCTCGAGCGTTTCGGCGTCGATCATCGGCGGGCGGCCACCTTGGCGTCCCCGGCGTTTGGCAGCAGCCAGTCCCGCCATCACCCGTTCGCGCGTGAGCGCACGCTCATATTGTGCCAATGCACCGAACAGCGAGAACAGCAATTCGCCGTGCGGCGTGGTCGTATCCATCTGCTCGGTCAGCGACCGGAACGCGATGCCGCGCGCCTTCAGATCGGTGACGATCGTCAGCAGGTGCGGCAGCGAGCGTCCGAGCCGGTCGAGCTTCCACACGATCAGTGTGTCGCCCGCGTTCAGATAGTCGAGGCAGGCTTTCAGGCCTGGTCGGTCGTCGCGCGCGCCGGATGCCTTGTCGGTATGGAGATGCCGATGATCGACCCCGGTTGCGACGAGCGCGTCCCGCTGGAGATCGACCGTTTGGCGGTCATCGGTCGTTGACACCCGCATATATCCGACCAGCATGTACGACAAACCCTCGAAAGCATGTTTTCGAACACCCTATCAAAGCGACAGGGTTTGTCGATCGTTATGGGCTGAGGCGGGTATGGTTCGGCAAAAGCGCAGGTCCGGAGCGTCGCCTATCACCTGTTTGCCGTCACGCGTCTGCTGTCCGTATGGACGCAAGTAGAAGGCACGCTGATGCCGCAAGAAGCACCAGGTCCTTCAACAGGAACTGTCCGGTTCCGGCCGAAATCGCCGGGAACCCGCCAGCGGTCGGCTCGGCGACGCCAGGCGTGCTCAGGAAAAACGTCAGTGTCACGGCATAAGTCAGGCATGACATCGCCGCGCCGAGAGCGGAGGCCGTCTTGTTGAAAGCACCGATAATCAGCGCAGCGGCCGTCGCGAGCTCGACGGTGCCTATAAAATAGCTTCCACCCTGCACCCCAAAAACGGCCGGAATCCAGCTCATGATCGGACTGTTCTTCATCAATGGCGCGATGCCCATCGCTTCATAGCTCGTGAATTTCATGCAACCGAACCAGAGAAAGATGACCACCAGCGCCCAGCGCAGCAACGCGAGAGACCCGCGAGAGCCGGTCGTCTTTTCAGCTATGTGTAATGTCGAAAACATGGTGCCTCGCTTTCATCATGGCGCATGACCTGCCTTCATGCTTAGACAGGCGTGATATATGCGCTGCGCATACACTATGCGCCGGCAATGAATGAGGCAACCCTTTGAACGTACTCTCGGACCGGCTCGTCAATCTGTTCGGCGCCCTCGCAGTGGGCATCACCGATCGAATTAAGAAGGCGGCATTCGACCCGACGATACCCGGCGGTGGCGAAACCACCGCGGCGATCGTCGTCATCGGTCACGCGACCGGTCTTTCGATCGACGAATTAGGACGGGTGCTAGGCTTGTCCCACGCGGGGACGGTGCGGCTTGTCGATCGATTGGTTGCAGCCGGGTTCGCCGTTCGATCCAAAGCGCTACGGGACCGTCGTGCAGTAGCGCTGATGCTCACTGAGGCAGGCGAGACTCGCCTATCTGCGATCCTGCAACGAAGAAACGAGACTTTATCCGAAATCCTTAGCCATGTCTCGAATGCTGACCGCCTCGTGCTGGAACGTATTGCCGAGACAATACTTGCGCAGATGTCTGACGACGCTGTCTCGGCGCTGACGATATGCCGGCTCTGCGACGAGAGGCGATGCTACAACTGTCCGATGGATGCCTTTGGAATGCTGGAGTCGTCGACGCATAGAGTCGACCCATAAGTGCGCGCAGAGACGCTTAGCGTATATCTGTGCCCGTTCTATGTCCTGACCCC
>NZ_JABCQG010000059.1 GCF_015244565.1 Gluconobacter vitians | reverse complement strand
GGCCCGGGGTTAACCCCGGACCAGAGGGCCAACAGCAACGCCGTCAGAATGGCGGCATAACAATAACCGGGTATAGCTTATTCAAACCCAAAAACTGTCCGAACAGACGGGTCCACCTCTAAGCAGTGGGTAATAATTTTGTAACTTATTCTCTTGAACGCAGTTAAAGCTTGTTGCTTAACGAAGAGAACGTGATGACCCCGCCTCGTACTGCCACAGTCGTTACTGATGAAACCCCAGCTATTCCAAGGCTCAATCGGGCCTTGCTCGCCTTAGGCGCTCTCAATTTCTTCATGGCGGACGTCCAGGCGGGGATAGGGCCCTTTCTGGGCGTTTTCCTTCAGCGTCACGGCTGGCAGACGGGACCGATCGGAACCGTCATGACTGTGGGTGGAGTTGCGGGAATGCTCGCCACCATTCCCGCAGGCGCGCTGATTGATCACACGACGAAAAAGCGGTTGCTCGTCATTGTGGCAGCGCTCTGCACGATTTCCGCTTCACTTCTTCTTCTAAGCTCGCAAGCCGTGCCCGTTGTGACGGTCAGTCAACTTGCAACCGCTCTGGCCGACGCTGGAATTGGCCCTCTGATGGCTGCCATAACCCTTGGTATCGTGCGCCAGAAAGGCTTCAACACACAGATCGGTCGTAACCAGGCCTGGAACCACGCCGGCAATATGGCCGGGGCCGGACTGTCCGGCTGGCTGGGATGGCAGTTTGGCCTCTCAGCGATTTTCTTTCTTGAAGTCGCCTTCGGTCTGTTCGCCATTTCTGCGGTGCTCCTGATTCCGGAAAAATCCATAGATCATAAAGCTGCACGCGGACTGGACGATGAACCCGTTCACGATGAGGGGACGGCGGAGGGATTACGATCCTTTCTGCGACACAAGCCTCTTCTCATTCTGGCGAGTTGCTTGTGTTTCTTCCATCTCGGAAACGCCGCGATGCTCCCGCTGTACGGCATGGCGGTCGTCAGTGCAGGCAAAGGCAATCCAGCCATGTTCACAGCGATGACCGTGATGGTCGCACAGGCTGTGATGATCGTCGTGAGCCTGCTGGCCATACGTTTCGTCAGGGACCGTGGTTACTGGTTCGTCCTGCTGATATCGTTTGCCGCCCTGCCGCTGCGTGGTTTGATCGCGGGAAGCTTCATCCAGCATTGGGGGGTATGGCCGGTGCAGATCCTCGATGGGATCGGTGCGGGGCTTCAGAGTGTCGCCGTGCCGGGTCTGGTAGCCAGACTGCTGAACGGAACCGGACGGATCAATATCGGACAGGGCGTCGTCATGACGGCGCAGGGCATTGGAGCAAGCCTCTCCCCGGCTCTGGGAGGATGGCTTGCCGAAGATCTGGGATACGCCGTGGCGTTCTATACTCTGGGCTGCTTTGCAATCGTGTCACTGGGGCTCTGGATAGGCTCGGCATCGACCCTGCGATCTGCCGATCAGGTGTCGGCATGACCTTTCATCAGGAGGCAATCTGGACGATCGCTGTTCTGGCGACGGCCGGTGTTATTCTTCGACCGTTCCGGACCCCGGAGTGGGTGTGGGCCGTCATCGGAGCCACGGTCCTCATGGTGACGGGGCTGATCCCCCTCACCATGGCGGGGGCGGGTCTCGTGAAAGGCGGCGATGTCTATCTGTTTCTGATCGGCATGATGCTGCTCAGTGAAACGGCGCGTGCAAATGGGCTGTTCGATTGGATCGCGACCTGGGCCGTCAATCATGCCGCAGGCTCAACGGCCAAGCTGTTCACACTGGTCTATCTGGCCGGTGTCGTGGTGACGACCTTTATGTCCAACGATGCGACGGCTGTTGTGCTGACACCGGCAGTGTTCGCAGCAGCAAAAAAAGCAAAAGCGGATCCCCTTCCGCTGTTGTTTGCCTGCGCATTTGTCGCCAATGCGGCAAGCTTTGTCTTGCCTGTCTCCAATCCGGCGAACCTGGTTCTGTATGACGGCGCACTCCCCGCGCTGGGATCATGGATGAGGTCATTCGCGCTACCGTCGCTCCTAGCTGTCATGACGACTTATCTAGTTTTGCGCCTTATGGAGCGGGCACATCTGCGTCAGGCCTGTGCCTCTCAGGTTGAAACAACTCCGTTAACACTGGGCGGCAAAGCGGCTTTTGTCGGCCTCGTGCTAACTGCGTTCCTGCTTGTGACGGTGTCCGCTTTTGATCTGCCTCTCGGCTTACCAACAGCGCTCGCCGGTATTGGGACAGCATTGGGCGTATCGACGCTGGCACGACGATCGCCGCTTGCGCTCATACGGGATATTTCATGGGGTGTTCTCCCGCTGGTCGGCGGCCTGTTCGTTCTGGTAGCCGCCGTCGAAAGTACGGGGGTGGTCGGGGTTCTTGCCAACCTGCTTCAGCACGCCGCCAAAAGCGATCCTGTCACTGCTGCCTGGGGGGCTGGCGCTCTTCTGGCCTTCATTTCCAACATCATGAACAACCTGCCTGCCGGCTTGATTGCTAGTGAGACAGTGGCGCAGGCGCATGTCCCGCGGCTGGTGATTGATAACCTGTTGATCGGTGTGGACCTTGGCCCAAACCTTTCCGTGACGGGATCTCTGGCCACAATTCTCTGGTTGCAGGTGATCCGTCGAGAAGGCGAAGAGGTCGGGTTTCTACAATTTCTCAGGGTTGGCGCCATGGCGATGCCCGTTGCGCTCTTCACGGCACTCGCTGCCCGGCTTTTGATCGGGTGAAGAGATTAGGGCCTGTTAGCACTTGATCCAGTCTGCTGCGGCAGCGATGTGGATGACCGCGAGGAACGACGTTGCTGTTTTTTCGTATCTGGTTGCGACAGCGCGCCACTCCTTGAGGCGAGCCCAGAGGTT
>NZ_JABCQG010000058.1 GCF_015244565.1 Gluconobacter vitians | reverse complement strand
TTCACTCACTGTGTGACTTAATAGACGCCAATACAAGGGTTTCCCACATGGCTGCAACGATCACCCGTTTGACACCCAAGCCTGAACGTCTCCGACAAGATCAGGCTGACCTTTTGAGGCAAGCCCTGCTCCCCTTTGAGGAGCAGATGCCAGCCGATGCCTTCCGTGCCGTCATCGGCCTGATCGACCGCCAAACAGCCAGCCGCAAGAGATGGACATTCGTCATGCTAAGCCCTGAACAGAACGCAATCGTGGTGGACTATTTGGCTGAACACTCCAAGCGTCCTCTGACCGCGCTGCGGGTCTGGGCGCTGTGCTTCAAGCACCTGCGAACTGACACCGGAGAAATCCTGCTGAACCGTGAGGAAATAGCCGAGAAAATTGGTCAGCCGTCACGCACCATCAGTGAAATCATGTCCGAACTGGTGGCCTTCAAAGCCATAAGCCGCACACGCAAGAAACTGGGCGGCATGAAGGGGCCGGGTATGGTTCACTACTTCATGAACCCCAACGTGGCCACGCACCTGACCGGCTCTGAACGGGACGTAGCGCAGGAAGAAGCGCCCCCCTTGCTGGTGCTGATGGAAGGCGGTTTGTCTAAGGGTTGTTAAGGGGTTTTTAAGGGTTTGTTCTACCGGGAACAAACCCTTAACGGCCACGCCCTCGGCTGCTCTCTCTGCCCCGCTGGTTGCCTATGGCCCGCAAGCGCTCCTTGTGGGCTGCTTCCTCGCGGGCCTTCTCGATAGCCCGCTGACGCTCTTTCTCGGCGGCTATGCGTTGCTCTTTCTCGCGTTGCAGCCGGTCGGCCTCGGCCTTCTTCGTGGCCCCGGCTCCTACCCCCTTGGCAAACATCAGCCAGCGGTTGGCCTTTTCCTCGGCCTGCTGGCGCCTCTGCTGGAGCGCAGGGGCAAGCCGGTCGAGTGCCTCGGCCACCTTGTCCAGCCCTTCACGCATGGCCTTTATGGCCCGCTCCATCTTCGCCAGGGCGAAGTCTATCACCTCGGCCCGTTGTGCGTTCTCCGCTCTCACCTGGCGGTTGTGGTTGCCTGTTGGCGTCCTGCGCCCCTTGCGCTCCAAGGCCACCACGTTCTGGCCCATGTGGCGCTCTGGCACACGATCAAGCCCCTGCTCTGCGTTGCTGCGGTGGTCTATGCGGGCCTCTTGTCCGGCCCTCTCAAGGGCATTGTTGGCAAGGTTCGCCCATAGCTGGCGGATCTCGGTCACATCATCGGCCGACTTGCCCAGCCCCATGCTGGCCCGCTTCTTGTCGGACAGTTCGATGGTGGCTTTGTCGCCAAATACCAGCTTGCCGTCTGCCCCACGCTCCACCGTGCGCGTGGTGGTCAGGACGTGGGCATGGTGGTTTCGGTCGTCACCTTCAGCACCCGGCAGATGCACCGCCACGTCCACGGCCACCCCGTAACGCTCCACCAGCTCACGGGCAAAGCTGTCGGCCAGCTCCGCCCGCTGGTCGCTGGTGAGTTCATGCGGAAGGGCAACCACCCATTCTCTGCCGGTGCGGGCGTCCTTCCGTTTCTCGGCTCGTTCGGCATCATTCCACAACTCTGACCGGCTGGCAGTTCCACCCCCCGGAATGAAAACTTGCTTGTGTGCAACGCTGTTTTGCCGGGGGGTGTAATCGTGCTGATGCCCGTCAAGTTCGTTGGTTAAATCTTCGCCCGAACGATAAGCCGAAGCAGCAACAACAGAACGTCCTGCGCTCCGGCTGATCGGTTTCGTTTCGGCGCGATAGATTGCCACGGATTTGTTCTCTTTCTTTTGGCGTAAAACGGGGGGTTCAGGGGGGCGAAGCCACCATGACGCAGGACTTGCACTTGTGCAAGTCGTAACTGCGCCCTTAATACCTCACGGCATCAAGGGAAATATGGTATTCTGTTGGCAAGGATAACCCACACCATGAGGCTATTATGAGCGATATTTCAAAAGAGATTGAGAACGCCAAAAAGATCATTGCTGAACAAAAAAAGCGCATCAGAGAGGCCCAGAAGTCAGCCGCCAAAGCAGAAGGAAAACTGCGAGACCGTCAGAACTACATTCTGGGGGGTGCTTTGGTAAAACTGGCTGAAACTGATGAACGTGGCGTGCGAACCATTGAAGCCCTTTTGAAGCGGCTAGAGCGTCCAGCAGACAAACGAGCCTTTGAGACGTTTTCGCGCCTCCCAGCCCTCTCTCTGACCGAACAAGGGGGCAATGATGAGCAGCACTGACATGGAGGACGTGCAAGACCCGTTCGCCCTATTCCAGCAGCTAGAACGGAACCTCACCGCCGCCAGCACCAAAATGGAGAAGCTGGCCCAAGAGCAAAAAAACCAATGCGTGACGATCAAGGACGCTGCCGAAAAAGCCTCTCAGACGGCCATAGATGCGTCCGAAGCGTTTGCGGTATCGAAACCACGCCTGATGATCTGGACTGCCCTCTGCGCGGCTCTTCTGGTCTCTGGCGGGTGGATAGCGGGTTACTGGCTGGGGCATCGTGACGGCTGGGCCACCGGACATGACGTTGGCAGGGAAGCCGCCCTAGACGCCAATGCAGCCGCGTCGTGGGCCAACACCAGAAGCGGAATAGCTGGGAAACGGCTTGATGATGCGGGTTCCTTGCAGTCCCTCGCCTCCTGCACTGTCGAGGGGTTTACTGCCGAAACTGACGACAAGGGGAGTCACTGGTGCCTGATTCGTGGAACTGACGGAAAGACCCGTGGTTGGCGCACCCACTAGCCAGCCCCTCCCCCTTCCTGAGCAATACGGAATTGCCCATTTCCGTGACCTGTCACGATAGGAAAAAGGGCAGTTTTCCACCGTTTGAGAAGGGGACTACAGGGGAAGAGAATCTTATCTATTTATATCTGGCGTGGATAACTTCACCCCAAAATGAGCAATTTCCCCGGAAAACCGCCAAAAAATAGCTTGCTATTAAGTCACTCACTGTGTGACTACTAGTTCACTCACTGTGTGACTTAATAGACGCCAATACAAGGGTTTCCCACATGGCTGCAACGATCACCCGTTTGACACCCAAGCCTGAACGTCTCCGACAAGATCAGGCTGACC
>NZ_JABCQG010000057.1 GCF_015244565.1 Gluconobacter vitians | reverse complement strand
AACCCAGGACCAGAGGGCCAACAGCAACGCCGTCAGAATGGCGGCATAACAATAACCGGGTATAGCTTATTCAAACCCAAAAACTGTCCGAACAGACGGGTCCACCTCTGATGTTCGTGCGATGACCAGGAAACTTTCTGTGCATCAGTTGAAAAAATGGTTTTCCATGGCACTGGATAAACTGGAAGCCGGCAAACGATGTGTGTGCACATTGCTTCCAGATCTTAATACAAGTCAGATTGCCATAAGCTCGACTTCAATAGGTTGCATGACAGGTGGAGGGCTCCACCGACCTTGATCTATATTTGCTATTTCCTCGTCAATTTCAGCAATGACCTGCCGTGAAAATGGACCAAGGTGAAGGTAAAGCGCACTTGTCATGACCACATAAGGGAGTGCTTTGGGGTTATGCAAAGCGCAGCCAGTATCATACGCCAGAACTGCCCGGTCGTTCCCGGTCCGGCCCGGTGGATGCGGAAAAGCAGCCGGATAAAACTGCGTAGATCTCCTTTTATCATTCGGTGCGTGCGTTCACGCTTGAGCATTCGGCCAAGCCTGCGGACCCGGCCGAAATAAGCAGTCGGATCATAGATTGCGGCAAGCACTGTTCTGTAATCATTCAGCACGTCACGCCGTGGGCGTTTTGTTTCGAAATTAAGTCCAGCGGTACACTGATCGCCCGACTGGGTCTGTTCACTGCCGGAAAAAAGACGACCTTCGGCAAAAAGGCGGCGAGTCAATTGCGTTGTGGGCAGGGCGTAAAGCAGACCCACCATGCAGACCGGGATCGATGTCTCTTCGATACATTCAATCATGCCTTTAGCAATGCTGCCTTTTTCGCTATCAAACCCGACGATAAAGCCAGCATTAACAAAAATTCCTGCTTTGTGGATTGTCTCGATGCTCTGCTGTAAGCTCCGCCTTGTATTCTGCTTTTTTTGCATGAGCACCAGAGACTCTGTATCTGGACTTTCGATACCGACGAATATGGCAAAGAAATTTGTCTCAGACAGGCTACGCAGCAAATCGGGATCATCCGCGAGGTTAATTGAAGCCTCTGTTGAGAATTCAAATGGAAAATTCTTTGTATTCTGCCACTGTTTGAGGTCTGGTAGAAATTTTTAAGTGCTTTCTTGTTGCCTATCAGGTTGTCATCCACAAAATCGACATGTCCGCGATAGCCAAGAGCGTACAGGGCATTAAGCTCTGCTATGACCTGTGCATTGGTCTTGGTGCGCGGCACCCTACCGTAGAGTTCGATAATATCACAGAACTCACAACTAAAGGGACACCCACGTGAAAACTGAACGCCAACGTGCAGATACTGATCCAGCTTCAATAAATCAAAACGCGGCAGAGGGCTTTTTGTAACATCTGTTTTGCCCATCTCCGCTTTGAATACGCCTTGCCTGTCACCACGCCGCCATGCCGTGATGAAATCAATCATGATTTCCTCGGCTTCGCCCAGAACCTGAAAATTTGCTGCACTGTAAAGGTGGGGGCTGGACGTAACATCGGGGCCACCGATCACGACCGGCTTGCCAAGGGTACGACACATTTCGATAATACGCAGGGCATCGTTGCGTTGCGGCAGCATCCCGCCAGTCATGACAATATCGGCCCAGTCAAAATCTGCATCATCCAGCTGTTCGGTGTTTCGGTTTACCAGCCGTATTTCCCAGTTTTCAGGCAGCAGCGCTGCAACTGTAATAAGACCAAGAGGTGCCGCAGGATAGCGTGCGTTCGTTAGATCACAGGTTTCTTGATAGTTCCAGAATGAGCTTGCGTTGAAGAGGGGAAAGACCATGAGTACCCTACAGGCATCGATCATTGTACAAAGATCCAGTGTTCTAGGAACGTGTTGTCGAGTTATTTTCGTTTAATTGATGAATTCTTTTTCTAAGAACTGAGAAAGAAAAAATATATTGAAATATAGTAACTTTTCCCCTTGAATTACAATAGGAATGAGAAAAAATTTAATAATTTTGCAATACTTATTAATTCGTTATTTTATGATTAAACCAAGAAATAGCCAACCATTATTGTCTATTATTGGGATTTATTAATGATGAATGATATTAATTTAAGTGGGGTTTGAATTCACTGTTCCTGCCATTGATGGGTATCTTTTGGATAGCTGCTGCTGCGTTACACGCCGAACAAGTGTCCGATCCCGCCGGTAACAATCATCGCCACAACACCCCAGAACGTCACGCGCAGCGCCGGGCGCAAGGGAGCTGCGCCACCAGCGACTGCACCAACAATTCCCAGAATGGCAAGAACCACGACGGACGTCAGGGAGACACTCCAGGACACCCACGAAACAGGCACCAGAACGGCTGCCAGAACGGGCAACACGGCCCCTGACGAAAAAGCTGAAGCTGATGCAAATGCTGCCTGAATGGGTCTGGCTGCTGTAGCTTCTGAAAGCCCCAGTTCATCTCTAGCATGAGCGCCGAGGGCATCATGCTGCATGAGGGCGACTGCCACCTTATGGGAAAGATCTGCATCCAGGCCACGCTGCTGATAGATCCCCGCCAGTTCAGTTACTTCTCCGTCCCAGTCCGTAGCCAACTCCTGTTTTTCACGGGCGATGTCGGCTTGTTCTGAATCCCGCTGAGAACTGACCGAAACATACTCCCCGGCTGCCATGGAGAGGGCACCCGCCACCAGCGCGGATAATCCTGCGATGAGGATACTGCCGTGTGTCGCATGAGAACTGGCAACACCAACAATTAGGCTTCCGGTGGAAAGCGTCCCATCATTGGCGCCGAGAACGGCGGCACGCAGCCAGCCAAGTTTCTCGACAGCATGACGTTCAGCGAGAGGATGAAGTCGCGACATAAGATTATCCGTTAGCAATCTGAATTATGTTCAGGGATAGGACTTCAATTTCCACATGACAACAAATAATTAATTATAATACTGTGAGTTATTTTCAATGGAATTTATTATTCAAAATCTTTGTCCGTTCAGGTTCCTGTCAGGATTTTCATGGTAACAATAAGAGTTTAATCTCTACTGTCTAGGGCCTGTTAGCACTTGAAACACTTCCCATATTATAGGGATGGAAGAAGGAGACGGAACAGGCACTTTTACGGACGAGACATGGGCGATCTGGGAGCCTCTGATTGA
>NZ_JABCQG010000056.1 GCF_015244565.1 Gluconobacter vitians | reverse complement strand
AGGACACACCTCAACGACTTCATGGCAGCCTATAATTTCGGGCGAAGACTCAAGACCCTCAGTGGCCTTACCCCTTACGAATACGTCTGCAAAATCTGGACTTCAGAGCCACAAAGATTCATCATC
The DNA here is from genome assembly GCF_015244565.1 of Gluconobacter vitians. Lineage (GTDB taxonomy): Bacteria > Pseudomonadota > Alphaproteobacteria > Acetobacterales > Acetobacteraceae > Gluconobacter > Gluconobacter vitians. Next base: position 3,314 of record NZ_JABCQG010000056.1, on the reverse strand, counting down.
AATCCAACCCATCAAACCCCGGGACTAGACACCTAGACCCGCTACGACAAGACCGCCTTATCCTTCAACAGTTTCCTCAATATCGCCGCCGCAAAACTCTGGATTGGGTCTTTTGTCAACGTGACCTAGGCCCCCTGAACCAGTCAGCGTTATAACCCCGATGTCCCAGCATCTTTTGTGCTGCGGGCGCATACGACGCTCGGAAAAACGGTCGCAGATGTTCCATCTGTTGGTCCGTCAGTTAGGACAAGTCGCTTATTATTAATCTCTCCACGAAGCCTGAATCAGATTTCCACCCTCAAATCAATGGGAACTAAGTCTAAACGCCTTTCTGCACTAGAAAAACGTTAATACGGTCTAAAAAAAACCCATTCAATGCTGCATCAATATTCTGCTGATCATTCCGTTACGCAAAGGCCACCAAGTTCCACAGCAAACGGATTGCAAACGCTATCCGGTCCGCAACTGCATCGGACACATGTATCACGCGGAAAATAAAAAGGATGGGAATATATTATTCCCATCCTTTCTATACTGCCCGCATTGCGAACTTAAAAATCTGCGGAAATTGTGCCCATGGCGACGAACGGCGAACCGATCACATAGGTTGGGCTGGAGCCCTTGATCGTCGTCCCGAAGATTCCTTTCTGCGTCGTCGCCGCAGCAGTGTATCCATACATCGAAGACAGGTAACTTGCGTCGCCCAGATTCACGAGATTGAGTTTGATTTTCGGAAGTACGTGTCCAATTTTTGGCAGGGTTCTGCCAACGCCGAGATTGGCGGTGATATAACCAGGAATACGCTGGTCATTCATGAGCGTCGCATACTGTGATCCGATATAGGACAGTGTGAAGTTACCAAACCATATCCCGTCATTATAGGTCAGACCCAGCGAGCCAGAAAATCTTGGTGCGCCAACTTCCTGTTTTCCCTTCGTGCGGAGATAATCTCCACTATAGGCAATGTTATTGCCGTTTCGGGTATGCATGTACTGACCGGACGCATAGGCACTGACATGGTGCCACGGACGCGTCGCGATTTCGGCCTGGATACCGTACGCCTCCATTCCGCCCGCATTGATCAACTGGGATATCGTGGCAGTTGATCCCTCGACATAGCTTTGAGCGGATATCTGATGATTGGTAACGTTGTAGTGGAAGCCCGCGAGGTTAGCCATGAGGAAGCCATTATAACGATAACCGATTTCTTCGGTGATCATGTATTCAGGCTTGTAATCGGCCAGAGGAAGGGACTGGGCCTTGCCTGTCGAGCGGCTGTAGGATGCAAGCTGCGAACTGAGGGCAGCAGGAAGATGATAGCCCGTTGTTCCATTAATATAAATCTGATGGTGAGAATTGAAGTTGTAGTTGATCAATACCTGAGGCGAAGGAACAAAAACGTTTCTGATTGATTTGTAGTTATTTCCGACTACACCCGGAAGATCCTGCGTATATTGACGATTTGCCATCGCCATCCGGATGCCGCCATCGATCGTCAGCCGATCATGCAGGAATGACAGTTTGTCGTCCAAAGCGAAACTGTTCAGCTGCTGCAGACCGTTTTCATTGTCCTCGGCCAAGGGTATTCCGCCATTGGCCGTCAGCGCAGCGCCATTGCCATTCCACTGACCCTTGCTATTTACCGGGTAGAAACGCATCTGGGCTGCTTCCTGGGCGTAAGAATACCAGTAGGTCAGGCTGAGCGTATTGAAGCTATGCTTCCAGCGCCCTGTCAGGATCATTCCAGACGACAGAGTATACCAGTTCGAGACTTCGGCAGCGGTCAGATTCTTGTTGGTCGGATCATACCCCGGAAGATTCTGGTAATTATCCAAGGATTTGTAGCCTTCAGCGCCTACAAATCCGTTTTTGACGGGTATGGTTTCGCCATAATAGTAAGGTCCGTGGAATTCCACCGAATAAGCTTGGGCATCAAGGCTCAGACCATGACCAAAGCTGAAGTGATTCTTGATCGTTCCGTAAACCGCACCGGTATTTTTTCCGTTCAGGCCTACGTAATGCGTATCGCCTGCACCATACTGGTTATCTAGGCCATATTTCATGCCGTATTTTTTCCAGTTGGCCAGAGACGGATACAGCCACTCTCCCTGCGCTGCCTTTGTCCAGCCGAAGATGACTTTTGAATCGCTATGCGGCGCCCACTGCTTCGTCATTGCCGCGTCAACATGCCATCGCCTGATATCTCCAACTCCACGCCACATGTCGCCGCGGGAATAGGATCCCGATACAAAAGCATGCACGCCCGTATGACCGATCTCTCCAGTATCATAGCGGATAAAATCCTTGTTGGTTCCATATGAACCACCGGAGCCTGCAATGTGCACATTCCGCTGGTCTGCCGGTCCTCGGATACTGGCAGAAATTTCGGCGCCGGTTGCGTTGTATGTAGGAGAATTTATATCCACCGCTCCCTGCATGACATTGACCTGACCCATATTCTGGCTGTCAACGAGAGAGGGTGTATAGGTGCTGTATGTAAAGGGGTTGGCGGCTGGCATACCTTCGAATGTCACGCCGATTTCAGCTTGCGCCATACCGCGGATATGAAGCGTGGAAAAGGAAGTCGTCAGCGGACCTTCACTGGCTGAAACAACACCCGGCAATGTTGCAATCAGGGATTCAATGGTCGATGTGGGAGACTGCATCTCAATGTAGTCATGAGAGAGCGAACTGACTGTTTTGGCAATCGTATGCCGTACCATCATGCCGCCGCCCGCAGCCTTGCGGTAGCCGGTGACATTGATGTTCTCGTTTCCGCCTTTATCGCGGGAAACCTTTTTTTTCTGACTGTCAGAAGCTTTTTTATGCGGCCGGTTTTTCTGGATGCTGTCTTGTGCCCGGGCGGTTGCAGTAACATTCTGAAAACACAAGCAGCATGTCGTGATGAACAAGATTGTTTTCATGGTCGCCCGTCCAATGAACCAAAGGTCGCGCTCCAAGTCCCGGAAAAAGCATCTCTACTCAACCCCTACAAAAGAAACTTCATGAGAATTACACAGAACTGTCATACTTCTGTAATATAAATTTTTACCGATTTACTTACAAAACATATTATCACTTATCTAATAGTGATATAGAATTCGTATTGCATTTCTTGATAAGACTATTTTTATGATTAATGATTAGATATTTATGGTACGACCCAATTTTCTGCTTCACGAGGCATTATCTTCCAAGAATATTAGGGCCTGTTAGATCTTGAATTTCTTCCCATATTGTAGGGATGGAAGAAGGAGACAGAACAGGCACCTTTACGGACGAGACATGGGCGATCTGGGAACCTCTGATTGAAG
>NZ_JABCQG010000055.1 GCF_015244565.1 Gluconobacter vitians | reverse complement strand
ACCAGACCAGATTGCGTAAGCAATCCCGGTCGGAATATCTCTGAGAGCCATCGAAAGACAATAGAAGGCAACGAGATAGCCAATACCAAGAATGATCGTCGGGATAAGACGTGTGAAACCTTCAGAGGTTTTAAGAAGAGAAGTTGCGATGATTTCGGCAACAATGGCTATACCGAGATAAAAATAGCTCACAGATGTAGTTCCTTGAAGAATTGAAAGCCGCTTTTGATTCGCGCATTCAAATTTTAAAACCCAATACTTGGCCCCCGATCACGGGAACGCCTGACTGTTGGCCTCTCGGCCTCTTTGGCGGCTTGCTTCTGTCTTGCCAGCTCGGCGGCCTTCCGGGCTTCATCGGCCGCCCGCTGCTCTGCCTGCCGCTGCATTTCCCGCCTGATTTCGGCCTGACGGACCCGCTCCTGCCTCTGGCGTTCGGCTTCCCGCTGCTGCTCCATCCGCTCCCCGAGCTTCCGGGCCAGACCAACCGCCAGCCGTGCCCGCTTCTCAAGGCCGGAGAACAGCTCCTGCGCCTTCTCCATGGCCTTGCGGGCCGTTTCCAGCACCCGGTTTCGCTCACGGATCTCCGCATTCTGCTTCCCGAGATCCGTCACAGGATCTCGGCCGGGAATCTCGCGGGCCGCCTGACGCTCTAGGGCGGTCGCTGACACGCCCATGTGCCGGGTCGGCTCCTGTTCCTTCCCCTGGCGCTCGAAGCTCCGGTGGTCCACCCGCTGTTCGACCAGGTGTCGTTCCAGCGCCATGTTCACCTGGCGCGCCCACACCCCCCGCATGTGCTCGATTTCGGCCGATGCGGTGCTGGCCACGTCCAGAACCCGCGTCTTGGCCCCTAGCCCTTCCGCCCCCGCCGTCCGGGTCGTGGTGAGGATGTGAGCGTGATGATTCCGGTTATCCCCTTCCCGGCCGGGTGCATGGATCGCCACATCTGCCACCACCCCGTACCGCGCCACTAGCTCGGCCGCGAAATCCCGCGCCAGTTCCTTCCGTGCGCCCGCATCCAGTTCGGCCGGTAACGCCAGCTCGTATTCCCGGCCGGTCTTGGCGTCCTTCCTTTTCTCGGCCGCTTCGGCTGCGTTCCATAGGGCGTTCCGGTCCTGTGCCCAGTCTGCACCATCTGGAGCCACGATGAACGCATCCTCCACCCCCTGTTTGCGGGTGTAGTCGTGCGTCAGGCCCTGCCGTTCGTCTGTCAGTTCCTGACCGGCACGATAGGCAGCAGCAGCGACAACACTGCGACCGGCCGAACGGGATATGGCTTTGACGGACAGGTGATAGATCGCCACGGGTCACCGGGATAAGGAAGGGTTCAGGGAAGGAACGTCCCTGACGCACGCATTGGAACAATGCTAAAGTGCGCCCTTTACTACTTCGTCGCAAGGGTTGTTTGCGTTCCGCGACGAATCAAGGAAACTTCCGAAAAATCGGGTATCATCAACAGGGTCACGCGGGGACAAGAATAACGACAGACCATTGCACCCACTTGGGGCAGGAGAAAAAATGACACCCATCGAGAAAGCAAAACAGCAGGTCGAGCAGGCCAAGGCCCGGTATCAGACTTTGCTCGCCAGACAGACCGCCGAGGAACGCAAACTGGACACCCGCCGCAAGGTCATTCTGGGTGGGTTGCTGATCGACGCGGCCGGGAAGGATGAACGCTTCGGCCGGGTCATTGACGAGCTGATGAAACGCATCACCCGCGACCATGACCACAAGGCGTTCGAGGGCTGGCAGAAGCCGGAGCCTGACCGGTCATGACCGACGAACGCGAGCTGGATGACGGGCTGGCTGCGTTCGACCAGCTCGGCCGGGAAATGGCGGAGACAAACCGTCTGCTTCGGGCCGTCCGGTCCGATCAGGCGGCCCGAAACCAGCAGGAACACACTCTGTCGGCCGAAATGAAGGCCGCTCTTAAACAGGCCACAGGAGCCTCACAGAAGGCGCTACAGGCCGCTCAGACCGAAATACGCTCCTCTCTACTCTGGACGGGCCTGACGGCCTTCCTGCTCGTTCTGGTGGCGTTTGGCGGGGGATATTTCTTCGGTCAGCGGGCTGGATGGGACACCGGGCACGCGGACGGATACCAGAAAGCCCGGAATCAGGAGGCCGCCGCCAGCTGGGCCAACACCCCGGCCGGACAGCGGGCCTATGGCCTCGACCAGCTTGGCAGCCTCGATATGCTGGCCCTGTGCAAGGGGGATGGCTGGACCATGGAACGCCAGAAGGGCCGGACGGTCTGTTTCCCGAAACTGGACGCCAAAGGGAACCTTAGCGGCTGGTATATCCCCTGACCGTCACCCGGATGGGAAAGCCGGCCAGCTCCCTCATTCCTTCCTGAGCCATTTTCTCTCGCCCGATTCTGCCGGCGTCACAGGATCCGGGCGAGCGCGGAGCGGGAGCGGCGTAGCCCGCCCAAAGGGCGCCGGAGCAGACCCCGGAATGGCAGTTTTCCACCGAAAAAAGGGGGGACAACAGGGGGATTAGATTCTTTTCTCTTTCTTAGGGATCGCCACACCCCGCAAGAAACTGGGAGAAATGAATTGTTTTACGTGTCGGAATCTGACACGTATTGGTGCCATAGCCTGACACGTAAAAACGGGTTCTCCACAGGGAGCAAGACATGGCCCAGATTGTGCGCCTCACCACCAAACCACAGCGGTCAGGACAGGAGGAAGCCGCACAGGCGGCCGAGCAGCTCTCGCTCCTGTCCGAAGAACTCCTGAATCATTTGCCCGGAGAGGCGCGTATAGCCATCTCAAGGGCCACACACGCGCTACAGAAGGCCGCGCGACCAGACACCGCCGAAGGGCTTTGGCCGGGAGGTTTCAGCATGTTGAGCCGTACACAGACCGCCGCGATCTGGGACGCCATCCGCGAATTACCATCAGATGCTCGACCCAATCAGGTCCGTCATGCTTTTGATCTGATAATACTCAATCTCCGGCAAGACACCGGGGAGGTTCTGCTTACTCGTGACCAGCTCGCCGAACGGATCGGATGCGCACCCGCCAACGTCAGCCGGATCATGGGAACGTTGGAAAAAATGGGCGTAATCCGCCGTGAACGGCGTAAGATCGAAGGAATGCAGGGCCGAGGAATAGCCGTATATTTCATCAATCCGCATGTGGCATGGAATGGCTCGCTGGACGTTCGCAAGGCCCTAGCCGCGGAGACCCGGCCACCCATGCAACTCGAACTCCTTCAGGGGGGAGCATCATGACCGACCTGTCCGACGAACTCACCTTTATGCAAACAGAATTAGTGCCCCGTTGCTGTTGAAAAGAGGTTCATCACCAACACACCTGCAATGATCAAAGCCATTCCGACCATTGCAGGTAGATCGAGGCTCTGTCCCTGAAAAATACAGGCAATTACAGCAACAAGAACAATACCCACACCAGACCAGATTGCGTAAGCAATCCCGGTCGGAATATCTCTGAGAGCCATCGAAAGACAATAGAAGGCAACGAGATAGCCAATACCAAGAATGATCGTCGGGATAAGACG
>NZ_JABCQG010000054.1 GCF_015244565.1 Gluconobacter vitians | reverse complement strand
TCAAGGAGTGGCGTGCAGTCGCGACCAGATACGAAAAAACAGCGGCGTCATTCCTTGCCGTCATACACATCGCTGCTGCTGCAGACTGGATCAAGTGCTAACAGGCCCTAGACTTTTCAAACTTATTTATTTCTTGGAGAGTTGCCTGATGCATCAGTTTCAGGCAAGGCGTAGTGTCATGAATCAGGTGCCCGTTGACGATACCCCTTCCGTAAATCACATACGTCTTGCTCAGAGCAGGATGCCGCGTATTAATGCTTGGGTACGCGGTAATCTTGGGCTTTGCGGTGGCGTTATTCTGCCCACTTTGTTGGCAGCTGCGTATTATGCCTTCTTAGCGACACCTCAATATGTCTCAGAGGCCGAGTTCGTCGTACGAGGACAGAATAACCAGCCGAATATGATGTTGGCAGGTTTGCTGGAGGGCAGTGGCGGAGGGGCGAGTGAAGATACATATGCTGTTCAAACATATGTAACGTCACGTGATGCTGCGCAGCTTCTGATGCGGACGCAAAATTTAAAGAGTGTTTACGATACACCTATTGCTGATGCGTTAGCGCGGTTTCCAAATTTCTATTCTGGGCACACGTTTGAGCATTTTTACAAATATTATAAAAAACATGTTGTATCAGAACTGGATACCACAACAGGTGTATCAATCCTCCAGGTTCGAACATTCAATGCGAATGATTCTCAAAGATTAGCCAAGGCTCTTCTGGACTCGGCAGAAAACTTGGTTAATGACATGAACACTCGGCAGCGAGCCAATACGATTGCGGCGTCATCCCATGAGCTTCATGCGACGCTGGAGAAGTTATCTGTCGTCAACAAGAAGATTGATTCATATCGCAACGAAATTGCGATGCTTAATCCAGCGCAGCAGTCTCAACCTGTTTTGAAGGATATCGCCAGCCTTCAAACTATGTTGATTACGACGCAGCTTGAGCTTGCGCAATTACAGCGCTCTACCCCGAAAAGCCCTCTGATAGAGGTACATAAACGCCGTATTGTTGCTTTGGAAGCAGAAATCAAAAATACGGAGACTAAAATAACTGGTTCGGATACATCTTTTGTTCCCAAGATCAGCGGGTATGAAGAGCTGGTTTTCCAGAGAACTCTCCTTGAAAAAGAAGTTGCTGCTGCCGATACTGCTGTAGCAGCTGCTAAGCTTCAAGCCGATCGTCAGCTTCTTTATCTTGATGAGATTACACAGCCTAATTTGCCAGATTATGCTGCTTATCCACACGCACTTTCTAATATTGCCGTGGTGTTTGCTGCAACATTCAGTGTGTATCTGATGATCGTATTACTGATCAGTGGCGCGCGAGAGCATAAGCTCACCTGAGGTGATTAGACCGTGTTACGTTGCATAGATGTTACTAAGGATTATCCGTCCGCGCATGGGCGTCGCAGGATTCTGAATAAGGTAAATTTCCAGCTTGCTCCAGGCGAGAAGCTTGGAGTGCTCGGCCGGAATGGTGCTGGAAAATCTACGCTTATTCGCCTCATAGGCGGTGTTGAACCTATGACGAGCGGTCGCATTGAACGGACAATGTCGATCTCTTGGCCGCTGGCATTTGGCGGGGCGTTTCAGGGAAGTCTGAGTGGCTTAGATAATCTACGATTTATCTGTAGAATTTATGGCTTGGATTACTCAGTTACTCGGGCATATGTCGACGACTTCGCAGAACTCGGGGCACAAATTGCTGAGCCCGTTAAAACCTATTCCTCGGGTATGCGTGCACGTTTGGCGTTTGCACTTTCAATTGTGATTGAATTTGACTGTTATCTGATTGATGAGGTTATCATGGTCGGAGACGCACGTTTTCATAAGCGTTGTCAGGAAGAACTTTTCGTAAAACGCAAAGACCGGGCTATGATTCTTGTATCTCACGATATGGGTTTTATGCGCGACACGTGTAACCGCGCAGCGCTTATCGCGAATGGTACCTTCACTCAATATAATGAAGACATCAGCGCGGCCATTTCCGCATATGAGGCCCTTTAAGAAGGGCCTCATGTATCCCTTAGTGGGCTACGTAAGCTGCGGTAATTGCAGGACTGATCAGCGTACTTATTAGCTGGTCAAATTTGTAAAATTTGTTCGTCTTTGCATTAGCTATCAGCAAAACATCTTTTGTTTTCATAGGAATGCGCTGAGCAAGGAAATAGCTGCTCGGGTTCATCATGTCGATCTGGTAGACGACTGGTATTCCTTGGGGTGTAGGAGGCGTATCGAGACCAAGCTGTTTCGCTGCAACGGGATCTTCAAAACGAAAAAGAAAGGCTGCATTTGGATCAGCCCTATTATCGTTCGGTCCACCAACGCGTGCCAGTGCTTCTGCAAGAGAAACATGTGGGGATTTAAAAGGAGTTTCCGTGGCTTGCGTCCCTGCTGCGCCGAAGACGGTGTAGGTGCGGGGTTGATAAATAACGTGAATTCGGTCTCCGGGATGGGCATGGATATCTTCTTGTGGGAAAGATTCCAGTGTACCTAAATCTGTTGCCCCAACTTTGTCGCCGCGTACCAGTTCGACATGAGAGTCTTCTGGAGGATAAACGGCCCCTCCTGCTATGGCGACAACATCCGATAAATGTTCTTGAGCTGTACTCAAGACAACTCGTCCTGGGTGGTGAACTTCGCCTGAAACGATTACCGTATTAGCGATATCGCTTGATATGCGCACCATGACCTGTGGGTTTTGGGATTTTCCACTCAGATTGCCCCGGATAATTTCTGCAAGTGCTTGCGGCGTCAATCCGGCGGCATGCAGTCGCCCGACATATGGAATATTAATAGTGCCATCTGTTTCCACCTGCGTAGGAGGAAGATTCTGGTTGGTCACATTCGCAGAAGGACCTGGCGCAACACCGGGAATAGCCTGGCCCCCTGTAGGAGCAAAAAGGCCACTTCCTAACTCAAAAATGGTAATTGTCAGAACATCGCCTGCCCCAATTCGGTCGTTCCGAGATGAGGATGAGGACGCTATATCAAGGCTTGAAATCAGGGGGGGGATTTCAGCGGACAGGATACCTGCCACCTGAGGTGTTACCGATATAATATGGAATCCGAGTGGATTAAGCTGTTGCGACCGCGCAGCCTCTAGCACCTTGCTTTCTGTAGGGCCGCTGTCGGGCAGGGTATTACACCCGCTGAGAGTTAAAGCTCCCAGACTGCTCAGGCAGGCTAAAAATGTTTGCACTGAATTTTTACGGCGGCGAGCACATTTGAGATGTCCAAGGCACATCAAAGGTCAAATCTTTCAGTTCTGAGCGGATGAGAGAATTATACGATACATTTCGATGAAACACCTCTGGTAGGATGGCATGCTGAATCGGGTTGCCTGTTGATATCCAGCTGCTCTGAGGTTCTCACATAAAGCATCGTCTTGATCTAATCTGCGTATCACGTTGGTGATTGCCTCAATATCATAGGCTTTCGTTCGTAGCGATGCGTCTCCTCCTCCTTCCAGAAGAGGTGGAGGGATTGAAGAACCGTCATTGAAGTTCCTGTGACCTGATTTTGAGGCTCATTAGGCTGCTTTGATGGTTTTTGGATCTGGCTTTCACTTTGCGTTTTGAG
>NZ_JABCQG010000053.1 GCF_015244565.1 Gluconobacter vitians | reverse complement strand
CTCAAGGACTGGCGGCGTATTGCAACACGCTATGACAGATGCCCGAATGTCTTCTTCTCCGCCATCTGCCTCGCCGCAACCGTCATCTTCTGGCTATGAGTCCTGAGCCTAGGGAAACCGAGCAGGTCCGAGCCGCTGGAAAACACATGGCGCACGCCGTTTTCCAGCGCGTCCAGCACCTAAGTGACAGGCTGGCACAGAAGGCGTCTGAAAATATATCAAACCTACAGAAGGACCCGCTTTTCGGGCGACGATACCAGGAACCATCTGGCCCTATGCTCTCCCCGTCCGAGTGGATCGCTGTCATCAAGGGTTGAAAGCCACCTGACAGCCCACGAGATACTTGGAATCGACTCATGAAACCATCTTTGGCGACCCGCCGTACTCCCCTCCTCGACTGCCAGGTCAGCGGAAGCCGGCAAGATCGCATTGGTATTGAAGAAAGCGACTGTGAAACCATCCAGCCAAGCTCGGTCGCTGAATACGATGTAGCCGACCTCTTGGCGGATCACGCCAGAGAATATTCATTTGGACGTCGCTTTCGGGACGCCGGTTGGCGGAGGATACCTATGACCCCGCTACTGAATCTTTGGCTGTGCCATCATGTTTGAAACATACTATCATGAGTTAGCAAGCTATGAGAGGATTTGCCCATGGCCGCGGTGACGGTTCGTAATCTATCGGATGAGGTCCACCGCGCTCTCAAGGCGCGCGCAGCCCCGCGTGGCCGCAGCACTAAGGCGGAAATCCGGAATATTCTGGTTCATGCTATTAACCCGCTCGGTTGATGCACATTCGGTTCCCTGATGGCGTGTGCAGTCCGCAAGACGGACGAAATAGCAGATGACGACGCCGAGCATTTTGCCTGGCTACGCGAGACGCCACCGGCAGAGCCTTTCCGTATAGAATGATCCTCTTGGATACAAAAGTCATCTCTGAACTGTAGAAGGTGATGCTGATGCCCGCGTAAGCGCATGGGCAAACGCTCAAGTGATCGAGACGCTCTATTTTTCGGCCGTGACAGTTGCCGAACTGCGCTTTGGCGTGGCGACGCTGCCAGCAGGGAAGCGACGCATGGATTACGATGATCGGCTAGAACGGAAAATCCTGCCCGCGTTCTCCGGTCACGTGTTGTCGTTCAATCTCAACGCTGCGCGAATCTACGCGGCTCTTATGGCGAAAGCGAAAGCGGCAGGTCACGCAATGGACATGGCAGACGGTCACATTGCAGCAATCGCAACGGCGTATGGCCTGACCATCGGAACCCGCGACGCCGCCTTCACTTGCGTCGACGTCAAGGCGATCAATCCATGGCGAGACGCACAAGCAGAGGAAATTCCATAGCGCAAAGATTTGGGTATATTTATAAAACCTTACCGTTATTTGGATTCTATCATGATAATATCATTATTCGTTAATTTATGCAGCCGATAAATTAACAAATTAACCTGCCTCTCCAGCGCAGCGATATCGGTTTCATTTCCGGCGACCACCTTTTGAAGGTGTATGACATTGTCCTTGATATGCGGCTCCGCATCAGGGCTGACGGATCGTAAAAGATTGACTATTTTTTTGCCTGAGAGCTTCTCCGGCTCGCTGATACGGTTTGCTATGATAGCCCATTGGGCCAGGAGAAATGGCGCTTGATCGGGGGGCGGGATAATGCCCTGTATCACGGGGATATTATCAATCAGAAAGCGCAATTCGCCATCGGCCAGCTCAGGAGCCAGTTCCACACCCGGTTTCAGATGCCCGGCAAGCGCTTCATACCGCGTTTCCAATTCCCGGCTGAAGCGCTCCTTTGCCCATTCTGTGCGGTCTGCGCCTTTCAATCGCTTGGGAGCGCCCTCGATGAGTGTGTCGAGATCAGGCAGGTCGGGGAAAAGCCATGAGACGGGACGCCGACGGACACGCAAAGTGCTAATATACTTGGCGATGGAGATGAGCGCCTTTCGCCGCTCATCGTGAAGCGATTGCAGCCGCTCGGCATGTCGCGCAAGTGCCTCTTGGTCTTTTGGGCTCGCGTTGGGAATGGGAAGATAGCTGATAAACTGCTTGTTTGCCTGAAAATATCCGTTGTCTTTCGGTTTGGCCGTCCTTTTAAAAACAAATCCGGCTGCCTTTCCGTTCAAAGCCGCCATCAGCGCATAAATGGAAACATTTTTAGAAGCAACGATGCTGTTGACGCGCACATTATTGACGTAAAATGTTCCCTCCACATCAGCAGCAACTTGCATGGTGCGTACAGTTTGCGCCACGAGAAGTTTCTGAACGTTCTGTCGCCCGATATTCTGGCTTCTGCCAAATTGATACCATTCGTTGGTGTCGAACTTCCGATCTTCTCGCGCTCGAAGTTCTTTCTCATGTTCTTTCAGATAACGCCAAGCATCGGGGTAAAGAGCTTTCATGGAAGATGCCGGGATCAGCGTGCCCCGGCCCTCGGACACGGTATAAGGAAAGAGGAGACAGGTCTTGGTCTGTGGCGTCAGGTAGCGGCTGGTCTCGGGACCGGAGACCAGCGGCTTCATGATCGCATCCTCGATTTTGACGACACGCCCCTGCCGGGCTCCTTTGGGTGGTTTTTCCTCGTAGCGGTTCGGCCCAATGCGTTTGAGATGATAGATATGATCGGCGCTGGTTTGAATACCTACGAATATATTTTCAGTGACGGCGGGATTATCCAGCCGCTTTCCGCTTTCCGCTTTTCATCAGCTTGTCGATCAGACGGCGCTCGCTTCCTGTGACGAGGAGCCAGCGATTCCGAAACAAAGATTATCATAGGGAAGACTTATACCTGGTGCATCCCAGGGGCTTTCGGCGACTACCCCATTGGGAGCCTGAATGATCTTTACCGCGTCGTTCGGGCGTTTTGAGAAGAACTGAAGCGCGGTATAGACAGTTGCTTCGTCGAAAATCTGATAGGAGCCGAAGTCGATCCATCCCCAAAGATGCCGACCTTGTTCAACGAAGCTGCGTAGGCCGACTCCGTATTCATTCATTTGCCAGACGGAGGGAGCAATATAGCCCAGTCTGCCGCTCTTGTTGAGAAGGTGGATGCCTTTTTCGATGAAGGGAAGGTAGAGATCGAAATTGCCTGTCTGAGTGCTTTGGTAAACTCCGCCTTCCGCCGGATCACGAGTGAGACAACCCGCCATGTCGGCATGGACCCTGCGGAAGTTTTGGAGCTTCACATAAGGAGGATTTCCCACGACGCAGTCAAACCCGCCACGCGCAAAGACTTCAGGAAAAGCAGCCAGCCAATCGAAAGCATTGACACGCTCTTTTTCTTCGGGACTGTAAGGCGCGAGCGTCTTGTTATGAAAATTCGTCCCGATAAGACTATTGCCGTCCCTGATATGCTCGTCGAGCGATGACAGCGGTTTGTCGGATCGCGCGGTATGGAGCCATAGGGCGAGCTTGGTGATTTCCACAGATGCGGGGTTGATGTCCACGCCGTAAAGATTGCGGCGGAGGATGTTACGGATTGTGGCGTCGTTCCAGTCGTCCCGGACATGGGTTTGTCCGTGTTGGCGGCGCAAGTCCTGGAGAACTTTCCATTCATTGAGCAGATAGGCTAGGGCCTGTTAGCACTTGAAACACTTCCCATATTATAGGGATGGAAGAAGGAGACGGAACAGGCACTTTTACGGACGAGACATGGGCGATCTGGGAGCCTCTGATTGAA
>NZ_JABCQG010000052.1 GCF_015244565.1 Gluconobacter vitians | reverse complement strand
GCTGATTATGTTTGCATGATATTTCGGCAAGTCTGCAAGAAAGTCAAGCAGACCTACCGCATAGCTGGTGCGGTAACCCCCCCGCATAGCTGGTGCGGTAACCCCCCCCCCTAAGTCATTGAAAAAAAACATTATTTTTTCGCTTTCTTTCTATGTTCTTTGGGGTGGTTCAAATGTGGCAAAAATGTGGCAGAGGGAAACCGTGTTCTCCAGCAGAACGAACCCTTAACAAATCCTTAAAATCAAAAAATCAGACCTGTTGTGTGTGCCGGTGGGTATGTGTGCCGAGCGTGGAGCCGGTGGGTAGTGGTGTGGGCAGGCGGTGGTAAACGCGTCAGCGTTTTCCACGGGCTGTCCATGCCCTATCCACGGGCGGAGCGCGGCCCGTAGGGCGGCGCACATATCCACGGGCAGGGAGTCTCACGGGTGGTACCGTGCGCGAGCGCGATTGCGTGACGTGTCACGAAAAGCGGCTTGTCTGGCGCTTCGCGGGCTACGCCGCTCCTGCTCCGCACTCGCCCAGACCTGAAACACCCCTCAAATTGGCCCGTAAATGGCTCAGGAATGGGGTGTGTGGTTGTTCTGGTGGTTTTCTACTGGTGGAGGTCAGGGGGCGCTACGGGCCACATGAGGCCGTTACCGGAGACGGACACGCACCATGTCCCTTTCTGGTCGGTTCTGATCTTGTAGCCTTCGATTTTGCACATGCCGAACGCCTGAATCTGCCCCGCCCTGTCCATTTCGTAGGCCATGTGGCCCGATGGGGAGGATACAGCCCATTCCGCCAGTGCATCGCGCTTCTTGGCTTCCTGCTGCCCCTCAGCGAACCCTTGAGCGTATCCGGTTCGACTGCCCTTGATGTCACCCAGAAAGCCCGCGCAGAACACGAGCGCAATGGCTCCAAACCCGCAGGAGATGAGCAGGGTGCGCCTGTCGGTCTTGATGTAGCTGGTGACGGCCTGCGCTGCGTCCTCAACACGTTGCGCGGCTTTGGTGCTTTTGGTGTCCAGTGCCTCAAGTTGCTTCGCTAGGGCTGGCAGCTTACCGGCAACATCTGAATAGGCTTTATTCGATTTCTGGACGGTGTTCTTCAAATCCTCGAACGCACGAAGTCCTAGAACGTCCGTGTCGTCTGGGTCACTCATGGTCAGCCCTCATTCTGCGCTTGTGCTGGTCGAGGTGTGGTGAACCCGTGATCTTGAAAAGCCTTTGTGTCCTGCTCCCGTGATAACCGCTTGAGAAGTGCATCAATCACGTTCGAGAAGCGTTCATCACTTTCCGCCGCTTTGAGTAACGCACCACCCAATATGATTTTCTGACGATCTTCAATTTTCCGTTTCTGTCTGTTCTCGGCGTTGCGGGCGTCTCTTAGTGCATTACGCGCCTGCTCAAGCCTCTTTTCGGCTTCAAGAACTTTCTGGGATTTTGCGGGCTGACTCGTGTTTGTCATTTTGCACGAAACTCCTCTTGATTGTAACCATACCACAGAATCAGATTGACAACAACCCTTAATGTCGGCTAGATATTAAGGGCGCACTTATGCAAACTCTGCGAGTTTGCGTGCGACAGGGGCGAACCCCTTGCAACCCCATTCTGTCAGCGAGCCGATCACGTGGCGATCTTTCACCTGTCCGTTAAGACCGTATCGCGTAGCACCGGCAGGAGTGCCGTTGCCGCTGCGGCTTATCGAACAGGGGACACGCTGACCAACGAGCGCGATGGACGCCAACACGACTACGCCAACCGAACCGGGGTTGATGATAGTTTCATCATTGCCCCGGCTGGTTGCGAGTGGGCGCACAATCGCTCTGCATTGTGGAACGCTGCCGAGCAGACCGAGAAGCGTTCTAACTCAGTGACGGCCCGTGAATATGTGCTGGCCCTTCCCGCTGAACTGGACGCCAAAGACAGGGCAGACCTTGCACGGTCTTTTGCCTCTGCCGTGGTCGAGCGTTACGGGGTGGCTGCTGATGTTGCCCTTCATGCTCCCAGTGCCGGTGGTGATGACCGGAACTATCACGCCCATATCCTCACCACGACACGGGAGGTCGAGCCGGACGGGCTGGGCAAGAAAACCCGCATACTGGACGCCGCCAAGACGGGTGGGCCGGAGATCGAGAGCCTTCGGGAATTGTGGGCCATGCAGTGCAACGAAGCACTAGAGCGCCACCATAAGCCCGCCCGCATTGACCATCGCAGCTATGAGCGGCAGGGCGTGGACGAAATGCCGACCATGCACCTTGGGCCGACCAGCACCACGATGGAGCGCAAGCACAAGGCCGAGCAGGAGCGGAAGGGGGAGCCATACAAGCCCCAGACGTTCAAGGCTCAGGAGAACGAGCGCAGGCGCACCCTGAACGACCATGTGCGGGAGATGGTGCGCGAACTGGCCGCCACCGTCAGGGAGGTGGCCGAACAGGTCAAAAACGCCAAAAAGAGCGCTGCTCAAGCACTTTTGCGGGCCGTTGGTGCTCTGCGGCAAGAGGAATTGGCGGAGCAGGCCAGACGGGCGGCAGAGGCCCGCAGACGCGAGGATGAGCGCAGGGAGGCTTTGCGCCAGCAAGCACTGAGGGAGGCCAGAGAGCGGGCCGTGCAGGAAGCCAAGGGCCGCATGACCGATATAGCCAAGAAGGCGCAGAGGTTGACCCCTGATGCCCGCGAGAAGTTCCTTGCGGGGGAATACCCCTCAGATCCGTTTGATCGCGCCCTGAAGGCTCACAGGCACCCTCTGGGCACTGCTGGACTGGACGCCGAGGAGAAGGCCGTCAAAGCCCATCTGAAGGTCTATCAGGAGCAGGAGAAGCGCCAGCAGGCCGAGAGGCAGCAGGCCCCAGCGCGAGGCCGTGGGCGAGGTCGTGGAGGCCCGTCCCGCTCCCGGTCGAGGGATTACGACAGCGGCCCCAGCTACGACAGCGGCCCCAGCTACGACAGCGGCCCTGATTTCTTCTGACGCCTTGGGCTTAACGCCCAGGGCGTCCGGTGAAGTCCTCTAGGTCGCTTTGGCGTGGTTCTTGCTGACGAACTGGCAAGTCAGGCTCTAGGCCGTCAATGGACGGTTGAGAGGGTGGCGGCATACCGGGGCCAGTGGGAAGCTGGCGCTCACCGGGGTAGAGGGTGGGAATGCGGCGCAGATCGCCATGCCCCAACAGGGCTTCGTCTTGGTCATCGAGATCGGCCACCACAGCGGCGCTGAACACCGACAGCCGGAGCTGGTCACGAGACTGGCCCCACGCCACGCGATCATTCACCACGTAGGCCGCTTCCTTGCCTCGGCCAAGTCGGACAACGGAAATCCATTTCTCGGCCACAAGGTCGCGCACGGCCCGTTGTACCGTGTCCACGCTACAGCCCATAAGCTTTGCCAAAACAGATTGCGGGATCACCACGGCATTTTGGTGCCCCATCTGCGCAACTAGGTGGTGAGCCAGCGCCGCTGCCCGTGGTTTCTTCGTAATCAACCGCGCCCATGCTTCATGCGTTTTGCGCTCGGTTTGCACCCACTGGCCGGGATTGTTTTTGGCTGGGGTTCCTATGGCTTCCGGGGGTGTGGAAATGCGTTTCATGTTTTCGGAAATCCTTGCGGTAAGGTGGCCGCATTCGTGCTGGATATTACGGCATTTCTGCTGATTATGTTTGCATGATATTTCGGCAAGTCTGCAAGAAAGTCAAGCAGACCTACCGCATAGCTGGTGCGGTAACCCCCCCGCATAGCTGGTGCGGTAACCCCCCCCCC
>NZ_JABCQG010000051.1 GCF_015244565.1 Gluconobacter vitians | reverse complement strand
GTTCGCTGATCAGCCCCGTAACCGCAATACGGCCTGGTCGCGTCCCATGCGCTTCGACATGATCTGCGAAGCCCACGGGATCGAACATCGTCTGACGAAACCCAATCATCCCTGGACGAACGGTCAGGTTGAACGGATGAACCGGACAATCAAGGAAGCAACTGTCAAACGCTTCCATTACGACAGCCACGAGCAGTTGAGGACACACCTCAGCGACTTCATGGCAGCCTATAATTTCGGGCGAAGACTCAAGACCCTCAGTGGCCTTACCCCTTACGAATATGTCTGCAAAATCTGGACTTCAGAGCCAGAAAGATTCATCATCAATCCAATCCATCAAACCCCGGGACTAAACACCTAAGCATATTAGTAACAGAAAGCGCATAATTTGACCAGCCGAAGAGTATGTCGCGTAGATCAGCCAACTTAATGTCGGCTTTACGACCTCTGAGATACTACGTCCAGCGTCCGACATGAGGCGAAACCGGTAAGTCCGCTTAGCGCGTGACAAGCAGACAGGCTGCTTCCGCCCTCATGTCGGACAATCCGAAACACAAACGAATGACCGCAAAGCGGACGATGCAGGCCCATCTTGCCTGGGTGATTTTTATTCTCTCAGGCGAGTATCAATGCCCGCCAGATTCAGTTCGATCCGAACTGGCGTTTCTTTTCCGAAGGCCTGATGAAGCGCGTGGCGAGCAGCAGGACGCCATGAAATAACGCGAGCAGCCCAAATGTTTCGCCATAAACCTCCGATGCGACATGGGACGGGCCGACCGTCGCAAGCCGCCACCCAAGGAACGTGGCGCATGCTGTGATCAATGTCGGTCCTCCGATCCTTTGCATGATGTTCAGCGCGGTCGTTGCCATCGGGATATCCGCGCGTGCGATAGAAGCATATCCCGCGCTCATCGCCGGAATACCGACGGCGCCCCCACCTCCGCCACGCAGCAGCAACGCTATAGTGAGCAGGACGACGTTCAGACCGTTATAGGAGAGCAGCATCAGGATCACTGTTCCGACAAAGGACAAAAGAGCCCCGCAACCGGTCAGATCGCGCGCGTCAAACCGCTCACTCAGACGGCCAATGAGCGGATAGACGCACATCATCCCCAGACCCAGGGGTGCCATGAACAGGCCCGTCCGCTCGGGCGAGATACCGCAGGCGTGGATCAGCCATACGGGTAGAAGCATCTGACCAGCGAACGACACCCCGTTCGTCAGAAACATGATGACCGCCGACACCGAAAAGGCAGGCGTACGCAGCAGGCGCAGGTCGATCAACGCGTCATCGCCCTTGTGTCGCGCGGATCTGACATACAGGACGAACAGCACGAGGGACGCGCCTAAGGTCGCCTGTCCATAAGGCCGGGCGACATGATCCATGCCGTAGAGAAACGAGACGAGAGCGGGCGCGAGAAATCCGAGCCCTGTCAGGTCAAGTGGACGGGGGCGCTCGTCATGCCGATCGTCAGGGAGAAACAGGACGGCGAGGATAAAGGCCGCGAGCCCGACCGGAACATTGAGAAGAAAGATCCAGCGCCAAGACGCGACGGAGAGAATGGCACCGGCGGCGACGGGTCCAAGAAGCGGCGCGAGCAGAACAGGTGCCGTCATTGCGCTCGCAACCCTCGGCATCTGTCGGCCCGCGACACGAGCAACCGTCATCTGCGCCATAGGGGCAAGCAGACCGCCCGCCATACCTTGCAGCAGACGGAATACGATCAGGGACGGCGCAGACCACGCCAGCGCACACAGGCCTGATGTCAGCGTGAAGGCACCGAAGCACCATAAATAGACCGCTCGCGCCCCGAGGCGGCTTACGAGCCATCCATTCAGGGGCAACGTCAGGGCGAGCGCCAGCAGATAGCCGCTGACCACCCATTGAATGTGCGAAAACGGCGCGTGCAGGGTCGTAACGAGATCGGGAAGCGACACATTGACGATCGTGGCGTCCAGTTGCGCCATGAAAGACCCTATCGCCGCGACGCTCACGATTTTCCAGATGCCCGGAGGCAGTTGATCCGGGTCTGAGCCTGGCGCCGACGTTCTGGCGTTCATGAATGATCTCGCCGGGAACCGCGAGACGCGCAGACATGAGCCATGCGTTTACGCATCCAGCGCGATCGCGTCGCTCGTCGTCACCCGGCCGAGGCGAGGAAAAATCTCCTCACAGGCAAAGCGCTGCATCTCGTCCGTGAAGGTGGACATGAGATCCTCGACGAGCACAACGTTATATCCATGCTCATGCGCCGCTCGGGCGGTAGATTCCACACCCAGATTGGTGGCGATTCCGCCGAGCACGATGGTTGTAATATCACGTCGCCGTAACTGAAGATCGAGATCCGTGCCGTAGAAGGCACCCCATTGCCGCTTCGTGACACGCAGATCGGTCGGTTCGGCAAGCCCGTCGACCAGTTCAGCCCAGTCTGGTGCGAAGCCGCCAGGCGGTGAAAAGGAGCGATCGACAGCCGCATGCACGGCATCGGCGAAATCAGGCGCGAACGCTACATTAACCAGAATGACCGGTGCGCCGGCAGTTCGGAAACGCGCCGTGAGTTCTTTCGATCGCTCAACAATCAAAGCACCCGGTGTCGGAGCCAGGGGAAGCCCCGTAATGCCCTTCTGGAGATCGATCAGGACAAGAGCCGTCTTGGTGGCTTGAAGCGAAATCATGGAGAAACATCCCTGTCGGCGTTAGAACCGCCATCCCGAACCATTGTCCGGAACACGCGGTAACGTTAGTAAGTTGAGTAGACACTCAAGCAGGAGCATTATTTGAGGATGGACTCAAATTCGTCAAGGGGTAAACGGACGTCTCTTAAGCCGATGCGCGCGGCTGGGCGTCAGCGCGTTGAGGAATTGCTGGAGGCCGCGTCTGATCTCATGGCGGAACGAGGGTACGAGGCCACGACCATGGCGGAGATCGCCGCGCGCGCCGGGGCGAAGATCGGCTCGCTCTATCGTTTCTTTCCAAACAAGGAGGCGGTCGCGGACGCTTTGGTGCAGCGGCATATCGCCGTTCTGGAAGACGAATACGCGGCACTCGCCAAACGTGCCGCCACGCTGTCGCCCGAAGCATTGGCGGACGTCCTGATCGAGTTGCTTGTCACGCTTTATCCTCGCGTGAAATCCCTGTCCGCGCTGATGGAGGCCCGGACCGACAGGATGGAGATTCGCGAACGTGCACGAGGACATGCGATAGCTGGAATTGCGGCTGCGTTGCGTGTCTGTGCACCAGGGTTGGGTGAGATGCTGGCGAAAGACATTTCTGCGGTCGTTCTGAACACTATGAAAGTGTTGCGCGGTATGCTCTCGAAGGACGCGCCCACGATGCCAGGTGCGCCTGACGAATTGCGGCGGATGCACCGTCTTTATCTCGCGGACCGGCTGGAGCCGTTTCGGCGCACTTTAGGTGTTTAGTCCCGTGGTTTGATGGGTTGGATTGATGATGAATCTTTCTGGCTCTGAAGTCCATATTTTGCAGACATATTCGTAAGGTGTGAGGCCACTGAGGGTCTTGAGTCTTCGCCCGAAATTATAGGCTGCCATGAAATCGCTGAGGTGTGTCCTCAACTGCTCATGACTGTCGTAATGGAAGCGTTTGACGGTTGCTTCCTTGATTGTCCGGTTCATCCGCTCAACCTGACCGTTCGTCCAAGGATGATTGGGTTTCGTCAGACGATGTTCGATCCCGTGGGCTTCGCAGATCATGTCGAAGCGCATGGGACGCGACCAGGCCGTATTGCGGTTACGGGGCTGATCAGCGAAC
>NZ_JABCQG010000050.1 GCF_015244565.1 Gluconobacter vitians | reverse complement strand
CTCGCACGGCGTGCGTGGTCGTGGCGCTGCCATGACGTATCTGTCCCATAAGGCTTCCTTCCACTCGCGTGAAAATATCACACCATCAAATCCCGGGACTAAACACCTAGATCATCTCACCAGATGATCTAACCGCAACCGCCCCCGGGCATCACTCAACCGCGCTGCCGTCAGGGTAGCCGCCAACGTCGTGCCTATGATGTTGCCGCTCACAATCAGACTCATCAGCACGATCTGATATTTTGCAGCTTCCAGCGGATTCATTCCCGCAAGAATTTGTCCCGTCATGATTCCCGGCAAGGTAATAATCCCTGCTGCAGCCATCTGATTGAGCGTTGGAATCAAGCCCGTACGAATTGCCTGTCGGATGGAACCATTCATGGCTTCAGCTCTGGTTGCACCAAGTGTCAGACGCGCCTCTATAGCCGAACGGTCACGCGATATTGTGGAAAGCAGGGTGTTCATCGTCAGGCTGACAGCATTCATGACATTCCCCAGCAGCAAACCCGTCATCGGAATTGCTGTGCGTGCCTGATACCATGGATGCGGCTGCAACGCTGTCAGCAGGCCAATCAAGACGACAATCACCGTACCAATAACGGTACTGCTCCCGCCAATGCCAAAATGCCACCCAGGGGTCAGTTTGACCAGCTGACGCGAACCAACCTCGTATGAAGCCGCGCCGAACATCAAAACCAGCATCGCTATCGTCAGCCAGACAGAGGGGCGGTCAAAGATCAGCAACAACATGCTGCCAGTCAGAGCCAACTGCACAGTCATACGCACAGCCGAAATCACCAGCGCCTTCTGAAGCCCCAGAGACATGACCAGAGACAGCACGATACTGCTGAAGAGTAGTCCTCCCGCCAGTATCATATCTTTAGACGTGAGTAAGACTGGGGTCACGAGACATCCTCATGCAAGCATCCGCGGACTATTTCGCAATGCGTACCTGCCATCCGCACAGCCTGTGACAGATCATGTGAGACAAGAATAATCGTCATGCCCTCCTCTATTTTAGTCCGCAACACAGCTTCGACCAGAAGCGTCGTTGTGGCATCCAGCGCTGAACATGGCTCATCCATCAACATGACGCGTGGTGCATTCAAGAGTCCACGTATCAAGGCAAGGCGTTGCCTTTCACCTGTGGAGAGACGATGTATCGGATCGTACAACACACCCCGACGCAGGCCCACCTGTTCCATCAAATCATGGGTACAATCCTTGTCAGACACATGATCCAGAACAATATCGCTCCACCATCCAGGGTCTGCAGGAAGATATAAAACCTGCCTCCGCCACAGATGCGCTGGCATGCGTGAACAAAAATAGCCGTCCAACGCGACGTCACCCTGATGCGGATCAAGATCCGCAATCATGCGCAACAAGACCGATTTCCCTGCGCCGGACTGGCCTGTCACCACCAGACAGGATCCTGCTGGCACATCAATATCAAATGGTCCCACATGAGCATGACGCAACCCTCTGACAGAAAGCCCATGTGCAAGAACTGAGCCTGACACTCCAGACATATGAGAAGACGACTGCGTAAACATTAACTCCGCCATGGCACCCGATCGATCAACCACGAAACGGCGTACCAGGCGTAAGGAATGAACAGGAGAGAACTGGGAGTTTCAAACATATGGTCACAGAGAGTATCGTGCCTTTCTCTTTTTATTTTAACATCCGGTTCAACGTGAACACTATAGCCCAGAACCTGAGCAAAGTGCTGATCGACCGCAGATAAATGCTGTCTCCGTGAAATTCTCATGACGTTCGCCACTGAACTCTTGTCATCATGCTTCGCTCAATACGGTCGGGACAGTTTTCCAGTTGGCTCCACACTCCGTCTTCTCACAGGTAATCTCATTCTGCTGTGTCCTGCGGGAACCATTGTCATCATGGCATATGAAGCTCTGTCTTATGAATTTATGTCATAAGACACACCGTCTGGCTCTGTCTCTTGTTGTAATCATCGTAAGCATCCGGAGAGAGCCGCGGGCGTAATCAGGCTTTGATGGTATTGTTGCTCTGGTGAAGGGTTTTCCAGTGCCATGGCAGGAGTTCATGGAGGCGTGGATTTGGCATATCGTTGATACGGGCGAGGACATCTGCGAGCCATGCTTTGGGATCGACAAGGTTTAGCCGGGCGGTGACGATCAGGGAATACATGGCGGCAGCGCGTTCTCCGCCCCGGTCTGAGCCTGCGAATAACCAGGCTTTTCTGCCGAGGGCTATCCCACGAAGCGCACGCTCTGCGGCGTTATTTGTGAGACAGATGCGCCCATCATGGAGAAACCGTGTGAACATGTCAGGTCGTCTGAGAAAATAGTTCATGGCCTGTGCAGTGGGATTTTTTGACGACATGCGTTGGCACGTGTCACGCATCCACATGAACAGGTTCTCTACCATGGGAGCACTGCTTTCCTGACGGACGGCGAGCCGATGCTGGTCTGGGGTGCCGTTTATCACACGTTCAGCCTCGAAGATGGCGTCGATCCGGCGCACGGCCTCTATGGCAAGGGGGGGCTTTGTCCTTTTCTGCAATTTTGAACAGCCCCCTTCGTCCGTGCGCCCAGCATCCTGCAGACACGACAGGTGCAGGCTGACGGCCCGGTTTTGCCAGAGCGTTATATCCGGCATAGGCATCGGATTGCACGATCCCCGTCCAGCCCGAAAGATGATCGACAGGATGTTCGCCCTTGCGGTCCCGTGAATAACGGAACCACACGGCTGGCGGTGCTGTGCCTCCAAAGGGGTGATCGTCGCGCACATAATTCCACAATCGACCGGTGCGTGTTCGGCCCTTCGCCAGCACGGGCACGGTGGTGTCATCCGCATGCAGACGACCAGCTGCCAGCACATGGACCCGGATCAGCGCGTTCAGAGGGGCCAGGGTCGCTGTGCAGGCTCCCACCCAGTCAGCTAACGTTGACGTGTCGAGATCAATCCCTTCGCGTGCAAAGGCATCACTCTGCCTGTTCAGCGGCAGATGCTGGAGATACTTGTCGCACAGAATGCCCGCCAGCAGTTCTGGCCCTGCACGGCCCCGTGAGATCGGGTAGAAAGGCGCTGGTGGCTGGGTGATGCTCTCGCAGTCCCGGCAGCTGAACTTCTCCCGCACCGTTTGAATGACCTTGAACTGACGTGGGATCACTTCCAGCGTCTCAGTGATGCTTTCGCCCAGTTTACTCAGGCGCGTCCCGCCACAGCACGGACACTGTGTTGGCGCAGGAAGAACCACCCGTTCGCGTGGCAGGTCGGCGGGCAAGGGTTGCCGCCCCGGTGATTCCGCGATGCTGTTGCACGGACAGCGAGGTACGCCGCATTTTCGGACGCGTCTTCGGCTTGCGTTGTTTCCAGCTCCTCCAGATCAAGTTCCAGCTGGCCCAGCAGGCGCCGTCCCCGTTCCGATGACGCCCCGAAGCGGTCCTGACGCATCCGTGCAATAAGATGTTTAAGATGGGCAATCTGCGCTTCGGCGCTGACTGCCCGGGCTTCAGCGTCTGTGGCCCGGGTTTCGGCAGCACGGGCACGCGCCTCGGCAGCGGTAAGTGCCGCACGTAAGGCCGTCATGTCATCCATGCTTCCCGTCATGAAAAACAGTTCAGCACAAAACCGTTCAAAAGGGTACAGGATTATGGATCACGATCCCCTTTTTGTTATCCCGCAAGTTCAGGTCGCCATGTTTTCTGCGGATTACGCCAGTCGATCCCTTCGAGCAGACAACTTAATTGTGACGCACTCAGATGGATGGCCCCGTCCTTTGCCGAGGGCCAGATGAAATACCCACGTTCAATCCGTTTTGCATACAGGGACACTCCAATCCCGTCATGCCAGATCAGTTTCACCAGATCGCCGCGTCGGCCACGAAAGACAAAAACATCACCAGCATAGGGGTCTCTCCCCAGAAACTGTTGAACCCTCAGCGCCAGACCGGGCATGCCAAGGCGCATGTCTGTTGCACCTGGAGGGATCGAAGAACCGCTGATTGATGTGCTTGGCGAGTAATTTCTGGTTTTTGGCGCTTTGATTGACGGTTCTTTGGGGCGGTTTTGATCTGCGTTTTGAGCGGATCGGTGGGTGTTACCCTCTGGATGGCTACGCGGCGGCGTTTATCCGCTCCAGGAAGAG
>NZ_JABCQG010000049.1 GCF_015244565.1 Gluconobacter vitians | reverse complement strand
GATTTGAACTCCGCCGCATACCTCTTGCGCGTAACCTTGCCCATAAAACCCGTCCTCTCTCAGGTCGGATTATAGCTTATTGCCCTGTCCGAAAAATGGGGACCACCTCTCCGTCATCCTCATTACTGCTACACAAGACTATATCAAGACCTAACAGGACCTAGGTTAAGGACGCAAAAATGCCAAATTTACTTTTAAAGTAGATTTCGGTCTTAATATATTATTTTTATATTCCCATCATTGATTATCCATAGAAATAAAATCTTATTAAATTATAAGAAAAAATTATTATTTTTAAATTTTTCAAAAACTTCTAGATGAAAAATTTTACCATACTTAATGCCGCGTCAAAGGCATTCCCAGTATGACAGTCCATGCAAGATGGCCTGTAAGCATCTCTAATAAAAAAAAGCGCTATCCACAAGCTTTCAGCAGCAGAGAATTGTAGGTATTGAACACGCAGGAAACTGTTTTAAAATTGAGCACCAAGCACTCCACAGGCAAGCCCGGACAACGCTAAGCATGAAAACACACCATAAGATCAAACACCTGCATCAGATCCTCATTCTTGACGAGGAAGCTCCAACAGCCTCAATTCCGCAAGCCATAAAAAGAAACATTGAAGCTGCTCGGCATGTTTATCCGCAGGCAGAATATACTTTATGGCGCAATCATCAAATCCGAAAAATTATAAAAGAACATTTCGATGATGATGTTTTATATGCATATGATATACTAAAACCATATTCTTATAAAGCCGATCTTGCGAAATTTGTTATTCTGTATGTGTTTGGTGGACTGTATATTGATCTTGGTGTGCAAATTGCAAGGGAATGGAATATTCCTAATAATAAAGGCATTGGGGCTTGTCGAGATGTGCCTTTTACGTCCCCTAGCTGGTCGGCCATCCAGACAGGACTTCTATGGTCTCTCCCAAAAAGAAAAGAATTTCAAATTGCCATCCAATACATAGTAGAAAATTGTAAATCGAAATATTACGGAGAAAACCCCCTCTATCCCACAGGGCCAGTGGTGTTGGGTCGCGCCTTTATCGCTGCGTTTGTAGAAAGAGGGCAAGAATCTACTGCTGATGACCAGTACGTTGGCAGCTGCCGGAGCGTTACACCGGATTCTGCAATGCTCAATGTCTCATATGTCTCCAAAGGCGGGGAGGTTATTGCTTTTCGCAACAAATTAATTGGGGGCGATTTGGCACACTTGGGAGTGTCAGGCAGCAACAATTACAATGATATGTGGAATAAAAGAGCAATCTACGGCGAAAAGCTCTGCGTGTGGCCAGCAAACGACTGCCTTATTCATACCGACTTCCCTGTTTTCAAAAATGAACACGGGATCGTTGCGCCTGAAGATTTTGAGGGCGTATTAAGTTACGGACCTTATACATCTTTAAGTGCTGGTGCCTATGAACTGCGTATCAAATTAGAGTCTGGAACAGAATTCAGAAAAATCGAAGTTGATGTTACAGCAGATTTTCAAAAAGAATATATCAAGTCATGCGTTTTCCTTCCCGCAAACGTAAGCAATGATGATATCATCACTATGCTTATAGAAATTAATCAACCTAAAGATAAAGTTGAATTTGTTGTAAAAACGGAAACCGGATTTCGCGGTGCCGTTAAAAGTTTTGAACTTGAACCTATCCTTCTTCAAAAATGGCCGTTCTCTGATCCCGCGATTAAAACGGAAATCGGCTTCATAAAAGAAGATGGCATTTCCACGCACCTTTGGGCAAAAGGACGGCTTATTTACGGCCCATATACCTCTTTGCCAAAAGGGCGCTACAAGCTCCGCACCAAATTTTCTCCAGAAACTCGCTTTACCAATGCCGCCATTGAAATTGCCGCAGGTGAAGAACACAAAACACGCAAGACACTCAAACTAAACCCTATCGATATGAAAAGAGGATATATCGAGACCTTTTTTACTCTCGATCAGAATGAAGAAAATGTTGAGTTCCGGTTATGCGTGAACCGGCTCTTTATGGGTAAATTTCTAAGCTATGAAATTTCATCTCAATAAGAAGCGAATATAAGGAGAAATTCCATGGAAAAATTTCATAAAGTAACTTGGCTTCACCAGGTTTTTATCGTCGATAGTTTTCAGGTTCCAGAGAAGCTTCCTGAAAATCTCGAGCGCAATGCGCAGCTTGCACGAGACCTCTACCCAGAGGCTCAGTATAAAATATGGGGTGGAGAAGAATTACGTTATTTCATTGGGAAAGAGCTGGGAGAAGAAGTTCTTGCGGCTTTCGATAATCTTGCGCCGTATTCCTATAAGTGTGACCTCGCACGTTATTGCTTGATGTATGTTTATGGCGGCATCTATTTTGATCTAGCTATAAAGTTGCTGAACCCCTGGAATATCCCGCAACGCTACGGCGCAGCAGCTTTTATGGAAAACTACGATGGCATGGAGTGCTGGGTATGCACACAGACCAGCCTGTTGTGGTCACTGCCAGGTCGTCCGGAATGGAAAATTGCCATCGATAATATCGTGGAGAATACACGCAATCGTTTCTATGGACCGCACGATCATTATCCCACGGCTGGCGCATTGCTGGGGCGAAGCTTTTCGAAAGCCATGGCACTCAAGGGACAAACAGCAGATGCAGACGATCAGTTCTTGGGGGAAGTTCGCTATATCACCCCAGAACGTCAGCCGCAGAACGTTGTTTATGTGTCTCCAGACAAGGTACTCGTCGGTCAACGTAACAAGCTAAAAGCTGGAGACGTAACCGAACTTGGCATGACGGGAACGAACAACTACTGCGATATGTGGAAGGCTAAACAAGCCTATGGTGAAAAAGATCATATATGGCTAGCTGGCGATAAGAACATTGTTATTGATGAAGCTGGAATCCTGACGCCTTCAGGCATCGTAGTAATAGGTGGTGAGAAGGGCCGAGTTATGTACGGACCTTTCGTGAGCCTTAATGGCGGCCAATACAAGTTAACCTTCGAATTCTGCGAGAATACGACTTTCAAAAATTTAGTGATTGATATTTCGTCAGGATATGGGGCCGATTCTGTAGCTCATTACGAAATTCAGCATGACGAAGAAACTAAAGTTCACAATCATACAGTATTTTTCAGCTTGGAGCGGGCTGTCCGGGATGTTGAATTTCGTGTGAACGTATTTGGTGATTTCGAAGGGACTATTAGTAAGATATGCCTGCAAAAAGTAAATGAGCTAGCCTGGCTAGCAACAGACAAATGTTTCACAGAAGATGAGGCTGGACAGAAAACCGACCAAGGTATCACGATACATAAAGGCCAGTCTGGTCGTGTCATGTATGGGCCGTTTATAAAACTTCCTCGCGGACAGTATAAGTTATTATTAGGTTTTAGTGAAAATACCATTTTCCGGGATATTTTCTTGGATGTAGCAACAGATTGGGGATCCAATGTTGTTGCAGAATTCAATCGAACACATCACACCCGCAATCCTCGCACCGAAGAAGCATTTGTCTTCAAGCTTCTTAGCGATGAAGATTGCGTTGAATTTCGTATGACTGTTTACGGTGATTTTGAGGGCACCTTACACGACATCCGACTGATAAATATGGATGCAATTGTCATTCCTCACACGGATCCAAGAATTCAATTAATCGATGTGAAACGCACACGCGAAGGCATTATCATCGATAAATCGAATTCCAATCGCGTCACCTACGGGCCATACATCACCCTCGCTCCTGGACAATATGAAGTAGAAGCTGTTTTTTCGGAAAAGAGCGATTGCAAAGGGATGACGTTAGAGGTTTGCAGCAATGGCGGTTCTAACATGATTGCAAGCCAGACGAACAAAAACAAAGGGAATACTCTGAAATGCGTCTTTGGTCTGGAAGAGGAAACTTCTGAAATAGAGTTCCGCTTGGAGACTGACGGTACATCTCATGGAACTCTAGATTTTTTTATTATTAGCCCTTTGGATAAGGACGCCGGACACAATAATGTCCCTGCGATATCGTCAGTTATCGATAACAAAAAAAAGGAATCCATACAAAATGAAGAAAAAAATTCTTTATTTGAAAAAATAAAGAATTTTTTTCAATGAATTAAATTTGGTGTAGGTATTGATAAACCTACACCAAAAATTTTACCGTTATTATTCAATATCAGAGAATGTAAAAAATTTATAGGCATAGGATCTGGAGAGTTTGAAAACCCTCCTGGTTTTAAGGTTGTTTCTATGATTCTGTTTTCCCCACGTTGATTGGGGATAGATGGCAGGAAGCAGCCAGATCTCTTTGATGTTGAGGAGCGTCTTGCCCGTTTGAGCCGATACTGATGTTCAAGATTCTGTTGATCCAGCCACTGAACAGCTTCTCAGACGAGCGGACGGAATATCTGATCAACGACCGCCTTTCTTTCATGCACTTTCCGGGACTGGACCTGTTGGCTCGTGTGCCTGATGCCAGAACGGTCTGGCTGTTCTGCGAATGTCTGATGCAGGCGGGTGCAATTGAAAGACTGTTCAACCGGTTCGATAC
>NZ_JABCQG010000048.1 GCF_015244565.1 Gluconobacter vitians | reverse complement strand
CTGTCCGATGGATGCCTTTGGAATGCTGGAGTCGTCGACGCATAGAGTCGACCCATAAGTGCGCGCAGAGACGCTTAGCGTATATCTGTGCCCGTTCTATGTCCTGACCCCTTCACGGTGGGAGTGTACGCGCGAGCAGGCGCGAACACGTCCGGACGCCTACGGCGGGCTACGCCGCTCCCGCGCTGCGCTCGCTCCGAACCTGATGGACCAGTAGAACCGGGCAAGAGGGGATTTGCTCAAGGGGAAGGAATGTGTGGGGACAGTCCATGTTTCCCGTCAGAACGTCAGATAGGCCGGAGAGACGCTAGGAACGAGCCACACGCCGTTGTCGGCCTGATAGAAGGAAATCCTATTCCGAAACATCAGACCGGCCTCTACGGCCAAAATAACGGCCTTTCCGTGCCTCTCTCCGACACGCTGCGCCGTATCCCGGTCGGTGGAAAGATGGACCATCTGGCGGCGGCCCGGTTTCAGACCCTCCCGAAAGATCGAGGGCAGGTTGTCGCGGGCGGTGCCATGCCAGAGCCGATCAGGTGGCTGGACGGCGGGGAGGTCGAGATCAACCGGAAGGGAATGACCCTGCGCGGCCCGGATGCGCAGGCCGTCCGGCGAGAGGGTGAAGCGCCGCTTGTCGTTCATCTCGACCACCCGTCGCAGGGTGTCGAGATCGAACGGCTTGCCCGCTCGTTTCGCCAGCCGGATCAGGTCGGCCACCTTCGCCCAGCCCTGTCCGTCCAGCTTCAGGCCGATCCGTTCCGGCTCATGTCGCAGGATCAGGGATAGCAGCCGGGCGACTTCGGAATCCTTCATCGGATGGCCGAAAAAGGCGTGGATGCTCCGAACACTTTCATAGAACAAACCCTCTACAGGCACCGGAAATCTGCGGTTTTTTAGGAATGTCGGGTCGTATCGACCTGTGTCGACTCATGTCGAGTTGGTCCTATCTGTGTCGCATCATCACGGCTTGGGTTCATCCTTACCGATTAGCCATGCCTTGAACTCATCCCGGTGGCTTGGATGTATCCAACCGGAGACGCGCACTAACCCCTTAGCCCGTTGTTCTTCCCTGTGTTTTTCAGAGCGCGCCCGGTTCTGCGCCATCATGGTGCGGTAACGTTCGGCAAGGTCGGCGTCATCGTTTTTTCTTGCTTCAGACACGGTTTTGCAGTCCTCTTTTGATCCCGAGCATTAAGCGAGGGCGCACATATGGATTACTAACGTAATCCGTGCGGTGTTGGCAACACACTGAAAGCGTTAGCGGTAACGGTGGCAATCTATAGCGTAAACGTGTCGGCTATCGGGAAAGGCACACAGAAGCAGGCGGGAACAGCAGGCGCTCATGTCGGCTACATTACCCGTTCGACCGCTGCCGTTGCAGTGCTGGCTGAACGGATGCCGACTGCCCGGATCGGCTCACGGGGCGGTGCCGCCCGGAAGTGGCTAGACGAGCAGGAGCAGGCCGACCGAAAGAACGGGCGCGTTGTCACCAAGGTCATGGTCGCCCTACCGCACGAACTGACCGACGCGCAACGCGCCGCCCTGGTGCGGGACTTCTGCGAACGTATGACCGCTGGCCGTGGCAGTTGGCTGGCTGCCATTCATCGACCGTCCGGAGACGATGCCCGGAACCATCACGCTCACATCGTCCTACGCGACAAGGATTTCGAGACCGGCAAGGTGGTTGTGGGTCTCTCGAACGCTAAGTCGGTGGATCTGATTCGGACGGAGTGGGAGCGGTTCGCCAATGCCGCTCTCGAGGCGGCCGGAGAAGCCGCGAGGATCGACCGGCGCAGTCTGGCCGATCAAGGGGAGACCAGAGAACCGGGGGCGCATGTCGGCCCTGCTGTGACGGCCATAGAGCGGCGTGGAGAGGTGAGTGCCGTTCGCGTTCGGGTCGTGTGCCAGAAGAGCGAGAAACAGCCCAAACCTTTGCGGCTCTCTGATCTGATTTTCGATGATGATCCCGAACAGGAAGTGCAAGACCTAGACGAATGGCTCGTTTATCAGAAACGGCTTGAAGCCGAAGCTGAGCAGCAGAGAAGGGAAGCCATCAAATTCAGGAATACGAAACGCCGAGAGATTCTGAAAGAGGCTTCGGAACTGGCGGAGCGTGTCAAAGGCCCGGTTGAAGACATGGAGCGATGGAATAGCCAGCGGAACGTGTGGGATTGGGAAGAACTCAATCCGGATTGGGTCAGTGGCAGGCGTGACGAATTTGCCCGCCTGAAGATGCGGGCTGATGAGCTAATGCTGCCGGTGGCGCCACGGGGATGGCTTGAGCTTCTCCGGCCAATATTTGAGCTTTTACAAAGTCTAATGGAGCGTATGCAGCGGCTGCTGCCAGACCCAGATGCCAAGTGGAATGACGACTTGGACAACAGGCCGAAGATGTAACAGCGATATGAGTTAGCCGTCTATCGGTCTTGAGAACTGTGCCAGATGCGCAGGATTTCGACCGTTGAATCTGCGATGCGATAGACGATTACATACGGCCAGCAGGACACCAGCTCTCGCGTGCCGGGTGTAATACCGGGTCTGCCGCGCTCGGGCAGGTATTCGAGACGGTCGCATGTAGCGACGATCTGAATGGCAACCCGGCTTGCAGCTGCGGGATTTTCTTCACCGATATGCTGTTTGATGCGCTGAATGTCGTTGAGTGATCTACGAGTGAACTGGATGGAAAAAACCGTGCTCATTTGCAGTGGGGAGCCGGTTTTTCGTGTTCAGTTCCCCACGACAGGAGCCATTCCCGAACGGCAGCATATGGGACCGTGCGGCCTGCATCGGCATCAGCAATGCCTTCTTGGACAGCCGCCAGAAAGGCCGCTGTTTCCTCATCGTCATGCTGGATGATCGGGTTTGCGCTCATCATGCGGCATCCTTCTTCGCGGCCCGTTTGGCCTCAAGGTCGAACATATCGGCCTGTGCGGATTCAGTGCGGTATTTGACCAGCACATTCATGCGCTGGCGATGGTCGCCTTTGAATATAATGTTAGGGTTAAGGCGCCAGTGTGAACGGCGAATTTCGGAAATAACTTCTGCTTTGCGCAATGCACCCATAAGGCGGGCGACGGTTGGGCGGCTAGTTCCGGTGGCTTCTGCAATTTCCTGCCATGTAGCGACTACTTGATTTTGATGATCGGCCTTCGAGAGGAGCCACATCAAGATTTTCATCTTGGCATTTCCAACCTCGTCTACCAGTTCGAGGATTTCAGCTAGCCAAATTTTATGAAAGCCAGCGTCTCCAACGGTTTTAGTGACGACTTGTGCGTCGATGATCTCGCCTGTCTCTGCATCGAGTAACCGTCTCTGACCGTTGAAAAGCGTCGCCATATTACGTCCTCAATGTGCCAAAGGTGCAAATTTCTGCACCTTTAAGTATCTAATGTGTGACACCATAAAGTATCATAATGAAGATAACAATAGGTATCAATTTTGACACCTTTTGGTATCAATTTTGACTACTTTCGTTTTTGAAAATGGCGGATTTCTGCGGATTTTTGGCTTTCTCCCTTCTTGATCTATCTAGGAGGTCCGTTTTGCTGGGACGATCGGCATTGGAGCGATGCCCGAACGGACCGCTTTTCCTTTTAAAAAATTAAAATCCTGATGCCTGTTGAACGGGTGGGTATGTGGGTCGAGCGTGGAGCCTGTGGGCAGACGGTGGGCAGGCCAAAGGGCTGTCCACGGGCTGTCCATGGGCGGAGCGCGGCCCGAAGGGCGATCCACATATCCACGCGCAGAACCTTCACGGGGTCGGTACACAGAACGGACCCAGATATACGCTAAGGTTTTGCCGTGCCTTCGACGGCGCGCATCTGGCGAAGCGGTCTGAGCGCGGTGGATGGCGCATCGGGATCGGTCCAGAGGTAATCGCCGGTGAGATTGATATGCTGCCAACCGAGCGGTGATAGGTGTTGCAGCAGGTCCGGCGGGACCGGCCGGCCGAGGTTGGCGAGATGCATCCGGGCGGCTTGCAGGTAGGTCGTGTTCCACAGGACGATGGCACCGGCGACGAGGTTCAGCGCGCTCGCCCGATGGCTTTGGGCTTGCAGCGCATGATCGCGGATACGGCCGATGCGATGGAAGAAGATGGCGCGTTTCAGGGCATTTTCCGCTTCTCCCTTGTTGAGTTCGCGGGTGGCGCGGCGACGCTGTTCGGGCTGCTCGATCCAGTCGAGCGTGAACAGGGTACGCTCGACGCGACCGATCTCGCGCAACGCCAGTGCCAGGCCGTTGGCGCGTGGATAGGAGCCGAGCCGTTCCAGCATGATCGAGGCGCTGACGACGCCTGTGCGGATCGAGGTTCCCAGTCGCAGCACGTCGTCCCAGTGTGCCTCGATCAGACCTTCGTCGATGCGGCCCGCGACCAGCGGCGCAATATCGGGGCCGGGTTCGATGCCGTTAAACAGGTGCAAACGGCGTGCGGCGATATTCGGGATACGCGGCGCGAACCGGAACCCAAGCAGATGACATAGCGCGAACACATGGTCGGAGACGCCCCCGCCATCGACGT
>NZ_JABCQG010000047.1 GCF_015244565.1 Gluconobacter vitians | reverse complement strand
CTGCTCGCACGGCGTGCGTGGTCGTGGCGCTGCCATGACGTATCTGTCCCATAAGGCTTCCTTCCACTCGCGTGAAAATATCACACCATCAAATCCCGGGACTAAACACCTCGAATGTCCCTCAAAATCGTCAAACGCCCCAACACGAAAAACCTCTACATCCGCGGCACCATCCGGGGCACGAGCGTATGCGAAAGCACTGGAACTTCTGACCCCATGCGGGCGGAAGAATTCCGAGCCAAGCGCGAGGCTGAACTCTGGACCGAGAGCATCTACGGCAAGAAGGCAACCGTCACATTCGCCCACGCCGTAGCAGCCTATCTGGAAGCAGAGGAAAGATCAGAGACGACCAAGTTCCATCTTCGTCGCCTTTTGAACCATTTCGGCATTACGCGATTGATCGAGATCGCACAGCCACAGTTGGACGATGCCTATCGAAAGATCTTGCGGGACGGTATCGCCGCCAGCTCCGCCACGAAGATGCGGGGTGTTCTGACACCGTTACGGGCCGTTCTGGAGTTCGCCGCGATTCGCCAATGGTGCGATCGGCCAGCTTTCGACACACCTCGGATTCCACGCGGCCGAACGATTTACCTGAAACCGGCCGAAGTCAGACGCTTGATCGATGCCGCCGCCCCTCACCTGAAGCCGCTGCTGACGTTCTTGGTCGGCACAGGCGTGCGGATGTCTGAGGCGTTGGATATGGAATAGAAGGACGTGGATCTGCGCGGGAAACAGGCCGTTGTCTGGCAGAAGCAAGGGAATGAACGCAGACTGGATCTTGTGCCGGTGGTGATGGAAGCACTTGAGGACCTGCCCCATCGACATGGCCACGTTTTCCGGCCGGTCCAGATCCGCAGACGATTCAAGGGCGCCGATCCGGAAAGAATCACAGGCGACCGTTACCACAACAACGGCCGTACCAGCGGTGGTCAGATCAAATCAGGCTGGGCGGCCGCCTGCCGCAAAGCCAAGCTGCCGGGCAAATTCCGTGTCTGGATCCCCAAAGGCGAAACCACAGAACGCCGCGTCTTCGTCCCAGACATCACGCCACACGATTTGCGCCATACCTGGGCCACCTGGCACTACTGTCTACACAAAGACCTCCTCCGCCTGAAAGACGAAGGAGGTTGGAGCACGATCAATATGGTAACGCGGTATGCAAAGCAGATGTCAGAAGCTTATCGAGCGGAGATTAGTGCTTTTATTGGGCTGTCTGGTTAACTGATGATGAAGTACTTCTAATTCTCTGCACAGTATCAAGCGCTATTCTGAAGCATGGATGGATTTGAATCTCTTCGAAATTAGGAGATCTGATAGTTTCATATTCATATACCGTTCTGCTGCCACCTGCTCCGCCGAGTATGAAATCTCCAACAATACCAACTTCGTATAGTATTTTTAAGAAACCGTCGATATCAGCATTTTTCTTTAAATTTAGAAACCATTCAGAATTGCAGTTACACTGATCGAATATTTCAAAAATCATTTCTCCGATTTCATCATATTTCAAATGATATTTTTTTCTCCGTAATCTTGATGACCAGTACTCCATAACTTTATCAAGATCTGGATACTGGTGTGAAAACTCTGAACACACATCGTCCAGCTTCATTTTTGAATATAAATATTCTGCCTCCTTGAGTTTTTCAGCATCTGGGCGATCTCCTTCCACTAACTCAGTATATATTCTTGCAAATTGGATTAACTCTCTAGGACGCGACAAGGTCCTCTCGATAAGCCAATTATCAGTATTAGATGTTCCAATTGTTTGCGGGAAAACCAAGTGAAAAAAATGCTGACTTTCCACTTCTTCTTCTAATTCTTCTGGATGAAGATTGTATTTTATTCTTTCATCAAGAACATTAATTAGATTGTCCTTGGTCCATCGTATCTTTTCTATGTTTCTAAGTTTGTCAGCATGTTGAGTTTTTGACATAAGGATAGAGTATATATCTTCCCTCAGGGATATGATTGGGAAAATGCTTTTAAATTTCGATTGTATTTTAGAAGATGCAGATAAAAGCCCTAGTAGCATATCATTGCTTGTTTTTGAGTTATCCCACCCTAAATCAAGATCATCAACTAAAACAATTATTTCCAATGAATGATTATCATATACCTCTTTTATAATACCTTCTATAATATTTATTTCGCTTGCATTGAGAATTTCTTTTTCCAAGTCAATACCAAGGTCTCCAAGTTTGCCAGCCTTGATTTTTATTCGGGTTAAAATATTTCCGACAGTTTCAATAATATCGCGAGGGCCGCCTTGTTGAAGGAAAAAATTTCGGGACCTTGCAGAAAGCTTCTCACCAGTTGGAAGCGCTCCGAAAAACATTATAATTTCATGATAAATATATTTAAGCCAGACATATTGAAAAAATATTTCCGCTCCGAAATTATTTATTATATCGGTGTCGTTCAATATAGATCTAATGCTATTTTCATTTGGAGTTATATTTATCGTATGGATATTATTTTCGCTAAATGTTTGATTTAATTTCTTGAGAAGTGCGCTTTTCCCTGCACCTTTTCTTCCTACTATTACATTTTTTCGTTTTTCTGTAAGACGGTTTAATGCTTCTGATTTAACAAAATAGCTGAGAAGATGACTATCTTTTTCAGCGCTCTCATCACCCCAATGAATCTGACGAATATCCACCTTAAATTCCTAGAAAAATCACACTCTTCCGGTGACACTAAAAGCATAACCATGTTTGGTGAAGTGCTAAGTCTAAGGAGGTTCTAATAGGGTGGGTTTCCGACTATCCAGATTCTGTCCATTGAAGCCCTTTATACCCACAATTCAAAGCGGGTTGAAAAGACTCGCGCCTATGTGTCTAAGCCTAATCTTTATGGGAATTAATAACGTATTTTCAAGGATTTAGGATGGTGGGCGCGACAGGGATTGAACCTGTGACCCCTGCCGTGTGAAGGCAGTTTAAAGTGCCCAATAAATGGCAGTTTTCTGCGGTCTTTGGGGGTTATCTTTTGCGGATTGCAGAGATTTTGCATTTCGTTAACATCAAACGGGTAATCTGTAAGAATTTCTTACAGGTTCAACTATCCGGAAATTCCGGACGGTTCATCAGTCAAGCATTCCTTGACAGTTCACCAGTCTGCTACGGTCGCCTTGGATGCGGTGACACGGTGATATTCTGGCTGCCGTAGCACTGCTCTGTGAATGAGCGGGAGCGCATTGTGAGGTTCCGTCAGGCCTCACCCGCATCCAACCATTGAGCAATTCTCAATAGTTCAATCATCCGGGAATTTCGGAGAGTTTGCCCCCAATCATTTCCTCCTACCCGACGCACCGCTCATAATGAGCGCGATGCTGCCGAGTATCGGAGCCAGAATGATGGCCATGGCCAGAAGGTCACGCGCCATGATGCATCCCGGCGAATGGCCTCGCCTTGCCGGCGGGACAGATTCCGGCATACCCGGAAATGAGAAGCCCGACATGTGCGGCCAGCGCCGTGCGGTCCGCCTCAATCCGCCCTGACACGTCCTGCCGGACCGTATCTTTCTGGCCCAGAAGCGCCCCAGCGTATCCGACTTGCCGCGCCAGCTCTGCATCAGGCAGGGCAGACAGCGGGACGAACTGCACCGGGACGTTCAGGATCTGACCGCGCGACCGGATGGCTTCAGCCTGCAAACCAAAAACAGGGGTAAGACTTGAAGCCGAAACGGAGAACTGACCCGACTGGCTGAACGTCCCAGACAGGTTCATCGTGACCGGTCCGGCAATCATGGCCACGACCGGGTCAGACGTGTGCTGGACACACTGGACCGCCCGCACATTGGCATCGAACCGGGCGGCCTGATCGGCCGTCCAGCTTTGGGCCCCGGACATGCTGACCACGCCGGCTTTCGTCAGGTCCGCCTGGACGCCGGCAATCGCCTGGCTGATCGTGACGGGCGAGACGGATCCGGCAGAACAGGCCGACAGAGCCAGCAGGCCGCAGAGTGCCAGCGTTCTCATGCCGCCTGCACTTCCGCCAGCAGGGCGTCGAAGCCCTCACCCGTCGGAGCCGTGCCGGGGACGCCCAGCCAGTTCTCCCGCGACAGCAGGCCATAGGCTTCGTCTGCGATCCGCGTGAAGGTCGCCCAGGGCATGAAGGTACGCGTGCCCCATGTGCTAAAGAACACACCGTCCACGTTATAGCCGACGAGTG
This sequence comes from Gluconobacter vitians, assembly GCF_015244565.1. Lineage (GTDB taxonomy): Bacteria > Pseudomonadota > Alphaproteobacteria > Acetobacterales > Acetobacteraceae > Gluconobacter > Gluconobacter vitians. The sequence goes on along the minus strand of NZ_JABCQG010000047.1, from coordinate 436 downwards.
GGATGGCATGACCGCCGGCAGGCGTATGATCGGAAATGGCGTCCCAGTCCCAGGTCTCACCGAGAGCCAGCGACAGGAAGCCGTTCGGCACCTGCACACCTGCCAACACGCCACCAAGATAAGCAATAGCGCGCCGGATCCCGACCACATCAGTCGGTGCGATCGACCCGTAGGCGGTCAGATAGTCGAGCGTCTGCCCCGGCCGATGTAAGCCCTCTTTCCGCCAGGCGTTCAGTTCGTCCAGGAGGACAGTGCCATTATCGTTCTCACCCGTGGCCGGGTCGAATCCCGTGACCTGCGCATAGTTTTGCAGCACAGTTTCGGTCGAGAGCATGACCAGACCCTGCGCAGCCTTGGTCCAGGTCGCCACCAGGGCGGCATGGGCGGCAAAGGCACAACAACCAAAGCGGTCATTGCCCCACATCTGATAGGGCAC
>NZ_JABCQG010000046.1:0-2500 GCF_015244565.1 Gluconobacter vitians | reverse complement strand
CGAGTTTCTGTTTGCAGCGAGCTTAAGCCATTAGGTGTAGGCGTAGCGAAAGCGAGTCTGAATAGGGCGAATGAGTTGCTGGCAGAAGACCCGAAACCGAGTGATCTAGCCATGGCCAGGCTGAAGGTGCGGTAACACGCACTGGAGGGCCGAACCCACGCCTGTTGAAAAAGTCGGGGATGAGCTGTGGCTAGGGGTGAAAGGCCAATCAAACTCGGAGATAGCTGGTTCTCCGCGAAATCTATTGAGGTAGATCGTCGGGTGTTTACCCTGGGGGGTAGAGCACTGGATGGGCTAGGGGGGCCCAAAGCCTTACCAAACCTAACCAAACTCCGAATACCCAGGAGTATAGCCCGGCAGACAGACAGTGGGTGCTAAGGTCCATTGTCGAGAGGGAAACAGCCCAGACCACCAGCTAAGGCCCCTAAATCGTGGCTAAGTGGGAAAGGATGTGGGGATTCCAAAACAACCAGGAGGTTGGCTTAGAAGCAGCCATCCTTTAAAGAAAGCGTAATAGCTCACTGGTCTATTAGAAACCCTGCGCCGAAAATGTAACGGGGCTCAAGCCACGTGCCGAAGCTGTGGGTGCATTCTTTGAATGCGCGGTAGCGGAGCGTTCCGTAAGTCTGCGAAGGAGACGGGGTGACCCTCTCTGGAGATATCGGAAGTGCGAATGCTGACATGAGTAGCGACAAACAGTGCGAGAAACACTGTCGCCGAAAGTCCAAGGGTTCCTGCGCAAGGTTAATCCACGCAGGGTGAGCCGGCCCCTAAGGCGAGGGCGAGAGCCGTAGTCGATGGGAACCAGTTGAATATTACTGGGCCTGCCAGAAGTGACGAATGAGAGATGTTGTCTGTCCTTAACGGATTGAACAGGCTTTTCAATCATTCCAGGAAATAGCTCTGGCGTATAGACCGTACCCGAAACCGACACAGGTGGACTGGTAGAGAATACCAAGGCGCTTGAGAGAACGATGCTGAAGGAACTAGGCAAATTGCTCGTGTAACTTCGGGATAAACGAGACCCGCTCGTGGGCAACCATGGACGGGTGGCACAGACCAGGGGGTAGCGACTGTTTAGTAAAAACACAGGGCTCTGCGAAATCGTGAGATGACGTATAGGGCCTGACGCCTGCCCGGTGCCGGAAGGTTAAGAGGAGGTGTGCAAGCACTGAATTGAAGCCCCGGTAAACGGCGGCCGTAACTATAACGGTCCTAAGGTAGCGAAATTCCTTGTCGGGTAAGTTCCGACCTGCACGAATGGCGTAACGACTTCCCCACTGTCTCCAGCATCGACTCAGCGAAATTGAATTCCCCGTGAAGATGCGGGGTACCCGCGGTCAGACGGAAAGACCCTATGAACCTTTACTGCAGCTTTGCAGTGGCATCAGAGACATTCTGTGTAGGATAGGTCGGAGGCTTTGAAACCCAGGCGCCAGCTTGGGTGGAGCCATCCTTGAAATACGACCCTGAATTTTTCTGATGTCTAACCGAGACCAGTAAGCCTGGTCCGGGACCCTGCATGGTGGGCAGTTTGACTGGGGCGGTCGCCTCCCAAAGTGTAACGGAGGCGCGCGATGGTGGGCTCAGGCCGGTCGGAAACCGGCTGTCGAGTGCAATGGCATAAGCCCGCCTGACTGTGAGAGTGACAGCTCGATCAGAGACGAAAGTCGGCCATAGTGATCCGGTGGTCCCACGTGGACGGGCCATCGCTCAACGGATAAAAGGTACTCTAGGGATAACAGGCTGATCTCCCCCAAGAGTCCACATCGACGGGGAGGTTTGGCACCTCGATGTCGGCTCATCACATCCTGGGGCTGGAGCAGGTCCCAAGGGTTCGGCTGTTCGCCGATTAAAGTGGTACGTGAGCTGGGTTTAGAACGTCGTGAGACAGTTCGGTCCCTATCTGCCGTGGGTGTAAGAGACTTGAGAGGATTTGTCCCTAGTACGAGAGGACCGGGATGAACATACCTCTGGTGCACCGGTTGTCACGCCAGTGGCACAGCCGGGTAGCTAAGTATGGACGGGATAACCGCTGAAAGCATCTAAGCGGGAAACCCACCTCAAAACGAGGTCTCATAGAGCCGTGACAGACCATCACGTTGATAGGCCGGGTGTGAAAGTGCAGTAATGCATGCAGCTAACCGGTCCTAATCGCTCATACTTCTCACAACAAACACATGCACAGAAATCAGCCACACTCCTTCACATCGCACCAACCACCACCCTCTCTCAAAAGACAGGGTGGGCTGGAAGACCTGGTGGCCATTGCGAGGGCCCTACACCCGATCCCATCCCGAACTCGGCCGTGAAATCCCTCAGCGCCTATGATACTGCACCTTAAGGTGCGGAAAAGTCGGTCGCCGCCAGGTCCCCCAGCCTACCCAACACCACAAAAAATCCCCCAACATCACCAACACCACCGCGGGGTGGAGCAGCCCGGTAGCTCGTCAGGCTCATAACCTGAAGGCCGCAGGTTCAAATCCTGCCCCCGCAACCA
>NZ_JABCQG010000045.1 GCF_015244565.1 Gluconobacter vitians | reverse complement strand
TCAAGGAGTGGCGTGCAGTCGCGACCAGATACGAAAAAACAGCGGCGTCATTCCTTGCCGTCATACACATCGCTGCTGCTGCAGACTGGATCAAGTGCTAACAGGCCCTAATATGAAAGCCTCAGATGCTTCTGAAAATAGCGGAGATTTCTGCGGTTCTTTGGGTTTTGTCCATGATTCAATATTATTGAAATGCCCCAAAATATCGGACATTTTTGCTCTGATATCTAAATCAGGAAGCTGTTTCATCAACTGATGAATTTTCTCAATTTCTGAATTGGCATTATCTGCAAATTTTAGAAAAGCATCGTCCTGTTCGAGCCTTGCAAGCAGATGCTCGGCATTCATCACCTGATACTGAGATTTAAGGTTTGATAGCTCTGCTTCGTATGTTGATATGATTGTATCAAACAGAGGCTTGAACCGCTCATCAATGATATCCCGAATTGTATCATTGGCATTTTGAGCTAGTTCATCAGACACGATTTTCAATTCCGAAAATAATTTATTTGTCAATGAATAAATTGCACAAGCTCGATTTTTTGCAAGTGCCTTGTCATTGGTTTCCAAAGATATCCAAATCTCACGTCTTTCCATGAATCGACGCAAAGGGAAGGGGACTTTCTGGCGATATGAATATCCTGAGGGTCTGCGAATCAGCATTATGAGCCACGGGTGTAGCAACCCGGTGTAGCAAAACATCGGGTCCAGGTTGTGGATAACCTGAAAAACCCAATGTTTTTAATGCTTTATAGTGGTGCGAGCTGCGGGACTCGAACCCGCACGCCCTTTCGGACTCGAGATTTTAAGTCTCGTGCGTCTACCATTCCGCCAAGCTCGCACTGCCCTCATGCTGCGCGCAGGAGAGCGGTCCCGTTTTCTCTCAACCAGCGTTCTGCTGCAAGCCGTCCTGTGCGGCCATTAGGAATAAAACTGTCGACCAGGGCCCAGAAATGGGAGCCGTGATTGAAATGTTTCAGATGCGCCAGTTCGTGAATGATGACGTAATCGCGGATGCTTGTGGGAGCCATCAGCAGGCGCCAGCTGAGCATGATGCGGCCCTGGCGGGTGCAACTGCCCCAGCGGGTCCGGACGTCGCGCAGGTCCAGCCGTGTAGGATGGAGATCCATTTTGTCGGAATGGATTTTAAGGGTCCGGGTCAGGCGATCCTTTGCCAAGGCCTGCAGAAAATCACGGATACGGCGTGTGGTGTAGGAGGCGTCACCACTGACATGAAGTCCATTTTCGTCCAGCCAGCAGCCACGCCGGGCTTCGGGTTCATGAAGAATGGCGACACTATGCCCTTCGATCATGATCTGCGAACCGTTTGTCAGTTCCTGCTTTTCTGGTAATTCGGCGAGAGCATTCGTGATCCATTCCGTCTGTTGATGGACGAAGGCCAGTGCGCGCTCCCGACTGATACGATCCGGAACCGTTATGATGACTTCGCCGCGGACAGGTTCGATCCGCAGGGTGATGCGCTTTGCCCGTGTCGAACGTTTCCAGATCAAGGGAACGGTCGGGGGAAGCATGATGTCAGCCCCTGCTTTTCTTCAGGGCATGGCAAAGCGGGGAACGGTCCGGCCATTCACCCGGCCATTCTTCCAGATGGTCTTCAAGCGGTCCGGCACGGCGTTCGCTGATGCAGCGGTCCTGAACCGAGGCGCCTGAACTGTGAACGCCTTTCTCATTGCCAGTCCGCAGAGGGTGCCAGTCTGGAAGATCAAATCCGTCGCGTAGCAGACGATAGGAACAGCTGGGCGGAAGCCAGTCGATTTCGGCCAGAAGTTCAGGCGTCAAAGTCACGCAGTCGGGGACTTTGCGGTGACGATCGGCATAATCGGTGCAGCGGCAGGTATGGGTGTCCAGCAGGCGGCAGGCGACGTTCGTGTAAACGACCTCGTCCGTATCCTCGTCACGCAGCTTGTTGAGGCAGCACCGTCCGCAGCCGTCGCAGAGGGACTCCCACTGTTCGGAAGACATCTGATCCAGAGGAACGGTTTGCCAGAAGGGGGCGGTTGGGGTGCTCATGGATGATCCAGCAGGGCGCAGGCGACGCAGAAGACGATCGCAAGGAGAAGGGACAGAAAGGCAGATGGCAGGAGGAGCGGAAACCAGATCAGGCGCAGACGGGTCGGAAGATTGGCTCCCAGTCCAACTGCGGCCCGGGTTGTGCCCGGAGGCAGGGTCAGGAGGGTGGCACAGATTGGAAAGACGACGGCCGGGGCGATAAGTGCACCTTCCAGCCAACCCGGACCGATATGGGTTCTAGCCAGAGCCAAGGCCAGACCCGGTCCGGGAAGAAGCAGAATTAGGCCAAGGCGCCGGACAATATGGGGCGGCAGCACGCGCATGAGTAGCGCGATTATGGCGCAGGCTCCTACAAGACCCGTCAGGATAAAAGGCAGATTGATCCGCAAAATGAGCGACATCACGGTGTCTGTGGCCCGAAGCGCGCCTCGAACTGCTGTTCGAGGATGTCACCATACCGGGACCAGAACGTATCGCTGACGGTCAGGAACGTCGGTGTGTTTTCCGGAGGAAATGGGCCGGGCATGTCATCCAGATGCGGTGCGTGCATTCTGAGTTGGGCGAGGGTGCGGTGCGCGCTATCTGCGGGTACGTTGATCGGAATGGTCCAGAACAGCGGCGTACGCAGGATGTCCTGCGTACCGGCCACGAAAAGCGATGTCGCAGCACCAGCCTGAACGCGGGAACTGACGCTCGTTACTTCCGTGCTGGGGGCGCTCAGCATGAGTGCGCTGCTCTGTTCCATGATGCGTCCGGCATCTGCCGGCGTATTCCACCACACAATATAAGGACGCAGCTGATCCAGCTTGCGGAACGCGCGATCCACTCCCGGCTGCGTGGCAAGCGTGGTGTAGACGTCCTGCGGCGCGACGCCATCAGCCAGAAGAGCAATTTCCAGGGTGGTCCTGGCGCCAAAATGCAGGCCTCGGCGACCCGGATGGCGGGCAACGTCCCAGAAATCCTGCCAGCCGGGCGCCGTGGCCATGCGCGAGCGGTCCCAGGTCAGGGCGAGGTCACTGACGCCGCCGGGGATGCCACAGCTCGGGCTGTCATCGACCGGATGGACCCAGCCGCCTTCACAGGCCTGAGCCAGTTGCGTGCCGGTTACGAGAACAGCCATCCATGCGGGTTTTGTCGCATGAGCCGAGGTCTGGAGGGTTGTCGTTCGTCCGTCCCATTCCACCAGCGGCAGGGCGCTGTCTGTGGATGACAGGGCATGGGCCGCGATCGTCCCTTCGGGAACGCCAAAACCGGGCTCGGGAGCCGTAGGGGCGGCGGTCCGATGATGGACGGTTTTATGGCGGTGATGCGGTCGTGCGTGGCTGTGCGCAGACGCTGATCCGGGAAGAAAGACGGATGTGATGCCATGGCCAACAGACGTAAAAAACGTGCCGATGCCGGAAGCGCCATGCCCGGAATGTGTGGACGTAGCCTGGCCTGCGGAAGGCAGAGAGGACAGCAGGAGCGGGACGCACAGACAGAGAGTGCGCAGGCGGCTCCTGCGGGAGACCCGATCATGTGTCCGGAGGACATATAGCAAAGGGAAGGCGGACCGGGTCAGAACGAAAGGATCCTCGGAAACTGGGTTGATCGGGAAAGAAGCAGGCACGTCCGGACAGGACGGGCGCACTTTAATACATCCCGATGCCGAGCGGGAAGGCCGTCGCATGAGCGGCGGGCCAAGCAAGCTGCACGGCGGTGCCGGACGTCGGAATCTTCTGGGCCTGAAGGGGAGGGCGGCGCAGTTCAATTTCCGTACCTTCGGCGCAGCGGACCCGCATGCGGATATGATCGCCCAAATGGATACTGTCGGTCAGGATACCGCAAACGGGGACGTCGCCGTCTTCGTCCATGCCCAGCCCCTGGGAGCCGAAAAAGGGCGAAATCCGGTCAGGGCGAACGCAGACCAGACATTCCTGCCCTTCGGTCAGGTCTTCGGAAGCCATGGCGTCCACAATTCCGCCGCAGGCCAGCTGAATCCGGGCGACGTCATCGCCGATATCCAGGATCTGACCTGTCAGGGTATTGGTTTCACCAAAGAGGGTCGCAACCTCGACGCAGGCCGGACGATCGTAGAGCGTTGCCGCATCTGCGCATTGCAGCAGCGTGCTGTCCTGAAAAACGGCAATTTCTCCGCCCGAACGCAGGGCGTCCTCGCGGCGGGACACTGTGTGGAGCACGCTGAGGTTCAGGGCGCGGGAGAGCGTAGCTAACAGCAACGAGATGCGGCGGGCAGCATGAGGGTCCAGCGCATGAAGCGGATCATCCAGCAGCAGGATGTCGGGCGATGCTACCAGCGCGCGGGCGAGGCGGGCCCGCAGGGACTGTTCGGCGGTCAGCTCTGCCGGGCGCAAACCCGCAATGCCATCCAGCCCCATAAGCGAAATCATCCGTCCCGCAGCAGCCTGGGCTTCTGATTTGCTCTGACGGCTTGCACGCAGGCTGAACGCAACATTGTCACGCAGATCCAGATGCGGAAAAAGCGGATCCCGCGGGCTGACAATCCGCATCCGGCGATCTGCGGGTGCGCGGGCAGCCACGTTCTCGCCGCTGACAGTGATGGTGCCCCCCAGATGAGGCAGGAAGCCGGTTAGGACATCGAGCAGGCGCGACAGTGCGGCGGGCTGGTTGCCGAACAGCGTCAGCGTAGTGCCGGGGCGCAGTGACAGATCAACAGGCGGCGCATTGATGGCAGCCCGCAGACCGCTGACTTCCAGCACGGGCGCTGGCTGCGAGGGGCGGGCGCTCCTCTTTTTAGGAGCCATGCGGGAAACGCCGGACAGGCCTGACATGCAACCTCTGGGAGAATGGATCGTTATAGGCGAAACAAAATCGGGTCAGAACAGATCTGGCCTGATATTCTAGAAGGGGTTTGAACATGAGCCGTAAAAGCGTCAAGGACAACGTTGAAGCTGCAACCGAGACCACACAGGCTCAGATCGACAGTCTGCGGACCCAGCTACAGGAACTGCTGGACAATCGTATCAGCCCGGCTCTGCTGGATGCTGCCGACCGCACGGACCATGCCGTTGCAAATGCCCGCAAAATCACGGATCATGAACTGGAAAATGTTTCGACGCGTGTACGGGCGCGTCCGATTGCAGCCGTCCTGATTTCGGCCGTTGTCGGTTTCTTTGCCGGACGTTTCTCCAAGTAACAGCCCGGGTCTTTCCAGGCGGAGGACGGACGGCATCTCGTCCGGCTCCGTCCTGAAGAAGAGGCAAACGATTTCCATGAAGCCCATTGAACTCGGACAGGACGTCCTTTCTGCGCAGGGACAGATCCTCTCCCGCTCTGCAATGCGAATCGGCCGCAGGGTGGCTTATGGCGTTATTGCAGCCGTATTTCTGCTGTTCACGGCGCTGTCATTTCATGGCTTCCTGTGGGCGTTCTTCATTGATGTCGCCGGACTGAGCTATGTGAAGTCTGCTCTCTGCGTCATTGGTGTGGACCTCCTGTTCGTTGTGATTTTCGGACTTCTTGCCGCGCGCTCCATTCCTGATCCGGTTGAAATCGAAGCCCGCATCCGCCGTGATCGCAAGCTGGTTGAACTGAAGCAGGCCGTGGCGATGACGGCCTTGACAGGACTGGTTTTCGGCCCGGCCGGCCGTTTCACGATCAAGCGTCTCCTCGGAATTGTGAGGAATCTGCTAGGTCTCCGGAAATAAGACATTTTGTGGCTGATATTTATCAAAGCCATATGGCCAGCATCAGCGTAATAGCGTAAGCACATCGCGAACCCGCCGACTTTCTCCTGTATACTGGGAGTCGGTGAGGTTGAGCGAGGAGCGTTGTGGACGAATTGGCGTACAGTCTGACGTGTGGCAGTCTGGCGGTTGGCGTTGGGGTCGGTTTCTGATGCTGGCTGAAGTCAACCTG
>NZ_JABCQG010000044.1 GCF_015244565.1 Gluconobacter vitians | reverse complement strand
GTCGCGAGCGAAGCCTGCGATCGCTGTAGTGCTGCTCGCACGGCGTGCGTGGTCGTGGCGCTGCCATGACGTATCTGTCCCATAAGGCTTCCTTCCACTCGCGTGAAAATACCACACCATCAAACCCCGGGACTAAACACCTAATGCTGCACAATCCAAGTCCGCCTGGATTTCGCTGGTCGATCTGTCGCTGACCGAACTGCTGGCGCTCGATCTCTCGCATCTGCCCGAAGGGATGGGGCCGACAGCGCCACAGGCATTAAACCTCCAGACCCGCGATAGCTTTGCCGCCGAAGCGGCCGCAATCCTCGACAAGCGCCTCGCCTGGCTCACGCCGAGCCGCGATGAAAGCCACGCCGGCCCAATACTGACGCCGGAAGCGGTAGAGATCTGGGCAACTGGCGATGACGGCCAGCCCGATGACGAAGGGCCGGCGCTGAGCATTCAGGGTGGGCGTGAGCGTGGGCTTATCCTCCATAAGCTACTTGAAGAGGTGCTGACCGGCGAGACCGATGCCGGAGAGACGGCTTTGGTCGATCGGGCTCGGGCACTGATCCTTGAAATCGGCAAGCCGGTGATGGACAATCCTACCCAAGGCTTGAGCCCCGGCGAACTCGCCGACTGCGTGGTACGGACGCTCAACCTGCCGGAAATCGCCGAACTAAGGCCCAATCTGGTGCCTGAGCTAACCGTCTATGCAACGGTTGAAGGCGAAGGGGTTGAACAAGCGATGGTCGGTATTGCCGATGCGACCAGTTTCGATAGCCACGGCAAGCCTTCTGTCGTGATCGACTGGAAGAGCGATGTGCAGTCGACAGCCATGACGATAGAGCATTATCGTGCTCAGGTTCGCGCTTATCTGGACATGACTGGCATTGAGCGTGGGCTAGTTGTGCTGGTGACGTCCGGTCAAGTAGTCACTGTCAATCCACTCCCGACAGCCGTCGAGGGCTGAAACGTTAGGAGGTAAGACAACGATTTTGAAGCGAACAATGCCCAAACATCGCGTTCAAGACGATCTGTTCAGTAAAGAGATGTCGTATCTTCTAAAAATCAGTGAACATTGAGATAATTTTACTCAGAAGGATTGTATAGTCCCATGAATCAAGCACAAGATAAAATCACGGCTATTTTGCACACACGACGTAAAGAATTACCAGAAATTGAGCGGCAGATTGCACGATGGGAAAAACTCAAACAGGAACTTAGCAGTCTGGAAAGTGCTGTCAGTACACTGCGCAAACATGAAACCACTGATGGTCAGACTCAACAGACACTCAGTACGCTTCGATTCAGCCCTGTTTACGAGGCTATTTCGGACACTGTGGCCAGTCTCAGCCTGCTTAAGGCACGTTTTAGCCGGTCAACTTTGAATATCGGGGTCAGTGGTCGTGCGCGCGTGGGTAAAAGTACTCTGCTTCAATCGATCTCTGGGTTGGATGATGAGCAAATTCCCACTGGAAGCGGCTTACCGGTCACTGCGGTGCGCAGTCGAATTTTTCATTCCGTGCATTCACGCGCAACCCTGACCTTACACAATTACGAGAGTTTTCGCGTGGATGTGTTGCAGCCTTATCATGCAGCGCTAGATTTACCCGAAGCACCACAAACACTGGAGCAGTTTGCCAGCTACCTGTATCCGCGCTCAGATGTTGAGTTGTCCGAGGCGAAACAACAGGAATCAACCGCCATTCCCGTGCTGCGGCGCTTAAAAGAAATGCAGGCAGCGCTTCCCTCCTATCAGGAGTATCTGACGGGCGCGGAGAAAGTCGTCGGTCTTGATGATCTGCGCAAGTTTGTTGCTTACCCGACAGCAGAGGAGGAAGATGCTGCCCACCATACGGGACGACCTGCTCCGCGACCTTACCTAGCTGTCAAAGATGTGCAAATTGAATGCCCGTTCCCTTACGCACAGGTTAACGAACTGGGAATTGTTGACTTGCCTGGATTGGGCGAACTCGCGGCGAATGCTGAGGAGCATCATCTCGAAGGTCTGCAAAACGACGTCGATCTGGTAATGCTTGTCAAAAGACCCCTTGAAGGTATGGCCTATTGGGGAAAAGAAGATGGCGCAGCAACCAACCTGCTGGATAAAGCACGGGGCTTCATTCAGAACAGACGTGATTTTGTGTATCTTGTCATCAACACAGGCGGAGTAGACGAAGCCAAAATCAAGGCTTTGCGCGGAGACATTCTTCGAAGTGTCAATGATGGTCAGCCGGATAAACATTTCCATGTATTAGAGACAAATACTGCTGATCCGAAAGATGTATACGACAATGCTCTGGTGCCCGTACTGAATCACTTGGCTGAACGGCTGCCGGTGATGGACAAACAGGTGCGCGACGGCACTACGGCCTTGGCATCGAATGTCACTCAGCGGGTGGAGCAGATCCTAGGAGATATTGCAGCAGCACTTGTAAAAGGCAAAAGCAGTAATCTCGATAGTAGCGAACAGGAAAGTCTAATTCGCGAGGCTGACGATTTACGTCTGAAATTAGCTGTCAGTCTGTCCGAAGAAATCACTGAACTGCATAAAAAAGCACGGCAGGATTCCGGTCCTGAATTCCAAGCTTACGAGGATGCGGTAGATCAGGCTTACAACAACGTGAACGCATGGATCGACAATGGCTTTGGACACGGCGTCGAAAAATGGTGCGGGAATGCTTACGCCAGATTTGCGCGTGACAGAAACTCTGCCGGATTTGCTGGCGACGAACTCAACCATATAAGAGTTGAAATAAGCAACTTTTTTTCAGGCATTGATCAGCATTTTGAAACAGCGCTCGATGCATTGTGGAATCACTTAGCTGACGACATTATCAGCCCCCGTTTTGGCAATCTGTTGCAGGGCAATAGTGGAGGTGCGGCGCTTTCCACACTCTGCCATCTGATGGCAGAGGCGGAGGAACCTTGCCAAGGTCTGTCTCAGGCTGTACAGGAATTACTTGCATTGCGTCTTGACTATCGCACCCAATTGCACCCGAAAGTTCGTCGTGCACTTGACGATTTGCAAAGCGAGGTTGAGGACCCCGAAACGGGCGAAAAAAAAGCACGGTTTACTGTAGACCTTAACCCCGCCGGAGCCGAACGGTTATTGCGTGAAATGGCAAGTTTGGCACGTGCTGCAGCTTACAGAACACGTAAAGCCCTGATGCAAGAAGCTATGGTACCTGCATTAGTGATCCACGCTGCTGTGGAACAGTTTGATGACGCGCTGATTCGATCGGGTGATTCGGAAAAAGAGTTCCGGCGTATGGCGCGATGCTATCGCGACGACATCTGGCCGGGTCTTTTCGCGGGCGTTGAAGCCGCAACGGCGAAAGGTGTTGCGGTCATAAATGCCGTCAAAGCTGTGCGGCATACTCTCGCATCGTAACCATATTGAAGACGGAATACCGGAAGTGCCTTCGCGTCGAGACAATGGCGCGAAGCATGACATTTGAAGGAAGTAAAAATGAACGACAAAGCGTCAGAGTTTAAAATCGCTATGATAGCGCCTAGCCGAATTGGGAAAACCTCGTTGGTAACGGCTGTCCTGCAGGATACAAAAGAATTATTATCCGGTACCCCGTTAAGCATCAGACCTTCGGATGCCAAAACCAGTGCCCGAATCAATCAACACGCTAACCAGTTACGCGGCTCGTTACGCGAGCGAGAATTTGACGCGGGAGCTATGAGTGGCACTGAGGCATCGTTTGAGTTCAATCTTTCGCTCAACAGCCCAGGGAAGGAAAAAAATGGTCTGAACCTCAAGCTGCTGGATTTCCCTGGTGGATGGCTACCCAACCTCTTGCATTGGGAAGGTTCTAAAGAACAGAACGAATGCGCAGCGTTTGTACGACAAGCCTCAGTGCTGTTGCTTGTCGTAGATGCTAGCCTGATAATGGAAGCGAGTAGCAGTCGTGAGAAGCGTGCAATCGACGCTATTCTGAATATTGCCGAGACCGAACAAATTGTCGAGGAATGGACTAAAGAACGACATGCACTTTCGAGTGAACCAGCTCTTGTAATAATCTGTCCTGTAAAATGTGAGAGTTATTTCGCCGACAATGGTGGGAGTCGGGACAAATCAGAAGAATTGTATCAGAAGATTTGGCAATTGTACGGTAATTTAGTGGACATAATTATTGCCGAAGATCCTGGCGAGATTGAAATTTTGTACATGCCTGTTGATACAGTCGGCTGTGTAGAATTTTCACATGCTGACTGGGCTGATTTGGACACCGCTACACCTTTATTCAGACCATCTTTTTGCGTACGAGGCTCTGGCAAACAGAAAGTATCAGGAGCAAATGATATTTTACTGGCTGTGTCGAAGCAGATCATTCGGTACGAGGAAAAGCGCAGGCAGAAAACAGCTGAAAATTCAAAAAGAATAGCAGAAGAAGCCCGTAAACATGCGGAGAATAAGGGATTTTGGGAAAGTATTGCCGGCATTTTTGGAGAAACAACGAGCGATAAGGCCGCGAAGGTAGCCCGTGAGAATGCTGATATAGCGATTAAAAATGCCACTACTACCGCCGAGCTAGTGCAGGCGCTGGCGAACAAGAAATTTGGTAAACGTGTCAAAGCTATCAGCACGGGCGAGAAGAGCTAATGGAAATCCGGCTTCAAACTCGTGGCGTCACGCATGATTATGCTTTTCTCGGAACAACTCCCGAGGATTCTTGGTGGACTATACCCCTTTACAAGGATGCTACGTCCTTTGAACAACCCACTTTAATTCTTGAACGGCTGCAGGGAAACCAATGGCGCTGTTTTATTAGTGGAATCCCTTCATCTAGGCGGGATCGCGTCGAGACGCGAATACGCTATTCGATGGCTCTTAAAGGCAATGTTGAATCCGACCAAGGGACGTTGTTCAAGCTGCTCGCCTATGTGCTGGACATCTTTAAGAACAATCCGGTTTCGGAAAATAATCGGCTGACCAAATTGCTTGACGGAGAGGTGAAGGATTATGCCGATGAATGGCTTGGTGGAAACCTAGAGCAGGCAAATATACATCTAAATGAACTAGAGAAAAAATTTGTTGATATGGAGCCATGTTCTGTTGAGTTGCCGAAACTGAGCGAAGAGTTGCGAGGTATTTTAAAGAACGCGTCAGGTATCCCTTCCATTGCTGCGATACTTAACTTCATTGGTGGAAGTAAAGAGCCATTAGTAGAACATTTACAGTCTCAGATGATGCCTTCTCAGGGAAAAATTCTGATATTGCCAAGTCCTATAGCTGGTGGGCAGTTTACAAAATTTTTTATTTTAAGTCCCCCGTTTCGCAATCTAACGCTTGGGAGCGATAACAAGATCCCTTTTCCTATGGGCCTTCAGGGGGACAATCCGACGACTGAAGGCCATGACACTACAAGACAATCAATTCCTGTGCGAAACGTCAAACCTAAAAGCAGAGTAGATTTTTATGGAAAGGCACTGACGATCGCTGTTATCCTAATTGTAGTGCTGTTTCTAATAGTTAAGTGGTATAATATTACCAATTGATAGCAAGTCATACCTGATTTTTACTTTGGTCGGGTTGGACGTCGGAGGCCGAGTATCATGCCTCTAAGAACAGCATAATTGTCGCAGGCGGTGTTTCCTAACTAACGATTTTAAATGGTTGAATATTCAGATGGCCCGTCTGTCCCCCTCCCTGATTGGTCAGCTGCAAGTAATTCGATTACGGGTGGGAAATCAGTTGCGACAGAGCAGGAGCTTGCCAGAGCCGAGTTTCACGGATTTCTTAGAGATATTTAAAGTTAGTTCCTGATACTCCGCTCACAACCTGGAGGGTTCGAAAAACCTTCTGGATTTGAGGGTTCCTCTGTGATTCCATCTCTCCTGTGTTGATTGGGGATGATGGCAGATGAAGCAGCCTGGTTTCTTTGATGTTGAAGAGCGGCTGGCCCGGTTAAGCGGGCTTGGCGATCAGAGGTGGTCCCGTCTGTTCGGACAGTTTTTGGGTTTGAATAAGCTATACCCGGTTATTGTTATGCCGCCATTCTGACGGCGTTGCTGTTGGCCCTCTGGTCCGGGGTTAACCCCGGGCCAGATGGCGTCGGCGCGCCATGATAC
>NZ_JABCQG010000043.1 GCF_015244565.1 Gluconobacter vitians | reverse complement strand
CTCAAAACGCAAAGTGAAAGCCAGATCCAAAAACCATCAAAGCAGCCTAATGAGCCTCAAAATCAGGTCACAGGAACTTCAATGACGGTTCTTCAATCCCTCCACCTCTTCCGCATAAGAACGCTATCTGTCAGACACCTTTAAGCTGCCTTGGCGCTACCAAAATCTTATAATTTTTAAGTTGGAAAGTCGTCAATATAACCTTACCATATCGAGAACTTTCCCATTTCCTTTTGCTAAAGAAACAGTCAATGCTCTCTGGATCTGAAACAACTACCACTGAGCAAGTCGGCCGCTATACACTTTCTCATTACGCCGATAATCCGGAAATCGTAGTTGTAGTTTTTGCTTCAGCAGGCGCCCGATTTGGTGGGCCTATCGAGGAGTTTAAAGGCTCCTTGCGGAAGTATGGTGTGTCCATGTTGTTCGTGCGTGATCGTGATGCCTCTTGGTTTCATGAACCCGAAACACCTGATATGTTCGCAAAAGTTGCGGAGATGATTAGGCCATATAAAAAAGTTGCCGTCTTGGGTGAGTCTATGGGGGGATCTGGTGCTCTTATTTTCCCACGATTTTTTGATAAGATCGACCGGACGTTAGCTTTTTCTCCATTATATAGTTTTGCCTATCCGTTTAACCAGTTTGCGGCCAGTTGGAACAATGACGTTCCTCCCCGTTACTGGGCCTTTGATTCTGAAGACCAGAACGCGCGGGCTCATTCGGTTCTTCTGTATGGTACACGTCAATGGCAGGACACTGCCCATGCAGGGCTTTATTCTTTACAGGGCTATCCTGTTCTGATGGTCAATGGCTCGGGCCATCTAGTGGCGTCCTATCTAAAAAAGGGTTACCAACAGAATTACCTGTCCTTGCTTCTTAAAAACTTCCTGGATTTTTCTAAGCCCTTTAATGCAGAAAGCGCCCGCTCGGTTCTCGAGCCTGTTCTGGCAACATATGGGATCGATGAGAGAGAATGGAATTTCGAAGCTTCCATGAAGCGTGCCCATTTAAGGGTAGGTGATGTGCCTTTTGCTCCCCCGCCCCCCGGTTGTATTGATTTAGCTTTAAACCGCCCAGCGGATCAAAGCTCAATCTGCCAGTATTCCGCGGGAACCACGACACAGGAAGACTCCGCTCGGGCTGTTAGCGACCATGTTCCAGAATTTTATGCTTTCCACACGGACCTAGAAAGTAATCCTTGGTGGAAAATCGATTTAGAAGATATTCGAGAAATAGAAGAGATAAGAATTTATAATAGAATAGATAGAGATTCAGAGCGCGGATTACGATTTTCGATAGAAATATTTGAGAATGAAGGTTGGACAACGGTATTTGAAAAAGATAATGACAATATGTTTGGCGGAATTGATGGACATCCATTTATATGGCGCCCTGAAGAGCCTCTAAAGGCTAGGGAGATACGTATTAAATCCTTGGCTATGGAAGACTTTCTACATTATCAAAAAATAGAAATATTTGGGAAGTAATTCGAAAGAGTTTCAATGCCTTTCCGGTTTTGATAAATGGTCCATTAGTTTATTTTTAGGCCCGAATGTGGGCCGATGAAATGAGGCAGCCTACCTCTAATACTAAAGAGCCCTGCCTCGTTTTGTCGGTTCTAGTGAACCGCTTAAAGCTTACCTCTTTACTTCCACGGGTTGAAGCATGCGCGCACTGGATTAGCGTATTTTTGTGTAAAGCAATGCCGTGCCACCACAGTGAGCAAGTCTTACAGTATAAAACCCGCTCACAAGCTTGACGCCCACCATCAAGGTGTTTCGTAATCGCTGGAGGCCACACCGTTTTCAAGCCACACCATGTCCCAGAACTTGAGGGATGGCAGCGTGAAGGTGATATAGCCGCCCAAACTATTAGAGCCTTTCACATAAGTCAGCTTAACCGGTGCGCCATGGTTCACATCTGGGCTGGCTGTATAGAGGTCGCCGAGCTTTCCGCCAGGTGTGTAATACATCTTAAGCTGAAGCGCACCAGTTAGCGTCGGCGCAGCAGCATTGCCTGCGTTATCATTCACATCGTTAAACGATGCGCTACTCATCTGCTGGTAGTTCAATAAATGCAGGATATCAAAACCGCTGCGATGGTTTTGGAAAAGCCACACTGATCCGGTTGCAGCAGTCGTGCTGCCTTTCGCGCCTGACACAATTGAAGGGGGTGACGCCTTCGACAGGTTGATGTTCAGGCGCAGTAGCTTTTCGTAGGCCACCCCGAAATTCTGATAATCATATTCACCCTGCACCATATCCCGCTTCGGACTAAGCATGTTTCCGATCGGAAAATCATCATTACTGATAAAGCGCGCGCCATCACCGACTTTCTGCTGGCCGTCCACAATCCAGGCATGATGTGAGCCTGTCGCGAGATCAGCCGCCTCCTGATACAGAACCCCTGGTGTATTGAAGGTACAGGCCGTGGAGCCACCGTTGATGGAGCAAGCCTTTGACGCACCAAGCGTCTTGTTCATGCCCATGTCCCAGTCGAGGCCGATATTATTCGGCGTCCGGTTCGCCCATCCCCAAACCTGTCGCGCCTTGGTCAGAAGATCGCCGAAATTTCCAATGTCAGAGGGGTTATTCCACCGCTCGACGAAATGATACGTCTCGCGTCCAGACTGAACCAGATCCTGTTCATTGTACGATCCAGCAGGGTTAAGAACCATTGGCCCCTTCACATATTCCTGCACTGTTTTTAGGAACGAGGAATAGGCCGTATCCATAATAATGCGTTTTGCTGACCAATCCCAAAGTGGCGTATTAATGGTCCCGTAAGTATCAACAAACATGCCATCAAAGCCGAGCTTTTGACGCATGATTTCTGCCTGCTTCCCCCAATATGTCTGCCATGATGTGTTATTCGGGTTCATGACGCCTATATTGGAAAACCCATCATGCCACAGATCAGCGGTCTTACAGTTAGACCCGCAGGCACTGGTAAACGCACCCCATGATAGCTGTGCGCCAGATCCATCACGAACGAAATTAGGACTGATTCCGACGTTTGCTGCGTACAGGGGCATATACATAAGAGTACCCATACGCAAAGACTTGGCTGCTGCGATGTGTCGTTGGATCAGATCTACGCTGATATTCTCACCGTCACCGTTGATCCAAGAAGAACTCTTAATCCAAGGCTGATGCCATCTGTAGAGCATATTGTAGAACTGGAGGTTATTGCACTTGTAAGCATTGAGACTCTGCAGGTCCTGCTGAGGCGTTCCAAACAGGTTTGGCTTCCACCCCCCCCAATCAGTGTACGCTCCGACAACCCAACATTGCCGGGGATAGGTCCACCAGTCAGGAGAGACATCAAATGCGCCGGCTTCCTGATCAATCTGATGTCCGTTCTGATCGACCGCAACCAGATTGACGAAATAGCCTTGCCAGTTCGTGCTACTGGATGGAAAGCGAAGTTCTACACTTGCTGTTGAACCAGTCGCTAGCCCGGAAACTGAAGTAGAAATTGGGTCGCCAACCTGAACGCCACGTCCGGTGACAGTTCCAATTACACGCCCTGTAAAAAGGGCACCTGTTTGATTGGACAGCGTGACCGTCATGCGAACCCGCTCTCCACCTCGATAATGCGAGAAGTCCGTGTTCACTGATTGTATGAGTGGCCCAGATAAATGAGGCTCAGCATTAGCCACAAAGGGAATCAGTCCAGCTAATGCTAAAAATAATTTTCTGACCATCTGCGCTCTCTCAAGAAGAAATATAAAATATTAAAATTGCAGAGGAATGCATGAAAATATGCACTGGATTTATAGCCCATCATCATAATTACGCATAAGCGTGATTAATGATGTCCCTAGCAATAATAAGCTATTGAATTGTGATGTATTTTTTGACCGTCATGGTCAAGTGAAGACCAATAATTGTTAATATAAAATTAACAGCTATCGTATATGTGATGTCATAGTGTGCATGGGCATAGAACCCAAACTGCCCACCGCGAATCATCTCGACCGCCTCTGAACTCGGGGATGACATGAGAATCCAGCGATATTTCTGAGGCACCCAGTCAACCATGACAAAAGCACCCGTCAGAGGAAGGGCCAAATAAGAAAACATGCCAACTACTTTTTCGAGAAATTCTGTACGTTCAGAAAGTGACGCAACAAGTAGTCCTGTATTAAAAGAAAACCAGGACTGGAAAAACAAGCCCAAAAGAATAAGACCCAAAGATGCCGGAAGCTCAATATGACCAAGAACAAATGCTGAAAAATAAACAACCACGCCACCGGCAATGGTTCCTATTATTTCCAAGTACATTCTGGCAGTTATGATGTCTACAGGAGTTACTTGCCTGTGAAAAAGAAGACTTCCATTGGCCTCAAAAGCCTTAGTGGCACGGCCGATACAATGTCGCCACATAGTCAGTGGGACGTAGCCAGTAATAACAATGGCAGTCATCGGAAGACCATGCTCAAAATGTGATCGTATTGCGGTCCAGACAATTGCAACACCCGCGCAGAAAAGTGCGGGCTCTCCAGCAAACCATAAAAAACCGATGTTTTCCCGTCCAAATCTCGTATTAAGCTCACGAAATATCAGAGCAACGATAACATTATATTGCACAGTGAAAAGATGTGTTAGTTGCCGGATGTTTGTCGTTGCTGGCACAGTTCCACAATTCCTAGTGATTTCATATCTTGATTATAAAGGCTTATATACAAGAAAGCGACTTCAAGTTTGTTTAACGCTCTCCTCTTCCTGTTGCCACTCAAAAATTAAGAACCCTCTATGGTTTTATGGCTCGAAGGCAGAGTGATAACAAGCGTTTATGTCCTGTTAGTCCTTGTATAATAGAATGAATTGCATAGCTGTTTGTAATGAACATGATACAGTTTGTTTTTTCTGATCAGGCCTGGTTCGTCTGGGAAATTTTGATCGCAGAGGTTGGGGGATCGAAGAACGGTTGTTTGATATGCCCGGGTTCGGAGCTAGGCTTTTGGCGTGCTGATTGATGATTGCCGTGGTGGCAGTCGCTCTGTGTTTTGATCAGATTGTAGACGATATTGGCCAGTCCGATCCTCTTGGTGGCTCGAACGATGCCGACTGTTCAGATGAACAATCCCGTTTATGACTTCTGGTCAGCAAAGACATGCTCGACACGCGAGCGGATAACTGACTTTCCAGCATTCGATTTCTGAATATGCCGGGGCATGGGTTTGAGATACGGCTTTTCCCTGTGAACCTTCGAGACAGAGCCCTGCTTTTCCATGAAGTCTTCATTGGCCTTTGAGCGATAGGCTGTGTCTGCCCAGACCTTTGAAGCCGTATTGGATTTATCCAACAGGCCTTCGCGTAGTCTGGCGCCATCACTGGCCGCTGCATCGGTCGCCTTCCATTTCCGGATCAGCCGGAACTTCCGATCAGTGGCAATGTGAGATTTATAGCCAAAGAACGGAATGCCCAGATCGGTTGCGGGCATACTCCCATCCTCCTGCCGCTTCCCCTTCGTGAACTTCAACGTCCAGCGTGCATGACAGTCCTTGTGAGACAGCTTTGACGGCTTGTTCTGCCAGTCTTCAGAAATACGGCCAGCCCGGAGATCAGCTTTCTCAGCATTGGTATTATGCTGCTTGGGAGCCGCTACCAGCCTGGCATCCAGGATTTGGCCTGACATGGGCAAATAACCGGCGTTGCGCAGTATCATATCGAACCGGTTGAACAGTACGTCGATGGCACCCGCCTGTGTCAGACGCTCGCGAAACAGCCAGACCGTTTTGGCATCAGGCACACGATCTGACAGTCCCAGAAAGCGCATGAAGGAGAGACGATCATTGATCAGGTATTCCGTCCGTTCATCGGACAGGTTGTTCAGTGTCTGGATGACCAGGATTTTGAACATAAGCACTGGATCAACGGCGGACGCCCGCCTTTGCTCCCGTCTGAACATGAAACAGATTGTGCAAGGTCTTGAGACCTAAGTCTGTCAACATGAGCATACGGCCGAATGGTATCTACTGGCTATAGGTCAGGGTTTGGAGAAAATTTACAAATAGCGCGATTTTTCCGCATTCCAGCCTTATCGGCTAGGGCCTGTTAGCACTTGAAACACTTCCCATATTATAGGGATGGAAGAAGGAGACGGAACAGGCACCTTTACGGACGAGACATGGGCGATCTGGGAGCCTCTGATTG
>NZ_JABCQG010000042.1 GCF_015244565.1 Gluconobacter vitians | reverse complement strand
AGGGCGGAACACTTCAAAATCCAAAGTCCGGGAAAACGCTTCGAGCTGATCACCCAGCCCGCTCAGCCGGGCAAGCCTCTCTTCAACGTCAAAAAATCCCGCCTGCTTCATGATCCATACCCCAATCAACTCGGGGGAAATGGAATCACAAAGGCACCCTCAAAACCAGAGGGTTTTTCGAACCCTCCAGGTAACACCTCTGCACAGAACGCTATGGCGTAGTTCTACTTCAGTCAGGTTTTCCACCTCCACAGACAATTTGTGCTGACGCCAATTTGCAGCTAGTTCGACGGCCTTTTCTGTATGATTGAAGTAAAGAACAATACGATCTTGAACAAGGATCTGTCGCCCAGCCAGAGCAACCATCGCAACGCCAGCTACCACCGCAGCACCACGACCAATCTGTCGAAAAAGATGATCCGGGATATGATGCAAATATAGCCTCATTCCCCATGACGATGCGAGCGCCGCAATAGCGACGACAACTCCGGTTTTTATTGTCGCTTGATCAATCAGTCCATACAACGCGTAGAGCACAACTTTAAATATATGAAGAAGAATGTCATTGGCTGCGCGCGTTGCAACTATCTCCTCTTTGCGCAGGCCCAATCGATAATAAAAACCATTAAAAATTAAACCAACAGCTCCTGTAAAACCCGAAATAAAACCTGCTAACGCGCCAATAAGCGGTAACCAAACTGAATTGCTGGTTTTTGAAGAGCTTCCAGATTTTTTGCGGGGCCGCAACATAAGAGGGAGATTACTTAACAAAAACAGACCCAGCAGCAGGTCAAGATAGGCAGGCTGAAACTGCTTCAACAGGAGAATGCCTGCCCATGCAGCAGGGAGGGCCATTGGGGCATACAAAAAGACAACTTGCCAACGGATTACTTTAAAAAAAAGAGCCATACGAGAAGCAGAACTTACAGCCGTCCCAATTGATAGCGCTGCTGGAACGTGATCAGCAGGGAGAAGCAATCCAAGCAAAGGCATCACGATCAAACCGGCTCCGCCACCAGAGACCGCACTCAGCGAGAATGCAGCACTGGCCACGACAAAAAGCGCAACAAATCCGAGCATTACCCGAAGCCTCCACTGCTTCAACGTACATAACTTGGCATCGCCATTGTTCCTGAGGTCCGGTACTCAGATTTGTATGACAGTCTTTTCCTGAGGCTTCATTCCAAAACCGCGCATCCCAGACACTCATTGGAACGGAAGGATCATTCCGCTCTCGGTCAGCACTATACTATAACGCCTATCGTAAAAAATATCTGATTCTATTAACAATTCCCAATCTTACACACCTTGTCTTGCGTACTAAATTGAATTCCGACAAATTGAGTTCAGCAGTTCCGCATCGTGAATTTCTTTATGCAGAGTTGAAATACTTTTTAAATGACGGATTGGTTTATATCCAGACCTGTTGCAACAGTTTTGATGACTGTATCGCTTTGTCTGTTTGGCCTCATGGGCTACATTTCTCTCCCAGTATCTGATCTTCCTAACATTGATTTTCCGGTCATTCGGGTGCAGGCATTTCAGCCGGGCGGGACACCTGAACAGATCGCAAGCTCCATTGCGGAACCTCTTGAACGTCATCTTGGCACCATTGCCGGCCTTCAGGAAATGACCTCTCAGTCCAGTGCCGGCATGCTGAGTATTACGCTTCAGTTCGAACTTTCCCGTGATATCAATGGGGCAGCCCGGGATGTTGCAGCCGCAATACAGGCTGCTCGCGTCGATCTTCCAACAACTCTGCGCCAGAATCCGACCTACTCTAAAGCAAATCCAAATGACCCGCCTGCCCTGATCCTTGCACTGACTTCCGACAGGCGCACAATGCCTGATCTTTACGATCAAGCCACCAACAAACTTTTGCCACGACTGGCCCAGATTCACGGCGTCGGGCTTGTACAAATCAGCGGAAGCGCATTACCGGCCACACGCGTCGAAATTAATCCTTTGATGTTATACAAATATGGGCTTGGCTTCGAGGACGTGCGCGCGGCGCTCGCTTCCGCTAATGCTCACACCCCAAAAGGCTTCATAGAGACATCCAAACTGCGCCTCCAGATTGCGACCAACGATCAGGTGCACAAAGCTGCCGATTATCAGGACCTCGTCATCGCCTGGCGCAACGGACGCCCTATTCATCTGGTCGATGTTGCCACAATAATCGACAGTGTGGAGGATGTGCGTAACGCTGGTTACTATAATGGCAAGCCTGCAATTGTCGCGCAGGTCTATATGCAGGCTGGCGCGAATTCGGTTGCTGCAATTGATCAATTCACCCGTGAATACCCCACTCTTCAAAACACACTGGCATCGGGAACTCACCTTGCGGTGGTGATGGATCGCTCAAGTGTCATTCGAGCGTCGCTTGCCGATACCCGAATGACACTCGGCCTCTCCTTAGGCCTCGTTATCCTGATCGCTCTCATCTTCCTAGGCTCCCCACGCATCGTCGTTATCCCTGCCATCGTGATTCCTGTTTCTCTCCTGGGAACGCTCGGCTTTCTGTGGCTTCTCGGATACGGCCTTGACAACATGTCCCTTATGGCCCTGACGATCTCGACCGGCTTCGTCGTGGACGATGCAATCGTCGTGCTTGAAAACATTACCCGTCATGCTGAGGCTGGCCTTTCACCACTAAACGCCGCGCGGCGCGGCGCACGCGAGGTGCGATTTACGATCGTCTCAATTACAGCCTCTCTGATCATCGTGTTCCTGCCTATCTTGCTCATGGGTGGATTGACTGGCCGGCTGTTCCACGAATTTGCCGTTACCGTTACTCTAAGTCTTTGTATCTCCGCGGCCCTGTCTCTCAGCCTCACCCCGATGCTTTGCGCACGCCTTGGAACACAAGCCGCAAATAACACATTCACACATTTTGTGGACGTTTGGCATGACCATATATTGAGAGTTTATGCACGTAGTCTGACAATCGCCATGCGTTATCCGACCATCGTTCTGCTCTCTCTTCCCCTTTCCCTCGGCCTCACATGGACGCTTTATCAAAACCTTCCCAAGGGTCTGTTTCCGGACGAAGATACCGGGATGCTTTTAGGGCGCGTCATGGGCGACGAAACCATCTCGTTTCAGGCCATGGAGCGAGACATGGCAACAGTTCAAAAGCAGCTCCTTCAGGATCCTGACGTAGCCGACGTCGCCGGTTTCCTTGGTGGCCGGGGATCGTCCAATCAGGGAAATATTTTCATTCGCCTCACTGATAAGAACACCCGTCCAGATACATTGGCCACAACAATCAGTCGATTGAGCCAGCGGACGCACAGTTTGAAAGATGCACGGTTCTTTGCGTTGCAACGCGGCGCCATACGAATTGGGGCACGCCCGAGCAATGCCGCTTATCAATACAGTTTACAGGGCAGTGATCCGCAGGAGCTCTATCGTTACACACAGCGCCTTGTAACCCTTCTCAGCCAAGAGAAAACTTTGATGGACGTTTCATCAGACGTCCTGTTAGGCGGAAACAGTATGGACATTCACTTAGACCGTGACACAGCCGCCCGTGTACAGACTACCCCGCAGTTAGTTAGTAATGTCCTTTATGATGCGTACGGGCAGCGCGCAGCGTCCGTCATCTATAATGCCTTGAACCAGTATCGCGTGGTCATGGAGGTCTCTCCGCGTTTCTGGCAATCTCCGCAGTCACTCGATCAGGATTGGATCAGCATTGCTGGCGGGACAGCCAAAGGGGCATCCCAATCAAATCTTATCCGGGCCAGACAGGCGAATACGGCGGCAACGAGCACCGATACCAGCACACAGAGTATTACCAATCAGCTTGCAAACAGTCTTGCGGGGGGAAGCTCAGCATCGTCGGGGTCTGCTGTCTCGACATCCCAAGAAACGATGATCCCCCTTTCTGTCGTTGCAAGCCGTCACCCAAATGCCACAGCACTCACTGTCAATCATGAAGGCCAATCTATTGCAGCGACAATTTCGTTTAACCTAGCTCCAGGCATTTCTTTGAGTCAGGCGATGACCGCTGTTGACCGTATCGTCGCGCAAACCCGCCTCCCCTCTTCTCTCAGGGGGGCGTATGCAGGCAATGCTGCACAAATGCGCAATTCTTCTCATAACAATATTTTATTGATCGGCTGCGCCGTTCTCGGAATCTATATTATTTTGGGAATACTTTATGAAAGCATGATCCATCCAGTAACTGTCTTGTCAACGCTCCCCTCAGCAGGCGTGGGTGCAATGGTCGGGCTATGGGCATTCGGGGAAGAGTTTTCGCTCATGGCAATGATCGGCCTTCTGCTTTTGGTCGGTATTGTTAAAAAAAATGCCATCATGCTCATTGATTTCGCGATTTCTGCTCAGAAATCTGGCCACATTCCTGCAGACGCGATCCAAGAAGCGTGCATGCTCCGTTTTCGTCCCATCATGATGACAACATTTGCCGCGGCATTCGGTGCGCTGCCTTTAATGTTTGGCCACGGTTATGGAGCCGAACTCCGCCTTCCGTTGGGCATTACAATTCTCGGCGGCCTTGCCGTCAGCCAGGCGCTGACCCTTTATACGACGCCAGTCTTATATTGTGCCCTTGATCGGTTGGCTCGTACCGCAAAACACCAGATTTCAAGTTTGTAGAACGATCAGGCAGGATATGATGAACGAGCCTCTTTCACATTCCCAAAGTAATATTCTCCTTGTCGAAGATGATCTGGATACAGCCAGGTACATTGAAAGTGGGTTGGCTGCACCTTTCACTGCAATTAATATCATTGCAGATGGTTTACAGGGAAGAAACGCCGCCATATCAGGCACGTGGGACTGTATTATCCTCGACCGACGCCTCCCAAGCCTTGATGGTCTTACCATCCTGAGAGATCTGCGTGCTATTGGCATCACCACGCCAGTCTTGTTCCTGACCACAATGGATGGAATTCATGAGCGCGTTACCGGACTGAGAAGCGGCGCCGACGATTATCTTGTAAAACCCTTTTCCCTCCAGGAACTCTCTGCTCGTGTGGAAAATCTCCTCAGAAGAGCTCAACAATCCTACGATCAGACCCGTCTGGTTTTTGCCGATCTTGAAATCGATCTTCTGACACGTGAAGTCCGGCGCGGCGGAGAAAAGCTTTACATGCAGGCCCAGGAGCTCAAGCTTCTGGAATATTTCATGCGACATCCGCACGTAACATTGTCACGAAAAATGTTGCTACAGGCTGTTTGGGACATCGATTTCCCGCTTCATACCAATCTGGTAGATACCCATGTCAGTCGCTTACGGGAACGATTGGGGCGCGACGCTCCGCCACTTATCCAAACGCTCAAGGGACAAGGCTATATGTTGAAAAGCACATAATGGCATGTCAGCTTCTCATCACAGCTCCCCGCTCCGTCTCCCGGTTTTGCGCAGCTCATCCTTTCGGATCATCGCCATGTTCGCGGGGTGTTTTCTCCTTACAGGCATGACAGTAACGGCATTCTCCGGTTATCACAGCCAACGCCTGCTCTCACAGCAGACCATGCGCATTGTTGCAAATGAACGCGACGAAGCTCTGTCCGAAGCACAGGGCCAGACTGTCATCCATCTCCAACCCACGCTCAGGGAAATGGTCCAGAACGAACCTGGATTTTACTATCTGCTGCAGGATGCCCAGGAACAGGTCGTCATCGGAAATATGTTTCATCTACGCCCCATCGCGGGCTGGAGATGGCTCTCATGGACGCATCGGACGCATCCCCCTGACCATCATCCTGTCATCGGTTACGGAACCACACTCAATGACGGCGGTTACCTCTTCGTCGGTATTGACGCGACGCCTATCCAGTCCCTCCGCCGCGATCTCTGGCTGACACTCGCCTGGAGCGCGATAGTGTTCCTCGTAATCGGACTTGGCGGGGGATTTGTCCTCAGTCGGATTGTGCTCGGCAGAATTGAAGTCATCAGCATGACGGCCCGCAAAATCATGCGAGGCGATATTTCCCAACGGCTTGCCCTGAATGGAACAGGAGACGAATTCGATCATCTCGCCCATAGCCTCAACGCCATGCTCGACAGAAACGAAACACTGATCGCCAGTGTCCGGCAGATCAGTGACGACATCGCACATGATATGCGACGACCTCTGGCACGGCTGGGCCAGAATCTCGACAAGGCCCAGACCGCAACGACCCATGACATCCAGAGCACTGCGCTCACACAGGCGCAGGATAATCTGCAGGACGCACTGGAAATTTTCTCGTCTCTTTTAAGACTTGCACAACTTGAAGCAGGAGACCGTATTCCCGATAGTCAGACACTGGTCGTTGCAGATCTTTTCAACACGCTCGCTGACCTCTATCAGCCCGTCGCACAGGAACAAGGGCAGACGCTGACAATTATTAGCCCCGCCCTAAACCTGACACTTGACGGCAACCGCATCCTCTTAACGCAGACACTGTCTAATCTCATCGAAAACGCCATCAACCATTGTTCATCGGGAACGGTTATTTCCCTGTCAGCTCACATGGAAAACAACAGGGTCATCATGGCCGTTTCAGATAATGGTCCCGGTATTCCAGCCGAAGAACATGAGCGCGTTTTCGAAAAGATGGTCCGGCTCGACACCAGCCGAACCGTGCCCGGTACCGGATTAGGACTCAGCCTGGTCCGGGCAATCGTGCACCTGCATGGAGGTTCAATCCGTCTCGTTGATAATATGCCCGGCCTCCGCTGCGAGATCGTTTTTCTGAAAACGTCGATGAGTGTATTTACGCCATGAGGTAAGATTTCTCAGAGATACTAAATTTTATCTTTTAGAATATTTCTTCTGGCCTCAGTAGATACATGCAAGGATCGGGAATCCTAATCTCTTATAATTTGGACAACTAGGGCCTGTTAGCACTTGATCCAGTCTGCAGCAGCAGCGATGTGTATGACGGCAAGGAATGACGCCGCTGTTTTTTCGTATCTGGTCGCGACTGCACGCCACTCCTT
>NZ_JABCQG010000041.1 GCF_015244565.1 Gluconobacter vitians | reverse complement strand
CTTCAATCAGAGGCTCCCAGATCGCCCATGTCTCGTCCGTAAAAGTGCCTGTTCCGTCTCCTTCTTCCATCCCTACAATATGGGAAGAAATTCAAGATCTAACAGGCCCTAGGTGACGGGTGAGACCAGGCTGGCTTCCACGATTAATGCGTCTAGCAGTTTGCGGAGGTTGACAGATTGATATGGACTATTCCGAAGTGCCTTATTGGTCTGATTATAAAAATGGCGCTGATAGGACTCTTCGAACTCTAAAGCGCCCTGCTACGCGTCAACTTCTTTTTTCTAATTACTCCAGAGCACCTGCGCAGGACCGTAATCTGGTAGATCAAGATCGAGATAACACTCGATTGCAGCCGCTCGTCCGTTGATGTCAGCCAAACTGATGCCCTGAGGACCATGGGCAGGAAAGCTGGCAAAAGTATCGAGAGATGGCAGGAGCATCGAGCACATGTTCGCTGGCAGATTAGGTCACGTTGACAAAAGACCTATTGGTTTGAGGCAAGATCTGATTCACTTCCTGCCTGTGTGGTAACGGGCAGAGAGAACAGCCATGGCACGAGGCGATCTGGCGGATCATGAATGGGTGGTGATTGGTCCGCCCCTTCTGAAAGTGTATGTTGGGCCCGCCCAGCCGCAGATAACCGCCTGTTTCTCAATGGCATGCTGCATGTTCTGCGCACAGGCTGTCCCGGGCGGGACATGCATGAACGCTATGGCAAGTGGAACTAGGTCTATGTCCGGTTCCGGCGTTGGGCTGAACAGGGTGTTTGAGATGCTCTTTTACAGACCCTGGCAGATCTGGGGCTGACCGATAACTGGCAGCACATGGTCGACAGCACCGTGGTTCGTGCCCATTCACAGGCCACAGGCGCAAAAGAGGGGGCTTATTTGAAGGCTTTTGGTCGGTCACGCGGCGGCTTTACGAGCAAAGTCCACGCATGATGTGACAATCAGGGGCGTCCTCTCGGCTTTACCTTCACTGGAGGCCGGGTCTCAGATTACAAAGCCACAGACGCCCTGATGATGTTGCTGGTTCCCAACCCTAGGACCATGGTGGCTGATCGGGGCTATGAAAGCGACTGTTTCCGTCAGGATCTGCTAATCCATGGGATCCTGCCGATTATTCCATCACGTAAAGGCCGCAGTGCTCCACAGAAAACAGACTGGCAACGCTATCAGAACCGCAATCGCATCGAGTGGATGTTCAACAGGCTCAAGCAAATGCGCCGTATCGCAACCCGCTACGACAGACCGGTCTCTCCTTCATCAGTTTCCTCAACCTCGCCGCCGCAAGGCTCTAGATTAAATCTTTTGTCAACGCGACTTAATAAATATTCACAAACACTCCAAAAAGAATAATAAATAATTTATTATTTTACTCAGAATAGTAAAAAACATTCCATAAATCACGATTTAAAAGACGTTGTATTTCAGGACCCGTATCATCCCGGTTTCCCTTCCTTGCTGTAACCCTGTCGGGAACCGAGCTGAATGAATGCCATTGTCATCACCGCGCTGAGGCGACCGCTCACCTTTGTCGTCCTGTCGATCATGATCGTGATGCTTGGCGTCATGTCCATTTTCAAGACACCGACCGACGTGTTTCCGAACATCAACATCCCTGTCGTCTCGGTCGTCTGGACCTATGGTGGGATGCTGCCCGAGCAGTTCGCCGGACGCATCATTTATAACTACGAACTCAATGTGACCTCGACCGTCGAAGGCATCGAGCACATGGAGTCCAACTCCTATTACGGGCGTGGGATCGTCAACATCTACTTCCAGCCAGGGACCGATATCGGCCCTGCGGAAGCGGATGTCGTCGCCATTTCCCAGACCGTGATCCAGCAGTTGCCGACGCATATTCCCGCACCGATGGTCATGCGGCTTGAGGCGTCGTCCGTGCCGGTCATTTCGCTTCAGATCACGTCCGACAAGCAGACGCCGTCGGATCTGTTCAAACTCGGCGTTATTTCCGTCCGGCCGCTTCTGGTTACGGTTCCGGGCTCGGTCGTGGCGCATCCCTATGGCGGGATGGACAGCTTCGTGATGATTGCGCTGAACCAGGCGCAGCTTCGGGCGCATCATCTGTCCGCCATGGATGTTCAGGCCGCCATGCGCGACCAGAACATCGTCCTGCCGGCCGGTGACCAGAAGATCGATGCGACCGACTGGATGGTGCAGACCAACGCCACCCCCACCAGCATGAAAGCCATCGGCGACATTCCGGTGAAGCGCGTAGGCAATGCGGTCATCTACATCCATGACGTGGCGGATGTGTATCGCGGGGGCCATCCGCAGACGAACGTGGTTCTCGTCAAGGGGCGTCAGGGCGTGGAAATCGTCGTCATGAAGGGCGGCGGGGCTTCTACGCTGGATGTCGTCAACGGCGTGAAGAACCTGCTTCCCCGCCTGCGCCGCATCCTGCCGCCGGACGTGCATGTCTCGGTCCTGACGGATGCCTCGACCTTCGTGAAAGATTCCATCAAGGACGTGGTGCGTGAAATGGTCACGGCCGCGTTCCTGACGGGGCTCGTGGTGCTGCTGTTCCTGGGGTCCTGGCGCTCGACGATCATTATTGCGACGTCGATCCCGCTGGCCATCCTGTGCTCCATCATCGGGCTGGGCTGGGCCGGGCAGTCCATCAATGTCATGACGCTTGGCGGTCTGGCACTGGCAGTCGGTATTCTCGTGGATGACGCGACCGTCATGATCGAGAACATCGACACCCATCTCGAAATGGGCAAGGATCTTGAAGAGGCCATCATCGACGCGGCCAACCAGATCGTGGTGGCGACCTTCGTCTCCACGACCTGCATCTGCATCGTCTGGCTGCCGCTGTTCGAGCTGGACGGCGTGGCGGGCTTCCTGTTCCGGCCAATGGCGATGGCCATCATGTTCGCCATGATCGCCTCCTTCATCCTGTCGCGGACCCTCGTGCCGACAATGGGGAAATATCTGCTGGCGGGGCATGTTCATACCGGCCTGCATGGAGAGGAGCACGAGGCTCTTCACATGGACCAGACGGTCGCCGGAGGGCCACGCAAGGCCTTCCTCGGCCGTTTCCAGCAGGGGTTCGAGCGCGGCTTTACCCGCTTCCGCGAAGGGTATAACCGCGTCCTGACACGCTGCGTCGAGCGCCGTATTGCCTTCGTGGGCGTCTTCCTTGGCATTTCGATTCTTTCGCTGGGCCTTTACGCCACCGCGGGGCGGGACTTCTTCCCCGAGACGAAATCGGGCCTCCTTCAGATGCATATGCGGGCCCCTCTGGGCACCCGGATCGAAGTCGCGGGCCGGATCGCGGCCCTCGTGGATGACCGCATCCATCAGATCCTGCCGGGCAAGGTCGAGGACATCATCAGCAACTGCGGTCTGCCGGAAGGTCCGCACAACCAGGCCTTTATCCCCACACCCAGCATCGGAACGCAGGACTGCGATCTGACGATCACGCTCAAGAACGAGGCCTCGCCGGTCTGGGATTATCGCCGCCTGCTGCGCAAGGATCTCTCGGCGCAGTTCCCCGGCACGGTCTTCACGTTCCAGCCGGCGGATCTGACCGCCAAGATCCTGAATTTCGGCGCGCCCTCTCCGATCGACATTCAGGTTTCAGGGCCGGATATCCGCCAGAACTACGCCTATGCACGTTCGATCCTCGGTCAGCTCCGGCATATTCCGGGGGCGGCGGATGTCGTGATCCAGCAGACCATGAAAACGCCGACCCTCATGGTTCAGGGCAACCGGACGTTCAGCCAGGCCACCGGCCTGACCGAAGCCGATCTTGCCAATAACGAGCTGATGGCGCTGTCGGGAAGCTCCACGGTTGATCCGCAATACTGGCTGGACCCGAGCGATAACGTCACCTTCCCGCTCAATGTCTATGTCTCGCAGGACCAGCTGACCCATCTGACGGACCTGATGACGATCCCCGTGGACAAGGGCGACGGCGATCCGAGCGGAACCCAGACCCAGCTTCTTGGCGCCATCAGTGCGATCAAGGCGACGGGCACGCCGGGTGAGGTCTCGCACTACAACTCCATGCCGGATGTCGACATCTATGTCTCGGCGGAAGGCACCGATCTGGGCTCCGTGCTCGATGGAGTGCACAAGGTCCTGAACGATACGGCCAAGAGCGTTCCGACTTCCGCGCAGGTGGATGTCCGGGGGCAGGCCACGACCATGCACGGGGCTTACAACCAGCTCGTGCTCGGCCTCGCCGTCTCGGTGGTGCTGATCTATCTGCTGATCGTGGTGAATTTCCAGTCCTGGCTGGACCCGTTCATCATCATCACAGCACTTCCGGGCGCGCTGGCCGGGATCGCCTGGGCGCTGTTCCTCACCCATACGCGCCTTTCCGTCCCTGCACTGACGGGTGCGATCATGTGCATGGGCACTGCAACCGCGAACTCGATCCTTGTCGTGTCCTTCGCCCGCGAGCGGATCGAGGAACATGGCGATGCCCTCCGCGCCGCCGTGGAAGCCGGTTACGGGCGTATCCGTCCCGTCCTCATGACCGCGCTGGCCATGGTGGTCGGCATGGTGCCGATGGCGGTTTCCAACTCCACCAATGCTCCGCTCGGCAAGGCCGTGATCGGCGGCCTGATCGTGGCCACGCTCTCGACCCTGCTGTTCGTGCCCTGTGTTTACGCAATTCTCCATAACCGTCCCGCGCGCCATAAGGAGACAGTCTGATGGCCTCCCTTTCCCGTAAGTTCATTCTTGGCGCGGGAGCCTGCGCCGTGGGCCTCTACGTCGCATTTCTCGTCGTCGACCGCGTCCACGCCGTCAGCACCTTGCGCGCAGAAACGAATGCCGGTGCCATCCCTGACGTCTCGGTCGTCTCGCCGCACCGGACCAGCCCGAAAGTGTCCCTGACGCTGCCCGGCAACATCGATGCCTGGTATCAGGCGCCGATCTATCCGCAGGTCTCGGGCTACGTGAAGATGTGGTACAAGGACTATGGCGCGCATGTGAAACAGGGCGACGTTCTGGCGGAAATCAACGCCCCCGCGCTCGATGCCGAATACGCGCAGGCCAAGGCCAGCCTCGCATCCGTCATGGCGAAATACAATCTGGCCTCCGTGACGGCGAGCCGCTGGCGTGCCATGGGCAAGTCCCAGTCCGTCTCCGGGCAGTCCGTCTCGGTCGCCAATGCGAACGAGCAGTCGGCCAATGCCGAAGTGCAGGCGGCGCAGCGCAATGTGGATCAT
The DNA here is from genome assembly GCF_015244565.1 of Gluconobacter vitians. Lineage (GTDB taxonomy): Bacteria > Pseudomonadota > Alphaproteobacteria > Acetobacterales > Acetobacteraceae > Gluconobacter > Gluconobacter vitians. Next base: position 2,379 of record NZ_JABCQG010000041.1, on the reverse strand, counting down.
TTCGAAGCGCTCGAACACTTCAAGCAGCTCGTGGCCCCGTTCGACGGGATCGTCACGGCGCGTTCGGTCAATGTCGGCGATTACGTCAGCAATGGCGGCGGTGGCCTGAATGCAACCGGCAGCGCGTCGGAACTCTTTACCGTCGCCGATACGGACAAGCTGCGTCTGTTCGTTTCCGTGCCAGAGGTTTTCTCTTACGTGCTGCAGGATGGCATGACCGCCCAGGTCACGGTGCCGCAATATGCGGGGCGGACCTTTACGGCAAAATATCTGACGACGTCCAAGGGCTATGACCCCAACACGCGCACGGCCATTGCGGAATTCGTGCTCGATAATCCGGGCCATCTGCTGTGGCCCGGCACCTTTGCCTCCGTGGCCCTGACGGCGAAGAACACGGACGCCAATCTGTATGAAATCCCGAGCGGTAGCCTCGTTTTCGAGGAAAAGGGTATGCAGGTCGCGCTCGTGGATGCCACCAGCCATGTCCATTACGTCAATGTGCAGGTGGGGCGCATGGCGGACAGTTCGACGGAAATCCTGAGCGGTCTCAAGCCTACCGACCGGCTCATCAACAATCCGCCTGCCGACCTGCTGGAAGGCGATGTGGTGCATGTCGTGACCCCGGCGCGGGGCTATAACGAAAGCGGCTTCGCGTCTGACACGGACTCCTCCGACAATGACGGGGACGAATGATGATCCCAGCCACCTTCCGACGCCTCGCGCTCACCGGTGGATCAGCCCTCGCGCTGATCAGCCTCTCGGCCTGCGATCTGGCCCCAACTTACAGAACCCCGAACTTTATCGTCCCCTCAAGCTGGCAGGGACAGGCACCCTTTGCCGTGGCGACGCCAGCGGATACGGCGCTGCCCGCTGACTGGTGGACCATGTTTCAGGACCCGCTGCTGAACGATCTTGAAGCGCGGGCCACGGCTGATAACGGTGATATCCAGGCGGCGGCCGAGCGCTTCATTCAGGCGCGCTCGCTCGTTGTGGCGGCACGGTCCGAACTGCTGCCCCATGCCAGTCTGGATGCGGGGGCTTCGGACAACAAGCAGTCCGCCGACCGGCTGTTCCGCAATGGCGCCACCCTGACGCAGACCAGCGAGGATTATGGGGGGCTGGTGTCGTGGGAGCCTGATTTCTGGTCGTCCATCCGCAACCGCGTGCGGGCGCAGAAGCAGTTCGCCCAGCAGCGGGCCGCCGATTTCGCCATGGCGCGCCTGAGCACGCAGGCCGAACTGGCACGCGACTACATCCAGTTACGCGGATATGACGCGCAGGATGCGATCTATGAGCAGTCCATCGGATATTATGAGCGGGCCGTTCGCATTACGGAAAACCAGGTCCAGAACCAGGCGGCCCCGCGCCTCGATCTGGCGCGTGCGCAGGCGCAGCTTTACACCACGCAGGCTGCCCGGCTGGATATTCAGGCGGCGCGGCAGGTCATGGAACATGCGATCGCGGTGCTGACCAATACGTCGCCGTCGAGCTTCCATCTTCCAGCCAGCCCGGAGTTCCATTTCATCCAGCCGACGATCCCGACGGACGTGCCTTCAACACTGCTTCAGCGCCGCCCGGACATTGCGGCGTCCGAGCGTGAAATGGCGCAGGCCAACCGGGAGATCGGCATTGCGCGTGCGGCGTTCTATCCACATATCGCGCTCAGGCTGAATGGCGGTTTTGAAGCCAACGGGTTTGATCTGGCCAACCTTGCCAACTCGCTGTGGACCTATGGGGCGAGCCTGCACATGCCGCTGTTCGATGGCGGCCTGCGCCGGGCGGAGCTTCAGAGAACATGGTCGGCCTATCGCGAGACCCGCGATACGTATCGGATGAAGGTTCTCTCAGCGTTTCGCGAAGTGGAGGATGGTCTGTCCCTCACCGAGCGTCTGACGAAGGAAAACGCGGCGCTGGAGCAGGCGATGAAGGCCAATCTCGCGACGCAGAACATGACCATGACGCTCTATCAGGGCGGTGTTGGCACCTATCTTGAAGCCATCGTCAGCCAGGAAAACACGCTGGAAAGCCGCATCCATCAGGTTGAGGTCGCAACCCGGCTGTATCACGCGGATGTGGATCTGATTCGCAGCCTTGGGGGCGGCTGGAACGTGAAGGATCTGCCGACCATGGACCAGACCCTCTCGATCACTCCGCTGCAATACGACAACCTGCACCACCCCGAACCCGTTGGAGACGTCACGGCGTCACAGCACCCGGAGCAGTTCGAAAACCTGACAACACCTGACGCAACATCCAGTGTCCAGTCCCACAACTAGGGCCTGTTAGCACTTGATCCAGTCTGCAGCAGCAGCGATGTGTATGACGGCAAGGAATGACGCCGCTGTTTTTTCGTATCTGGTCGCGACTGCACGCCACTCC
>NZ_JABCQG010000040.1 GCF_015244565.1 Gluconobacter vitians | reverse complement strand
ACTCAAGACTCTGAACGGCCTTACCCCTTACGAATACGTCTGCAAAATCTGGACTTCAGAGCCAGAAAGATTCATCATTAATCCAACCCATCAAAATACGGGACTAAACACCTAGCGCTGCTCAAAAAGCCATGCGAAATCAGAGCCCAAGCGCCAACCAACGGTTATTCGAACTCTCCACATTTCGATTTAGAAACTTCTTTCAGGATAAGTCCTATTATTTAAAATACCATCCCCCATCTTGATTCGATTCAGGAAGTTCCAGACCATCGCGCGCATAAAGCTTTTCCATGGAATGGCAGATCACATCCCCCTCGGAGGCGAAATCGCCTTCTTTCAGATTTTCAGCGAGGAAAGCGACATCGCTGTCAGAATCTCCCATTGGCCACAGTGCGGATGTAGCCAGCTGACGTTTGCGTTGCATAAGATTCTGCAAAAGCAGATCAAAAGACTGTTCACGGTAATTCGGATGGATTGCGAGGGGCACATGAATCGTGACCGGTCGTATCTGTCCCAGTCGATGAACACGATCGTTACATTGCTCTTCCACTGCAGGATTCCACCAACGCGAGAGATGGATGACGTGTGTGGCGGCCGTAAGCGTCAAGCCGGTCCCAGCAGCTTTCGGTCCGAGAATCAAAAGATCGAAGCCTGCTCCTTCATCAAGGTTTTTCTGAAAATTATTGACAATTTCCTGACGCTTCCTGATGGGCGTATCGCCGTTGATCAGGCCAATCTTTTTCAGTCCCAATTTCACTTTCGCAAGTTCAATAAATCGATGCTGCATACGACGGTGCTCAATGAAAACCAGCGCACGCTCTCCTGCAGCGCGAATCCGTCTGAGAATATCAAACGTTGTCGAAAGTCGCGCTGACATCCGGATAAAATCTTCCGTTTCCAGATCAGTATCAATAGCAGGATGAACCGACACGCTGCGAATGTGATGCAGCATTTTCAACGCCGCACCGGCTCCCCCCTTCTGAAGTTTTATTCTCGCTTCTTCATATTTCTTTGCCTGTAGTGGTGGCATTGCTTGTGGATACAAGAAACGGGATTTAGCAGGCAGATCACGCGCGACGGTTTCCTTTAGACGCCTGATAGCAAAAGGCGGTCGCGTCTGAAAAGACGAGAAGAGGCGCTGATGAAGCTCTTCCATATTCCCCTCCTCAGCCTTGCCATAGCGCTCTCTAAAATCCTGCAAAGAACCTAACGCTCCCGGGGCCAGCGTATCCATGATTGCCCAAATATCTCTGGTTGAGTTCTCTATTGGCGTTCCGGTCAGGCCGATCCGAAAATCAGTATCCAGCGTGTGAGCCGCAAGAAAGGAAAGTGTTCCCGGAGTTTTTATATTCTGTATTTCATCAAATACTGTTACAGAGAAAGGAATGCGTGCCAAGGAATGTTGATAATTCGTCAATGTCGCGTAGGTCGTCAGAATCCAGGTAAGATGTCCACTATCCCGCTCGATTGCGTTGTGGATATCAGAAAAATCAAGTTTTTCTTCTCCTGTTTCCTTGTCCGTCCCCTGTCGCCCCGGCAGCTTGCGCGCGCTGATAGAAGAGCCATAAAGTCGCACTAGGAAACCAAGACCAGGTTTCTCAACATGCCGCTCGACTTCCAGTTCCCAGTTTTTAAGAAGTGACGTTGGGGCGACAACAAGAATTGGCCTGCGTGGTCCGACCCGTTTCATATGCTCATTCAGCCAGACGAGAAAGGATATCGTCTGAAGAGTCTTTCCAAGTCCTTGTTCGTCGGCGTTGAGAATTCCTGGCAAGCCAGCTTTCCATGCACGTATCTGCCACTGAAGACAGTCAACCTGATGGTCTTTGAGACGTGTAACAATCCCTAGAGGAACGATCTCGCTCATATCGCTGCGACGGGGACGCAAAGGAATATTCCACGAAAGATCGTCAGTATTTTCTAAGGTTTTTAGAATAACAGGACCCGATTTTGGCGCATCCTCAGTTTCCTCTTGCACCACCTCCCCAGAAGCTTCTTCCCGTGCTGCGAGTTGCGTGTCCAAAAACGCAAGCGTTTGTGGCGTCACGGGGAGAATGCCACCGGCGACTGGAACGACATTTTCTCCGGCGGTAAGGCCTGCCTCCACCTTTTCACGCAAAGCGCGCAATTCGGAGACAGACATATCGCCGGTGAGCGCAGAGACTTCCGGAGAGAAGGCTTCCGGCAGCCACGTTGTTCCGCTGGGGCCACCCCGTCCGATCAGATTGCCACCATAAACTTCAACACCAATGACTCGATTGGAATATTCCTTCGTTTCGACAAAAGCCGGAACAGCAACGGCTTCAATAACTTCCTCCTGCTCTTCGGGAGAAAGATCGGTTAATTCTCCCTTGGCACGCAGATCACCTTCTACTGCTTCCGTGATGCGTATACGGGGATTACGGATAAATGCATGACGCTCCTGCGGCGAGGCATGCTGCATCTCGCTCATTACCTTCAGGACCGGAGCAATACTTGGGTCCATGACAAGGTAATGACCACGCGCAAGGCTATAGGCCTTGAGTACACCACGTTCACGAAATTTATTCTGGAATCGACCAAGATCAGCATATTCCAGTTCACTGTCCGACTCAGAAGACATTTCCTCTGCATTGGGCCGTCTTGAAGAAAATGGGACGACCTCGAAATCTGTTCCATCCTCGTTGGGAGAAATCGAAAGACAGTCAGAAAGCGATATTTTTAATCCTTGCAGAAAATCAGTCATCGACAGTCGTGCAGTTGTACTTTCTCCAGCCATTTCGATACCTGGATCAAGAGCTCGCCGAAAACGGGCAAGAGCTTCCCAATGACGTACGTCGTCGTGAGTGCGGACAAAACCATCTGCAACATCCAGTGCGTCTAGCATCCACAAAGGGATACGCTGACCTCCCGCCATATCGAGAATGGCACCGGTACGTCGGGGAGTCCGACGCTGGCCATTCCGTTCCCAATGATAGGACAGACGGAAATCAGGACTCCCTATTACCCCCTCAGCATCTGTACAAAGCATAAGATCAGTCAGAGGGGGTAAACCGAGTGTCGCCGCTGTTTCGCCATCAAGTGCCGCTACGAGGCGATGTCCTATAATGATACGGCTTCTCGTGATCTCCAGCCTCTCGTCCATCTCGTCGGACAAGGCGCGCAGATCACCCAGTGCGAAGACAAGTCTGTGCTCTTGCTCAGAGAGATTCTTCAGATCAGGTTCTGAAGAGGATGTCGCAAATATGCGTGCCAGCATTCCACGACGTTCGGGGAGAACATCAAGAACGACTGCCTCAGAGGAATAGGTAAAAATAAAATTCATCAGAGGATGCTCCGGCGTGCACGTGTCTGCCAGCCTCCAAGATGCGCAAAACTATCGAGACAGCGGCTTCGTCTTATTCTGGCTACATCATATTGTGACTTGTATAATTCAGGCACCCCTGACGCATCCGCATCAAAAATATGCAGCTTGAAATTATATGTACCCTCAACAACGATCTTCTCGCCAATTCTCATCAGTAGAAGAGACTTATCTTTTTCTCCGGTCTGATGCCCAAAACGTAAGGCCGTTTCCCTGGTGTTGGCAGGCAGTTTTTCCTGAGCGACGTGATATCCCTCCTCATTGAAGGCTACCCAGAGTTCATCCACGACCCCCTGCTCAAGCATCGTTTCCCAGAAGTGTTCGCGATCTGACCACATATGACCACGCTCAACCTCATCTAGAATCTGGAAAAGAAAACGGAAATCTGCCCTCATCAACCAGCGTAGGAACATCGTTTCCAGTTCGGGGTCGACCTCACTCCATGCCGGATGGCGGTGGACCTTCGGGTGACCATAGAACTCGGTAAGACGATCAGTCAGGAGGGACGAGATATCTTTGGATGGCGATTGCTGACGCCATGGTGCTAGCAACGCATTGATGGCAGCGCCCGCTCCCATCTGTTGCAGGGTCTGGCCATCGGGCCTGAGCCAGCCAAGCAGACGCTCAATCTCCTGCTTCTGGTTGAGACGTGGAGCAATCCGCCGGATAAAAGCGAGATGGGCAAAGTCCATCAGGCCTGGCGCATGCGGCTGGCGCAGGCCAATGGCCCGCAACCCATGCCACGGATCGTCCATCGCATCCATTCGTTCAGCAATCGTCTCCGACACTAAGTGCGGATCGAAAAGATCCGGGATATGAAAAATAAGATCCTGCCATCGAGGTCCGATCTGTTCCCGATTACGTTGAAGAGCTGCAGCCAGATCGAAGGTATGGCGGGCGACCGGATCAAAACTCTCCATGTAAACACGCACCATCGGGTTGATGAAACCACAGCGAGTGGAGGCATCAACTTCCTTTAGTAGAAAAAAACGAATAGGCTCGAACGCAGGCGTCTTCCTGAAGTCAGATGAAAATGCGAATCCGGCACTTTGAATAACAAAACTCAGAGGAACACCTCGCCAGTCATTATTCCGGATATGATCCAGCATCTTGTGCAGGATATCCTCTGGACTGCGGTCTGAGGCAATCGCCGGCGCATCGAAACGATCCAGCACACGGCGGATTGTACGCTCGATATTCTCGAAGTTCGGAGGTGTTAAAGGCCGCAGAGGAGCTAGATTCGCAAGTAGCTTAGAAAGCGATACGGTTGTAATCTCCTTTCCGTCCGTCCTACCCATGTGATGTGCCCACAAGGGAAGCACGGAGGTGCTCGATTTCTTCCGAGCGGGCCGGGACGTACATGATGAGCCGCAAATCAATCCGACGATTTGCAGCCTTGCCCGCAACACTATCATTGGATGCGATAGGACGCATTTTTCCGTAACCGGCCACAGAGAGAACTGGCTGTTTCTGATAGCTCAGATGGGACGTCAGTAGCGGCTCTCTAGCAACCATCACACGAAAGGTCTCGTCCGCGCGGTTAGTGGAAAGAACAAGATTGCTCTGATCATCGCCGTCGGAGTCAGTATGTCCCTCGATTTGCACAGCTTCGATCACGGCAAAATCCGGGTTGCATTCTAGCCGCCATGCTGCCTGTGCTCCGAGCGTATAACATGGCAAAAGCTGCTGAAGACGAATGCCGATGGACTGGACGATATTGACACGCTCCGGTCGCAAACTCGCCGAACCGGAGGCGAAAAGTCCGTCTCCCTGGAAATGCAGGGCATCAGATTGTTCGCTCAAAGTTACCTTGAGATCAGGGAATTCGATGTTAAGCTGATCACGCAATTTTTCCAGAATATGTTTACGTTCCGCCATGGCCTGATCAATGTAGCGTTCTAGCGGGTTCGGCTGCTTCAGTCTGGCGATCTCCGTTTCGAGCTCATGTATCTTCTTCTCCGCCGCATCCTTTTCGGCCACAACATGCTCGTAAACCGGCAGCGAAACACTTTTTTGTGGATTATACTTGCTGGAAAAGTAGGCCAACAGCAAGATGACGATGAACAGGAAGCTGACGGTCAGATCCGTCATTGAGACGAACGCTGTTTCTTCTTCGACGTCCTGATTTTCTCTACGACGCTGCAACCCTCGCATCAGGAACGTCCCTGTTGCGGAGAAAATTCCTGTTGTTGTTCAATAACACTTTGCAGTGTGGAAAGAGCAGCATTCAGTCCTTTAGACATATCAATAACATGCGCGCGTATCGACTGCATCGCCTGCTCGACCTGCGTCGCATAGAGGTCAAAGGCCGCACCAAGTTTCTCGTCGACCGTATCCAGTCTGTCTCCCTGTCCCTGCATGCGTTCAAGCATCTGAGTGACAGCTTCAAGCGTGGTTTCAATACCACGTCGTTCGGCTACAAGCGTCTCACTCGCGGTCGCAAGAACGTGCGCAGCGCTTTCTGCCGTGCTTTGCGCACTTCGCGTGACAATCGAGACTGCATTGTGCGTTCCTTCGGTCATTTGCCGTAGGGAGCTCTCCATTCTCTCGGTCGTGGCCCGAACGGGACTGGCAGCCGCAACCAGATCCTGAGAGGAGCTGCGAAAAGCGACAGCTGCTTCAGCGCCCGCCAAAGCGCCATCACGCACAGCATCAGCGGAGCGACGCATCGCGCCCGCTCCTTGATCCAACACTTCCACGAAATTACCCAGACGTTCCGAAATTGCTGTGATCGGCGCTATCAGGTCGCTATTCGCTCTTGCTGAAACCTCACCGGCCATACGGGCTATGTCACTTCCAGTCTGGCCAAATGCCGAGAGAACCGATTGCCCGGCCGCTGCAATCGAAACGTTTGCTGCATCCCCGGCTTCTTCCATCCTCAGCCGTGCAGCCTCTGCGCCTGCATGGGCTGCTCCCTCCATTTCTGAACGCATGACACCGGCCGCCTCGCGTAACTCCTGCGCAGCAGCCGACATCGCTCGCGCTCCTTCTGATGTATTATCGCGGATGCCTTCCAACGTGCGATTCATGACTGAAAGCAGTTGTTCTGCTCCCTGATTTAGCGCACCGGAAGTAAGCTGCGCTGTCTCTGACATCGTGCCACGAAGATCATCTACAGCCTGTCCCATGCGAACAATCGCTTGCTCCATCTCGGAGCCCATCCGCCCGGAAGAGTTATCCATTTGCGCAACAAGCTGTCCAATTCTGTCGGCCGCCGTCGCAAGTCGCTCACTAGCCTGCGATAATGCAGTCCCCACACTTGAAGACAATTGGGATGAGAGATCTGAAGCTAGTTCGGACAGATTCTCCGAGCCCTGCTGACCCACCTTATCAAGCAGCGGCTGCATGGCTGCACTAATGGAGTTCGATATCGCTTCTGGTAATTCCGTACGCAGGGGGCGTCCGATCTCAGCCACTAGTTCGGTCGTCAGGGCGCGGTTATGTTCACGCGCCTCTTGCATAGCCTTCAGTTGATCAAAACCTATCTGCTCGACACTAACAAATGTAAGCCTTTGCTCAATTGTCACGCACAAACCACACAATTCTTTGTCAAGCTTGACCGTGAGACGCCTCAGAATGATTGTAAAAACGATAGAACAGGCAAGTCCCATGAGTGACATGATGAACTTTGCCGAGGCGATCTGCAAAAGACGCTGCATCGTCTGATCAGTGATCGCATTCGACTGGGCCATATTTTGAAGGGCGGCAATTAACCCCAGAAACGTGCAGGCAAGGCCAACAGAAACGAAGAGACCAGGACAAATCCGAAAAAAGCCACTTCCAAAGTGAAGATCCTCGACATTAAAAAATAACGAAGGTCTTACTGAATTACGCAGATTAGACGGCTCTTTCGTGTCAAGTACCAGCGTCTCATCAAACTCGCGCCATGCTTCCCGAATCGACCGGTCAGCACTGTTCTCTTTTGCCTCTTCAGTCCGATCGGAAATACTCTCGCGGTTTTTAGGAAGATCTGTTTCTATTTTCCCACGCAATTTTCTTATGGCTGCAAGCCGGGAGGCATAAAGACGCACAACCCGAAACGAAGCGATTATCAACAGGGTAAAAAGAATAAGAACTACGAGGCCCGGACTTGATTCTGACACCAAAATCTGAGCGAAGCCCAAGACAAGATTGCGGATGGAAAGACCGACTTGGAAAAGCAGAGAAAGCATGGTGACCTAGGGTGTTTGGTTTAATGCCATAATCTACACCTGCCCGTATTTGGCACAAGTTAAGTGGCGCGAAAGAATACGGCAGACAATGGGTTTTGATGGAATTATGTCTTAATTTTTGGATATAAAAAACAGGATTTCGCGCTTTAAATCGGAATTAAGGCGATGGTGGCTATTAGAGGTGGACCCCATTTTTCGGACAGGGCAATAAGCTATAATCCGACCTGAGAGAGGACGGGTTTTATGGGCAAGGTTACGCGCAAGAGGTATGCGGCGGAGTTCAAATCACGGGTTGCC
>NZ_JABCQG010000039.1 GCF_015244565.1 Gluconobacter vitians | reverse complement strand
CCGCCACTTTGCAACTGTTTTCGGGTTGATCCCGAACTCCTTGCTCAGCGTCGCGAGCGAAGCCTGCGATCGCTGTATTGCTGCTCGCACGGCGTGCGTGGTCGTGGCGCTCCCATGACGTATCTGTCCCATAAGGCTTCCTTCCACTCTCGTGAAAATAATACCCCATCAAAACACGGGACTAAACACCTAGACAGTATAACGGAGGCGCAGCCATAATTTCGCGGATTGGTGCAGTATTCGCCCCACGACCTAAGAGCCTTGGCGCTGTCCCGGAGAGCGAGATGTCATGGCAGCTTACGCCTCTTATCGGACGTTCGGCAGGCTGGCACGTAGTCTTGAAAACGGACATAGCATATCCGGGTCTTCTCAGTGTTCGAGTCAGTTATATCTGCCGCTTTGCAGTGCTAATTGTGAAAAGATAGCCTGTGACCGTTGCGGGAGATTCGCATCACCAATGTATGAGCGCCGATATCCAATAGCAGACGGTGGCAGTCTCCTTTTGGGGCCGATGCCGAGTTGACGATTATTCTCGGTCATAACCCTTGTCCACAGGTTCCTCTTCAATTCAAGTCCCGAAAGTACAAACCAAGTGTGTGTAATTGACACCGTTTTATATAAGAGGATCAATTGGGAGCGGATTCATGTGGGATTAGACATCAAGAAGCCTCTCTTCGTTGCCGTCAAAGTATTCTTCTTGCGCATCTTCGGTAATCGAGAATATCCGACGATTGACATCGTTCTTTTCTCTCCTCACCAACCCCTTCTCAGCTAAATTACGACCTCTCTTTCCGATCAACTGATATGAACAATCCAGTTCTCCAGCTATCTCAGAAGCCACCATTTCTCGTTTCTCTGTGTACAACGTTTCCAAAATTCCGAGTTCTGTGGCAGGCAACAAAAGGTTTGGGTTTACGCTTCTGATCACACTCTCGTATTTCTTGGAGAGATTGATCACTTCGCACTTACCCCGCTTACATTTTGGGCAAAGCATATCGTACATTGCTAGACTACTGAGCGTGTCTATACCGAACGTTTCGGAACACTTATCGCATTTTATTTCTTGATTGCGCTCAAGAAATTTTCGGACAATGGACGTATCGTCAAATATCCTTTCGACGAAATACAACCTGTGCTCTCTTTGAGTAGATGGTCGACCAAAAGCAATGCTGTATTTATGACATAACCCATAATTCAAAGCGAATACTGATACTTTATTTCCATCTCGGTCTCTCATCTGATAATACAAAGTAAGGAAGAAGTTTAATTCTAATGTTCTAAGTGACGACTCTAGCGAACTAACTATATAGAAATGGCTTGATGGAGTGCGGCCTTTCAGATCGCGCGTAACACGAGAATCTTTATATTCTCGCAAATCCCTCGCTCTAGAAACGATAGATTCCAGAAGTTCTTTGAGACTGAAAACAGAAGCTCGTTCGGCAAAGCTTTCATGAGAAAATTTCTGTATTCCAAAGAATGGCTCAATTTTCTCCTCATAATATTTGGTAACTGCATCCTGAACAGCGCGGATGCCTATGGGGCGTTGGTAGGCCGTGACAGAATCTCTAAGGTTAGCAAGAAGATGTCCGAGGATGCGAGGGTTGGCCATTGATGCATAGAATAGTTGTCGATAGATGGCATTCGTATCTTCATCGCAAAACTCTTCGAAACTTTTACTTAAGAAATGCTGAAATCGGCTTTCAATGAGGCGCCGCGTGAAGTCGGTCGCCTTTTCTTCCATCGTACTTACGTCTTTCTCACCATAGAGTTTATAAAGATCCAAATAGATTTCATCGACCTTAGTGGGGTCTATCTTTCCGAAATAAACTCTTCCCGGGTACGCGGCGACCTTGAATTTTATAAACTCATTAGACCAATTGTTTAAAGGAGAGAGAATGGTATCTACAAAAACTCTCATTGCCTCTTCTGGTAATTCAGAAAAGTCGTCGATGAATATAAAAATCCTTTTAACGCCAATACTTAAAAGTATTTTTTGAAGACCTTCAATTACACCAATAATGTTAAACGTGCTAAGTACGAGATCTGAATATTCCTCTGAAGAGGTATTCTTTATTGACGAGTTGTTCTCCTTAATATGTTTGACCTTGCCGTTGCCACTAATCCCTGTAGCTGAAGCTTCTATTTCTAGCCCCAACTCCGTAGTCGCCTTCCGATCTCTGACGGTTTCTCGATCAACTTTCGATGCCGCAGTTCGGATCGCGGTTACATCGGTGAACTGAGATTCGAATGAACCGTCGAGAAGCTCTTGAATCGCTCCAGATATGTCGCTTCGCTTTAGACCCGACCGATCAATGATTTTATCAAAAATTGATGAATTTACAGCTTGTTGTAATTCCTTAGTAACATCAGAAAGAACCGCACGAATAAATCCGCGATACAGTAGTACTCGTTTGAGATCGTTCTCACTTAGCGCAAGACCTGCTTCCGCAATTTGCGACGGTATAGTAGGATCCACGTCTGCGGCTTCATAGACAGTCTTAATATCAACATAGGCCGACGCAGAATTTGGCGTTGCTCTAAGCTCATGTTGAGCACGCAGGAAAACCGTCGATTTGCCTGTTCCCTTACGACCAATGAGGAAAGTTGTACTGTCGCGCAGCATCGTCTCAAGAACAGCGTCATTTTGTAAAGGATCGACGTATAGCTTCTTTATAAGTGACTTATCCGTCACGTCGTCTCGAAGATCGGCTCGACGGTAGAGTTTGAGCGAATGTGCTGCTTTCGCGAAACCCTGTAGATCTTTTTTGCTATACATATGGATCCGTCCTTTTCTGGATCCATACAGCATTCTGCAATGCAGAGCAAAGCTGAATGGCCTTCCTTCACAACCATGACCGCTACCAACTCAATCTTTGGGGGCTATCTATTCTATGCAACGTAGTGACGGTTAGTAATGCACATCCGATTGGGCAACGGAGGGCTACCAAGTGCAGATGGCATCGCATTAAGTAGTCCAACAGCTACTGGGAATGGCTACGTTCTCAGATTGTCCTCTCAAAGCCGACCTTCCGCTTCCCCCCCCTTACTGCCATTCCGACAAAATTTTAATGAGGCAGGGCAGCAAGTTAATGTCGTTTTAAGCATCCTTGATCCAAAATCTAACCGTTGACTTTCGCGCCTGCGTCCACCCAGCATCACGCATAGATTGGGTTAAAGACCGTAGCTGAGCCACGGGCAACGGCCATGTCCCCCCAAGCAAGTCTTCCACAATCAATCGAGACGTCACAAATCCTGTCTGCTTAACAGACCATGCTTCGAGATCTCGAGAAATTTTAACTCTCAGCATGTTCTCGTTTTCTATATCGCACTGAGGCTGAGGCTGAGGCTGAGGCTGAGGCTGAGGCTGAGGCTGAGGCTGAGGCTGAGGCTGAGGCTGAGGCTGAGGCTGGCCTGCCGACCCTAGCGCCTGTTGTACAGAATAAAAATCATCTTGGACGACTGAAAGACGTTCGTCTGGGGGGATTGGTGCACTCTTCTTCGGACCAAACAAATGGTCAGCCAGAAACGCCACGTGTTCGTCGAAGGTCATGTCATCTGGTACAATCGTTTCGATATCACCCTTCTGAATTTCGGCCCATGCTTTCTCCAAGCCAATGCGTGCCCAATAAGAACGGGAATAATGCTGCGCAAGCGTATCAACCGTGACTGCCACCCATCGTCCGAGAATAATATCCCAGATTTCAATTCTCTCTGGTAAGCATTTCCGTCTTCGATTTTCCCTAATCCAGGCCTGTCTTTGAGGCTCTGAATAAATTGGAGAATCACCCTGTTGTATAGGATTATACGGTCGCTGACTGGCCTGATCCCGAAGGGCCTGCCACATGCCTTCGGCGAAACATATCCCGTACACCTCGCGCGGATAGACCCTTTCGAGATTCTCCGGGGTGACCACCTGCCAGTCCAAGGTGATCACATTCCACATCTCAAAGGCCTCAGTTGCTGGATTGAACCGGGTATTCTTTCTCAGCCAAGCCTCCCGGCCCTGGCGTGACATGATTCTAACGGAATCGTCTCGCATGTGCTTACTCCTTTTGCCCAACTTCCGGTCGAAGTGGCTTCGGATTGAACTTTCGCACATTTTTGCTTTTGCCCGTCGAGAGGGCACGCTACCGCAATTCTCTACGCCACGAAATCGTGATAAAAATTTATTTCCGTTATTATTCAACAAGTTGGAGTGACTTTTTTGACAAAAAAATGCTTACAATTGCCTCGTGAGACCCGAAACCATCATGACCCGTTGGCTTTGAAGCCTATCACTGATGGCTTGGCAGTATCTGCACAACCCCCATCAACAATTTCCATTTTGAGTATTTTGCTATCTTCGTGCTACATATTCACACATAAAGTAGCATGAAGATGACAAATGCCGACGCCACATAGCCCGCCCGCTTCTGTCCGTCGCGCCTTGCGCAAGCTGGGCAGCGATATCCACGACGCGCGTCGTCGCCGCAAATTGCCCATGGCCGTGGTAGCAGAGCGTGCCTTCACCTCGCGCTCGACTCTACAGCGCATCGAAGCTGGGGATGCCGGTGTCAGCATTGGCATCTATGCCACCGTCCTCCAGGCACTCGGACTGCTCGACGGCCTAGGCCAGATTGCCGACATCAGCCATGACAGTGTCGGACAGGCATTGGCCAGCGCGGCTTTGCCGAAACATATCCATCTCAAACGGAGCACTGGACCGTCACGCGATGGCTGACTTTGAAGTGCATATTGATCTGAACGGCCAGATACGGCCTGTCGGCGTTGCAAGGAGCAACCGAGTCCGAGGCACAGAGACGATCCTGTTCGAATATGACGAAGCATGGCTCCAAGACGCAGGACGATTTTCGCTCGAACCGGCACTTACGCTGACACGCGGGGCTTTCGCGCCCCCTGCCGGACTATCTATTTTCGGGTCCATCGGCGACTCTGCTCCGGACACATGGGGGCGTCGTCTCATGCAGCGAGCGGAACGTCGCCTTGCAGAACGTCAAGGTCGCGCCGTTCGCACTCTCACGGAAAGCGACTATCTGCTCGGAGTGGCTGATGAAACCCGGCTAGGAGCGCTCCGCTTCCGTTGGATGGAAAACAGGGTCTTTCAGGCGCCTATCCGGGCTGGCATTCCCGCATTGATCGACCTTGGCCGCCTGCTTCAGATTACCGAGCGCATTCTTCGTGACGAGGAGACCGACGAAGACCTTCAGCTCATTTTCGCTCCCGGTTCTTCCCTTGGGGGCGCACGGCCCAAAGCCTCGGTCATCGACCAGAACGGTCATCTCTCCATCGCCAAGTTTCCCAAAGAGACTGACGACTACAGCATGGAAACCTGGGAGGAGATCGCCTTGCGACTGGCCGGGCAGGCTGGCATTGCTACCCCACGACACAAACTGATCCATGTCGCCGGCAAAGCGGTTCTTCTCTCACAGCGTTTCGACCGTGACGGCGCCACCCGTATTCCGTTCCTGTCCGCAATGGCGATGATGGGCGCCAGAGACGGGGAACGCGGGAGTTACCCGGAAATCGTGGACGCCCTTGCACGATACGGCGCACAGGGAAAGACGGACGCCCACGCCCTCTATCGGCGCGTGGTCTTCAATGTTCTGATCTCGAATGTCGATGATCATCTGCGCAATCATGGTTTCCTCTGGCAGGGAAAGGCCGGATGGTCGCTTTCTCCAGCCTACGACCTAAATCCTGTTCCGGCCGATCTCAAAGCACGGGTACTGACCACAAACATTGATCTTGATGAAGGAACCTGCTCCGTCGAGCTTCTCGAGGCGGCATCGGAATTCTTCGCTCTTACGCTGCCGCAAGCGCGCACTGTCATCAAGGAAGTGGCGACGGTCACCGCGACATGGCGGGAGACTGCCAGGGAAGTCGGTGCCCGGTCAGCGGAGATCCAGCGTATGGCGAGCGCATTCGAGCATAACGATCTCAGACAGGCACTGACCCTGTGATCAGATATTTCCCCTGCTGCTCCAGAGAGACAGCGTTGGATAACCAGTCAGGGCGGTAACTTTTTGGGCCCGATTTGGGCCCACCCCAATGTGATATCTAGTTGTATTCAGTGATGGTCAGTGATATTAAATGTCCTAGTATCAACAATTTAAACAGGAAAACCCAGCTATTTAGTCCATACTTATCGCCCTTTCACGGCGGCAACACGGGTTCGAATCCCGTACGGGACGCCAATTTTTTTTGGTAATAATGTCAGCAATTTAGAGCTGTATCGGGCGCCAAAACTAAAAAATTAAGTAGCGATTTTGGACCAATTCTGGACCAATGACGAGTCCGTCCCCTTTCGGAGTTCGTCTCATGGCCCGTATAAAGTCCGCCGAAAATACCAAAGATCCTGCGACAGGACGGCCTCTTCCTGATGGCGTGAGCTGTCGGGGTCCCAGGCAATACAGGGCCCGCAAGCTGGTCAACGGCCAGCGGATCATCAGAACATTTGACACCGCCCGCCTCGCCCGCGCCTGGCTCGAGGAAACCTCGGTCAAAGTGCGTGAAGGGCGTCATATCGACGTCCGGGCCCTGGACGGTCTCGTGCTTAGAACCCTGATTGAGCGCTACCGCGACGAATGCATGGCTCACCGCGACGCTGACCGGACAGGGCATATTCCAGCACTGCTTCGCGATCCCATCGCAGACCTGAAGCTCTCCCGCCTGACGGTTCCAGCGGTTCGCGGCTTTCGCGACCGTCAGGGCAAGGATCTGGCTGCTGCGACAGTCGTCAAGCGGCTCAACCTTCTGGCCTCCATCCTCAATCATGCAATGAGTGAATGGGATGTTCCGCTCTCGCTGAATCCGGCTTCAGGTCGCATGATCAAGCGGCCAACAGGCGCCGATCGCAAGCGCAACCGACGACTGCAGGAAGACGCCCCGGAGAGCCCGACGCCCCCTACTCCTCACAAGACGACAGAAGCCAACGAATACGACCGCCTGCTTGCCGCAGTGACGTCCGAAAACCATCCGGATGACGTCTGGTTTGTGAGATGGGCCATCGAGCAAGCCACCCGATTAGGCGAAGCCGCGTCCCTGCGCTGGCGCGATGTCAATCTTGTGGCACGAACAATTTCGCTCCGACACACCAAGACACTGCATCTTGCTGAAGAAATGGGCCCGGAATTGCGCCCGCTGATGCCCGGGGCGCGAGCTCTGCTATACGACAAGCTGGATACTCTTCCTGCCCCACCCGATCCGGATGACCTGATCTTCCGGATCGGCGACGAACGCGCTTTTTCAGTGCGATACGGTCGTCACGTCAAAAAAGCAGGGCTTGTCGATTTGACGTTTCACGATCTCCGTCACGAAGCCACCAGCCGTCTTGCCAGATTTTTCCCCAATCCCCTGGATCTGTGCAGGGTCACCGGGCATCGCGATCTCAAAAGTCTGGACCGCTACTACCAGCCCGTGTTGACAACCTTTGCTGAGGATGCGGAAGAGCGCGCCCGTCTGCTGGGATACATCTACGATCGGGATGAAAGCGCTATCAAATAGATGCGACACACAAGATGTTCATACGAATACAGAACATATTTCCGCTAACATCATTTGTCATGTTTCTCTATGCGCGGAAAATCTCTCTGGCCAGAAACAGGAAATGCTTTTCAAAAGTGGATTTCGTGACGAGGTGCAATCTCTCAGGGTCGATTTACTGATTGATTTATAAATACGCCTTTCTACCCTGTTGAATATACCGACAAGCAGTGAGGCGCGGACATGGACAGACCAGATGAGCGAACCTCTCTTACGGTCATGACTTCAAGGGAAGCCGCGGAATATCTTAGGATCTCCTATGATGGCTTCAGGACGATGCGATCGCGCGGTGACGGACCTGCCGTTTTTATTTCGCTTGGCAGACGGCTGCGCTTTCGCAAGCAGGACCTTGACGCATTTCTTGCATCGCGCGTTCAGTGCGACGCCCGCGTTTCCGATTGGGGTCACGGCAAGAGTGTTTCTGCAGGGTCTGACCTGAACCCTGTCGCCACAAAGCGTAAAAGGGGCCGACCGCGTTCCACAGGCCAGATCGTCCTCATGCCGGTCTCCGTCTATGCAAGGGCAGGACTTCTGCTCGCCTTGGCTATTACCGGATGGATAATCAGTCTTTTGTTTTCCTGAAAAAAGCCCGCGTTAACACTCGGAAAGTGTGAGCTTCAATCATGAGCGTCTCCAAAGCTATAAGCAGTGCCAAGCCTAGGTGTTTAGTCCCGGGATTTGATGGTGTGATATTTTCACGCGAGTGGAAGGAAGCCTTATGGGACAGATACGTCATGGCAGCGCCACGACCACGCACGCCGTGCGAGC
>NZ_JABCQG010000038.1 GCF_015244565.1 Gluconobacter vitians | reverse complement strand
TTTGAACTCCGCCGCATACCTCTTGCGCGTAACCTTGCCCATAAAACCCGTCCTCTCTCAGGTCGGATTATAGCTTATTGCCCTGTCCGAAAAATGGGGACCACCTCTGATCGATCGGTACCTTGATCCATGGGCAGCCACGCTGCGCTTCAGATATCGCGGCTTCAGCCCTGCTCACCCGAAGGCCTTTCTGAACCGGATTGCAGCATCTGCACGCAGGACCGGGTAGACGTTTCCCGACAACGCATATCATAATGTCTTGATATCTGGTTCAGGGTGCTCCCGAAGCATGGCGTGCCAGACGCGTGAAGTTGCCAGAATGAAAGCGCCTGCCTGTCGATTTTTCCTTCCATACACACAAGGAACTGCGCTCATGAACGATGATTATGACGACAACGGAACTGAACTGGAAATCCAGAAACTGATCGGCGAGCTTCAGAACGATGCGGAGCGCCTCAATATCACGGCAGACAAATCTGATGCGCCGGACGATCTCAAGCACATGATCGCTGCGCTGGCAGACAAGATCGACGGGTTGGCTTCACTGGTCCGATAATGATGGTGCCGGCTTCTTCGTGTTGTATCCACACCGGAAGCGGGCGGCATCGTTATTTCATCTGTCGTACAATTAGACTGATCATCCGGTGATGAAGACCCGCAGGCGTCATGGCCTCGCCGTTCAGGCGCGGAATAGCGTGAAATGCCCCAAAGCCTTTTATGATCACCGGCGTATGACGCGCGCCGCCCGGCATTACGGCCCCTGGCAGCGAAGGACGGTGATCTCCATAAAATACCAGAAGCGCATCCCGGCCGGTCTGTTCAAGCGCATCTGCCACGCGCCCCAGAAGCTCATCCCCGTTTCGAAGGTGATGAAGATAATCCGCAGCGCCGCCTGACCACGGCCCATGATTCTCGATCGTGACCGTGAAGATAAATGTCCCTGAGGGCCTGGCAACAGCATCATCGATCAAGGCCAGTATCCGGTCCCCCAAAGCGTGATCTGAGACATGGACGCCGCAGTGCGCTGCATCGGCGAAATCTTCCGTACCGATCAGCCTGTTGAAGCCTACAGATGGCATCAGTGCATCCCGGCCGTAGAACCGGAGATCATGTGGATGCAGAAAAATCCTCTCCTCACAGATCGGAGCCAGCCGGGCAGCGAGAGCATCTTCAGTCTGCTTTCCTGCCGTAAGATATGGATCGAACCGGCGGAAACCGAGTTCATTCTCCTCATGGCCGAACAGCACACCATATTCCGTCCGCATGGTGTATGCCCCAAATCCCGAGACCTGCAGCTTCCCAACGGCTCCTTCCCGTTCAGCTTGCAGAAGATAGGGCAGGCTGCAAGCTGATTTGGTTTCAAGGCCGAGTTCACGGGAATCCGCAAAGGATTCAGACTGAATCACGATAATCACAGGCCCCTGATCCAGGCGCCCTGCGTGAACCTGTGACCAGTTCTGCAGCTTGCGACGGCAGTCGTCTTTCCATCTCAGCCAGCTCAGCACGATTGTCGCCAGGAGCCCGTACCGTATCTCCCCCGCATCGAGATCCGCGACAGGCAGAATTTTCCGCGCCAGCCCGGTCCGCCTAAGACCATTCAGACAGACATAGCCCGTAGCGAACAGGCCCAGACCCTCTATCCGGAGGACGAGGCCATGACCTGACCAGGAATAGAACAGATCGTTCAACAGCATCCCGACGAAGGACAGTCCCAGCAAGGCCAGTCCGGCCAGAACCAGAACCCGGGCAAATGGAGGAATGGCTCCGATATAGAACCTGGGATGCCGGACGAACGCTCCAATGACCGCGACATCGCTGAACATCAGCGGTTCACCAAGAACGTTTCTTTTCAGACCCGAGCCAAAGACCAGCAGAACTCCGATAAGGATCGTCAGGACGGCCGCAGGTCCGGGATGCCCCACCAGAAACAGAAGAGCACCGAACATCATGAACGCCATGAAGAAACGAAAAATACTCGCCCGAAAAAAGCCAGCCGTACTGCGGATACATTTTACTGCATCTTTATTGGCACTCGGGAAAAAGTATACTTTCAGATCCAAGAATTCAAGCACAAAATAAACTATAAGTAATAAATACAATATTTTGATATTATTCACATAATGCACTCCTTAAGAATTTGTATTTATTTCCGAGATAGCTGATTTATTCATGATGCGCCTTGGAAGTTTAGGTGGTTTTATAATTAATTTTACGTCTTTCAAACGCATATATCGAATGTTACCTTGGCCTTGTATTCGCGGCTGCCCCGCAGAAGCGAAAGAGGAAGGGGCACGAAAAAGGAAGAGCATTCGCCTTGAGTTCAGGATCTGTTTCGACATCCAATCCGCTCCCGCTCATCCTGACCGCGCCTCCTCTGGGAAACCCTATTCACCCATTTAGCCGGATCCGACCAGACGCGCCCGGTCTGTTGGCTGAATCTCCGTGTGAATCAGGGGACATTCAGAACGATCCTGCCGTCCGGATGATTTCGGAAGCCCGGGTGGGAGGCAGGTTCTGGGCACC
Organism: Gluconobacter vitians; assembly: GCF_015244565.1. Classification (GTDB taxonomy): domain Bacteria; phylum Pseudomonadota; class Alphaproteobacteria; order Acetobacterales; family Acetobacteraceae; genus Gluconobacter; species Gluconobacter vitians. The sequence goes on along the minus strand of NZ_JABCQG010000038.1, from coordinate 8,308 downwards.
CGCTGCAAAAGCAAAAGGGCCGATACTGGTCTGCGTTCCCCCTGATCCGGCATATGCCCGGCAGATGTGGCAGCAGGCAAAAGCCTGGACCAGTCTGGACCAGCTGGTTCTCGTCACACCTGACAGCGGCGCAGGCTGGAACAGGATGCGGGATGCGGCTCAGGCCGAAGGTGCACAGGCCCTGTCCGAAAATGTCGATCCGTTTTCGCTGCTGGGTGGAACCCGCACCCTGCTTTTACCGTCAGGCAGCATGAATGCGCTTTCTGCTCTCGGAGCCCTGACAGGACATGCCGTGATGCGTCCGGATACCGGGTGTGGCTGGAAACAGGATACGCACGCCGCCGCGGAGGCCCTGCAGATCCTCCGAGTTGCGACGGAATACAGGTCGCCATTTTCGGGAATGCCGATCGACATCCTCGACGCGATTGCTCTTCTCGCAGACTGGAAACGCATTCTTGTCGCCAATCGTACCATAAGCGTCTGTGTTGGTATGTCGTTCTGGAAACGCGACCGGATGAAGGCATTTTTCGCAACAGCGGAAGAACGCCGCCCGCTCCCGCTCTTCCGCCGGACAGCCACAAGCGCCATTGCCACAGCGCGCAGACACAACACTGCGAAAGGGATCGCCGTCTGGGCGACCCGTATGCCGCGTGAACTGGAACGGGCGGCCCGGAAAGATGGTCTTCCACTTCTCCGCGTCGAGGATGGCTTCATACGCTCGGCTGGCCTCGGAAGCGGCTTTCTTCCGCCTGCCTCCATCATTACCGACAGCAGGGGACCCTATTACGACCCTGCACAGCCCAGCGATCTGGAAGTCCTGCTGGCCACCCACCCCCTCGGGGAGGACCTTCAGGCGCGTGCCCGGTCCCTTACGACCCTCATCCGGATGCAGAACATTTCCAAATATTCTGCCGATGCAACACCGCCGAACCTCGGCACTCCGGCGGGACGACGGATCATTCTGGTACCCGGGCAGGTGGCTGATGACATGTCGGTCCGATTGGGTGGCAGAAACGTTCAGGGCAATATGGATCTGCTGCGCCGTGTCCGGAAAGCCTGCCCGGATGCGTTCATTGTCTACCGCCCCCATCCGGACGTGGATGCAGGTCATCGCGCAGGTGCCATTGCCGATGCGGACGTTCTGCGCGTGGCCGATCACATCTGCCGCGAGGGGGGCATGAGCCCTCTGCTGGACGTCGTGGATGAAGTTCATACCCTGACATCGCTGACGGGTTTCGAAGCCCTCATGCGCGGACTGCCCGTCACGACCTACGGACAGCCCTTTTACGCGGGATGGGGGCTGACCCACGATCACGCGCCTGTCGCCCGGCGTACCCGCCGGCTGAACGTGGAACAGCTTACCGCCGCCACATTGCTGCTCTATCCACGCTATATCGATCCTTTGACCGGCCTGTTCTGTGGGCCGGAAATTCTTATCGACCGCTTCGGCAGCCCCGAAGTCTGGCGTCCGGATCTTCTCATGCGCCTGCGTCAGGCTCAGGGGGCGATCAAAAAAGCCTTTGTTCAGGGAGTTCACACGGTGCTGCACACACCAGCGAAAAAGAGCGATCGGTCATGAGCACCGCCAAAACGTCTCCTTCCGCCGGAAACACCGCATCCGATACGGGACACAAGCCGGAAAGCGTACAGCGCAACATTCTGCTTCTTCAGGGGCTGATGGGACCATTCTTCCGGCTGATCGGCAGGGAACTGCGCCGCCGCGGCTACGGAGTCTGGAAAGTCAATTTCAACGGTGGCGACCGGCTGTTCTGGCGCCTGCCGGGAGGCATTGATTTCACCGGCCGCGCCAATGAATGGCCGGATACGCTGGCACGGATCATCATCGAACATGACATTACCGATGTCGTGTTGTTCGGGGACTGCCGCCCACTGCACAGTGCCGCCATTGCGGTCTGCGCCCGCCTGCATATTCCTGTCCATGTCTTTGAAGAAGGCTATCTCCGGCCCGACTGGGTGACGTTCGAACTCGGAGGGGTCAACGGCAATTCCACCCTGTCAAAGGATCCGGACTATTACGTCCAGTGCGCGAAAACCCTGCCCGCACTGCCCCCGCACCACCCCGTCCCGTCCTCGTTCCGGACGCGCGCCCTTCAGGGGCTGGCGTATAACACTGCCGACCTGCTCTCCCGGTGGCATTATCGCCACTGGAACAACTACCGTCCCTGGCATCCCCTGACCGAAGGGATCGGCTGGCTGCGCAAACTGCTCGCCAGCGACGAGCGACGTGACCGAAGCAAAAAACAGCTTGAGGCGTTACGGGCCTCAGGCAGCCCCTACATGCTGTTTCCTCTGCAACTCGATGCAGACGCCCAGGTTCGTCTCCATTCGTCTTTCAGCGGCATGGCGGAGGCTATCCGCGTCGTGATCGCGTCCTTCACGTCCCACGCACCCCGCGGCATGCGTCTGGTCATCAAGGAACATCCGCTCGACAACAATATCCGTAACTGGTGCCATGAAGTCGCCATGCAGGCCGCGGCCTACGGCGTTACGGACCGTGTGGACTATTTCGAAACGGGTGACATCGCGGACCTGGTCCGCACCGCTACGGGTGTCATCACCATCAACAGCACGACCGGAACCTTGGCGCTCGCCGAAGGCAAGCCTGTCATCACACTGGGGAACGCCGTCTATGATATTCCGGGCATCACGTTTCAGGGCCCTCTGGCGAAATTCTGGTCAGATCCCGGACGGCCAAACCCAGAGATCTTCGAAGCCTATCGCCGCGTCCTGATCGAGCGCTGCCTCATTCCCGGCGGTTTCTTTTCGAACGAAGGAATGGACAAGCTGGTTCGCCACGCCATCGACCGCCTGACACGCCACAGTCCACGGGACTTTGCCGCTGCATCACGCGCTGAAATGGCACGCCGTGAAGCGCTGCGTCAGGAACTGGCTTCCCACCCCGACACTCCGGCGGAGATTACAACTCCGGACCCGGAAAAGGCCGCCCCATGACCCGGTCTCTCTCCGCAGAACGCCCTTTCTATACGTTGGACATCTCGCGCATCCTCACCCGTGCGAGCGCCCGCGTTCCAACCGGTATCGACCGGGTCGAACTCGAATATGCCCGGTATCTCTGCCAGCATGAGCCCGATCATCTGGAGTTTGCCGCAGCGCACCCGCTCCGGCGCTTCGCCGTCCTGCCCTACGCCCGTGCCGTCGCCTTCATTGAAGCGATCGGCGCCGTCTGGGACAACGGAATTGACGACGGAGGACGGGCGGCCCGACTGGGAAAGGCTCTTCTGCACGGAGTCCTCGTCCCCCGCCTGGGACGTTCTGCCGAACCACACACCCGGACGACCGGCCGCAACGTCTATCTTCTGGTTTCCCATCATCATCTGACACGACCGGAACTGATTGCGGCTGCGATCAGGCGGCGTCATGGGCTGTTCGTGCCCATGATCCAGGATCTGATCCCGCTGGAATTTCCGGAATATGCCCGCGAGCGCGAACCTGCACGGCACCTGCGCCGTATCGAGACGGTTGTGCGCTACGCGGATGCAGTCCTGACGCCTTCGGAAGCAACCCGACAGTCTTTTCTGCCCTATTTTGAACGTGCAGGCCGCAGCATCCCGATCTGGCCCGTGCCACTCGGCGTCCATCTGCGGGCTGCGTCAGGAGCAGACAGTGCTTCTGATGCAGAAACGGGCACGGTCGGGCGCCGCACACATCCCTATTTCGTCTGTCTGGGAACAATCGAGGCGCGCAAAAACCATCTCCTGCTCCTCAATCTGTGGCGGCGGCTGGCCCAGCTTCATGGAGACGCCGCGCCACATCTCGTCATCGTCGGCAAACGGGGATGGGAGAACGAGCAGGTCATCGACATGCTCGAACGCTCTCCCTCCCTCAGGGGAATGATGGAAGAACACAACTCCCTTCCCGACACGACGGTCGTGACCCTGCTGAAGGGGGCCAAAGCCCTGCTGTTCCCTTCGTTTTCAGAAGGGTTCGGGCTGCCTCTCGCCGAGGCGTTGGCGCTGGGCACACCTGTACTGTGTTCAGACATCCCGGTCTTTCACGAAATCGGCCAGACCTCCGCCACATATCTCGACCCGCTGGACGGACCAGGCTGGATGCAGGCCATCGAAACCCTCGCAGGACTGCCGGTTTCCGGAAAACAGCCCGTCACCATGGCGTCCGCCCCACTGAAACCGGACCAGATCCTCAACTGGCCACAAAGCATCTCCCGCGCACTCGATCACGTCTCCACCTTTGTATCGAACAGCACAGTTTCCGGCGGCCACTGAAACTACTCTGCCCGTTCCCATCGCCCCTCATCCTCAAGGTAAGGATGAGGGCAATAGCAAAAGGTGAATGCTCGAACTGGACGTAGAGCATCCGCTTCATTTTTTAACCCAGCAAGATCAGATTCTTGGCGAGATGCTAAAAATTGCGTTCCATGCTGGCATTTGTTCATTTCAAGAGAGGAAAAGACTGCTTCCTGACCATGAATTCAGCCTCCGGTTAACCTTATGGTGATGCGATTCAGCCATAAGAGCTATTCGAAAGCGCCGCCAGGAAAGGAACCATTGCCAGAAAGACAGATCAGCACCCGATCCAATCTATGGCCTGGTTCAGGCCTTTTGGAATTTTTCTGCTCTGCGGCTATATGCACACACTGGATCAGCCTTGGATTTTACTATGATTTACAGGGAACTAGCCGGGTGATAGGAAGTAGGATCGTAGGTTGCTTCTGCAAACAGCCAGAAGGTTCTCCCGCAGGGTCGCGACAAACAAATGAGGTTTGCAATGATGGTCCGCACTTTCAGGGCACATCCGACGCGGGTCCGCCTGTTTCGAAACAAATGGCTGGAACTCACGACCCTAACTCCGTTTCCATTGTTTTTCAGCGTGTGGCTTCCCATCACTGTTGTCGCAATAGTCGCGGCATTTCGGACAGAACAGGGTGGGAAAATCGCATTCGGATTTCTGAGCGGACTTCTGGTCTGGACCTTTTTTGAGTATTTTGCTCACCGGTACATTTTCCATCTCAAGCTTAATTCTGCGGTGGGACGCCATCTTATCTTTCTTATCCATGGCAATCACCATGCGGATCCAAAAGATCCTCTGCGCAGCATCATGCCCCTGACCGTTACGCTTCCCCTGGGCTTCCTGATCTGGCTTGCCTGGAGGCATTCCGGATTCCCTGCGCCCAACTCGGCTTTTGCCGGGTTTGTTACGGGCTATACGGCATATGATACGGTGCACTGGGCCTGCCATCAGACCCACTCCCGGGGGCCGATTGCGAAAATTCTCCGGAAACATCATCTGCTTCACCATTACGCGCGGATCCATGGCAATTATGCCACCACGGTCCCGCTACTGGACCGTGTTTTCAAAACCCGTATCCGGTCGCAGTAAGCCTGTTCTTTCATGCAGATTACTCTGGATGCCAGAAATACCGGCCGTGCCATGGGCACAGGGGTTACGACCTACACGCGAACCCTTGCCGAGGCCCTGGAAGAGCAGAAAGATGTTTCCGTTGGCTGGCTTCATGAAACATCCGGGCCAAATGCCGTTGATTCAAAATATCCCCACTCTTTTTCCGCCCGCGGATTACGGTTTGCCCGGGCACTGAGCAGCCGGAAACGGAAGGCCATTACTGGCACAGGCCACGAGACTGGAAATCTGTTTTCCAGAGATCTCTTCCGGATTGGCCATGTGCATTTCAATATTTTCGGAAAGCTGCTGGCCATTGAGCCCGAGCAAAAGCCTGCTGTCATGCACTGGACGTGTCCTCTGCCGCTTTACATGCCGGGCTGTCCAAACATTGTGACCATCCATGACCTCATTCCCATTCTGCACCCTGAGTTCTGTCAGACCGATCCGACACGCACACAGCGGCTGCTTGAGAAAGTTACTGAGCAAGCCGATCTGATCGTCACGATTTCCGAAACCGTCAAAAAAGAAATCATGGCGCATTTCAGCCTGCCTGCCGAACGCATCTGCGCCATTCACCAGGCAACAAACATCAGGTCAGAACTTTCGCGCCTTCCTTCTGCAGGACGCGTTCCCTGTTCTGAAGGAAGCTTTATCCATATCGGCACCATAGAACGTCGCAAAAACATCGGACGCCTGATCCGGGCCCATAGTCTCAGTCGCAGCCAGCGCACATTGGTGCTTATAGGTCCGCAGGGATTTGGTGCCCAGGAGGAGCTTGCGGCATTATCGGATCATCTTCATCCAGAGCGTGTTATGCTACTCCACTGGATTGACCGCGCAGATCTTATTGCCGCCATCCAGAGCGCCCGCGCCGTTGTGTTCCCGTCTCTTGCCGAAGGTTTCGGCCTTCCAATCGTTGAGGCCATGGCACTTGGTGTTCCTGTCCTGACCTCTCAGGGAAGCACCACAGAAGAAATTGCGGGTGGCGCAGCCTGTCTGGTGGATCCGCACGACGTTGGATCAATCACCGAGGGTTTGATCCGCCTGGACCGTGACGAAAACCTCTGCCGCAGCTTTGTTGAACTTGGCAATGAGCGGGTGAAACATTTCAACCCTCATGATTACGGGATACGCTTCAAGGCCCTGTATCGCGATCTCGTGGCCTCAAAACAATCTTCTTCCCGCCACAACCCAGCGGTCTGATGCCGCTTTCCAGTATTCCCGTCCAAGGAGTTCCAGTGTCCAGTCAGCCTCGTCTTCATGTCGCTCTTGATGGTTTCAATCTTGCTCTGCCCCGCGGAACGGGAGTCGCGACCTATGCGCGCACGCTGAGCTATGCCCTCAAGGAAATGTCATATGAAGTTGACGTTCTGTACGGCCTGAACATTCCATCAAAAGCACAGAGCCTGCTGCGTGAGATCCTGTTCTTCGATCAGCTCTGCGCAGAAGAAAAAAGCCGCCGGGCCCGTTTTCTGGGTGCCAGATGGAAAGAACGCGCCCGTGCCGATGTGCTGGGACATCGCGCAGTCAGCATCCCAGTAGACAAACATGTGGATGCCCGCTCCTTTTCCGAGCGCCTCCCGGCTTTTGACCGCATCCTCAATGCACGGGATCTGTTCATCACGGCATGGAACCATTATCGTCGGACGCGCCGTTTCCTGAGCATCACACTTCCGAACCCACCGGATGTTATGCACTGGACCTATCCCCTGCCGATCCGCGCACGGAATACGAAGAACGTCTATACCATTCACGATCTCGTACCGCTCCGCCTGCCCCACACTACGCTGGACAACAAGACCAATCATCTCAGGCTGATCACGGACATTGTCCGGCATGCAGATGCGATATGCACCGTTTCGGAAGCTTCCCGAAAGGACATCATTGACTTCGCACCCCAGGCGGCAGCAATCACTCACAATACTTACCAGTCAGTCCGGGAACAGACCGCCGTCCAGAATATTCCTGCTGAAATTATCACACAGACGTTGAATCGTCTCTATGATCTCAGGGCTGGAGAATACTTTCTCTATTACGGTTCCATCGAACCCAAAAAGAATATTGCCCGTCTGATTGAGGCTTTTCTGGCATCCGAAACCCAGAGGCCCCTGGTAGTGGTAGGTGCCATGGCCTGGAAAGCCGAAGGCGAACAGCAGCTTCTGGAACGCGGAAAGCGCCTGGGACGGATCATCCAGATGGAATATCTTCCGGAAAATGATCTGATGATGATTATCCGGGGCGCAAGGGCCGTTCTGTTTCCTTCCCTGACAGAAGGTTTTGGCCTTCCGGTCGTAGAGGCCATGATGATGGGCACCCCTGTACTGACCTCTCATGAAGCATCTCTGCCTGAAGTCGTCGGCAAGGCCGGCCTGATGGTGAACGCCTATGATACGATCAGCATCATGGAAGGTATCCAGAGACTTGACAGTGACGATGCCCTTTCCAACTGGATGCGTCAGGAAGGCCCCATACAGGCAAGGAAATTCGATATGGCGAATTACCAGATTGCTCTGGAGAAATTTTACGGGGCCGTCCTTAAAACTGGCTCACGCTGACATGAACCTTGTCAAAGCAGGCTGATATCTGAAGTGCTGCCTGCTTCAATGAAGCAGGCAGTGGAACGGACATGGTACTCAGCAATCCGAGAAATCAGAAAAGGGCGATGAATGGTCCACTTGCGCTTTCCCAGCACAGACACTGGGTCTGCCCGGTCGGAAATAACCACCTGAATCCCGACAGTATGCTGCATGTTGTGCCCATGAGGGACATACACAGACAGCACTACTACGGTAAGCTGTGACGTGCCCCCCGGAAATGTAACCATTTAAAAGTAGAGTCCGATCGAGAAGGATACGGACGGATGAAGCGCAGTCGTTTTACGGAAGAGCAGATCATAGGGATCCTGAAG
>NZ_JABCQG010000037.1 GCF_015244565.1 Gluconobacter vitians | reverse complement strand
GCACCATATGAGAATTGCGCGGCAGGCGGCGGTTGAGGAACGGCCTGAACTGATGCCGAGGGCCCGTCAGCTCCGGGATGCAGAATACGCCGTCGCCCGTCAGACCGACGTTGTTCTGACTCATTCACCCGTGGAAGCGACCATCCTCCGGCGCGATGTGCCGGGCGTGGAAGTCCATGTCGTTCCCTGGGGTGTCGCGGTCCGGAAACAGGTACCGTCATTTGAAAAACGGAGCGGAGTTCTGTTCCTTGGTAATTTCTCTCACGCGCCAAACATCGACGCCGCGATCTGGCTCACTGAAGAGATCATGCCGCTTGTCTGGCGGCAGCGACCGGACATCGGTTGTACCATCGCGGGGGCGGACATGCCGGAACAGGTTCGTCGGCTCGCAGCGCCTGGGGTCGAGGTAGTCGGCCCCGTTTCTGACTGCGGGGCTCTGTTAGACAAAGTCCGTCTCAGCATTGCCCCGCTCCGCTTTGGGGCCGGCATCAAGGGAAAGGTTCTGGACAGTCTGGCCGCTGGCGTCCCGTGTGTAATAACGCCTGTCGCGACCGAAGGAATGGAACTGCCGCCCCCCCTCGCAGATGCGACCGGTGAGACAGCCGAGGCGCTGGCTGCGCTGACCGTCAAGCTCCATGAGGATATGGCTATGCATGCCAAAATGGACCATGCGGGGCGACGCTTCATTCGCAAACGCCACGATCAGGCAGTTGTGGCCGAGACCCTTGGAAGAGCACTCGGGAACCATATTGAGAAGCGGAAAGCTGGATCATAAAAATGCCAGTCAGACAGTCTTCCATGAACAGGGAAAGTTTGTCAGCGATGGGGGGGAGAGCCGCCGGTCTACTTTCGGGCCGCGGGAGAGGTAGCCGAACGTTCGTTCAAACGTCCTGAAGAATGTTGGTAGAAAGCCGGCGATGGGGGGGGAAGCCGAATGTCTGCTTCAGAACTGGCCTGATCATAAACTGCCACCATGGGAGCACGTATAGTCCTTGAATTTTCCATGAGGATTTTTCAGATTCTGACACGTGAGGATGAGGCCGTATAACTATTTCGGGTAATCTTCCGTCAAATGCAGAATCGACTGGCTGCGAAAAAAGTCAGGAGAACTAATTATCAAACGGAGAAAGTGCTTCAATAATTCGGCATTCTGAAATATTACCTCCCCCGCATGATTCTATCATCGTAGAAAGTTCATGGCGCAATGCGATGAGATCCGCAATTTTGCGCTCAATTTCTGCCATATGGTCACGAGCAATTCTATCAACTGTCTTACAATCCTGGGTTCCCTGATCCGTTAGGGATAATAGAGCTCTTACCTGGTCTAATGAAAAACCCAGATCCCGAGATCGACGAATAAAAGACAGTCTCGCGAGTGCCTCATCATCATAAGTGCGATAATTGCCATCGGTCCGCTGTGGCGGAGCCAGAAGACCGATCCGTTCGTAATAGCGGATCGTCTCGACTTTGGTATTCGTCGCCTTCCCCAAGGCACCAATCGATCGCATTCCCTGCCTCTTGACCCTGTAGTTGCTACAGGGAGCATACATTAAAACAGATGATTCGTCAGGGAGGCGCTGGATGGCAGGAGGATGCTGTGGTGGATGCACAGATACGCCGCTACCAATCAATAAATCATGGCGGAGAGCGCTCCTGATCGCGCTTTTTCTCAATGCCAGCATGTTTGCCGTTGAAGCTGGGGCTGGCGTGTCGGTTGGATCTGCATCCGTACAGGCGGACGCGATTGATTTCCTTGGCGACAGCGCCAACTACGCAATAAGCCTCAGTGTTGCCGGAATGGCATTGCGATGGCGAGCTGGCGCGGCCTTTCTGAAAGGCCTGACCCTGTTCGTGGCTGGGATATGGGTAATGGCCAATGCTGGGTGGATGGTAATGAACAGCAACCATCCGCCTCACCCAGACGCAATGGGCGGCATTGGTCTGCTTGCCCTCGCGGTCAATCTGGCCTGTGCCCTCATATTATGGACACACCGGAAAGGTGATGCCAACCGCCGTTCCGTATGGATCTGCTCTCGTAATGATGCGATCGGAAATGTTGCCGTTGTGCTGGCAGCTCTGGGCGTGTTTGGCACTCGTTCTGCGTGGCCGGATATTGCGGTAGCTGCCATCCTTGCGATGCTTGGTATTAGTGGAGGTGTGCAGATTATGCGACAATCGAGAGTAGAACTAACAGATAACAAATCAGATATATCACGACATATCAATGTATAAATCATATAATACTCTAGAATATATTAAGCAGGCAAGGAGACGCACACGCTATAATGCGGCATTCATTCTCCTGATTTTTCCCCTGCTCTGTGGCTGCACAAATAGTGGTCACTCACATATTTCGCCGGAATCAGATGTCCAGAAATTTTCCAGCCGTCAATTTACGGATGCCGGATTGCAAGAATTCATTACAAAAGTTCTCGGACCAAACGTATCGAGTCAGGAAAACGCATGGGGCATCACTCGCCTGACGCTTGCTACCTTGTATTTTCATCCCGATATCCTTGTAGCTAAAGCTGAACTGGAAACGGCTCGCGCTGGAATCAAGACAGCCGGTCAACTGCCCAATCCCAGTTTCACGGTGCTGGGTGGCCCATCGGCTCATTACGTCGGCTACGGCGCGTCAATACTGATCGAATTTTTCGGCAGGCGTTATCACCGTATCAAAGAAGCCAGATATCGGGCTGCCGTCGCGCAATGGGAAGTCATCAATACTGCATGGAAACTACGCAGCGACACGCGGTCTGCTCTTCTCGGCGTCTGGGCTGTATCCGGGCGCCTCAAGCTTGTGGAAGAGACTGCGGCAGCTAAACGCGAACTCTTTACCCTGGAACAGGCACGTTTTGATCAGGGGCGAGCATCCGCTCTCGAAATATCGCAGGTACGGACGGAAATGATCCATGCCGAGTTGTCTGTCAGTGATCTGCGGCGCGAGTATGCCGTCCGTAAGGCAGCTCTGGCAGGAGCAATCGGGGTTCCTGCCGAAGCACTTGATTCCATTGCTCTTGATACAAAAGCATTTGATGTCTGTCCCGACCTCATGGAATACCGCGATTCACAGGACATGAGATACCAAGCCGTAATGCAACGCGCGGATCTGCGGGAACTTCTTGCGTCTTATGACGCCGCCCGACAGGCTCTACGGGTCGAAGTTTCCCGACGCTATCCCGATGTCACCATCAGTCCCTCCTATAACTGGGATTTTTCAAATCGCTTTGAGGTAAATCCCTCTCTGCAAATTCCGATTTTCAATCAGAACGAAGGCCCCATAGCTGAAGCTGTTGGGCAGGAGCATGAGGCGGCGGCTCGTCTCCGGCGTGCAGAGAACACGGTGTTTAAGTCCATCTCGCAGGCTACGGCCAATTACCGCGGCACGACATCAATTCTGCTACAGGCGGATGAACTTGCCAAAACCGTACGGGTAAGGCTGAACCAGATGCAGCACCGCCTTCAGTCAGGCGCAATCGACCGACCAACGATGGTTATGACTCATATAGAGCAGATTCAAGCAGAGACCGCTCTTCTTGAAGCAGAAATTCAGCAACGGCAAGCCATAGGTCAGATCGAAGATGGCATGCAGCAGCCCATTTTTGATCACACCAGTGCCGCGCAGGTTTCCGGCCTGCTTGAAAATAACCAAAGGAACTCACCATGAAAGCGAGGGCCTTCTGGCTGCCTCTTGTAGGTCTTTCTGTCTTCCTAGTTCTAAACGTGGCGGACATTGCTATTGCAGATGATGATGATCCACCAGTTTCGGTTCTTGGCGCAGAGGCGACCGTGACGGTCTCCCCGGAAGCAGTTACGAAGAGTGGCATCGCTTCTGCACGACCCAGCATCGTGCCTTGGAGAAAGTTGGTTCCCGCCTATGGTTACGTTCTGAACGCAACACAACTTATCACTCTTGTTAGTGATTATGCTGACATGAAAGCGCGGCTGGAGAGCATGCAGGCACAGCAGACGCTTGCCCGTGCGAAACTCGATCGTGACAAAGGACTGTATCGCGACCGGCAGAATATCTCTCAGGAACAATTCCAGGAGACAACAGCCAGATTTCAGTCCAACTCAGCTATGGTAAAAGCAGAACAGGTCCGGGTGAATAACGCACTTAATATTATCAGACAGCAATTTGGTTCGGTCATATCTGACGCTACCGAAAAAAATACAATTTTCATTACACAGTTACTTCAACAACAAGTGGTCTTGGTCAAGGTGACCCTTCCACCAGATACGGATCTACCAACCCCACCAAGTCAGGCGGATGTGACCGATTATGGAAACACGGGTGGACACGGGACAATGCTCCACTATTTGTCTCCTGTAACCATGACCGATCCTGCTATTCAGGGGCGTAGCTTTTTCTATTTTGCGTCGGCTGAAAGTCAGCTTGTCGCGGGCATGAATGTTTCCGTTCTCCTGCCTACCGAAGAGGAACGTCCCGGTATCCGGATACCTGCATCAGCTATTATCTGGCTGCAAGGTAAGTCGTGGATATACCGTGATAACGGACACGGAAAATTTACACGCCTACCCCTTACGACCGACGTGCCGGACCGAGAAGGTGGCTACCTGATCCAAGATACTCCAGGACAAATCACACACGAAACGCAAATCGTCGTAGGGGGTACGCAATTACTTCTGTCTGAAGAATTCCGAGCTCAGCTTGAATCAGGAGGCGATGACGACTGATGACGGGACGTTCTTTCAGCCTTCAGGCAGCTATTATCGGGTTTTCGATCCGCTTCCGGGGCGTGGTTATCGCAACCGCATGTCTGTTGTTCTTCTATGGCCTGTATGGCTTGAGACATGCCAGCTATGATGTGTTTCCGGAATTCATTCCGCCACGGGTCACGATCCAGACCGAAGCCGCTGGTTTTACGCCGGAACAGGTCGAAACATTGGTTAGTCGCCCAATGGAAATTGCCCTGAGCGGCCTCCCGGGTATTCAGCGCGTGCAATCGACTTCGATTCAGGGACTGTCAGTCGTCAACGTCCTGTTTGCGACATCGACCGATATTTATCGCGCCCGGCAACTGGTCGGGGAACAAATGAATGTTGTTGCACAGCAATTGCCAGCCGGTGTTCATGCTCCGACTATGACGCCACTGACCTCATCCGCCGGTCTGGTACTGGTGATCGGTCTGACGTCGGAACAACAGTCCCTTATGCAGTTGCGCACGCTTGCTGACTGGTCATTAAGGCCGCGTCTGCTGGCGTTGCCTGGTGTGGCTGGAGTCAGCGTGTTTGGCGGGGAGCGTCGGTCACTCCAGATACAGGTACATCCAGACCAACTCATCTTGCATCATATCGGACTCGATGACGTCCTTGCGGCTGCCCAGGAAGCGACTGGCATACAGGGGGCCGGCTTTATTGATACCCCGAACCAAAGAGTCGTTCTTCAGTCTGACGGTCAGGCCCTGACGCCAGAAAGTCTGGCCCGCACTGTGATTGTCCGCTCTGATAATGGTGCTGTCACACTGGGCAGTATTGCCACTGTAACTGAAGCCCCTATTCCTGCCTTCGGCGCGGCCAGTATCGAGGGAAAGACAGGCATTGTAGTTAATATATGGGAACAGTACGGTGCCAATACAATGGCCGTGACCCGGGAAATCGAGGCGGCACTTACCGATTTCCGCCCGCAATTGCAGGGACAGGGGATTACATTGCATGCTGACCTGTTCCGACCCGCCAATTTCATTACGACCGCATTGGGGAATGCCACACAAGCATTGCTTCTGGGCGGTTTTCTGGTGGTTGTCGTAATCTTTCTTTTCCTTTTTGACCTGCGAACCGCTGCAATCTGTTGCGCCACCATACCTTTGGCTATTCTGATAGCCCTGTCGTTGCTGGAGACACTCGGGGTTACTTTGAATGCCATGACCCTGGGGGGGCTTGCTATCGCCATCGGCGAGGTCGTGGATGACGCCGTGATCGGGGTCGAAAATGTTACACGCCGATTGCGTGAAAACCGGCTTCTGGTCCAGCCCGCATCTACAGCGCGCGTCGTACTCGATGCATGCGTTGAAGTCCGCAGTGCAGTGGTTTACGCGACCTTTGCTGTCATTATCGTTTTCTTGCCTGTCATCGCCCTTCCCGGACTTTCGGGACGACTGTTTGCTCCACTGGCAACAGCTTATGTTCTTGCGGTCATGGCTTCTCTTGCCGCTGCTGTAACCGTTGTACCTGCACTCTGCGCATGGCTCTTGGCGACGCCTGGAGAAACCCGGAGAGAGCCCCCCCTGGCAGGATGGACCGCCAGAGCTTATGAACGTCTTCTGGCCAGATTAATGCGCCATCCCCGATTTGTTATAGGCGGGATGATCCTGACCACCTTGATAGGGTTTGCGGCCCTTCCATTCCTTGAAAGCGATTTCATTCCTGATTTCAAGGAAGGTCACCTTATCATTCATATGACGGCTGCTCCGGGGACTTCCCTGGAACAGTCTCTGAAATTAGGTAGACAGGTTACAGAAAAACTTCGTCAGCTTCCCGAAATCCGTTCGGTTGCTCAGAGAGTCGGACGCGCCTCGCTGGATGAGGACACGTATGGACCACATACCAGCGAGTTTGAGGTTGATTTGAATCAGGTGGATGGGAAGGCTTCTCGACAGATTGATGCCCGCGTTCGCAAAGCGCTTGACGGGTTCGTTGGGGCCAGTTTTTCTGTCAGTAGTTTTTTGACGATGCGCGTAAACGAAACCCTTTCTGGTTCGTCTTCGGCTGTGGCAATCAATATTATTGGCGATGATCTGGATGTATTGGATATCCAGGCAAATAATATTGTCCGCATGTTGCATCAGATACATGGCGCAACAGATGTCCGGATAGAAGCACCCCCTGGTGTTCCGGAACTTGCTATTCGGCTACGCCCTGCTGATCTGGAGCGCTGGGGGCTTCGGTCGGCGGATGTACTCCGATCCATCCATACAGCCTGGCAGGGTGAAACCGTGGGGCAGATATACGAGCGTTCTGCGGCTTTTAATGTTATGGTTCGTCTTGATGACGCAAGTCGTAATGATGTTGCGTCTGTCGGCTTCCTGCCACTGCATACTGTTCACGGAAACTACGTACCACTCCGCGCTGTCGCAGACATATATGAGACGAACGGTCGCTATCAGGTGTCACATCTGGGAGCACAGAGAACACAGACTGTCACCGCAAATGTTACAGGACGATCAGCTCAATCTTTCGTTCAGGACGCACGCACGGCTATAGCAAAAAATATCAAACTGCCTCTTGGAACCTACGTTCAGTTTACATCCGCAGCGGAAGCTGAATCACAATCACGCAAGGAACTGTTTATAAATTCCGGGCTCGCTGCCATAGCGGTCATGATTCTGCTCTCAATAATCACACAAGGATGGCGCAATCTCGCTCTGATACTCGTCAATCTTCCCTTCGCATTTGTCGGCGGCATTCTGGCAATCATTGTTTCCGGCACAACGCTAACTCTTGGGGCAACAGTCGGCTTCGTTACTCTATTCGGGATTACGCTTCGGAATTCGGTGATGATGATTTCGCATTTTGAGACTTTGGTCGAGCGGGAACATCTCACATGGGGAGTAACAACAGCGCTCCGGGGGGCCAGAGACCGCGTCGTCCCCGTACTCATGACATCGCTCGTTACGGCGCTTGGACTGGCGCCTCTGGCTGTTGATATGAATGCGCCTGGGCGGGAAATCGAAGGACCTATGGCAGCTGTCATTCTTGGAGGGCTCATGACATCAATGATACTTAACCTGTTTGTTTTGCCTATTCTTGCTGTCAAATTTGGTAGTTTTTCTGAAAACGAAACGGGAGTTCCGGAAACCTTGTTCAAGTGACAGGTATGGGCCACTGCTGCACAGAACTACTTGAAGATTATGTCCGATATGCCAATAGAACCCAGAATGAAAACTGCTTCCGTATCACGCTCGGCCACCATTCGGTCTGGCTCGACCTTCTGGTTGGGTTCGGAATTGCCTTCATGAATCTTGACGCTGTCCAGAAAATCTGGATTGCCGCCCGCACCGAACATCATCGTGTCAAGGCCGAAAACCGAAAGCATCGTTGCCCGATCCAAATGATTTATACTCCCTGCCCAGTGGCTTCGGGCGTGTCTTGCTACGGCCAACCTAAGCGCCTGTATTCTTGCTGGTTATTTCCCATAACGATCACCCCACTCTCGGCTCCAAGTGATAGCGGGGGACTGCGCGGACTATGTCCGTTATGCGAAAGGCGAGCCAACCCACTTTTATGTCCGACATGAGGCGGAAGCGGACCTGCTGTTTTCGCCTTCTTCTCGGACATACATGACGATGAATTGCTCTCCCCACAGAGGACAAAGTAACACGATATCTCGTGGACGAGTTGGGCCGGAAGCGGACCAGCCCGTTTTCGGGCAAAATGGGTAATTGCGGACATTAATGTGAAAAAGGGTGCCGGTCCCCTTTGTATTGGCTAATTCAATGCTAATCTTCTAGAAGAATAAAGCTATGAAAAATCAGTGCTAAAATGTGAGCGAACGCATGAAGTTGATTAAACAAAAGACAGAAACTGATTGCGGTGTGGCATGTGTGGCGATGTTAGCTGGGGTTTCATGGGCAAAAGCCAGAGATGCCTTAAATTTTAAAAAGAGCGATAAAAAATTTTATACCGACAAGGATAGCGTACGTAACGCTTTAACTCGTCTCGGTGTTATCACAGAAAAAAACTTTGTCGTATGCAAATACCCTGAAAGACTAACAAAGGACGCGTTGCTTCGTACCAATCTATTGGCCAACGGAAACTGGCATTGGGCTGTTTGGGATGCCAAAAGGCAAGAAATTCTTGACCCTTATTATAAGCGAACGCGCCCTCTGTCATGCCTAATTGTGCTAAGGCGGGAAAGGCGGCAAGTGTAAAGCGGACAACGCCCGGCTTCCCCGATTAGATGGCCAGTGTGCTCGTTTTACGCCTCTATATCTGTTTTTAGGCACTACACTGTCCGTTTAATTCTGTCTTGGACGCGGAACGGTCGCCACATATAGTCGAATGAGCGGCAGGAAACATGCCTGGACGTTCCAAACCAGACATTCAGCTTGCCCCCCCCTAGGCTCAGGACCCATTGATTTTTGTGGGGAATTTTGATTCAGGCTCTGTGAGGAGACTGAAGATGAGCGACCTGTTTTGGCTGACGGACGAACAAATGGGGCGTCTTCGGCCGTTCTTTCCCAAGAGCCACGGCAAACCTCGCGTTGATGACCGCCGAGTGTTGAGCGGGATCATTTTTGTGAACCGCAATGGGATGCGCTGGCGTGATGCGCCCCGGGAATACGGCCCCCACAAGACGCTCTACAACCGTTGGAAGCGTTGGAGCGACATGGGGATCTTTTCCCGGATGATGGACGGTCTGGCTGCCGGAAGGGCAGAGCCCCAGACGATTATGATTGATGCGACCTATCTCAAGGCGCACCGCACGGCTTCGAGCCTGCGGCTAAAAAAGGGGATCCAGGCCGCCTGATCGGTCGCACCAAAGGCGGTATGAATACCAAGCTCCATGCGGTCACCGATCAGAACGGACGACCGCTGAGCTTTTTCATGACGGCAGGGCAGATCAGCGATTATACCGGTGCCGCTGCCCTGCTGGACAGTCTGCCTGCAGCACAATGGATGCTGGGAGATCGAGGTTATGATGCTGACTGGTTCAGAGACGCCCTGGAAGAGAAAGGGATAAAGCCCTGCATTCCAGGACGGAAATCTCGCGGAAAACCAGTCAAATACGACAAGCGAAAATACAAAAGACGCAACCGCATCGAGATCATGTTCGGAAGGCTCAAGGACTGGCGGCGGATCGCAACACGCTATGACAGGTCTCCGACAGTCTTCTTCTCAGCCGTCTGCCTCGCCGCAACCATCATGTTCTGGTTATGAGTCCTGAACCTAAGCAGACCTTAAATAGTCCGTTGTTCAGTCCTGGAAGGTGCGACGAGATTGAAATGCTGGACGTTCAAATTGGCTTCATGCGCACGTGCCTGAGCCAGTTCGAATGCACTCTGCATACGCATCAAGGTATCGGCGCGTACTCCAAAGGCCTTCTCAAACCGAATGGCCATGTCAGCAGACAGGTTAGACCTTCCGTTTAGAAGAGCACTGATCGACTGACGCGAGACACCAAAATGTTCCGCAACGGTGTTTACCTTGATATTATAAGGCTCCAGTATTTCTGTCCTGATCCAGTCACCCACATGAACGGCCAGCGAGGCATGCATTTTAAGCGCCATGATAATCCTCCAGTGTCATATCGCAGAGGGAACCCTGCTCGTTCAGGCGAAACGTCAGACGCCAGTTTTTGGTGACCACCATTGACCAGGTGCCTGCGCGATCCCCCGTCAATGGGTGCAACCCATAATTTGGAGGAACAGCAAGTTCGTCTAACGACGCTGCTGCATCAATGAATGCCAACATCTTCCGAAGCCGGCTGACGTCGCCAACGAGACCTTTAGCATTACCTGTTTCGAAAAACCGGCGCAGGCCTTTGTGACTGATGCTGTCGATCTCCATGGATGTAACCTACAGCTTTACGTTCCCAATGTAAAGATATGCTTTACATAGTGGAATTTCTATTGCCTTGAACTTACCTAAGAGCCCCCTTCCCTACCTCATTTGAGACGACCGTTCTCAGTAAGTCTGACAAGGTAAAGTTATATCCGTTAATCCCTTTTATCGGACATAGGGCACGGGGCACAAAAAAGACCCGCAAAGGTCCGTTTCAGGCGTGTTCCACAGACGCCATGCAACGACAAAGTCTGCTCACGGAAAGACAGCCTGATCGTCTCTGGCCCTCTCTGCGATAGCCGTTTCAACTCACGCAGGTCTGTAACCATTTTGAGGCTCGCGGCTGACTTGGGGGGGTAAACGGAAGGTCTGCTTTGTGTAGGGCGGTCAGTTAAACCGGATATTCACATGGGTGACCCTCGCCGACGGCAAACAGCCCGGAGCCCCGCCGAAGATAGCAGAACGGACCTGCAGCGGGTCTCTTAGGACTTTGAAGAACGGATTAAGCCCAGCCTGAAACGGCAGGCTGTAATTGAGCCCTATGTTGCTTGTCTCAGGAACCGTGTAATCAAATCATGGGGACATGGCGTCGATCCTGATCGTCGCAGAAGGGATCGGCCGGTCGGGCGCGTATATTTTTCGGGATGAGTATATCAGATGCGTATTTTAAAAGGTTTGTTTTTACTGACATTACAGCTCGCATTTGGGGCCACAGCAGCTGTAGCCTCAGATACGACGACCTTCGTACCCTCGACATCATGTGCGACTTATCTGGACTACGCGAATAGAGACAAAGCATCTGTTAACGCGCCGGAAGCGCGAAACAGAGTGATCTCGGCAATGAAAATCATGCAACCGTATATGACGGAATTTGCTTCGCTTCATCTAGGACAAGAGGTCATGGGGCAGATTATGCGGAGCTTCTTTCTCAGGATGGAGCTTGAATGCCACAATCATCCTGATCAACTCTTGTCCCAAGTCATCCCGAAGGTTGGCAATGGCCTTGTTGATAACCTGAATGACGTTTTGGCCCATTCAGGAGTTAAGACGCATCTTTCCTATCCATCCTTCTGAGCGGACAGGCAGTACAGGGGGGAGAGCGGAATGTCGGCTTTGTGTGCCTAATTGTTTAGTCCCGTGTTTTGATGGGGTATTATTTTCACGCGAGTGGAAGGAAGCCTTATGGGACAGATACGTCATGGCAGCGCCACGACCACGCACGCCGTGCGAGCAGCAATACAGCGATCGCAGGCTTCGCTCGCGAC
>NZ_JABCQG010000036.1 GCF_015244565.1 Gluconobacter vitians | reverse complement strand
ACGTCGGTCTGACGGGCGACGGCGTATTCTGCATCCCGGAGCTGACGGGCCCTCGGCATCAGTTCAGGCCGTTCCTCAACCGCCGCCTGCCGCGCAATTCTCATATGGTGCAGGTCGGCAACGGCGTAGATCACCCGGGCTTGTGGCTGATACTGCCGGACGAGCGGCAAATAGCGCGTCGCAATAGACTGCCGGTGCAGGTAGACCAGATCGAAACTCTGAGCCTGTCGCCGCAGAAGATCTTCGACCGAACTGTAAAAAGGTAATGCGCAGACATCAATATCGTCCATGACCTGAGTTGATGCACTACCCATCTCATCAGCGGCGACGAACGATACGTCATAGCCGAGCGCCTGAAGAGCGGTCATATGTGACAGAATGGCGCATGAACCGGCGTCACGCCGTGCGTCCGGCATGCGGGCATCAACGACCAGTGCTCTCAAAGCACGGTGCGCCGGAAGCGACAGCCCCCGACGGGAGCGCTCGCGCTGCACATCATTCTGGCGGCGTCCCGACTGATGGTCGGCATGGCTCTGTTTCAGGCGCTCCATCTGCGCGGCCAGAAAAGACAAGGCCCGGTCGTAACCTTTCGCGTCCTGAACGGAGCCGGTTGCCCTGCGAACAGCCTGTTCAAGATCCGAATCAAACTGGTCCGCCGCCTCCACAATAATTGGCTGGCCCAGCAGGGCTCCGGTGCGCTCACTGCGGATCTCAATGATCTGGCGCGTCAATGGTGAGAGCGGCGGGACAAAGAGAAGATCGAACCCGCACCGTTCCGGCCCGGCTCCTGTGTCAGCCACATCCGGGCGCCGTCCGTTGGCAATGGTCCGTTCTACAATCGTCCCGTTCGCCACGACCTGTATGGCGACTGACTCTTCGGGCTGCGCAGGATCAGAAATCCAGCCACAGATCCGGTCGCGAGAGGCGCTGTCGATATAGCCGCGCATCGTAGTCGACGATGCCGGCACTGCTGATTGCGCAATGAGCGGCTCACGGGCAGCCTGCTGGTCCAGAACCCATGGCGTGTGGCCGAGCAGGTTTCGCGGTCTGCCTGGGTCGCCCGCCAGACCAATCTCGATGACATGGCGTGCGTCGGGAGCGAGGCCGCCCCGCACAACAAAACAGAAACCACAGTCGGTCCCGACATCCGGACGAGGACTATCGGCCACAACTTCGCCAATAGCGATCCCATTTTCATACAGGGACAAACGCAATGGCTCTTCCGACTGAGGGTGTCTGGCCCAACCCCGGATGACAGTTCGCGTCACTTCGTCGAGATAGCCTTCGACGATGCCACCTGAGGCCGGAGCCGGCGTTATCCCTGCTTCGGCGTTCAGGCGTGCGCGAATGGTTTCAAGGATCGGCCCTTCTTCGATCCGGGGCGCACAGTAGACTGCCGGAAGCGGCGCTGCATCCGGGTAAAGTGCTCGGAACTCGGCGGCGTTGTGAAACATGTTCCTGCTGTCATCATCAACGAAACTCTCCGAAGGCGCCCCTTCGGCCAGAAGAATGTCGTGCGTTTCCAGTTCGATGTGGAAATAGGTGACTTCATCGATCCGTTCAGCCTGAAGAATGCTGACCTCGTTGATGAGGCAGACCGCTGGTATGAGCACGCCTTCCAGGGCCATCGCATGCAGCGGGGAGACGGACAGGTCACGTCGCGGCAGGCCGTCACCCAAAGCTCCCGCCCGGATTATAACGGGCAGGACGTTCCGGTTGCTCCTGACAAACGGTCCGGAATACGAACGATGCCCGATCCAGCGGATGGGGCGCAGCGAGCCCGAGGCCGTAAGCACCCGATCGCCGATGGCGAGATCTTCCACGTTGATCTCGTCCCGTTCGGTCGCGATCAACGTGCCCCGGCAGAAGCAGGGCGTACCGTCGTCGACCGTCAGCAGAACCTGACTGCCTTCTCCATCCGAAGGCGCGAGGCCGTATGTGACGGTATCTCCGGCCAGTTCAGACAGAAGACCATCGTAGGTAGTCTGACCGTAATAGTCTGAGTCGACGCCGCTCTCTACCAGGCCTTCCAGTTTTGCGAGGCCCGCAGGGTCCAGAACATAGGTGCCATCGTCGGAAGCGTCATATCCTGCGTCCGAAAGCTTGATCTGAGCGCCGCCGGAAACCTGCAGATTCTGGATATCAGCCCGGATTGGAACTTCCAGTATCGCAGCCGACTGGACGATGACGGTCTGCGCGGCATCCACATCCGCAGAAGCGCCGCTTTCAAGCGTCACTGTGCCAGCCGAGCCATAAATGCCCAGCCGGCCACCGGACTGCACATCGACTTCTGTGGCGTACAAGCCGCCTTCGACGAGGGCATAGCCACCGTTTTCGACGATCACCTGTGAATATGGATTTTCGCTGTCCAGCGTCACGGTCTGGCCAGAGCTTACGACAACAGTCATTTTTCTTCCTGATCGGCGGGAGTGAAATTCGGGGGGGATTTCCTAAAGTCGTCCGACGTCGCGGCACAGCGCGAGAAGCTGCGCCAGCCTCTGGTCGACGAGAGAGCCAAGCGCCACCAGTCCCTCGAGCGTGCGACCCTCTTCACTGTCGCCTGGCACGATACTGAGCTGCTGACGCAGAATTCGATGTTCCAGTGTGAGAATCCGTGAAAGACCGAGAAGTCCCGCATAGATTTCTTCGACGCCCGGAGCGGGTGTGTCGGAACTGATGATCGCTTTGCTCTCGTCCATCTTCATCATCGCTCCGTCGACAAATCCACGAGGGTATGCGACGCTTCTGGAACGGTTGATTGCGTCGCAAAGTATCACATCGTCACAATATGATGGAAACAACAAGGTTGCTACAAGCGAAAAAGACTCTATCGCTCATCTTTTCGTGTCCGTCGCGCGAAGGGAGTCGTCATGCGTCGTTTTCAACGCTTGCAAAAAACCGGCCCTGCACGTCCCCGCCGCAGGAGGCGACGCATGTCTGATGCGGAAAAGCAGGCGATGCGGGAACGAGGCGAACGTCTGCGTCAGGCGGCTCAGGCTGTAGGCATCACCCATGCTGCAAAGGCGGCTGGTCTCGCCTATACGACGCTCCGGGATTACATGAACGGCCAAGAAATGAAGTTTTCTGCGGCGATTACGCTCGCCCGAGTATGCGGTGTTTCTCTTGAGTGGTTGGCATATGGAACGGGTGAACCGCAGATGTCTCCGACATCCTCTTTGCGCGAGTCCGGAGATGACGACGCTCTCGTGAAAACTCCTGCGCGGGGAGGATATCAGACCGTCATTCCGTGGCACGAAGCCGCTGGCTTTGGTGAGGATGGTCTTCGAATCAGCAAACACTGGCTCGACTCAACGCTTTCGCGTGATCCCGCCCCTCTGCGGCTGCTAACAGTTGCTGGTGACGCCATGAGTCCAACACTGAGAGACGGCGATCTGTTGATCATCGATACGGTCGCGACGACCGTATCGGGCGGGGCTCTTTACGCCCTGACGCTGTCCGGAGGGACGGTGATCCGGCGTCTTGACCTGCGCTTTGATGGCGGTCTTCGCATCCTTGCAGATAATGACCGGTATCCGCCCCAGGATATTGCTCCAGAAGCCGCTGCAACTCTCGGTATTCTCGGCGAAATCGTCTGGTCAGGCGGAGTGCAGCACGACTGAGAGTGTTTTAACAAGATTGGAATGTTCATATTTCCGATTGTATATGATGTCATCTGACCCTATAGGATAGGGCACGTTCCCGATGATTCTGCCGGATCGCTGCACAGGCGGGAACAGTGGAGACCCACATGTCCCGTCCTGCCTTTCCATTTTCTGTCCCTCTGTGTCGGCATGCGACGCTGGCCGCTGTGCTTCTGGCTGTTATCGGCCTGTCTCCCGCGCGTGCTGCGGATGCCGTCCCTGCGGCCGGGTGGCAGAGGACCACGCTGTCTTCCCTGCGGCTCTATCGTTCCGCAAAGCCAGACACTGTCACCCCCGAAATCATTCCGGCGTGGACAGGGGACACTTTGCGGAAAACCGGCCTGCTCGGTCAGGGGCTTATGGGCAGGACGATCGTGCAGTATGCCATCTTCGACACCTCGTCTTCAGAGAAGGTGATCGTTTTTACAGACGATGATGCCTGTCCGGCGGAGAATGGCGCGTCCGACCTGTCGCCGACGGTCGGCTGTCCCGTGCATATCGTTGCGGTGCATGCGCAGGGGAGCCTGTCGAAAACCACGGTGTCGAACGGATGCTCGGATCTCACCATCTACCCCGATGAGAACCGGCCTCCACTGGCACCGGCACAAAACGGCACCTATTACCGGTATGATGCAGCATCCCGCACGATCAGTGCGAAGTCGCTTTATCTCGGCCGTTCGTATCCGGACTGTCAGTTCACTGCCAAAGTGCCGCGTTGATCATGTCGTTCCCGGATCTGTGGGGAAGGCTTCGGACCCGTTTCCTCGCCCTGCCTCCTAAAACCCGTCTTATCCTGTGTGGCGTTGCCGGAGCAGGTGCTATCTGGTGGGTTCTCACGCCGGGGCTCGACAGCCGGCTGCTGAAGCTTGAGCGGGCGCACTATCCGAACGGACGCCGGTTTGTGATCGGTTATAATAATGTCACCGATTTCTCCGGCTGCCTTCATGGCAGCATCCATTATCCTGGCGTCGATGGATGGCGGGAACCGTTCAGCAATCCGTATGAAGTCGACTGGTTTCCGGACAGCGGTCTGACTGCATCAACCGGCCACGCTTTCCTGTTCTCGGGGTGGCCGCAGGGGCAGGCAGTTCCGGAACTTGAACAATCTCTTGTAGATTATGGGATTATTTCCCGGACTTCCGTACCTATTACCCGCGATACCAGAGACGAGGCCGGGCATCGCGTCATTCGCCATGAGACGATGACGTTCTTTCTCGCAAAAGCATGGGACCAGCGTCTGGCGTTCTGCACGAATTATGCGGTCGGTGGCTACCGTCCTTCTCCGGGCAGCGGGGGGATTGAACGGAATGGAAAATACATTCCTTCCCGGTTGAGTGATCAGCCGATCCCGGAGGACCCGAAAGTCACCGTTCCCCGGCAGGCGCAATGGGCGACAAGCCAGGTTTCGGGTTTTGTCGTGACCGATACTCCTGTCCGGGTGGCCAATGCGGTCCGGCGTGTCAGTGAAGATGGCGAAGTTTTTTATACGGCCACCGTCTATATGCGCCGCAAGATTCCGAAGTGGATGCAGACACCGGTGTTCCGGAGCGCCTATCATGGATCCGCCGCGATTGACCCGGATCGGCTGCATCCGGTCGAGACGGCCTTTCATACTGTCGATGGCAAGCTTCAGTGGGTTGATGAACGGCCCCGGATGACACCGGGAGACCCGGAATGAAAAACAGTCGACTGCTTCTCGTCGGGGGCGCTGCGTTGCTGGCCGCCTTCTGGCTTGGTCATCGGGTGCTCTCGCACGGAAACAACGACAAGGTCATCGCCGGCGATATTCTTGCCGCCGTAAACGCGCCCCCTGATCCGGCGACGCATGGCAACGCATTCGTCATGAACGCTTGTCTGCGTGCGCCGATTGATCATCCGATGTTTCATGATGAAATTCCCGACACAATGCCGGGCGACCAGAGCTGGGTTCTTGTCAAACCAACTGGTGATTTCGGCATGATGACGCAGGCGGTCTATTTCGGGAGTGTTCATCGCGACAAAGCGCCGGGTACGCCGTTTCTGGCTGGTCTTCTGGAGGGAGGCGCCATTCACCGCGTGCCGGTGGAATGGCTGCGTTTTATCCGCGGGACCGAACGCGCCGGCATCGCAGATCAGCTGGGTGGTATGGCAGGCGACATTCTTCTCGGAACGCCCTCGGATGGCTTCACCTTCGTGACGGAAAAGGTCGAAATGGGCGCGGGCAGAACGCCGGCGATCATTACAGGTCCATCTCCAGAGGAGCCGCGTCCGCAGACGCCACCCGGGATCCGGGCGATCAGCGGGATTTGCTGGCGTCTCAAAGCCGAACGGGTGCTGGAGATCAGCGATGTGCTCCATGAAAGTTCAGGGAGCCGCACTGTGGTCGCAGCGATCATGCGCCGGCCCCGGAATCTGCCGTCCTGGCTGACAGACCCGCGTGTCGCGGGTGCTGGTTATGTAGGGCAGGTTCTGACAACCGACGTGCAGCTTTATCAGTTTCATGACTACGGTGCCGGATGGAAACTGGATCCGATGCTCTACACCAGTAGTCTCGCCGATCTCTCCATGCATCCCGTCGGACCGTGAGCGTCTGCGGGATCCGGACGCTCAGACCGGTGTCCCCCAAGGACATGGCTATCATCAGAGGCAGTCAGAGGCGTTAATGCTCTGTATGTGTTTTCTGTTTGTCAGTGAAAGTTACGGGATTTCACGATGATTGGGGGATCGGAATTTTCCATCTGGTCGGATACGCCGCCAGCCGACCGGTTCCCAACGTCCGCCATTAATCTGGAGAAGTCGGTGATCTTCTTTGCTACCAGATGCACGATGCCGCCCTCCTTCTGCAGCATGCCTGTCACCGCCAGCATCTGGCCGCCCAGCACCACGCGTCGGTTGGCCTCGAATAGATCCGGCCAGATGATGACGTTCATGTTGGCCGTTTCGTCCTCCAGCGTCATGAACACCACACCCTCTGCGGAGCCGGGTCGCTGCCGGACTAACACCAGCCCTGCCACGGTGAGACGCTTCCCATCCTTTGCCGTCAGCGCCTGCTGACAGGTAGCGATGTCCCGTTCTTGCAGATCCCTGCGAAGAAATGTGAGGGGATGATCCCGTAGGCTCAGGCCAAGCCGGTTATAGTCTCGCACCACCTCGGCGCCATCCTGCATCGGCTGGAGCAGCACGTCCGGTTCCTCCGCTTCCCGTGTCACCTGCGCTGCCGCGAACAGCGGCAGCGGGTCGTCCCGTAGCGCCTTGATCGCCCAGAGCGCCTCGCGCCGTGCCAGCCCGAGCGAGGGCCGGAACGCGTCAGCCTCGGCCAGATGGGTCAGTGCTGCCGCTTTGACACTTGCGCGACGCCACAGGTCATCGATCGAGGTAAACGGGCGCGAGGCTCGTGCGGCAACAATCCGGGCCGCATCGTCGTTGGCCAGTCCCTTCACCAGACTCATGCCCAGCCGCACGGCGAACATCCCGTCTGATCGCTCCGGTCCTTCCAGCGTGCTGTCCCAGCGTGAGGCATTTACGCAGGCAGGTCGGACCTCCACGCCGTGTTCCCGCGCATCACGGACCAGTTGTGCCGGCGCATAGAACCCCATCGGCTGGCTATTCAGGAGCGAGGCCAGAAACACATCTGGATGGGTGCATTTCATCCATGAGGATGAATAGGCCAGAATGGCGAAACTGGCCGCATGGCTCTCGGGAAACCCATAGGAACCGAAGCCCTCCAGCTGCTGGTAGATCCTCTGAGCGAATTCCTCGTCATACCCATTGGCGCGCATGCCTTCGATCAGGCGTGTCTGAAACTGCGAGACTGTGCCGGTATTTTTGAAAGTCGCCATGGCCCGCCGAAGCTGATCGGCCTCGGCGGCGGTAAACCCCGCACAGATCATGGCCACCTGCATGGCCTGTTCCTGAAACAACGGGATCCCGAGTGTCTTTTTCAGCACCTTTTCCAGTTCCGGCGTCGGATAATCTTCGGGCTCAATGCCCTCGCGCCTGCGGAGATAGGGATGGACCATATCGCCCTGAATGGGGCCAGGACGCACGATCGCGACCTCAATGACCAGATCGTAGAACACACGCGGTTTGAGCCGTGGCAGCATGGACATCTGTGCCCGGCTTTCGATCTGGAACACGCCGATCGTATCGGCCTTCCTGATCATGGCGTAGGTGCGCGGATCCTCGGCCGGGAGGGTCTGGAGCGTGAAGTGCTGGCCCTTGTGCTCCGCCAGCAGATCCAGCCCCTTTTTCATGCAGGTCAGCATACCAAGTGCTAAGATATCCACCTTCATGAATTTCAGGACGTCGATATCGTCCTTGTCCCATTCGATGATCTGGCGGGCCTCCATGGATGCTGGCTCGATCGGCACTAGTTCATCCAGCCGGTCATGGGTCAGGACAAAACCACCAGGATGCTGCGACAGGTGACGGGGCACACCGATCAGGCAACGCGCCAGATCCAGCGTCAGCCGGATACGCCGATCGGACAGATCAACGCCGCTATCATTCAGGGCGTCATCGTCCAGCTTACGTCCCCAGCCATGAATCTGGCCCGAGAGTGTGCGGATCAGGTCTTCGGGTAGTCCCATGACCTTGCCGACATCCCGCAAAGCCCCTTTGGCGCGATAGCGGATCACCACGGCCGTCAGAGCTGCGCGGTCACGACCGTAATGCTCATAGACCCACTGGATAACCTGCTCACGTCGCGCATGCTCGAAATCGACATCGATGTCCGGCGGCTCACCCCGCTCCTCGGAAACGAAGCGTTCGAACAGCAGGGAGTTGCGGGCCGGATCAATGGCGGTGATGCCAAGCACGTAGCAGATGGCAGAATTGGCCGCCGAGCCGCGTCCCTGACAGAGAATATCCTGAGAGCGAGCATAGCGGACAATGCTGTTCACGGTCAGGAAATACGGTGCGTATTGCATCCGTCCGATCAGGCCGAGTTCATGGTTCAGGCTGTTGCGAACCTCTTCGGGGATACCCTCGGGATAGGTTCGTTCAGCGCCCTCCCACGTCAGCGCCTCCAGCGCCTGCTGGGGCGTCTGACCGGGCACGGAGACTTCATCGGGGTACTGATAGGCCAGATCAGCGAGCGAGAAACGGCAGCGCTCCACGATCTGCATGGTGCGGGTCACGGCTTCGGGGTAACGGCTGAACAGCCGGGCCTTCTCCTGTGGTGGTTTGAGATAACGGTCAGCATGACGTTCGCGGACAAAGCCTGCCTCATCGATGGTGGTGTTGTGCCAGATGCAGGTCACGACATCCTGCAGGATGCGCCGGTCATGGGTATGGAACAGCACGTCATTGGTCACAACGGTTGGCACGCGTGCCTGATGGGCAAGATTGGCAAGTTCATACAACCGCATCTGGTCATTGGGACGGCGCAGCAGGGTGAGCGCCATATAGGCCCGGTCAGCAAAGGTGTCCTTCAGCTTGCGCAGATGCAGTGCACAGGCATCATCCGCCGTGTCGGGGATCATGACAACGATCTGGCCCTCGCCCCAGGCAACGAGATCCTCCCAGAGCAGATGACATTTCCCTTTTCCGGCTCGCGCCTTGCCTATGGTGAGCAGACGGGAGAGACGGCCATAGGCAGCCCGATCCATCGGGTAGACCAGCATGGGCGGGAAATCGGCCAGATCGAGACGGCATCCCACAACAAGGCGGAGCCCGACCTCTTTTGCCGCGACATGGGCCTGCACTATCCCGGCCAGAGAATTACGGTCACAGATGCCCAGCGCCTCAATGCCAAGAGCTTTTGCCTGCGCGAACAGTTCAAGGGGGGAGGAGGCTCCTCGCAGGAACGAGAAATACGTCGTGACCTGTAATTCGGCGTAACGCGGTGCCGAGGTGCTCATCCGAAAATTCCGTGCAGAAACCAGCCCTGCGAGCCGGTCTCGCCATGCTCACCATCACCGGCACGGTAAAGCCAGAACCGCTCGCCGCTCGTATCCTCCACCCGGAAATAATCGCGGGCGATGGTCAGTTCGGCGTCATTCTTCCACCATTCGCCGAACACGCGCTCCGGACCATCGGCACATTTCACTTTCCGCCGCACGCCTCGCCAGATGAAGAACAGCGGCGGCTGGTCCGGCAGTTCCGCCATGGCCTGCACCGGCTCGGGTCGTGCGAGCAGGCGCGTCGGACGCGGCCAGTGATCCGGCCAGTCCTTCGTCTCCTCGGGGGCCAGCGCCGGCACGCGGCAGAATGAGCGTTCGGGCAGATCGCTTTCCACCGGGGTAAAGCGATACAGCGCCTGCGTGCCTACGCGGTTGGCTAAGGTGTCGATCAGGTCGGACACGTCGGCCTCTTCCTCGGCGATGAGCGAGGAGACGGTCTGCCGCCGGTCCATGGGCTCCGCCAGTGAGGCGATCAGCACCATGCGCTCGATGCCGAACCCCGGATTGATCGTCTCGATTTTCTCGCAGAGTAGCCGGGTCAGGCGTTTTGTGTCCCGCACGGGCATGGCCGTCGCCACGCGGATCGCTTCGGTGCGACTGTCCACGCGATGCAGCAGCAGGTCGAGACGCCGCACCCCTTGTCCGCGTTCGTCCAGCCCCTGGCAGAGCAACGGCACCAATTTGCCGATATATTTGGCGATGGTTTCGGCTGCGCCGATGGGTTCGGCAAAGTTCCGGCCGACCTCGACCGGATCGACTGGCCGCACCGGGACAATGGCTTCCCCGATGCGGCCAAAAGCCTGATCTAGCCTCCGGGCGATGTCGGGACCGAAGCGCAGCGCCAGAGGGGCACGGGGCATGGCAGCCAATGGCCCGATGCGGGACACGCCCAGCGTGGTCAGCCCCTCGATGATGGTAGGTGGAAGGCGCAGCGCCTCAGCAGGCAGATCTGCCAGTGCAGAGGTTGTTTTATCCCAAGGGACAACCGCAATCGCTAACCGGCCATAGCGGGCGATGGCGTGCGCGGCACCCCACGTCTCCGCCACCACGGCCTTTGCCCGAAACCCGGCTCCCGCCATGCGGTGAACCATGTCTTTGAGCATAGGAAGCTCGCCCCCATGCAGGTGATCCGCCCCCGTCGTGTCCAGAACCAGCCCATCAAGGCCATCGACGGCCACGATGGGGGCTATCCGGTGCTGGAACCACAGCGCCAGTTTTTCCAGACCCAGATGGTCGCCATCGGGATCGGCGTCCATCAGCACCAGATCGGGATACAGCGCCTGGGCTTTGGCCACCGGTGTGCCGGGACGCAGCCCCAGCTTGCGGGCGGTGAGATCGACAGACAAGACAACCCGTCGCCGTCCTTCGTGCCCGGCCAGCGCCAGCGGCGTTTCAGGCGCGGGCGCGTCTGGCCCAAGCCGCTTCCTGATCCGGTCGGTCGGCCAGAGTGGCAGGTAAAGCGAGACGATCCGCGACCGGGATACAGGGGGTGAGCCTTCCTTTGGCATCACAGGCCTCCACTTCAAAATCGGCACATTCACCCGCCCGGGCACGGATCAGTTCCAGCAGCCAGCGGGGCCGTCCCACACCGGGCACCGGCAACGGCACGGATGGCAGGACGGACACCCGCCATCGGGTCACACTGGCAGTCGGCTGGCCGAAATCCGCCGCATCAGTCTGTCGTCGCCAGCGGCGTATCGCGAGGCCAAGCGAACCAGACGTTTCGGCCGCCAGTTGCAGGCGGCGGGATGCCGTCATGGACAGACGTGCCACCTCGGCGACCACAGCCCCAAGGCCGCCATGCCGCAGTCCTTCCTCGAAACAGGCCAGCACATCGACATCTGACGTTGCCTCGACAAAAATGGTCCGCCGCGCTGATAGCCCCACCTGTTTCAGGGAGGGGGCGAACACGTCCTGACGGGTGACGATCCAGAGCACCTTGCCGCGCGTGCGCGCTGCAATCCCGGCGCAGAACTGACCGGCCGCCGCACTGTGCAGGGCGTCATTCCCACCTCCTGCCACCTCATGCAGGGCGCCCAGCGTCAGACCGCCACCGGGCAGGCGACTGTCGATCTCGCGCACGCCAAAAGGCAGCACCGTGCGGCGTCGATCGCTGTGTCCTTCGAGACGGCTGATCGCGGCCCGCAGTGTCTCCAGGCCGGGTTTTTTCTGGGTTTCAGCGGTCATGTCACAGCTCGACGTTCCTTACGCAGGCAAATTTCCTGATTATATGTTCCTGATTTGTTCTAATCATGCTACGCAAGTCAATGCAAATTCACTCCGTATCCGGCATGCTGGTGTCCAATGTCGGCTCAGTATCGTTGATGAAAGTGCGCTAAGGAATTGAATCCAGAACCTTCTCCCGCTTCGGGCAGCAACGATTATCTGTCCCGTCTG
>NZ_JABCQG010000035.1 GCF_015244565.1 Gluconobacter vitians | reverse complement strand
CAAGGAGTGGCGTGCAGTCGCGACCAGATACGAAAAAACAGCGGCGTCATTCCTTGCCGTCATACACATCGCTGCCGCTGCAGACTGGATCAAGTGCTAACAGGCCCTAGGAGGAGGCGCATGCTGGATATCAGGCATACCCAGCGCTATGACTGGCCGACGATTGCCTTTCACTGGGCAACCGCCTTTCTGGTGCTGTTTCAGTTTGCTCTTGGCGAAAGCTGGGGTTGGCCTGCAAAACCAGTTCATCATCTGATGGTCGTTGCGCATCTGACAGCAGGCATCCTGTTGACGGCCATCATGGGGTTCCGCATTGCCTGGCGCCTGACGAAAGGCCGTCAGTTGTCATACCTTCTGAGGCCGCTCGACCGTTGCTTTGTCATGAGCGTGGAATATACGCTCTATGTGCTGCTTCTGGCTGAGATCGTTCTTGGCTACCTCTGGCGATGGGGAGCGGGACAGGCCATGAGTTTTTTTGGCTTCCTGATACCCTCACCATTTACCCGCTTCCCGGCTGCGCTACTTCATTGGATTCAAACCATCCATCACTGGAATGCATGGTTGGTTGTCGCGATTGCAACAGGCCATGGTATGGCGGCGGTGTTCCATCAGGTTATTCTGAAAGACGGGGTTTTAGACCGTATGATGCTGCATGGAGATCAACGCGCCAATCCTCTGTTCACACAAAAGCCGTAAGGCCGTGCTTTCTTCATGAGCCTCATAGGAGGTGCCTATGACAAAACGATTCACGATAGCTCTCCTGTCAGTCAGTCTTTTTATGACCTGTTCCTCTGCTTATGCAGCCCCTCCCTGGGCACGTGGAGTGCATGACCATCACGATAAGGGTCATGGCTATGGCCACATGAAACATTGGCGGAGAGGCGACTATTATTCCGGCCCGCGTGAGCAGCGCTGGATGGTCAGTGACTGGCGAGGACGGCGGGGGCTCTGGGCTCCCCCTGTAGGTTATTATTGGATCCAGTCAGGCGAACAGTATCTTCTGATGGCTGCAGCAACCAGTCTTATCGCAGGGGTTGTCGCTGCTACTGTTGGTTCCGAAGCGCCAACCTACCCGACAGCACCAGGTTATGCTTCGCCTTATTAAGGGAGAAATGATTACCATTCCTCGCAGACTTATGCAGACTTTTTGTGATTGCAGGAGTCGATCTGTTGGCATAGCGTTCTTAAAATGCGTACGATACCTGCCTTGAACCTGTCCGGAATTTAAAGGGCTCACCCCGATGACCACCGCGCCCTGCAGTCGAGCGCCAGAACGTCAACGAACGGCCACCGCATGGGAAGTTCTGTTTATTTTCCTCCGGCTGGGCGTGACCTGCTTTGGCGGACCGATCGCGCATATCGGGTATTTCCGCAATAAGTTTGTCGTCCGACGCCGGTGGCTTGATGAGCGCGCCTATGCGGATCTTGTAGGGCTCTGCCAGTTTCTGCCCGGTCCGGCGAGCAGCCAAGTGGGGTTTTCTATTGGTCTGATGCGGGCCGGCTATCTTGGCGGCGTCGCCGCGTGGATCGGCTTTACTCTGCCTTCGGCATTCGTCCTTGTTCTCTTCGCCTATGGCGCGAGTGCACGCACTCAGGGGGCCGATTGACCTCGGTCTTTTGCATGGATTGAAACTCGTCGCCGTGGCCATAGTCGCACAGGCCGTGTGGGGCATGGCGCGAACGCTGTGTCCGGATCGGATCCGCGGTTCCATCGCGGTGATAGCTGCGCTCACCATTCTTCTCATTACCTCGCCTTTTGCCCAGATCGGCGCTATTGCCATCGGCGGCATTATCGGCCTGCGGTTCTGTCGCGCTATTTGCCCCATCGGACAGCGGACATGTCACCGTGCCCGTATCGCGCCGTGTTGGGGCGGCTGCACTTCTGGTCTTTGTAATGTTGCTCTTTGCTCTCCCTATCCTTGGACGCCATGGCGCACCCGGAGGATTTTCACTGTTCAATGCCTTCTACCAGTCTGGCGCGCTCGTGTTTGGCGGCGGTCATGTGGTGCTGCCATTATTACAAGAAGCTTTTGTGATACCAGGTTTCGTCAGTAATGACGCTTTTCTTGCCGGCTATGGCGCAGCACAGGCAGTTCCGGGACCGCTCTTTACGTTTGCTGCCTATCTCGGTGTGATCGTCAAACTCCCACCCCACGGTGTAGCGGGTGCCTTCCTTGCCTTGCTTTGTATCTTTCTGCCTGGGATCCTCATCCTCATCGGTGTATTGCCCTTCTGGGATTCCTTCGGTAGTCGTCCTGCAGCGCAGGCGGTCATGCGTGGTGTCAATGCAAGTGTTGTCGGCCTGCTGGGCGCGGCATTGTACACACCTGTCTGGACGAGTGCCGTCAAGTCATCAGGCGATTTTGGACTTGTCCTTGTCGGCTTCGCTCTGCTGACACTCTGGCGAGCGCCACCAATGGTCGTCGTTGTTCTCAGTGCAGTGGGAGGAATCGTTCTGGGGCAAATAGCGTAGTGAAAAACTGGACATGGAATTTGGTCAACATGGAATGCACGACGTGGACGCTTCGACGTCGTGTATTCCGAAATGCAACGTCTCAGCGGACGCGAACTGTTTAGTCCCAGGATCTGATGGATAGAGCGTCAGAGTTCCTGGTCCGCTCAGACGTAATCTTTGATCTAACTGACCTGCAATCGCACTGTCACTAGGACGCCTCTGTCCGTTCCAGGTATAGGCGAACTCACCACCATGTCGGCATGCAGTTGCTGAGCTATCTGTCGCGCAATCGCCATGCCGAGGCCGCTGCCTTCGGCATCGGTCTTTCCTCTGACGAAAGGCTTTTCCATATCCCGCAAAATTTCAGATGGCAGATGTTCGCAATCATTGCAGATCAGGACTTTATGATCTTGCGTGATGATCACACTGACGGCTTGCGCAGATGAACCATGAAGAACGGCGTTTTCGAGAAGATTGCGAAACAGGATACCTGTTGCATCCATATCGCCCAGGATCATGAGATGAGATGCTCCAGAAAATTCAATCGTCTGGTTTTTTCCCGCTCCAGTTCTTCTGCCAGAAATCGAATGACAGGCACCAGATCGAACATGTTCCCTGTCAGTGCGATCCCTGATGTCGCTCGTGAAAGCTGAAGCAGCTTTTCCATCATCCGGCCAATTCTGCGGGCCTGCTGCATGATGATCGTTGCACGCTCTTCATAGTCCGACCCTACAAGTAAATTTCTGAGAACCTGAACCTGCGCAAGAAGCGCTCCTACTGGATTGCGCAACTCATGGGCCGCGTTGGCCGCAAAAGCGCGCTCTGTCGAAAGCGCCATTTTCAGACGTTCAAGCAGAAGATTGACGGCCGAGTGAATGGACACCAGTTCTTCGGGGAGATCCAATGGGGGAACGGGGGCCAGATTCGATCCTCCCCGGCTCCTGATTTCCTGCTGAAGGCTGGTCAGAGGACGCATGGCGCGACGGACACGCCAGCGGACCAGAACCCAGATCGCCGGGAAAAATATTACCATTGGCAGAACTGAAATCAGAATAGCCCGCCTGACAGCTTCATTTCTGTGAAAAGTCGGCTCACCCACCAGAATGTAATGGCGACCAGACGCTGATGGTACGACATACACTCTGAATAATGAGATGTTGTAAAATCCTGACTTCAGACGTGGTACGAATAGCGTCTCCGGCGCATTCTGTGACCTGACCTCAAGGCGACCGTCCGGTGTGGTGATCTGGTAGGCCAGCGTTCGCCGGTTCACCCCGGGGAGTTGCGCAATCTGACCACCTGGGGTGGCGGAAGCCTTGTCGGTTTTGTCCAGTTCACTGATGACAAACTCCAGACGCTCGGCCACTTCCTGTAACGAGTTGTCAAGACGCTCCGTAACTTCATATCGGGTAAAGGCCGCAACAAGAATACTGAGAAGCACCAGTGCGCCAAGCACGATGATCAGTGTTCCGGACACGATACGGGACGCCAGACTCCAGCGCTTCATCGGGACGTGTTCTCCGCGAGACAATAGCCTCTACCCCTGACTGTCATGATCAGACCAGGTCCGGTTTTCTTCCTTATCCTACTGACGAAAACTTCAATGGCGTTGCTTTCCACATCGTCACTAAGACCATAAAGGGCGTCTTCAATCTGCTCACGACTGCAGACTGCTCCAGGCCGGCGTGCAAGAAGTTCGACAATAGCCCATTCACGCGCAGACAGATCAACCTTCTGGTAATTGCGTTCAAGCTGACGGCGCGCGAGGTCGATCCTGATAGTGCCCACCATGACCACATTGTCTGGAAGGGCCGCGTAACGCCTGGCAACAGCGTCGATACGGGCAACGAGTTCGTCGAGATCATAAGGTTTGACAATATAATCATCCGCGCCTTCTGACAGCCCCGCGATTCTGTCACTGACCTGATCCTGAGCTGTCGTGATCAGGATGGCCAAAGATGAACAGTCCCGCCGGATTTCCCGTAGCAGATCCCGACCATTACCGTCTGGAAGACCAAGATCCAGCAGTAGGAAATCATAAGAAGAGGCAATAAGGGCTGCCCGGGCATCTGTCAGGGTTTTGAACCAGTCGACGACATGTCCGGCCTGGCGCACGCGGTCTCTTACTGCCGAGCCCAGAGCGGGCTCGTCTTCGATAATCAGGATTTTCATGCGATGCGATTTTTCATGATACGCGCGTAGAGGGAGGGCAGCACAAGCAGGGTCAGGAGTGTCGAGGAGATCAGACCACCAATGACGACGGTCGCCAGAGGGCGTTCAACTTCGGCACCGGCACTGGTCGAGACTGCCATGGGAATGAAACCAAGACTGGCGACCAGAGCTGTCGCCATGACCGGCCGGAAACGTTCTTCCGCGGCGTCATACGCGGCACGAGCAGCATCCCGGCCCGCCACGCGCAGGGAATTAATGGCGGTGATGAGTACCACGCCATTCAGAACCGCCACACCGAACAGCGCAATAAAACCGATCCCCGCGGAGACGCTGAATGGCAGGCCACGCAGAGCGAGGGCCAGGATGCCACCTGTCGCGGCAACTGGCAGATTGACGAAAACAAGCCCGGCCAGCCAGACGGAATTCAGCGCAACGACAAGCAGGGCAAAAATCAATACCAATGCAATCGGCACGACAACTCCCAGGCGTGCCATGGCTGACTTCAGGTTCTGGAACTGACCCGCCCACACGATGCGATAACCGGGAGGCATGGTAATTTTTCTGCTGACTGCCTTCTGTGCTTCGGCAACAAAGGAGCTGAGGTCTCGCCCACGAACATTGGCCTGCACGATCAGACGACGGCGGATATTATCCCGGCTGATACGGGGAGGACCGTCCTGTAGCGTGACCTCCGCGATCTCTGAAAGCAGGACCGCTCCTCGGCCATCGGCGCGGCGGACTCTCAGGCGGGCGATCTGGTCACGTGTGCCTGCCTGGGCGGGATCGAAACGGACCTGCGTGCTGATCAGTGCGTTACCGACTGTGACGGGCCGTCCAATATGACCGCCGACCGCTTCAACTACGTTCAGAAGTTCCTGCTGGGAAATACCCAGCCGCGCCGCCTTTCGACGATCAATGTCGATATGGACGAACGAAACGGTGCCGTCTCCCTGTGGAGCCACGTCAGCCGCACCGGGAATGGTTTTCATGACACTCGCTACCCTGTCCCCCAGCCGCGCCAGCGTAGCGAGATCATCCCCATAGATCGAAACGGCAATCTGGGTCCTGACACCGGACAGGAGGTCATCCATCCGCATCTGCACTGGCTGGCTCCATGACTGCTCCATTCCGGGCAGTTCAGTGCTCAGCACCTGACTCATCGCCGTAACGAGCCCCTCCTGCGTATGCGCCGTGGTCCACTGTGATGGTGGCCTCAGAAAAATGAAACTGTCTGTCTCGTTAACGCCCATCGGATCAGTCGGAATGGCTGATGTTCCTGTATTGCTCACAACGCTGGTGACCTCGGGAAAGCGACGCAGGATACGCTCCTGAAGGTTGACCTCCTTCAAAGCCTCGGGCAGCGAAATGCTGGGCAGTCGTGTCGTAGTTACCGTCAGGGCCCCTTCGTCGAGAGACGGAATGAACTCGCCACCCAGATGCAGACCGATCCAGACAGAAAAAGCAAAAATCGCGAAAGTTGTGCCAAACAGGGTCCGTGGTCGGTTTTCACACCAGTTAAGCACAGGACCATAACCACGACGAAGAAAAGCAACCAGACGGGTATCGTCATGATGACTTGCAGACCTCATCGCCAAAGCCGCAATCACCGGTATCCCGACAACACAGTAAAACAGAGAGGCCAACAGCGCCATGATGACCGTCTGCGCCATGGGGCGGAACATTTTGCCTTCGATATCCTGCAATGTCAGGATCGGCAGGTAGACCATCACAATGACAAGAATGCCGAAACTTACGGGACGGAGTACTTCGGTTGCTGCTGAGACTGCGAGAGAAGCCGGCGACGTATTCTGTCCACTGGCCCGGTCACGAGCACGATGGGTCATGAGATTTTCGACCACGACGAGGGAACTATCGACGATCATGCCGAAGTCGATGGCGCCAAGACTGAGCAGATTGGCGGAAATTCCGAACCAGCGCATTCCAGTCATGGCACAGACGAGCGCAAACGGGATGACAGACGCGATAACCAGGGACGCCCGCCAGTCACCGATCACCACGATCAGAACACTGATGACCAAGAGTGCTCCAACGACAAGATTTTCCTTCACGGTCCTGATGGTGCTGTCTGTCAGCGTCGAACGCACATAATAAGGGTCAAGCGTCACACCTTTAGGGAGAGATTGACGAATGCCGGGAAGTGCTGCTTCGATGGCAGCTAAGGTGGTGTCGGAACTCGCTCCCATGCGCATCATGATGACGCCAATGACAACCTCGCCCTGACCATCACGCGTGACAGCACCAAGTCGTGTTCTCGGTCCCATGGAAATGTGCCCGACATCCCGCAGAAAAATGGCGGAACCGTTGGTGTTGGTCCGGACGGGAATGGACCCAAAGTCATCAAGTGAACCGATCAGGCCGCGTCCGACAACGATTTGCTGTTCTTCACCATGCTCAATCCATCCACCTCCTGATGCGGAGTTATTGCCATCCACCGCCCGGAAGACGTCATCAACTGACACACCCAGTGCCATAAGGCGGGCCTGATCGAGAGCGACCTGAAATGTCTGTTCGGCACCGCCGTTCACGTTGACGTCCACGACGCCTGGAACCAGTTTCAACTGCGGCGCGACAGTCCATGTCATCAGACGGTTCAGATCCATCAGCGAATAACTGTCGCCTTTGATCTGCAACTGCATGATTTCACCAAGGCCTGTAGCGAGTGGCCCGATATTCACACTGACTCCCGGCACAGATATCGTGCCTCTGGCCTGCTGAATCCGTTCTTCCACACGGGCACGGTCAAGATTGATGTCCGTCTCATCCGCGAACTGGATGTAAACGACCGAGACTCCTGAACGGGAGACCGACCGGAGATCTGTCATCTCCGGGATGCCGGCCATACTGGCCTCGATCGGAAAGGTGATCAGCCGTTCGACTTCTTCCGTAGCGAGGCCCGGAGCAACAACAGAAACGAGCACCTGCCGGGGCGAAATGTCGGGCACGGCTTCCACGGGAAGGCCACGCACGATCATACACCCGGCGATGAACGTCAGGCAGATTACCCCAAGGACCAGCCAGCGTCGGGTCTGCAGGGCGGAGAGAACGCTACGCATGACGCTCTCAGTCTCCATCATTCATATCTGACACCAGCATCACCGCCTTCAGGGCGAATGCGCCTTGCGTTACGATCCGCTCACCTGCGGAGAGGCCAGAGGTAATGACTTTCTGTCCATTGCCCGTAACACCAACATGCACTTCCTGTGGTCGAAACCGGTTTGAACTCACCGGCACAAACACAGTGCTTACGCCGTTGATTTCTGTGACAGCGTTCTCCGGCACAATGATGCCTGCCGTCTTTTCGCGTGTTGGCAGATGGGTATTGAGGAACATGCCTGGATGAAGACTGCCATCTGGATTGGAGGCCGTGCTTATGACGCGGACGAGGCCTGTGACCGGATCCGCCATGCTCCCTACTGAAGTTATTTTCGATTTCAGTAATGTCGTCCCTGTGTCCGATGTGAGTTCGGCGGTCTGCTCGCCGCCCTGGACCACCTGAGCGGCATCCTGAGGCAGGATGTCAGAAACAATCCATACAGATGACATGTCTGTCAGGCCTATCAGTTCCGTCGCAGGGGAAATGTCGTCAGCAACGCCAACGAACACACTCTGTACTTCTGCTGTGGTCGGCGCAATGATTGACGATGTCTCGTCCAGCGGACTGGTCTGGGCTTTATCTGATTCCGTAACGGAGTTGTATTCTTCTTCAAGTTGATGCTTCAGCGTATCTACATCAGCCTGTCGGGCTATAACATCGTCTTTTGCTGCCTGGAATACGGCCAGGCGACGCCTGGTCTCTCCTGCTGCAACTGTTGTTCCTTCCAGTTCATGCCCCCGGTGATAGGCTGACGCTGCATTCTGAGAGGCCGCATACGCTGTCGTCAGTGCCGCCTGTGCTCTTGTCATTTCAAGGCGGACCAGATGTAATGAATGATCCTGATAGGTAAGAAGCGTCTCTCCTTTGTGCACATGCTGACCAGGTACCACAGCAACATTCAGAACTTTACCGGACCCTGCCGGGTGAATACGGACGACATGCCCCGCCTCGGCTGTGACGGTTCCCATTGCATCCAGATTTTTTGCGAGTGTACCACTCCTTGCGATCGAGATTACCAG
Organism: Gluconobacter vitians; assembly: GCF_015244565.1. Taxonomy (GTDB): domain Bacteria; phylum Pseudomonadota; class Alphaproteobacteria; order Acetobacterales; family Acetobacteraceae; genus Gluconobacter; species Gluconobacter vitians. The sequence goes on along the minus strand of NZ_JABCQG010000035.1, from coordinate 3,305 downwards.
AGCAGAATTCTTCTGCGCCGCCTCTCCCATTACAACAGTCGACGCACTGTCAGCGGCTCGTGCAGGCGACTCAGTAATACGAAAAACAATCATGATACAGAGTAAATATTTCCAGTCTTTCATGGAGGCAGATGAAGTAGTCACTGGAATTCTCCTGCGGCGATCAATGTTCGTATGATGGCAGCGTCCCAGGCAACTTCCGCCTGATTGCGGAGCTGCAAAGCACTGCTGGCAGCGGATCTGGCTCGTAACAGTTCGACCAATGATGTCTCACCGACCTGCCATGATCGATTCATCTCATTTGCGCGCCTGTTCATATTCTCGGCGGACAGAACAGAATTTCTGAACATATCTTTCGTGGCTGTCAGATGAGAAAAAACCTGAGCAAGTTCCTGCCTGACGTTGCGGCGAGCCTGCTGCTCCTGACTGATAGCCGCTGCCAGCTTGTTGCGGGCGTCCGTTTCCATGGGGACGTTGCGGACATCGCTGGGAAGCGGGATGGAAACTGTTACCCCCACGCGGTCGCCCCACGGGCTGCCATACTGTTTTTCGTGAATTGCAGCTACGCCAACTTCAGGGTTCGGCATGAAGGAGGCTTTGGCGAGATGCACGCCAGCTTCCGCTGTACGCACGGCCTGACGGGCGGCTCTGACGCGAGGGTCATTATTTTCGAGAGCTTCGGCAGAGAAGAGTCCGTCATGCGCTAACGCCACATTGTCAAAAGAGAGGATATCGGGGACGGTCGGGCGACCCAGCAAGATACGAAGCGCTGAGGTCGCTGTCTCGACCCGCTCTTCAGACTGGGAATATTCATCGGCTGCATTTGCGATTTCAGAAGCGATGATCTGCTGATCGGCAAGAGTCACCTCCCCGATGTGCTTCCCATGGATTACTGAGGCCCGGATTTTTTCCAGTGTGTCTTTCTGGATGCGTGCGATTGCCAGTCGGCGCTGAGCCATAACGACGTTGGCTGATGTATCCAGAACTCTCATGGCCACCGCCATTCGCGCCACATGCAGCCGTTCCTGGATGGTAAGCGCTTCTGCTCTAGCAACTCCCACAGTTGCGCTACCTTGTCCAGGAAGCCAAAAAGGAACAGACACACCACCCTGGTAGGTTGTGTATCCTTCGTTACTACCTATGGCATGGTCATCAAAATACTGGCCTGACACAGTTGGACCACCAGCAAACCACGACCTAGCAGCCACAGCCCGTCTTGATGCCGAGTGATAATTTGTAGTCAATTCATTGCGATCAGGATCAATAGACCAGGCATCTTCTACGGCCTGAGTAAATGTGAAATTCTCGGCTTTCACTTCTGAAGCAAACCCAAAAGAAGCTAAGAAAAACAGAAAAACAAACAAGATATGACATATATCAGCTTCTACGATACATATGATCGTTAGTTTTGACCTAAATTTTACAGCCAGAGAATCGATACTTTGACCACACATAAAATTCCGCCGATTGTATGTTTCATCATGAGAAAGGACTGCGATAGAATTGTTATTATAGCAGATGAAGCTGACAACTCCCTGAACGGCTATACCGATTACCTGATTGAGAATTCACGGATATCCACAATGCCTATTTGTGGGAGATCACCACTACAACAGCTTTTTTCAATCATACCAGTAGTGACCCGACCGCGAAGACCCAATTTTTGAGCTACTGCTATTATATCCACTTTTTTCGTTTTCGCTTCTTGCATAAAAACAAAAACGGGAAATCGGGCATCTCGATAGGTTATCTTTAAGAGGAGCCAGCAGTGTCAAATGGCTACCCGTTCCGGGTCCATTCGACAGCTGGCAAGGGGAAGAAATCTCCCCCGTTGACCCCCTCTTAAGCAAGGAGACCAAGTATGCCTATACCTCGAACATCTCGTCTTTCCGTCAGAGCATCCCCAGATGAGTTGATGCGCTGGAACCATATCGCTCGCTCTCATAGCCATGCTACAACAGCCCACTGGATACGTTCTCTGCTGACCAGTGCAGAACTGTCTGACCATGATGGCCGACCTGTTCCCGAGGAACTGCGCGGAATACGCCATCAGCGTTCCCGGATCGGCAACAACCTTAATCAATTAGCCCGTTCTGCAAATTGCGAGGATGCCGTCCGGTGCGGATGTGTGCTCGACGATCTTGACACGCTGATCTGTCAGCTCGACCAGATACTGTCACGATCACGCAAAAGCCCTTCCATTCGGCCAGCCCGTCGCCGGTGCGATGAAGCTCACATGACGCGTCATTGAAAGTCCTGTGAGAGCATGACCCATGATCGTCAAGGAAAGTAGGATCACAACAAAGAGCGGAGCCGGTGCCATTGCTCGGCATGTTCTGCATGGCGCTAAGAATGAAGCCATTAAAGTTCTGTCTGGATCTGAATGGCTTCTGCATGACCATATGCGCAAAGCCAACCGCGAAGGGCTAAAATACGGTCTCCGTCATATCGCCTTCAATCCAGATGAAGCCATGACCGATGAACAGCTTTCAGCCTTTGCCCGTCATCTGTGTGACGAACTCCACGCAGACCCCGAACACCTTACCCTTGTCATCCACCAGAAGGACGGAAGCACCCATGGTCACCTGATCCTGCCAGAGTGGCAACAGGATCATGTTCTGGAAAGCCGGTTCACATGGATGCGCATGGAAAAAGTCGCGCGCCTTGAAGAAATCCGGTTGGGGCACAAACTGGTGGCTGGTCGACATGACAGGGCTATTGCCAAAGCCTTGCGCAAGGAATGTCGTCACAGTGAAGCGGAATAGGTCGATGCGCTCGTTCCCGTTTCTCATGATGCAAAACCCCGCGCTGCCTATACATCCGAGGCGCGACGTATCACCGAACGGCAAGGACTTGATCTTCCAGTTCTGAAAAAGCTGGTCACGTCCCTCTGGTCGCAATCAGACGGGTTAAAGGCTTTCCGGGCCGCCCTGAAAGACCACTCCCTGATACTGCGTGAAGGCGACCGTAAAGAGACACGACCGGGCGCTCATATTATCGAAACCAGTAATGGCCTTCTGGTAGGAAGCTTTACCCGCCTGGCAAAAGTCAAAGCAGCAGACTTTCGAAAACTACTTTCAGAAGAGCACAGTCAAACCGAACATGAACTCAACATCCAGAGCACACGCTTGTCGATCCGCCGAACGACCGCAGACTTTTATAATGAATACCCCATTCCCAAACCATCTGACACTCAGCTAGGGCCTGTTAGATCTTGAATTTCTTCCCATATTGTAGGGATGGAAGAAGGAGACAGAACAGGCACCTTTACGGACGAGACATGGGCGATCTGGGAACCTCTGATT
>NZ_JABCQG010000034.1 GCF_015244565.1 Gluconobacter vitians | reverse complement strand
CTGTCCGATGGATGCCTTTGGAATGCTGGAGTCGTCGACGCATAGAGTCGACCCATAAGTGCGCGCAGAGACGCTTAGCGTATATCTGTGCCCGTTCTATGTCCTGACCCCATCCTGCCTGACGAAGGCGCGCCAGGACGGCGGGATGAACCGGGTCGGGCACGTTTCCGGCAAGCGACGTTTACCGGTGCGGTAGAGATCGCCAATGAGCTGCACCGCCTCCAGCAACCCCTGCATGGCATGACCACCCCGAAACTGGAACGCGTTGAGGAATGGCCCGATAGCCGGACGAATGGACCGGTGCCGATCAATGAGTTCAGCCGTGCGGTCGACCGTTTCCGGCGCCGTCAAGGTTTCAGCCTTGCCAATTGCTTCGTCCAGACGCGGCCAATCGATCGCCGTGATGGCCGACAGCGAATCAATGCCTCGGGCGCGCGCCTCGATCAGGTGACGGCACGAGGCCATCAGCAGGCGCAGTTGCGCCTGCAGTGATCGCACCGTGACGATCGCCTTGTCGCGCGTGCGGTTTTCGGCGCGACGCATCATGCTGCCGAGCAGCTTATCCATCATCGTCAGCGCGGCATCAGTCAGTATCTCTTCGAACCGGATCCCACCCGCCACCAGAATGGCATGGCGTCGACCGACGGGAAGCTCGGCCAGATGCTGGGGGGTGATCCGGGCGGCCTCGTCACTCAGGCGGTCGAACGCCATGCGCGGGATGGTCGCGGCGCGCGAGGCGTCCAGCTTCAACGCCCTCACATGATCAAGGCGTTCCAGCAGACGCAGCACATTGCGCGATGCCGGTGACAGAGGCGGATTGCGCAGCCACGACAGCCAGGAGGCACTGCGGTCGCTGCGGCGCTCCAGTATTCCGTCCAGGCGAGAGCGGGTATCGGGCGTCAGGTCGGCTGACAGCACATCCTGCACAAGCTGATCTGCCTGTTGTCGTGCGCGGCGCACCAGCGCCTCGATCACCGTCACCGACGGCAGGAGGATCTTTCGGCGGCGCATCTCGTCGATCAAGATCACGGCCAGACGGGATGGCTGCGTCACGTTCTGCGCGATCGGCATCGCGAAGAGGGTGAGATCCTGAAACGCCACCCGGTCGAAGGCACGGTAGCTGTGACGCCGCATGAGAGCGGCCAGATGCGACCGGCGCGTTTCGTCACGACGCGCATAGTGCTGCCAGATACCGGGTGACAGATCGAGCTGCCGTGCCACGAACGCCAAAATCGGAGCAGGTGGTGCTTCGTGTTCCTCCAGAACGCGTCCCGGCCAGCGCATGTAGAGCATGACCATCGCAAAGCCCAACCGGGATGTATCACCACGACGGGTTACGATCAGGTCGAGGTCGTCGGGGCCCAGCGTGAAGTGTCGCGTGATCTCGCGCTCATCGACGGAAGGATCAAGATGTCGCGCAAGCGCTTCGCGGGTCAGCAGGCGACGGCGCGCCATGTTCGTCTCTCTCCCTGATGTGTCCGCAAGAGGATCGTTGAACGGACCCGCTCTGGCCGACCAGATGACCCATGGAAAACGGCCAAGAACAGAGTCTCATATAGATAGTACGATATGTTTTGCGATGAAGGGTCCTTATACGTTACAATATTTCCCATGACGCACGTCCTGATTGGCTACGCCCGCTGCTCGACCGACAAGCAGGACCTCGCCGTGCAGCGTGAGACCCTGCTCAACCTCGGGATCGCCGCTGAACGGATCTATACTGACAAGGGATTCACCGGAACGACCCGGACCCGCCCTGGCCTGGATCAGGCTCTGGCAGCTGTGCGACGCGGTGACACCCTCGTCGTGGCTCTGTTGCACAATTCGGTCTATTGGCGTGACGAGGCCGCTATAGAGTTTTCCATTACGCGACCGCGTGTGTGAGAGGGATTCCGAGCGCTGTGAAGCGATTGAGGATAGCCACACGGATGTGAACTTCGGTGATCTGGCGGTCGAAATCGCGTGCTGTCAGACGCTGGCCCAGCAGCTTGATGCAGTGCATCTTTGTCTCGACGCGGCTTCGCCGATGGTAACCACTCCACCGTCTCCAGATAGCCCGCCCGAGATGCCCGCACGTCCGCAGGGCTTCATTGCGGGCGATGGCTCCTGGTGATGTGGGACACCATGGTGTTGCGTTTTTTCGAGGCGGTATGACAGCCTGTGCGCCACGGTTGGCGATGGTTTCGTGGCATTTTCTTGTATCATACGCGCCATCAGCAGTGACGCAGGCGATGTCCTCTTCATCGGGGATCTGTTCCAGAAGCGCCGGTAGGACTGGGGCATCACCGACATCGTTTTTCGTGATCTCAACAGCCCTGATTTCCAGTGATCCTTCATCGATCGCGATATGAAGTTTGCGCCAGATCCTGTGCTTTGACGCCCCGTGTTTGCGGGTGTGCCATTCGCCTTCTCCCTCGACCTTGATGCCGGTGCTGTCGATCAGGAGATGGAGCGGACCGCCCGAACTACGATACGGAATATCGACCGTCAGGGATTTCTGCCGACGGCTCAGCGTGCTGAAATCCGGCACGGACCACGACAGCCCAGCCAGACGAAGGAGACTTTCGACAAAGCCCGTCGTCTGTCGCAGCGCAAAGCCAAACAGGACTTTCAGCGTCAGGCAACTCTGGATCGCGGCATCGCTGTAATTCTGCCGCCGTCCTCGACGTCCCGTCGGAAGGCCCTCCCAATTCATGGATGGGTCAAACCATACCGTCAGAGAGCCGCGCTTCTTCAGCGCGGCGTTGTAGGAGGACCAGTTCGTCGTACGGTATCGCGTGGCTTTCGGCTTGCTCATCACTCCCAGCTACCAGTCTGGATTCATTCCGTGAATCCACTCCGAGCATTTACGCAACAAAGCCCCAGTAAGTCTATCGAATGAGAACCACTTCAACGCCGATTGCCTCAGCAATTTCGGTCCATGCCCGATCTGCCGTGACCGCAGGGACATCCAATTTTTTAGCTAATGCCAGACAGGCGCGGTCTCCGTGGCTGAGACCGACCCGCTTGGTTGCATCGCGCATTAATCCGGCCGTCAGAGCCAGGTTGTGATCAAGAGGCCGTACGTCTAGGCGCAGAGCTGCGATCAGTTCGGATATTCCTTCGGCCGGGACGCCTTTATCAACAGCCTTAGAAACGATTTCCTGCAGATTAATGGCGGAGATGGCTGCATCTCTCAGCCAGCGCCGAGCTTCTTCAGCTCCGGTTTCTTCGTTCAGGTCCGCAAAGACAGCGGACGTGTCGATGACGCAAATCGGCATCAGCGCTGCACCTTATTGTCATGGTTATCCAACGTATTTTCTGCGCGTCGTTCAGCAATGACTTCATCGGCAATCGAAGAGCCGGCTGGCACATATTTTCGGAATAGTGCTCTGGCCCGATCAAGCGAGGCATCGGGCGTCATCAAGCGAACCTCCCCGTCCACGATCTCTGCCATGACCTGGCCGCCCTTTTCGACGCCAAGTGACTTACGCAGGCCAACCGGCAGGACAAGTCGGCCATTCGGCATAACATTGACACGAATCATGTAAATGATCCCTCGCTCATTGAGGTTGCGACCTTAATTAAGGTCATATTCCTAACATAGGTCATTTTATGTGATGGTGCCATAAGTTCTTCCTGTCCGAAAACGATCGTTTTCGGACAGGGGCGAAGCGATCTGTCCGTAAATTACCTTTACAGTATTTCGAACATAGTCCATATTTCGGACATCCTATTCGGACGAAATGATCCCCATGCCACGCACCTTTGCCTATGTTCGCGTCTCTACAGTCGGTCAGACGACCGAAAACCAGATTCAGGAAATTGAAGCAGCCGGTTTTCGGGTTGAGCCGCGTCGCGTCGTTACCGAAACTATTTCCGGGAGTACCTCCATCGCGCAACGGCGTGGCTTTGCTCGCCTCATGGATCGACTGGAAGCTGGAGATGTTCTGATCGTGACCAAGCTTGATCGTCTTGGTCGCGATGCAATGGATGTCAGCACCACGGTTAAAATGCTGGGAGCCATGGGAGTGAAGGTTTACTGCCTCGCTCTTGGTGGTGCTGATCTGACCAGTTCTTCCGGCACAATGACGATGCAGGTTCTGAATGCTGTCGCACAGTTTGAGCGGGATCTGCTGATCGAGCGCACGCAGTCTGGTCTCAGGCGGGCAAAGTCAGAAGGGAAGACCCTGGGGCGGCCTTCCGTACTGTCAGAAGGTGAGAAGCAAAGCGTCCTCAACGACCTGGCGGAGGGTATGAGCGTATCTGCACTGGCCAGAAAATTTTCTACAAGTCGCCAGACTATTATGCGGGTTCGAAGTGAAAGCTTTTCCCCCGGCTCCGTCTAGCGGTAGGTCTGCTTACGCCTCAACTGTGACATTCGGCAAGATGCGGCCTATGTCCGGTTTGGGCCGATTTGAGACTATCAGCTTTTATGCAAAAATGGTCGAAAGCTGATATTTATTATTTACACTTGTGCCACGCAGCTGCATCTGGACCTACAGTATATATGCAGCTAGAATATCGTTGAAGGGTGATAGTTTTCCACCAAGGAATCCGTGAGGCATAGTCAAGCCATGAAAATACTATGATGCTTGATAAATTTTCTACCACAAGAATTGAGAAGTGCCCATGAGCCTAAAAGCTGATCTTATTTTAGCCAAAACCGAAGAAGACGTTAAGGACGCCTATATCAAGGCTATTGGACTTAAAGCTTATAATAAGACGCTTGTTGATATTCGTACCAAGGAGATCTGGTTTGAAGCCAAGGGCTCCCCAGCGGCTCCGGTATTGATGTTTGCGCAACTTCTTTTTTATGTGCGTGCCGCGCGCAAACTGGGAGAGCAACTGCCACCCTTTCTCTGCGTGATCGATACCGAGAAGGCCGCGATCATGGAGACTAGCCTCGCGCTACCCATTCTTGAAGACAAGTCGATAAAGTGGCCGAAGTCCGGATCGAAGGTCGACAAGAGTTTGGCTATTCGGATCGCACCGTTTATTGAAGCTCATTTCGTCGTTTACCAACTCGATACGTTTGAACAAGATTTTGTCAAGGCAGTCAGGTCCGCGATTAGCGCTGGCAAAATAATCCGAACCTCAATTACGCCTGACAATCTGCGACAGGTCTTTGACAAGTGGGTGGAGATGGTCGGCAACGAACTGACTGGCGCCGCCCCGCCAGACTACGCGCTACTCTTCTTCGCCGACATCATGCATGACGGCAAGAAGGCGGCGGTGAAAGACCTACCAGCTAAGCTTCTCCACGACGATCATAAGCCAGTCTTTTTGTTGAATGGAGTGCTGTACGAGCTCAACAGTATCCATGGTTATCGCAACTTCTGGGCAATCTACCACCGACCGCCGCAAGAGGAGTATCGACGATACCTCTTGGAGAGGCGAGACACGCTATTGCCTCTTGATGAGCGGGAATTCAAAGGCGCTTATTATACTCCCCTTGACGTCGTGGACAAAGCCTACGACGAACTCACTTCGGTCCTTGGAAAGAACTGGCAGCAGCGCTATTTAGTCTGGGACATGTGCTGTGGTGTCGGCAACCTCGAAACGAAGCACTCAAATCCTCGCAACGTTTTCATGAGTACTATCGATCAGGCTGATATCGACGTCATGCTAGCTTCCCGCACGTGCGTTGGTGCAAGTATCTTCCAATATGACTATCTCAATGATGACGTCAATGAGTTTGGTCTTTTAGATTACACGATGACTGGCAAGCTGCCTTCAGCGCTTCAAACTGCGATCGCAGAGGCAAATTCCAAGATGCGTGGTGCGAAAAAAATTCTTGTTTTGATCAACCCACCTTATGCCGAGGCGACAAGCTCGGATAATGCCGCGAGTAAAGGCATTGACCGGAGTAAAACAGGCGTAGCTCGGTCTAAGTTTGCTGCGTCGGCCATGGACGATTACGGCAAGGCGAGTAATGAACTCTTCACTCAATTTCTTGCTCGAATACACAAAGAAATACCAAATGCAACGGTGGCAATTTTTAGTAAACTTAAATACGTAAATTCTCAGGCTTTTGAGGAATTCCGCACTATCTGGAAAGCTAAATATCTCGGAGGCTTTGTTGTTCATAGCAAGGCATTCGACGATCTTAAAGGTAACTTTCCGATCGGGTTTTTGATTTGGGACACTTCTCGACCAGAGCCTATCGACGAGATTGTTACGGATGTGCTTGACCGCAACGCAAATCTTATAGGTGACAAAATCTTCGCCAATGTTGAGAATGACTTGCTTCTTTCGACTTGGCCGACACGTCCAAAAGCTAACAAAACGCCTGCTTTGCCATTAAAGGGCGCCGTTGAACCGGCGACTACGACGGCAGATCTTCGAGGCACTCGCTGGTCCGACGGTGCCATTGGCTGGTTCAATTGTGCTGGTAACGACCTGCAACAGGCAAGTCGCCTCACGATGATTCTTTCGTCTGGATTTGCGAGCGGCCGAGGATTTTTTATTAATAAAGAAAATCTTTGGCAAGTAGGTGTCATGTTTGCTGCAAGGCGGCTGATCAAACCAACTTGGCTTAATGACCGAGACCAATTTTTACAGCCGAACCAAGAATTACCGAATAATTTCAAGTTGGACTGCCTTATCTGGACTTTGTTCAACGGTGCCAATTACACGGCCGCGGTTGAGAAGCTGCGTTGGAACAACCAAAATTGGTCTCTGGTCAATCATTTTTTACCCTTTACGGAAACGCAAGTAGGAGCCAAAACGGCGTTTAAGTCCAACTTCATGACGACGTACTTAGCGAAGACGAAACTCTCTGCTGAAGCTAAAGACGTGATGGAGGAAGGTAGGAAGCTATTTCACCATTATCATCAACAAAAATTTGGACGAACTATCATCGATGAATTCAAGCTTGGTCGACCGGATGTTGGTTGGTGGCAGGTACGCCGCGCGCTCAAAGCAAACCAAATCAACATTATGACTTACTTCGATCCTTGGGAAAAGGCCTACGCAAATCTCACGGAGAAGCTCAGTCCACAGTTAATCCAATTTGGTTTTTTACGGGGATAGAGCTTCCATGACGCCATTGTTCATATTTTGATCACTGTGAAATTATGGACAATCTCTGATTCTGTACTGCGCGGTGAGGATCGGAGGGCAAGGTTATTGGAGCTCGAGGGCTCCGCTTTGCGCTACGTCGTTGCTCTTCGAAAGCAAATCACATGTCCGCTTATGGGAACGTTCAGGGCGAGCTAAAACGACCGACATGTCCGTGAAGCTGACATTCGGTCCCTCTGCCCCCAGTGGCAGCTTTCCCCCCCAAGTCAGCCGCGAGCCTCAGAATAGTTACAGACCTGCGTGAGTTGGAATGTCTTTCGCAGAGAGGGCCAGAGAGGTGGTCCCCATTTTTCGGACAGGGCGATAAGCTATTATCTGGCCTGAACGAGGACGGGTTTTATGGGCAAGGTTACGCGCAAGAGGTATGCGGCAGAGTTCAAGTCGCGGGTTGCGCTTGAGGCGATGCGGGGCGAGCAGACGCTGTCGGAGTTGGCGTCGAAGCACGGCGTGCACCAGACGATGATTGCCCAGTGGAAGCGCCAGGCAGTCGAGGGCATGGCGGGCATCTTCTCCGGCAAGGCGGCACCGGAGGCGGCGGCCAGCCCGGCCGACGTGGAGAAACTTCACGCAAAGATTGGCCAATTGCTGGTGGAACGGGATTTTTTGCGGGATGCCTCTGTGCGGTTGGGCATGCTCAGAGGCGGCAAATGATCGACCTGAAGCGGCCTCGGCTTTCCGTGGTGCGGCAATGCGCGCTGCTGCAACTCAACCGGTCGTCCGTGTATTACCGGCCGGTGCCGGAGAGTGAGGGCAATCTTGAACGGATGCGGCTGATCGACGCGCAGTTTCTTGAGACACCCTATTACGGGTCGCGGCAGATGACCCGGCATCTCAGGCGGCTCGGCCATGATGTCGGGCGCAAGCGTGTCCGTCGGCTGATGGCGACGATGGGGCTGCGGGCGATCTATCAGAAGCCGCACACGACGATACCGCATCCTGGGCATCGCAAATATCCGTATTTGCTGCGGGATCTGGTGATCGATCGCCCCAATCAGGTGTGGTGCTCGGACATCACCTATATCCCGATGCAAAAGGGTTTTCTGTATCTCGTGGCGATCATGGACTGGTCGACGCGCAAGGTTCTGTCCTGGCGGCTGTCGAACACGATGGATGCCGAGTTCTGCATCGAGGCGCTACAGGAGGCCCTGATCCGCTACGGCGCACCGGAGATCTTCAACACGGATCAGGGGTCACAATTCACGACGTCCCGGTTCACGGACGTGCTGCAAGCGCGCCAGATCCGCATCAGCATGGACGGGTGCGGCCGATGGCTCGACAACGTATTCATCGAGCGCCTGTGGCGATCCCTGAAATACGAATGCGTCTACCTGCACGCGTTCGAGACCGGTTCGGAACTGCGGGCCGGGCTCACTGCATGGATCGCGCATTACAACGGGCAGCGTCCGCATACGGCACTGGCTGGACGCACGCCCGATGAGGCGTATCATGACGTGCCGACGCCCTCTGGTCCGGGGTTAACCCCGGACCAGAGGGCCAACAGCAGCGCCGTCAGAATGGCGGCATAACAACAACCGGGTATAGCTTATTCAAACCCAAAAACTGTCCGAACGGACGGGTCCACCTCTATCCGCCACTGGCTCATAGCTTTCATTAAATCGTGAGATTTAAGTTTTTCGTCGAAATTTAAAATGTATATGTCATGATTGGCTCAGCGACTTAACTGATGGAGGCGCATAGTTTTGAATTTGAACCGCAACGCCATATCCCATGTGCCTGATACCGTTTACACGCCACGCTACGATCCGGCGCTACTGCGGCCCGGTATCGTACACCTGGGATGTGGTAATTTTCATCGCGGACACCAGGTTGTAGCAACACAGGCGGCGATAGATGCCGAGGGCAGGGATGGACTGAGATGGGGTATCGTCTCGGCGACGATGCGGCGCCCGGATTTGGCGACGGTACTTCAGTCTCAGGATAATTTATATACGCTGCTGACGCGCGAGCCCGCCAATACGGTCGCGTCTGTGATGGCCGCGATTACCGAGGCCGTATATGCAGGTGATGATAATGCCAATCTCGCAGCACGTATCGCTGACCCGGCGACGGCTATTGTCACACTTACTGTCACCGCAAGCGGATATTACCTGAGTGCCGATGGAAGACTCGATCCTACGTTCGAGGCTATTCAGGCTGATCTTACGGCGATAACGCCTCGCACCGCCCCGGGGATCATTGCCGCTGGGTTGGCACAGGTCAGGCAGCGCGGCGGTGTCCCCCCGGTTATTCTGTGCTGTGATAATGTGAATAGTAACGGTGACACGCTGCGTCAGGCCGTGATTGATCTGGCTGCCCTGAAAGGGGATGACCTTCTGGCGGCATGGATCGAAACGAATGTGCAGTTTCCGGATACGATGGTTGATCGTATAGTGCCGACCGCGACGCCTGACGACATTGCGGATGCCTGCAGACTTTTGGGTGGCATTGAAGACCGGGCCCCAATTTCGGCTGAACCCTGGTTCCAATGGGTGATTGGTGAATTTGATGGGCCGCGCCCGAGATGGGTTGCGCATCCGGGGACAAAATTTGTTTCTGATGTCGGGGTTTTTGAGCGGGCAAAGCTGCAGATGCTGAATGGCACGCACATGCTGCTGGCTTATGTTGGTGCTCTGGCTAACCTCAATACGGTCTCTGAAGCGGCTAGTGACGACGCGCTTGGACGTATTGCAGCGCGTTTCATGCGCAACGAGCAGACGGCTGACGTATCGCTTGATACTGATGAACTTGACCGCTACACCGTTGATCTTATGCAACGTTTCCGCAATCCTGGTATCGTCCATGAAGTGACAAGGATTGGACGGAATGGGTCAGCCAAGATGGCGAGCCGAATTGTCCAGCCGATGCGCTCCAATATCGAAACTGGGCGCCCGGTTGATGGTGCTGTCTTGCTTATTGCGAGCTGGATTCGCTGGTTTGCGCTTCATGAGCAGGATGAATTCGATATCGCCCTGACAGATCCAAGGGCGGAGACTCTTCGCGGGCTGTGTGCCGATGCTCGTGACGATCATAAAGCACAGGCTGAGGCATTTTTGGCTATGGAAGAAGTATTTGGGGCTCCTTTGCCCGACCATGGCAAGCAGGTGGAGGCCATTGCCTCCATGTTGCGCCGCCTGACGGAAGAGAGTGTGCCAGAGTTACTTCGAACAATCGCTCACTAAAATTACACGCTGTAGACTTTACATAACCAAAATCCAGGGGGGGGCTTTATTGAGTGCACCCCGCCTGGATCGTCAGGCTTGTCCAGTTATGGCGTGTTTGAGATATGCTTCCACAATCGAAAGGTCCTGAACGATCGCCAGGGCCTTTCCACGGATTTCATCTGTCGCTTCGAGAAGATCGGGTACGACAATGACGCGGATCCCTGCAGCATGCGCGGCACGGGCGCCAGAGTGGGAATCTTCCAGTGCTAGTGCATGGGCAGGATTAACCCCAATTTTTTTAGCCGCTGTCAGATATGGTTCCGGATCAGGCTTTCCTTTTGAAACATCATCACGTGTCACGATGGCATTGAAGCGGTGAAACAGATTAACCAGTTTTAGATGGTGGTCAGTGCGAACTCGACTGGAAGAGGTGGCAATGGCGCGGGGAATTTTGTAAGTGTCCAGTAAATCAAGAAGGGGCAGGACGCCCTTTTTTAGAGCTAATTTTCCTGTATCTACGAAATTACGAAGATGAACTTCCTGAAGTTCAAAAAAACGCTCAAGCGGGAAGTCTTGACCATAGGTTTTTCGTACCATGGTACGGCAACCGTCGGCTGGTACACCGATCATTGTTCGGCAAAATGACATTGGAATGTCATAGTTCAGATCACGTGCAGCAAATACCAGAGCTTCCATCGCAAGAGATTCACTATCGAGCAACAAGCCATCCATGTCGAAGACGACCCCGTGGACGGGTTCCTGTTTGTGCTTCAGAAGATGTGCGGGAAACACGGTATCTGTCATGAGTATGTCCTCGTGCAGTTGATCCTGAAGTAAGAACTATATGTCATCGTGTCGAGAAATGCACGCTTTTGGCGTTCACACGATCGCTATGTCCATCGCTGTGTGGGTGAACGTGGAGGGATTGAAAAATCCTTCTTGCGCAACTTTGGTCCATAACAATATCAACCATTTATGGTTATAGATCGACACAAAAAGAGGGTATTTCGAGCCCTCCATGTCTCCATCGACCGGAAATACCGGTTCATCCGGTCGCTCAAAAGCCAACGAGGACTTCATGGAGGAGCATGGCTTTGTCTCGAAGGTTCACAGGAAAAAGCCGCACCTTAAACCCATGCCCCGCCATATCCAGCGATCCAATGCCGGCAAGTCCGTGATCCGGTCGCGTGTCGAGCATGTCTTTGCCGATCAGAAATCGCAGACAGGACTGTTCGTCCGAACTGTAGGCATAACGCGAGCCACCATGAGGGTCGGGCTGGCCAATATCGTCTACAACATGCGTCGCTTTCTCTTCCTGGAGCGGATCAGCGCGAGCGCGTAGATATCCAGCGGATGGCAGCCCTCGATCTGCTCAAAACGCAGATCGAAAACCAACCCAAAAGCAGTCAATCAAATCGCCAAAAACCTGAAATTACGGGCCAAGCACATCAATCAAGGGTTCTTCGATCCCTCCAGGTTCCTCAATAACGTTTTTTTGATCCCTTGATGGCAATAAAGTCACTATTTTATTTTGGATGACTGGGACAGATATCAGATATGCGCCTGATGGTGAAGTTGATTATGTGGTCATAGTGCGAAATAAAAATTTTTTTCTTGTCCTTGGGCTGGGACAATCTTCTTTGTGGCTGGCCTTAGGGTTAGGGGTCTGTACGCCCGGGCTCGCGCAGACGCGCTCCCAAGGAGGCACGCTCGGTGGTCCTGTTCCTGCTGCCAACCCATCCACAGAAGCTTTGTTCGGCGACCTCTGGGATACACGTCGTAAGCTGGCGAAGCATGGCGTAACCGTATCGATCGACGACGAGAACGAATTTGGCGGGAATGTCGCGGGTGGCGTGACGCGCGAAGTGTCGAACGCTGGCCAGCTCGGCTGGGGGTTCGACATCGACTGGGGCACGCTCGCAGGGTGGCAGGGTTTATCGACTCATGTCTCCAACGTGACACGGTATGGTCAGAGTGCGAGCTTCGGCTTCGGGGATACGCTCGACCCCAGCCAGCAGGTCTATGGCGGCGGCGGCAACACCGCTGCCCATCTCGTTCTGGCGTTCGCCGAACAGAAACTGCAGGACGGCAAATATGACATCTCGGTCGGGCGCATGGGTTTGCTGAACAATTTTGACGCCTCGACGCTCGACTGCACCTTCATGAACAACATGATCTGCGGCGTTCCCAAGGCGCCGACGGACGTGCTGTCCAACAGCGTCTATCCCAAAGCCGTCTGGGGAGCAAACATTCGCTACACGCCATTCAAGGCGTGGACCTTCAGCACCGGAATCTACGCGAACGATCAGAGTTCGAACCGGAGCGGCTGGCATTTCACGACCGCGCAGACCGACGGTGTAGCCATTCCCTTCGAACTGGAGTTTCGACCGGATATCGGGGCGGCCCACCTGCCGGGACGCGTCAAGATCGGCGGCAGCTACGCCTCCGCGCCGATCGCCGACGTCCTCTACGACGTGCACGGGCGAGACGCGGTTTTGACCGGACAGACGGCGCGGCTGGACCACTCTTACCCCGGCGTATGGTTCGTGGCGGATCAGATGGAGGGATCGAAGAACCGTTGGTTGATGCGCTTGACTCGTGATTTCAGGCTTTTGGCGATTTGATTGACGGTTTTTGGGGTAGCTTTTGATCTGCGTTTTGAACAGATCGGGGACTGCCCTCCCGCTGGATGACTACGCGCTCACGTTCATCCGCTCCAGGAAGAGAAAACGGCGCATATTATAGACGATATTGGTCAGCCCGATCCTCATGGTGGCCCGGGTGATACCGACAGTTCGGATGAATAGACCCATTTGCGATTTCTGATCGGCAAAGACGTGCTCGACGCGGGAGCGGATCACCGACTTCCCT
>NZ_JABCQG010000033.1 GCF_015244565.1 Gluconobacter vitians | reverse complement strand
CTTCAATCAGAGGTTCCCAGATCGCCCATGTCTCGTCCGTAAAGGTGCCTGTTCTGTCTCCTTCTTCCATCCCTACAATATGGGAAGAAATTCAAGATCTAACAGGCCCTAGAGTCGGCTTCTTCTCCATTCGTCCAGCTTAACATACAGACTGGGTAAGACGAGAAGAGTCAGGGCCGTACATGACACCAGCCCTCCAATAACAACGGTTGCTAATGGCTTTTCGACTTCAGCCCCTTCGCTCATTGAAAACGCCATAGGAAAGAACCCCAGGCAGGCCACAGTAGCTGTAGCCATGACAGGGCGGAAACGCTCTTCAGCGGCCTCCTGACTGGCAACGCGCGCCGACAACCCTGCCGCTCGTTTTTCCCGAATGCAGGAAACAAGGACTACTCCATTCAAGGTCGCCACCCCGAACAAAGCAATAAACCCAATTCCAGCAGAGACGCTAAACGGCAGGGATCTTACTGTCAGTGCCAGGATACCACCCGTTGCGGCAAACGGCAGATTCAGGAAGACCAGGCCCGCTACCCAGATATCCCCAAACGCGAACACCAACAGAAAGAAAATAAGCGCCAAGGTAATCGGTACGACAATCTCCAATCGAGCAACAGCTGACTGGAGATTGCGAAACTGCCCGCCCCATTCAACACGATATCCATGCGGAAGTTTAAGTTGCTGGCCAACGGTCGTCTGAGCTTCCTGTACGAACGAACTCATATCGCGCCCGCGCACGTTCGCCTGCACCATCATCCGTCGCTCCCCCTGATAGCGGCGGATGGCCGCTGGCCCATCAGTCAGCGTGATTTTAGCGACCTGAGACAATTCAACCATCTGGTCATCTCGTGTCGCGACCGGGAGGCGTTTGATATCATCAAGAGTACGCCTTTGCGGAGCGTCGATCCGCACTTCGGTTGGAATTAAAGCATCACCCGTTGAAACCGGCGGCCCGACGTGTCCGCCGACGGACTCGACAACATCAAGAATAGCCGCTGTATCCACATTGAGCCGACCTGCGGCTGTTCGATCCACATCAATATGAAGATATGGAATCGTCCCAACATCCTGGGGAGCGACGTCCGCCGCACCGTTAATCCTGCTGACAATATCTGCCGTCTGTTGCGCCAGTTCCTGTAGCCGACGAATATCAGGACCGTAGATACCGATTGCAATCTGTGAGCGCACTCCGGCCTGCATGTCATCCATGCGCATTTGAATAGGTTGGCTCCACGAGAAAAGCGAGCCGGGATTATTCTGGCGCAGTGCTGCGTCAAACGCCCTCACGAGCCCTTCCTGGGAATGTGCAGTCTTCCATTCTGATCGCGGCTTCAGCAAAACATAGGTGTCGCTTTGTTCTCCGCCCTGTGGATCTGTAGGGATAGCTGACGTTCCAGTATTACTCACCAACATGCGAATATCGGGAAATTGTCGCAGGGTCTTTTCAATGTTCGTAACGGCACGCACTGAAGCATCGAGAGAGATTCCTGGAAGACGCGTTGACGTTACAATCAAATCACCCTCCTGGAGTTGTGGAATGAACTCTCCTCCAAGACGTGTCGCCAAAAAAACAGATACAAGCAGAATACCGACTGCAACCATGAAAATCTGATTTGTATGTGTGCGGCAATATCGCGCTGCCGGGTTAAAGCCACGCCTTAAAAAGGCGATAAATCGTGTGTCATGGCTTTCGACACTGAAGGCATGTTCCTGTCCTTCAGGTCCGGTCACTGTGTCAGCGCTTCCTGAATGACTCTTCATGACCATCGCACATAAAGCTGGCACACCCAGAAAAGCGAAGACGAGAGAAGCCAGCAATGCCAGAATAATGGTTTCTGCCATCGGTCGAAACATCCGCCCTTCGACACCTTCCAGTGTCAGGATCGGCAGATAGACCAGCATGATGATAAACACGGCAAAAATCACAGGTCGCGCGACAGAGGCCGTCACTTTGGCCACGCGCTCCTGCAGAGTCAGCCCCGCAATAACGGAAATACTCAGAACGCCCTCGACAATGACAAGTGCACTATCGACAATCATTCCAAAATCTATGGCCCCAAGACTGAGAAGATTGGCCGAAATACCAAGATGGTGCATCCCAACCATCGCAGCCAGCAGAGCAAAAGGAATGATGGACATGATGACCAGAGAAGCCCTCCAGTCTCCAAGAACGACAAGCAGCACCACCAGAACAAGCAACGCGCCCAATGCAAGGTTTTCCTTGACGGTATCAATCGTCACATCTGTCAGCGTCGTACGGCTGTAATACGGCTCCAGGGTAATGCCCTCTGGGAGTGTTTTTTGAAGCGTTGGGAGAATTCTGTTTAACCGGTTGAGCGTGTCACGGGCACTTGCGCCTTCCTGCAGAAGAACAACTGCATTCACAGCCTCTCCTTTACCATCCCGTGTTACAGCTCCAAGCCTTGGAAGCGCACCTTTGCGGACAGTGCCAATATCCCTGATATGAACAACCTCTCCGTTTGGGCCACTTTTGACCTGAACTTCTCCCAATTCTTTGAGGTCATCGATGAGGGAGCGACCCACAATAATGTGCTGCTCATCATTATGTTCTATCCACGCCCCCCCAGCGGCCTCATTGCCAGTATCGACGGCTTTAAAAACATCTGAAATGGACACATTGAACCGACGCATGGCCATTGGATCGAGCGCGACTTCGTAGGTCTCCGATGCGCCACCATTGACGTTGACATCCACCACTCCAGGAATCAGTCGCAGCTTAGGCACAACAGACCAGTTCAGAATGCGGTTCAGATCTGTGAGAGACTGGCCTTTCCCTTTAATCTCCAGTTGCATGATTTCACCCATGCCTGTGGCCATTGGCCCCATGCTAATGGAGAGTCCGTGGACTGAAATGGTATTTTTTGCCTGATCCAGAAATTGAGACACCAGGTCCCGATCGCGGTAAATGCTCGTATTGTCATCAAATTGAAGATAGAGAACCGATACGCCAGTACGGGAAACCGATCTTAGGTTTTTTAGCCCGACAACCCCCGACAGCACCGTTTCAATGGGAAATGTAACGAGCTTCTCCACCTCTTCTGTCGGTAATCCAGGTGCCTGAATAGAGACGAGAACCTGACGTGGCGAAATATCTGGAACTGGCTCTACGGGAAGAGAGCGAAGATCGAAAAGACCTGCCACCATCAAAAGAAGAATACAGCCCAGAATTCCTTTCCGGCCTTTGACGACATGCAAAAAGAAATTCATGATCTAGTCCCGTGCTTCGGAATGATCAGGCGTCGGCGCCAGAAGATATTGCGACTTCAGGACAAAGCTTCCTTGTGAGACAACTTTCTGCCCAGCCTTGAGACCCTCTGTCACCAAAGCTTTTCCCTCAAGAGTAGTCGCGACAGTCACATTCCTCGGAACAAATTCATGATCTGATTTTTGAACAAAGACACAATTTTCTCCATTCAATGTCTGAATGGCGGCTTCTGGAACAAGAACGCCGGAGACACGATTTCTTGTCATCAAACGAGTTTTTACAAGCATATCAGGACGCAAAATCATATCAGGATTTGTTACGAGGCTACGCACCAGAACATGTCTGGTTCCAGGCTCAATACTGGCCTCGATAAGAGTAATATTTGAAGAAATAGGAGTCTGATTTGTAGAGATGTATGTTAACTGCTGCCCCCCAGCAGCCAACAGTCCAGCTTTCTGTGGATCAACCTGCGAGATGACCCAAACCTGCGAGAGGTCGTCAATTTCAACAGCTGGTAAGGCTGTATTCGAAACACTCTCTCCCTGAGTTACTGAAATCGTACGGATAATACCGCTGATTGGAGAGGTCACGGTAGAAACCAGACCTTCTCCTTTTTCCAATTGTGTCGAATACCGTGCGAGACGTTGCCGTTCCGTAGTTAACTCTGCCTGTCTCTGACGAACCAATTCACGTGCTGCTTTGAACGATGAGAAGCGTCGCTCTACTTCGCCGGAGGAGACAACGCCCCCCTCTAAAGCATGCCCACGTTTATAAATATCCGTTGCGTTACTTTCTTGCGCCAGGGCCTGCTGATAAGCCGCCTGTGCCTCGTTAGTTCTCTGTTCCTGATCTGCCAGGCTGAAATTTTCATATTTGAAAAGGGGCGCGCCTTTCTGGACTTTCTCTCCTGGCGTTACAAAGACTTCCTGAACACGGCCGTTTCCGACTGGGTGGATACGGGCGACATGGCGCTCATCAACTGCGACATAGGCCGGAACATCCATATGATCAGACAGCGTTCCGTCTATCGCCGTAGAGATCACAATATTTTCCGCTTTAAAAGCATCCGGCGAAATCTGAACGGTCTTTTCAGCCATGCCTACGCCAGGAAAGCACAAAGGACTCACGCCCAACAGGACAAACACAAAGATGGATTTTTTCACGGGGTCTCTCCTGTCAGGAGCATCATTCTGATCATGGCCGTGTGCCAGACGACATTCGCCTGAGAGGCTCGTTGCTGCGCTTCCAGAGCACTGCGGCGCGCACGGAGATATTCTATGACCGGCACTTCTCCGACCTTCCAGGCGTTTTCAAGGTCATTTGCACGTTTCTGTAGTGCGATATTGGTTGCTTCGCTGTGTTGCAGAATTGTCAGCGACGAACGAAAGCGGGTGTGAACCTGCCGATATTCGGTCTGGACTTTTCTGCGCGCCAGAATGGCATCCCGGTCTGCCGCCGCCATAGCCCTGACCGCTTTCATTTCCATGGGAGTATTTCGGGCTGCACTTGGTAGAGGGATTTGGATCTGAACCCCTACCTGCGTATCCCACGGACTTTGATACTGTTCCTGCCGGCTGACCATGACACCCAAGCGCGGATTGGGGATTTTGGAATGACGCGCAACTTCGTAGGACGATTTTGAGACACTTCTTATGGCCTCTGCCAGCCTGACTCTCGGATCTCGTTCAACGTTCAGAGCCATGTTACGCCCATCCAGGATATGTCCTGAAAGAGACAGAAGATCAGGAATATCTTCGTGTCCGGTCAGAGCTTCAAGATCAGCTTTGATACCGTCCAAAGATTGAACTGCATCTGAAATCCTGCCTTCAAGGGTTTCTTTCTCTGCGACAATCGCCTCGTTATCAGAGCCGGACAGTTCACCATTCTGATAGGCAACTTCAGTGACGTGAGCGATATTTCCCAGCAGGGAATCGGCATGACGTAAATTTCGAATGGTTTCCTGCTGAAGTGTCGCCTCGCTGGTCAGCGTAACGATACGGACAGCCGTTACCAGTTTTTCCACCTGAGTGTTGGCGTCGGCAACTTCCTGATTTCCAAGGGCTTCATTGGCAATTGCGCGGCTTTGCCCTGGCAGCCACAAAGGGAAATTTATGCCGCCTTGGTACGTTGTATAGCCGACTTTGCTACCGATAAAATGATCGTCAAGATACTCGCCTGTGATAGTAGGGCTGTCAGGAAACCAGGCGCGTGCCGCTTTGGCCTCTTTCCTGGCTGCAAAAGCATCCGTATGAAAAGACGACAACCTCGGATCTGCTTGCCAGGCCAAGTGAATGGCGTCATGAAGTGTTTCTGCTCCAGCCTGCGAAAGACAACTTAGTAAAAGGAGAGAAAAACTCAGATAATATATCGACAGAGGCATTTTCACGAATATAGGTCTCTCGAAGATGCAAGATCTTCAAAATTCATACACACGCAATGGCTTCTTTATTTTTCAAAGAATGTTTCACTATTAATAATTTTTTTATAGAATTGATTGGATTTTATGCTCGCGCACAGGGCACATCGAGGATATTATAATAAAATTACTATTTTCTGATCCGGAAATTTGCCCATATCAAGTACTATGCGAATTTTTTAATATGACTGTCCAATAACTCGGTGCTCTCTATGAAATACACGGACCCGAGGTCCAATATGACGCACGTGCGCAGGGACATCACGTAACACTTCCCATGAAGATTATTTCTGCGCCAAAATCGAATTCATCCCTTCTCCAGAGAAGCTGGCTCTGATTATTATTTTCTGCCAGCGGAATTATTGATATGAAGAAATTGTAATTGCGAAATATTTTGCCGGGCCCTGTCTTGCAAACGCAACAGTGCGAGAGGGTTTAAAGCTTCAGAGACCAGATTACTCTGTGATATTCAGCTTGGGCTGTCTCAGTCCTCGTAACGTCCATCATGCTCTGATTTCCAGACGTCCCAGTAAAGAAAGCCCAGAAACGGCAGGGGCCAGAGAAACGGAAAGCTGCCGTGCACTGCCAGCCCGAGTGCTGCCATCAGTGCCCCCATAAAAAAAGACAGGAAAGACAGCCCCGGCAGAAGAATACTTCCGGAGAGCGGAGTCCCCACGCGGGACGGTGCCAGCTTTGCAGCCACCCAGGTTGCAACGCCAGATGCGGCTTTCAGGAGATTGGTTGTGATGACAATCGTCGGCATTGATGTGCCGGAAAATTTCGCAATGGTTTCTCCCTGTACAGCCAGCAGAGCTGGAAGAATCAGAAACTCACCCCAGTATCGGTATGGAGATGAATGAGCCACCTGTGCCAGCACCATCAGGATCGTCATGAACATAACGCCGTAAGCCGGAAGCCAGAGAAGGCGCGCGAGGCTGGTCAGGACCGCACTGATAAAGAAAATCGCCAGCGCACCAACAAGCAGGAAACCATGGGCCAAATTTCCCTGCACGAATGAAGCGCCCATATGCGTAGTGTTTCCAGTCATCGCACCTGCAAAGACACCTCCCAAGTCCACGAAGCTCAGAGCATCTACATATCCTGCAACAAGACCCAGGATGAAGACGCGGCGGGCAGAGACAGCAATGGACATGAGGGGAGGTGACATCATGAATTCCGATATTTGACCCGGTCCAGACAAATCTGGCACGACATTCTTATTCCAGTTTTCCCGTCGTCGTCATGAGGGCCGAGGAAACGGCTTATACTGCTATGGACGTTTTCTGTGTCTGATATACCTTCTGCTCCTGTGAAACCATCCGCTCATCACAAGGACAGGATCCACCATCTCAGACGAACAGCGCGCGCCAGGACAACACGCTGGCGCCGGATGAGTCTTTACTGGATCGGCGCTGTCCTTGTGGGTCTGACAGCCGTTTTATTCGCTAGATTTGGTGATCAGTGCGCGGAGCTCCGGATGCGCTTCGTGACGTGGCATCCCTGGGCCATGCTTGTTCTCGCGCCCGCGGGCTTTGCCTTTATTACCTGGATGACACGAACGCTTTTCAAAGGATCGCAGGGGTCAGGAATTCCCCAGACGATCGCCACCCTCCACATGGGAAATTACGACGTTGTGGACCGTATTCTTACGCTGCGGATTGCCGCCGGGAAAATCATTCTGACCTGCCTTGGCCTTGTCTGCGGTGCCTCCATCGGACGTGAAGGTCCCAGCGTGCAGATCGGAGCGTCGATCATGCATGGCTTTTCACGACTGCTTGGGCAATCCAATATCGCATCCAAGCGCAGCATGATTCTGGCGGGAGGCGCTGCTGGAATGGCAGCGGCTTTCAACACGCCGCTGGCTGGCATTGTCTTTGCTATTGAGGAGCTTTCTCACTCTTTCGAGCAGAAAGCCTCAGGCCGGACATTGACGATCGTTGTGATCTCAGGTGTCACCGCTATTACCCTCATGGGAAATTATACCTATTTTGGTCATGCCGACGTCAATATCCCTGTTGGGACAGCGTGGATTGCCGTTCTCGTCTGCGGCATTGTCGGGGGGCTGGCTGGGGGAAGCTTTGCCGCACTCGTCATCAGGGCTTCCAGAGGCTTACCTGGCTCTGTTGGCCGACTGGCCAAACAGCGTCCGATCATGTTCTCAGCATTGTGCGGCCTTCTGACCGCCGTGATCGGACTGATCTCCAAAGGGAATACTTACGGGACGGGCTATGTGCAGGCTCAGGCAATTTTTGCAGGGACCGACCACTACCCGGCCTCGTTCTTTATCCTGAAGTATCTCTCAATGCTGGTCTCGTACTGCTCGGGAATTCCAGGTGGAATGTTTGCACCCTCTCTTGCAATCGGAGCGGGCATCGGCGGATGGATCGAACAGTTTCTTCCGCATACGACCCCCGGTGCAGTCGTGCTGTTGGGGACAGTTGCCTATTTCTGTGGTGTTGCTCAATCGCCGTTAACCGCAACGATCATCGTCATGGAAATCTGCGATAACCAGCAGGTAACGCTTGCACTTTTGGCCACAGCGTTTCTGGCGTTTGGTGTCTCCCGGATTGTCTGCCCTCAACCTCTTTATACCGCCTTGGCCGACAGATTTCTGGAAACGATGGACAAACCCGCCGCACGACCAGAGCCCATGCTTACGAAACAGGACTCTGCCTCTGAGGAGAAGTTACCGATCTAAGCTTGAGAGACGGGTGGAGGGGAACAGTCTTCGGACAACCCATTCCATCGTAAGTCCTTGTACGATGATCGTGAATACCACTACGCCGTAACAAACCGGCAACAGCAACTCCCGTAAGTCTCCGGCTGGCAGTCCAAGCGCCAGAGAGACCGAGATGCCTCCACGGAGACCACCCCATGTCAGGATACCCAGGACGCGGCCCTGTTCCCATTGCCTGAGGTGGGCCGGGAGTATTGAAAAGAGCACGCTCAAGGCGCGCACAGCAATGGACAGTGGGATAATGGCAAGCGTTGCCAAAACTGCAAACACATGCGGCTTAATCTCAAGGATTTCAAAGCCGATAAGCATGAACAACAGGACGTTCAGCACCTCGTCAATGAGGGTCCACGCAACGTCGAGGTCTTTGCGGGACGCTTCGTCGAAAACGGAATGGCTATAGCTTGTTCCGAAGCAGAGACCGGCTACGACGACGGCAATAGCTCCGGACATTCCAAGCTGATTGGCGATGCTGAAGGTTCCAGTGGCCAGGGCCAGCGATGTCAGCAGGTCGATATGCGGATCCCGCTGTCCCTTGAGCACCCGCAAAGCCATCCACCCGGTCAGTGCGCCCAACAGACCACCACCGATTGCCTCCCGGCAGAAACTCAGCGCAATCTCGGAGGCGGTCACTTCGTGACTTCCTCCGGTTGCCAGCCCGATCGTGACACCGAAAATGACAACACCCACGCCATCGTTGAACAGGCTTTCCCCTGCAAAAATAGCCTGAAGCGGTCCCGGCAGCCCCAGACGCTTTAGCATTCCCACGACTGAAACCGGGTCCGTAGGTGCGAGAATGGCACCGAGCACAATGCACCATGTAAAGGGAATCGCGTGTCTCAGTAGCGGAAAAACGGACCACGCGGCGACCGCAAGAAACGCGACGGCCAGAATGGTTCCCAGAATGGAGAGGGCTGTCAAAGACATCAGCTTTGCCCTCAGATGTCCGACATTGACCTGCATGGCACCGGCAAACAGGAGAAGCGACAACGCGCCATTCAGAAGTGCCGCAGGGAGATTGATGGCTCCAAGCATCGATCGTAGAAAAGCCTGAAGGTCGTAGGCCGGAAGCAACAGGTTCAGGATCATGAACACAAGCGACGTCAGCAACGAGAAAATCAGAACACCAATCGTGACAGGAATACGCAGTGTGTGATGGTTGAGAATGCTGAAGCCTGCCGAAAGGGTCAGAAGCAGAGCAAGAAGGCTGATGGTATCCATGCCGCCACCGCTGGACACTTCCGGACCTTACGTCAAGGGAAACCGGTAATGTCCGCTATCGGGGAAAGCGCGACAGATCGTTGAACGGCAGAAATGAAGGCGGAAGCCGACTAAAGCCGTCTCTCAGAAACCAGTTAACAGTAGATCAATAGCCTGAGTGATTTCATCCTGATAAAGAGACAATGACGTCACGACTTTTTTCAGATCACGGTCAGATACAGCAGCCATAAACTGTGTCATCATAACGAACGACTGGTCATCGAATACAAAAACCGGATTCAGTCTCTTTGCCGGTTTGGGTGCCACTTTCTGTGACAAAAGCGGCACCACGATGCGGGTGCCCAACTCGTCCAGCAGGTCTGCCTGCACATCTAAAACGAAACGCGCTTCACCTCGTCCGGCCAAACAATACACATCAAAACGGGCCATTCAGAAGTTCCGATAATCCGCCAGAGGAAGACCATTCTTTTCGACATACTGTCGGGATGCTTCAAGGGAGGAGCGATTTTCTGCGAGCCATTGTTGAGCACGGACCGAAGCGATCGCTGACTTCAACCCCTGTTCGCAGGCCTGCGATATATTGAGATCAAGCGATTTGGCTTCTTCGAGTAACTGAGCAGGTAACGTCACATTAGTGGGACGACGTGACGGGGTGGTAGAATGCACGCGAACCATAGCTTTGATCCTATTTACATGAGAACTGAAACATAGCACATGTTTATGCACATTTCCATGCGCATATTATCATCTCGATATATGCTTGCTTTCAGAAAACTCCAGCAATTCCTGTTACGTCTGACATGAGGCAGAAGCACCTCTTACCCCCTAACCGGCCGTCCAATCCTCAGATCGCACCCCATCTACCCTCGTAAATTCTCGTAAGTTTCCAGTCACAACGACAAGCCCCCTGCTTCGAGCGTGCCCGGCAATCATCAAATCGTATGGGCCGATGACACAGCCACGCTTTTCCAGCTGTGCCCTGATTTCCGCTGTATGGGCTGCGGCGTCATCATCAAACGGTAAAACAGACAGACGCGCGGCAAAATGTTCGACCTCACGCCGCGTCTTTACCGGATCGTGTGACTTTTCGGCTCCATAAAGAAGCTCGTAGAGTACGACGTCCGAGATGCAGAGCGCCTCGGCATTATCATTGAAACGCTCACGCAAGCCTTGCGGACGATCGCGCAGGACGCGGATGCAAAAGTTTGTATCCAGAAGATAACGAAGCATCAGAAGCTTTCGCGTTCCTGCATCCTCGGCTGATCGCGCTCAGGCAGTGGCGTGCCCGGCGCGGCAAAGAAATCGTCCCATGCGGCATTCGCAGGCGCGATTATGCGACGCGCACCGTCCGGGATGATCACGACGTCTTTCAGGCTGACGTCAAACGCAACCGCTTTGGGAAGACGCACGGCCTGGGAGCGATTGGACAGAAAGAGCGTCGTGCGGGTGAGCATCGTAACCTCCACTTTGGATATGCCGACAGTATATCCAAACTCTTGCCGGGTAGCAATGGAATTCGCTCGCCATACTGGCCAGACCATTTTCCCCCAAGCCTGCTCTCAGGGCACGGCGATCAATGACCAGAATCCCAGTTTGCGCTTATGTGCGGTTTTCAGCCGGGTCATGAACGTTTCATGGGATTCCATGCCTTCAGCCATGGTCAACATGGGTGCCAGTCGCAGACAGGACGCAAGATCCTTTGCGGCATAGGCGTAGTAACGGGAGAGCGCCCTATCCAGCACGGCCTCGACCAGCAGACGGTAGAGCAGCGTCGCTTCGTTGGGATAAGACTCAGATAGACGTTCCGCTGCCGGACGCAGCGTCCCGTAGTCCCGTCCGTCCAGTTCCGCTGTATGATGCCGCACGAGACGGGTAGCTTCGTCGAGAGCGGGCCATTCCAGCAGAGTAGACAGGGCCACGCTTCTATTCGGGAAATTCCGGATATGATCGAGAGCCTGCTCTTCGGCGTCGATCGCATCATAATCGCTGAGATAACGCTGATAGGCTTTCCAGTGCGGCTGGCTCAGGCGTTCCCGAAAGACATTCCATCGCTGGGCCTGGGCTTTGTCTCTGTCTCCAACGGCCTCGTATGCTTCAATCCGCAGATCGTCGTTTTCCTTGTAAAAGCGAGAGTTCTCGTCCGGCTCGCGGTCGAGCCATTCGAGGGCCTCCCGGGCGCGCGCCTTATCCAGCAGGCGACGTGCGACGGCCCCGATATAGACCGACTGGCGGTCAGTCAGTTTGACAGCTTCAACATACGCATCGACGTCGCCCATGGCATCGGCCAGATCCCTCAAATGGCCGATGGTCTGCATGCGCGCGATGTCGGCATGATAATCCCTGTTCCCCTTTGACGCGGGAAGGTCGCGCAGTCGCGCCAGAAGCGTGGTTCTGAGCATGGCCGCGCCCGACTCACCCAATGCCGTGCCACACGCGGCGAGCAGACGATCGCAGGTACCATACCCGTCATTATCGAGAAGCGTGAGAAGGTCTGTGACAACGGTGGCGGGATCCCGGTTGGCCTGTCGTCCCCAGAGAACGCCGAGATCAGAAGCGGCCTCCCGGAAGACGTCCGACAGGTATCCGGAACTGTCGTCCGAGCGCTCGTAGACGGATGGCGCAATCTCCACAAGCAGCCTCATGGCTGAAATGGCCTGCCCGACATCGGCAGAGGCAACGTCACCCAGGATGGATTGCCGCAAGGTGTCAAGTTCAGCAGCCAGAGGACGGATCCGGTCCCAAGGCAGAAACCCACGGGAACGCTGGATCGTGCGCAGTCTCTTTTCGATCTCCTTGCCGAGTTTATCCTTCGCATGAACCGCCGTCAGCGCCATGCGAAGCTTGCGGGTCAGTGCGGTGTCCTGCCCTGCCAGTTCGACGAGCAGGTCCGCAAGTCGGTCCGCACCAAGCGCCTTCAGATTATCCTTCGTGACAGTCGTGCCGACTTTCGCTGACGCACGGGACTTGCGAGGGATGGGCTTTTCAGAGGGGTTTCGAGTCATGGAAACAGATTATGGCTCTGTCCCCAGGAAGCGCAATCGCCCAGTGTTGGTCCGGCGTATCAGGGCCTTCCTCTCATCGGATACGCCCCTCCAAGCCGGACGAGCGAATCCGATGTCGGCTATTCACCGCCTGGTTTTCACCCAGAAGCGCCCGGTGGCAGTCCTTCGTGACTCCCACCCTGCATTTTTGAGCATGAAAAGCAGATCTTTTTCTGGCGGCACGTCGATCACGTTTTGCATGATTTCTGCCAAGGTTGTTCTTTCTCGCGCAGCCAGGAACGCGGCCAGAGTAACCGCGACCGGCGCTGGCGGCGACAGAGATGGCACAGGAACTGCCTCAATCCGAAGCCCTTCCCGTTCGAGATGATCGACGACGCGATGGAGCCCAAGAAATTGCACCCCGGCCAGACGATCATCAGCGTAAACGCCGCTTCCAGCCGCGTCACAGATCATGTCCCAGAGTCGATCTATCACGGCTGGTGGCAGATGCTGAAGCATTGTCCTGCGGTTTATGGTCTCCCAGCGCAGAAGTTCATCATCTTCACCCGCCATGACTTCGATCTGGTCCGTAGTCACATTGTAGCGGATCCGTCCTTTCAGTCTTGCACGGATTTCAACACGCATTTCGTTATCTTCGTACATGATCTTTCACCTTCAATTATATGGAAGATTGGAAGGCGAGCGATCACGGTGGGCCGGTAGACCAGGGCCTGAAGCGGCCATCAGAGGTGGTCCCCATTTTTCGGACAGGGCAATAAGCTATAATCCGACCTGAGAGAGGACGGGTTTTATGGGCAAGGTTACGCGCAAGAGGTATGCGGCGGAGTTCAAATCA
>NZ_JABCQG010000032.1 GCF_015244565.1 Gluconobacter vitians | reverse complement strand
CTCAAGGAGTGGCGCGCTGTCGCAACCAGATACGAAAAAACAGCAACGTCGTTCCTCGCGGTCATCCACATCGCTGCCGCAGCAGACTGGATCAAGCCCTAACAGGCCCTACTTCACGACTCATTCTGTGGATATACGTGTCTATGAGCCCATTACAATTAATAACAACAGGATTGCATTTGAAAGACAATCCTGAATTTCTGGTCGAGGCCGATAGCGGAAAACGCACCGCGCATGAGCCACCCACGCTCAGAAAGCAGCCCTAACAGCAGACCTGGATTACAACGTGATGCTTGATCAGAGCTTCCGTCCAAAAGCGCTTGTTGTCCGATGCATGCAGGAACCCGGCTCCAAACTTCCCCTCCCGATTATGAGGAGAGCCAGCCCGTTGCCGTGTGTCACTGACCTGAAAATGTCGCAGACAGATTATGTTTCTGATGCTTGCGAGACTGAACCGTCTCGTCTACCAAAGAAAAACAATTCTGACACCGATCAGACGCTCGCAAGGAGATACCGCATGGCTACGAAACGTTATGGGGGACGACCTGACATCAGGATGTCCGAAGAGCTTGATGCCCTGATCCTCCAGACGGCCATACATCTCTTCGGCGAAAAGGGATACGCTGCGACCTCGATGGAGCAGATTGCCGCAGTGGCGCAGGTCGGAAAACAGACGATCTACCGCCGGCATTCCTCAAAGGAAGTGCTGTTCAAGACTGTCATTACCGAACTCGGACAGAGCCTTCTGGGGGCTGCGGCACCGCCGGAACAGATGGTGACGGAAAACCCCCTCCTTGCCCTGCGTAAGACGATGCGGATGCTGCTCGACCTCGTTCTCCAGTCCGAAGTCATCGCACTGAGCCGTACCTTCATTGCAGAAGGCTGGCGTTTCCCTGATCTCGTGGAACACGCAGGCGCCCACATTTTTGAGCCACTGGAAAAGCTGACATTCACGCTGCTTGGTGCGCTCGAAAAGGCCGGACTGCTGAAAGAGGCTTTCGGTCGTGAAGAGACGAGCCGGACGCTATCGGCATTGCTTCTGAGTTGGCCACACCAGCAGAGACTCTTTGGCCGCGAAGTGCTGAAGACTGCGGAGGAACGCGACCATTACCTGGAACACTCGTGGAATGCCGTCATGGGTGGGATTCTCGCAACACCGCAATCTTATAACAGCATGGAACCGGCCCAATGACAGGTCGCACGCGCAGATTACCCCTGATGATGAGCAGCGGTTTTCTTCTCGTTCTGGCCGCCTGTCACAAACACACACCGCCGCCCGATATCCGTCCGGTCCGCTCCGCTCCATCGTGGTTCAGCCGGTCACCACCACGACAGGGGAACCCCTCACCGGCCAAGTCGCCCCCCATCGCACCGTAGCCCTGTCGTTCCGGCTTCCAGGCAAGATCGTGGAACGGAGCGTCAGTGTCGGCAGTACCGTTCATGCCGGGCAGGTCGTAGCGCGGCTGGACGAGGTCGCCGCAGGACAGACCCTTCAGGCCGCAACCGCGGACGTTGAAGCTGCGAAAGCCGAGCTCATACAGATGGAGACGCTCCGCCACCGCGCCATCGCGCTTCTTCCGGTCAAGGCGCTCTCGAAAAATGACTATGACGATGTAATCCGCCGCTACCGCTCGACCCAGAGCGCCGTGCAGTCAACCGAGGCGCGGATGGGCATTGCACAGGAAAGTGTGGACCATACCCGGCTGACTGCGGATGCGGACGGGATTGTCACCGACCGGCTGGCGGAAGTTGGAGAAGTCGTTGCCGCAGGCCAGCCGGTGCTGCGCGTAGCGGAAAGTGGAGAGCGGGACATCCAGTTCGACGTTCCTGCTTCTCTCCTGCGCTCGACGAACCTGACAGGCGAAACGCTGTCCGTCTGTCTGGATGCCGATATGTCGGTCTGCACCACGGCACAGCTCTATGAAATTGCGCCCGATGCGGACCCGCTGACGCGCACCTATCGGGCCAAGGCGCTTCTGCATGCCCCTCCCCGTGACCTGACCCTGGGCTCTGTCGTGATTGCCCGTATAGTGCAGCCAGACCGACAGGAAATCCGCCTGCCACCGGCAGCCCTGACGGCACAGGATGGCAAAACCGCGGTCTGGATCGTCGCACCCGGTTCATCGACCGTCTCTCTCATGCCGATCGAAATTGCCCGCTATACGGCCACCGACGTGTTTGTCGCATCCGGTCTGAAGGCTGGAGACCGCGTCGTTACGGCCGGTGTGCAGGCGCTTTATCCAAACCAGAAAGTCACGCTGCTGAATGACGCCGATGTCCGACCGTAAGCCTTCGACGCCTGGCGGCCTGAACCTGTCCAGCTGGTCGATCAATCATCGTGCTCTCGTCCTGTTCTTCATGATCCTGATCGGAGTGGCGGGTTTCAGATCCTATTTCGATCTGGGACGCAACGAAGACCCGCCATTCACGGTCAAAACCATGGTCGTGCAGGCTATGCTTCCCGGTGCGTCCGTCGAGGAAACGACGCATCTTCTGACGGACCGCATCGAGAAGAAGCTGCAGGAAACGCCGTATTTCGACTACGTCAAAAGCTACACGGTTGCAGGAAAGACCACGATCCTTCTCAACCTGCTGTCGGGAACACCCAAGGCCAAGGTTCCGGACATCTGGTATCAGGTTCGCAAGAAGGTGGGAGACCTCAAGGTTTCCCTGCCATCCACAACCGTGGGGCCGTTTTTCGATGACGAATTTGGCGATACTTACGGCATCATCTATGCCTTCACTGCCCAGGGATTTTCGCATCGTGACCTGAGGGATTACGTCGAGACGGTCCGTGACGAGCTTCTGCATGTGCAGGATGTTGCGAAGATCGACACGCTGGGCGCTCAGGACGAGAAAATCTACGTTGATTTCTCCAGCCACCAGTTGGCGCGACTGGGGATCAACAGCGCGATGATCGCCTCGTCGCTTCTGGCCCAGAACGTCCTGATGCCCTCAGGCACGCTCGATACCGGAACCGAACAGATCCGCATACAACCCACCGGGCGGTTCAATTCGGTCGAGGACATCAGGAATGTCACGGTCTATGCCGGAAACCGCAAGATCCGACTGGGCGATATCGCCACAATTACCCGATCCTATTCCGATCCGCCGCAGACGATGTTCCGCGTAAACGGTCAGGACGCCATCGGTCTGGCGATTTCCATGAGCGCGGGTGGCAACGTGCTTGCGATGGAAAAGAACATTTCCGCGACCATGGCTGAACTGCACGCGCGGATGCCCGTGGGTATTGAGGCGCATCTCGTCGCCAATCAGCCCAAAGTTGTAAAAGACGCGGTCGGGGACTTTACGGAAGCCCTGTTCGAAGCCATCGCCATCGTTCTGGGCATCAGCTTCCTCAGCCTTGGCGGGCGCGCTGGCACCGTCGTGGCATTTTGCATTCCATTCGTTCTGGCCGTCGTCTTTACCTGTATGAAGATCTTCGGGATCGATCTTCAGCGCGTCTCCCTTGGCGCGTTGATTATTGCGCTTGGCCTGCTGGTCGATGATGCCATGATCACGGTCGAAAGCATGGTCAGCAAGCTTGAAGAAGGCTGGACCCTCGCCCGTGCTGCGACCTTTGCCTATACGTCCACTGCCTTTCCCATGCTGACGGGCACGCTGGTAACGATTGCGGGCTTCGTCCCGGTCGGTTTCGCGCGCAGTGTTGCTGGCGAATATACGTTTTCGCTGTTCGCTGTTGTGGGGCTTGCACTGATCGTCTCGTGGTTCGTGGCTGTTCTTGTCGCGCCCCTGATTGGGGTAACAATCCTGCACGAACATCCTGAAGCAACGGCAGGGACCGCAGAGCCCCGCCCCCCGGGACGGATTCTGACCACGTTCCGGCGCTTTCTGCTCCGGTCCATGCGCCACCCGCGTGTAACGGTCTTCGTCAGCCTCGGCGCACTGGTCGTCTCCATCCTGCTTCTGCCACTTGTTCCGAAACAGTTCTTCCCGGCTTCCGACCGGCCCGAACTGCTGGTGAACCTGTCTTTGCGACAGGGATCGTCCCTCAAGGCAACCGCAGATGTCTCGCGTCAGCTTGACGCCCTGCTCCGCAATGATCCGGACATCGATCACTGGAGTTCATATGTCGGACGCGGCGCCATCCGGTTCTATCTGTCGCTGGACGAGCAGCTTCCGAACGACTTCTTTACCCAGACCGTGATTGTCGCGAAGGACGCGGCCGCCCGTGAACGCATCCGCCATCGGCTGGACGAGACCCTCAGCCGCCAGTTCCCGGAGATCGTGTATGGACTGTTCCCGCTGGAACTCGGGCCGCCTGTGGGCTGGCCCGTGCAGTATCGTGTCAGCGGCCGCGATCCGGACAGGGTCCGGGATTATGCACAGCAGGTCGCCCGAATTATGGATGAAAGCCACAACCTGCGGCTGATCAATTTCGACTGGGGCGACCCGGCCCGGAAACTTCGCATCGACGTCCGTCAGGAAGATGCACGCCGTCTGGGGCTGTCCTCCTCCGCCATTGCTCTGGCCATCAATGCAACGGTCACAGGCATGACGGCCACGCAGGTGCGTGACAACATCTATCTTGTCGATGTCGTGCTGCGGGCCAATCGGGATGAAAGACTGTCGATCGAACAGCTTCGCAATCTCGATATCCGTCTGCCCAACGACCTGACTGTCCCTCTCTCGTCGGTTGCAACAGTCGCTTATGTGGAGGACTATCCGCTGATCTGGCGCCGTGACCGGCTGCCGACCATGACCGTCCAGGCCCAGCTCCAGAATGGTATGCAGCCGGATGCAGTGGTCTCGGCACTGGCTTCGAAAATGGCTGCGTTCCGTGCGCAGCTTCCGCCCGGCTATCATCTCGCCGTCGGTGGAACCGTTGAGGAAAGTGCCAGATCACAGAGATCCGTGGTCGCTGTTATGCCGGTCATGGTCCTGATCATGATGGCCGTACTGATGATCCAGCTGCAAAGCTTCAAAAGGCTTGCTCTGGTCCTGAGTGTCGCACCATTTGGCCTGATCGGTGTCGTAGCGTCCCTCCTGCTCACGCAGCATCCCATGGGCTTCATCGCCATGCTGGGGCTGGTTGCGCTGGTTGGCATGATTATCCGCAACTCCGTCATTCTCGTTCACCAGATCGAAATCGAGCAGCAGAACGGAAAGTCGGAATGGAACGCTGTGGTCGATGCCGCGATGATCCGTTTCAGACCAATCATGCTGACGGCCGTCGCGGCCATCCTTGGCATGCTCCCGATTGCCTCAAGCGTGTTCTGGGGGCCGATGGCCGACGTCATCATGGGCGGTCTGGCCGTCGCAACCGTCCTCACCCTGATCTTTCTGCCCTCGCTTTATGTGATGTGGTTCCATGTCCGCGATCCGGACTCTGTTCCGGCCAAAGGAGCTGCATGATGCGTCAATGGCTTCCACTTGCCCTCCTGCTGGTCGGTGGATGCTCCTGGCTGGCCCCGGACTATAAACGTCCGGCCGTTGCCCTGCCCGCGACATGGGGTGAAACGACGTCCGTCGCACGCGACGATCGGACCTGGTGGCTCAGCTACGGCGACCCGGTTCTGAACCAGCTTATCCAGAGTGCCCTGGACGACAGTGACGATATCGCCCTTGCGGGGAACCGGCTGATGCAGGCCCGGGCACAATATGGATACGCGTTCGCCAACCAGCTTCCCATGCTGTCAATCGCCGGCGCCGATGCCTACGGACAGTTTGCAAATGGGCGGGTCAGTGCACTGAACCAGAGCCTTCATTTTCCCAATAAGATGAGCAATCTGGGCTTCGTCGGGGGAATGCTGACATACGAGCTGGACCTGTGGGGCAAGAATGCGAGCCTCAGTAACGCGGCAAAAGCAGGCGTTCACGCAGGCGTCTATGCCATGGATGCGGCACGGCTTTCCGTAGTCGCAGGTGTCGCAAAACTCTATTTCAGCCTGCGTGCGCTGGATGAAAATGTGGCACTCCTGAAAGAGACGATCCAGACACAGGACGATCTTCTGGCTCTGGTCCAGCGTCAGTACGATGTGGGTGCAACGGATGCGCTGACCCTTGAAGGCGTCAGAGAAAGACGCGATGCCGTCCATGAACTCCTGCCGGATATGGAAGATCAGCGGGACCGCGCAGAGAGCGCTCTGGCAGTCCTGATCGGACAGTCTCCGCAGGACATCGTGCAGAGCGAGGTTCCGCGTGGCCGCGACATCGGAGAAATGAACGTTCCGGAACCGGCGCCGTCTCTCCTGCCCTCCGAACTTCTCGAGCGCCGGCCGGATATTGCGATGCACGAGCAGATGCTGATCGCGAGCAATTTCAATATTGGCTTCGCACGCGCTGCATATTTTCCGTCCATTTCTCTCGCCTCGCTGGCCGGGGTGAATAATGTTGATATCGACAATCTGTACCGGGCCACTGGTCGCGCCTGGACGCTCGGTGCGGCCATGGCAGCGCCGGTTCTGGATTTTGGACGCACGGAAAGCGGCGTCCGGCTGGCAAAAGCCGGAAAGAACGAACAGGTGATCCTGTATCAGCAGTCCATCCGCTCGGCCTTCAAGGAAGTCCGAGATGCGCTTCTTGCGCAGAAAACCGCTTCGGGGCGTGAAGAGGATGCGATTGGCCGCGAGACGGCAGATCAGAAGCGGCTCCATCTTACGACACTGCGTATGGATCAGGGATATGCGAGCCAAGTCGATGTACTGACCGCCCAGGCCGTTTTCCAGCAGTCCCGGCTTGCACATGTTTCAGCCCGGCTTCAGCGACTGGATGCCTCGGTCGATCTTTACAAGGCAACTGGAGGGGGATTTCATACACCCATGGCCAAGACCGCCGCCTCCCCATGAAGAAGACCCTGCTTTCCCTGACAGCACTCCTGTGCCTTGAAGGATGTGCTGCCCCTATTTCCGTCCGGAAGCTTTCGCTCACGGCGGCCTATCAGGACCGTAACGAAAGCGCATTGGCGGGAGAGCGCCTCACCAATCTGACACGCACTGTTCTGCAACGCGGAAATCTGCTTCCACTATGGCAGGCTCATCCGGCCCAGGCGCTTCTCGAATTGCAGAACCGGACCCGTGAACATCTTTATACCAGTACGCTGGAGGATCAGCTTTTCGCACTGGCAGAGCTGAACTACCTCCAGGGACGGCGCCATCGGGACCGGGGGGCCTTCATGGCCGCAGCCCTCTATGCCTACGCCTATATCAATCCCGACGGCACGGCAGACGCACGCCCTAGCCCTTACGACATCCATCTGAGACAGGCCTGCGACCTGTACATGTTCGGGCTAACGGAGGCTCTGGGAACACCGGTCAATCTCGTCTCACAGCAGTGGCGCCTGTCTTCTGGTCCAGTCGATATCTCCATCGATCCGGCGCAACTGCGCTGGCATGGTCATGATGTCACCGATATTCGTCCCGTTTCCCGCCTAGCGGTCAGTGGTTTTGAAAACATTTATCGGCAGAAGGGCTTGGGCGAACCCGTCGGCGCCCTTCCTCATCTGACGAAGTCGGAAAACCAGTCCTTCCAGATTGCCAATTCCCTGCGTGTGCCGATGAACCTGATGCTGGTCATGAGCGCGCCTCGCCAGCAGATCCTGTCGGACCATATCTCCGCCAGCTTTCAGCTTACGCCCATTGATGAGACCATTGCCAGAGAGCACGCGCCGCTCCAGTTCGATCAGACGACAGCCCGCGCTGAAAGCCTGAATGATGCGATGGACTGGTCTGTCGAATACCGTGGCTTTCTGGACGGCCGCCTGTTCAATCAGGGGGATCGTCCCCAGCTTCTGACCATTGAACCCCATCAGTCTGGCAGTCTGGTCACCGGCCCGTCGTGCTGGTGCATGGCACGGCATCCAGTGCAGCGCGCTGGGCCAATATGGTCAATGATCTGATGGAAGATCCGGTCATCAGGAACCATTACGAGTTCTGGTTTTTTTCCTACGCAACCGGCAATCCCATCCCCTATTCCGCATTGCAGCTCCGTCAGTCTCTTGAAAAGGCGGTGGCGCAGCTTGGTGGCGCAAAGGCAGATCCGGCTCTGGGGAAAATCACCCTGATCGGTCACAGTCAGGGAGGCCTTCTGGCCAAGATGCTGGTCGTGAATACAGGAGACAGGCTCTGGAACGGCATGATCTCGGTGCCGCTTGATCGCCTGAAACTGCGTCCGGCCGACGAGAAGCTCCTGCGCGATGCTCTCTTCCCTAAACCGCTCCCAGAAGCCCGGAGCGTAGTCTTCATTTCCACGCCCCAGCACGGAAGTTATGTCGCCGGGCTATCCGTCGCGCAGTTCGTGGGGCGGCTCGTCACATTCCCGGTGTCAGTTCAGGAAGTCGTCCGGGCCGTCTTTGCCAGCTCTCCGGAAACCCGCAAGTTGAACATGCGGCCATGGCGCGTCGGCAGTGTTTACGGTATGTCGCCACGCAGTTCGTTCATCCGCTCCCTCGCCGCCATTCCCGTTGCACCTGGCATCGACAGTCATTCGATCATTCCGGTCCTGGGCGATGGTCCGCTGAAAACGGCTGACGACGGAGTGGTCACATATGAGAGTGCGCATATTCCGGACGTGCAGTCCGAGCTCGTGGTCCGCCATTCCGGTCATTCGACGCAGTCCAATCCGGTTACGACGGCCGAAGTCCGGCGCATCCTGATTGAACAGCTTGAAAAGGACGGAACTGTCCCGCCAGACACGGATACCGGCGGAAAAGGAACGGTCACCTCTCTGGGAGGCAGTTACACGCCATTGCCGCAGGGTGAACCTCAATGAACGTGAAGGGGCCTTTCCGCTGGAAACACGCGGGAAAGACTGCGGGGCTCATCACACTCATCGTCTTTGTGCTCTTTGGAACTGCCGCGCTCTATTACTCTACAATTGAGCCTGACGCGCTACGCCTTGCCCTGACACTGCTTTTTCCATTGCTCGTGGTTTGTGCTTACCACTTGCCCAATCCGCTGATCCGCCGAACCGGTGTCGGCGTCCTCTGCGCAGCGCTCAGTCTTTGGTACGTCACTGATCCGCCACGTAATGACCGGGAGTGGCAGGGCGAGTATGCAATTCCTGCCGATGTCGTGATGGACGGTAGCCTTGCCCACATCCTCCATGTCCGGAACTTCATCTACCGGACGACACAGGACTACACGCCCCGTTACTACGATGCGACCTATAATCTGGATGACCTTTCATCTGTAGATCTCGTTACATCCTACTGGGCCGGGAATGCCATCGCGCACGTCTTCCTCAGCTTCGGCTTCCGTGACGGACGGCATGTCGCCATTTCCATCGAAACACGGCGTCAGAAGAAATTCCAGTATTCGACCATCGCCGGCTTTTTCCATCATTACGAGACGTTTTATGTGACAGCGGATGAGCGTGACCTGATTGGTGTACGGACCGATGTGCGTCATGAGCGGGTTTATCTCTACCGCCTCAATCTTTCGGCGCCAGAGCGCAGACGGCTTTTTGAAAGCTATCTGCGTGAGATCCATACGCTGGTCCATCATCCGGCCTGGTACAACACCCTGACAGACAACTGCACCACAGGCATCCTGACCCGTGCACAGGCCAGACTGCGATACAGACTGGACTGGCGGGTACTACTCAGCGGATACACAGCGTCTCTGGCCTATGATCTGGGCCTTCTGGATACGCAGTTGCCTTTCCCGGAACTCAAGAAACAAAGCCGCATTCACCGCCCGCCCAATGCATCTCCTGACGCGGACTATTCCGATGAAATCCGCCGCAGCCTGTCACGAAATAGCGGTTCCGTGGATTGAGTCTTTCAACGGCGGATGATTTTTTAAAGCGCCATATTACTACAGGTTCGGGATGCCAGACTTCCGTTTCCCATCCAGCCCGCTATGCCTGCGAGCAGATGCTGCATGTTCTGATAGGTTTTCTCGAACCCGCTCCCGGGCTGCAATGTCGCCGAATTAAGATAAAGGGACCTGCAGATCTCAACCTGCAACGCATGCATATTTTGCTCAGGGCGCCCGTAATACTGCGTGATATAGCCTCCTGAATAAGGGGTATTGCGCCGGACGGAATATCCCCTGTCTTCAAGCAGGACTTCGACAAGATCCATAATGCCCGGATTGCAGCTTTTGCCGTGCACGTCCCCAAGAACGATATCGCACGGGCGCGCATAGGGCAGTCTGGGCATCGAATGGGTCTCGAGCAGAACCGCATACCCAAACCGTGCACGCATCTCACTCAAGAGAGCAGCCAGCGCCTCGTGATACGGAAGCCAGGCAGCCGCAAGCCGCTCCCTTATTTCTGATGGATGAAGGGGCT
Source organism: Gluconobacter vitians (assembly GCF_015244565.1). GTDB lineage: Bacteria > Pseudomonadota > Alphaproteobacteria > Acetobacterales > Acetobacteraceae > Gluconobacter > Gluconobacter vitians. The sequence goes on along the minus strand of NZ_JABCQG010000032.1, from coordinate 3,504 downwards.
GCCCGTAGATCTGCCGTCCATGTGAGACATAACGCGGGATAACACCGAAGCCTGCCTTCACCTTCGCTGTAAGAAGAACTTCATCCTCGGGGGGCTTCGGGTCGAACATTCCTGCATCCACTTCCCGCCAGTCCCGATTTACGTCGCACCAGACCCGGGGAAATTCCGCGCAGATCAGCGTAGCACCGAAATCCGGCGCAGTTTCAAACAGCCGATCCACGAAGCGGTCTTCGCTCTGCTGGAGTTCCTGAAAGGAGAGCGACGCACTTTCGAGGAAATCTGACGGATAGTTCCGCCCAGAATGTGGAGACGAAACAAGCAGAGGAATCGCGGTATTCCGTGGTCTTTCCACCCTAAAAGACGTCAGAGGCACAGAAGGTCGCATATTTTTTTCATATTTGGCTCCAGAGGGGGTTGCAAGGTTTTCCGGAGACAGCTAGAAACCGCCTCACCGGACCGGGGGCGCATAGCTCAGCGGTAGAGCACTACCTTGACATGGTAGGGGTCACAGGTTCAATCCCTGTTGCGCCCACCACTCGGTCCGGTAAGAAACTCCTTGAAAACATTGATCTTTTAGTGGTCCTTTCAGCCGATGACGCTGACTGGCATGGATCATTTAAAGTCGATTGGTACCGTATAGAGCCGGACATTGCCGAGCAAATCCGTGCAAAATCCGTGCACTCTTTCCGGCATCTGCGCACTCATGCGACTCGGGCGCTGCGGATTCAGTCACTGATACCCAGCCATTCCAGTATCTTGGCCCGATATGCGTTCGGCATTACCTTGGCATAGCGCGTGACCGTCGTGATGTTGCCCCATCCCCCGTCAGCCTTGAGACGCATGAGATCCTTGTGCAGGCAGTATTGCCAGCTCGCCCAGGTGTGACGGGCATCATGCGGAGTTACGTCCGGGACGAATACGCTCTTCGGTTTCTCCTGCCCCTTGGGTGTCCAGACGCGCATGTGCCTTGGCAGACCTGCTTTGCGGCAAGCCACCGACCATCCGGACTTGATCTGGCCACCACTGGTACGCCCGTTTTCCGAATAGGCTTGCCCGACTTCCCTGCCCTTCCCGTTTCTCGATTTCCGGGAACGGACCGGACGGAACACGCGGCCGTCTCGATTGGGTAGAAACGCCAACGATGCACAGATGCGAGGCGGTAGATCGATGTGACGCTCGTTCCCCTGCTTCTGCCAGACAACAGCCCGTTTTCCCTTCAGATCCAAGCAGGCCCAGTCCAGTTCGAGAGCCTCTGACATGCGGGCCCCGGTGCCAAACAGAAAGACCAGAAACGGCTTCAGGTGTGGTGCCGCGTTACCGATCAGGTCCGTCACCTGCTCGGGCCTGAGATAAACCGTCCGGTTCATCGGAATGCGCGGCTTGTCGAACGCCGGCCGTTCGCACCATCTCCGGACAGCAGCGAATTCGAGGACGGAACGCAGAGGCGTGAGAACTGACCTGACCTTTGTGGCAGGACTGGCCTCGGCTCCATCGCGCAGAATATGCCTATAAGCCTGATCGAGCGCTGTCTGATCGATGTCTGCCAAGCGCATGGTGCCGAAATGGTCCAACAGGCGACGAAGATAGGCCTTCGTCGCCTCGGAACGCGGCTCCGCCTCGGCATAGCCAGCGACCGCATGGGCGAAGGTTACAACGGCGCGCTTGCCATAGATGCTTTCCTGCCAGAGTTCTGCTTCGCGCTTCGCCCTGTATTCTTCCGCCTGCTGGGGGTCAGAAGTTCCTGAGCTTTCATAAACGCTCTGTCCCTTGACGGCTCCGCGAACGTAGTAGGTTTCCGATCTGGCACGTTTGACGAGTTTGAGTGGCATTCCAAGCTCAATAAAAGGCGCCTGTAATCCGCCGGATAAAAGATGATGCGGCTACCCCAGCGACGATGGGTTGGACTTCCATGAAAGTCCCGCACGCGGTTCAAATGCTCGCGGAGTTTCGTACGCCCGACACGACCCTTGAGGCGTCTTAGAACGTCCTTAAGGGTTAGGGTTTCTTCCAAAACCTCACTCATAAAACACTCCCCGACCGCTGACCAGCCGCAAGATGGAACAGGATCACGAGGGCAAGCGCCTCGCAGAGGGTGGGGTTTAGGGAGATCATCACGCGCTCCACTTCTCAGCATTCAGCAGGCCGCACTCGCGGCGGATTTCGTTGTCGTGGTGGCGGAGGTCCGGCAAGGCAAGGCAGAGCCGCTGCACGCTCGATCCGCTCCATGAGGAAAGAGCGCGCAATCACGTCGCTCAGGTCCTCGTTGATCTCGCGGGGGTTGGTCATTCTGGCAACTCCTCGGCCGGCACTTCTGCGTTGGCGTCGGCCTGCTGACGTTCAGCCTCGTGCAGCGCGCCGTAGCGATCAGCGAACAGGTCAGTGACGTCTGCCAGCACCTCCTCGGAGACGGGGCGGCCTGCGTCACGAGCCTTGGTCTGTGTCTTTTCCCATTTCTTTTCTTCTAGGCTCAGGACCCATTGATTTGATTGAGGAAATCTGATTCAGGCTCTGTGAGGAGACTGGAGATGAGCGACCTGTTTTGGCTGACGGACGAACAGATGGGCCGTCTGCGGCCGTTCTTTCCCAAGGGCCACGGCAAACCTCGCGTTGATGACCGCCGAGTGTTGAGCGGGATCATTTTTGTGAACCGTAATGGCTTGCGCTGGCGTGATGCGCCCCGGGAATACGGTCCGCACAAGACGCTCTACAACCGCTGGAAGCGTTGGGGCGACATGGGCATTTTCATGAGGATAATGGATGGCCTGTCTGCTGCGAAAACCGAGCCGCGGACCATCATGATTGATGCAACCTATCTCAAGGCACACCGCACGGCTTCAAGCCTGCGGTTAAAAAAGGGGATCCAGTCCGCCTGATGGGTCGCACCAAAGGCGGTATGAATACCAAGTTGCATGCGGTTACCGATCAGAACGGACGACCGCTGAGCTTTTTCATGACTGCAGGGCAGATCAGTGATTACACCGGAGCCTCTGCTCTGCTGGACAGCCTGCCCATGGCACAATGGATGCTGGCGGACCGAGGTTATGATGCTGACTGGTTCAGGGATGCCCTGGAGGAAAAAGGAATCAGGCCTTGCATCCCGGGACGGAGATCCCGCGGAAAACCCGTCAAATACGACAGGCGGAAATACAAACGTCGCAACCGCATCGAGATCATGTTCGGACAGCTCAAGGACTGGCGGCGGGGCGCAACACGCTATGACAGATGCCCGAATGTCTTCTTCTCCACCATCTGCCTCGCTGCAACCGTCATCTTCTGGCTATGAGTCCTGAGCCTAATCGCTGGCAGGAGCATTCGGACATGTCGCTGATGGGCCGGTTGAAGCAGGCTGGTTTTGCGGTGAAGTTCCGACCCTCGAAAGCCGTGACGGATGGGCTAGGGCCTGTTAGCACTTGATCCAGTCTGCAGCGGCAGCGATGTGTATGACGGCAAGGAATGACGCCGCTGTTTTTTCGTATCTGGTCGCGACTGCACGCCACTCCTTGA
>NZ_JABCQG010000031.1 GCF_015244565.1 Gluconobacter vitians | reverse complement strand
CGAACCGCTTCAATCAGAGGCTCCCAGATCGCCCATGTCTCGTCCGTAAAAGTGCCTGTTCCGTCTCCTTCTTCCATCCCTACAATATGGGAAGAAATTCAAGATCTAACAGGCCCTAAAACACAGGACGCTCCATTTCGCACTATTGCTTTTCTTTCATTTCTCCCTCACCATCAACGCTCGTCAGGGGGGTCCCGCCTTAAGGGACTGAGAGGCTGATTGGTGTTGCCGGGAAACCGGCTGCACGGTGAAGCGACCCTTTGAACCTGACCCAGTTGATACTGGCGTAGGAAGACCGAAGGGCACTCATTTCCATCACTGTATGGGAAAGGGCCTATCGGGCCGATCCGGCCCTGCTTGTGTCTGTGTACACAGGGGACGGCGGCTCCCTTTCTGCTTCACGTTCTCCCTGGGTCTTTTCGAGTGCGCTTGAGGAGACACCATATGAACGCTTCCATTCCGGCCATCACGACAGGCCCTCTGCCGGCTTCCAGCAAGATCCATGTCCAGGGCACGCTCCATGACATTAAAGTGCCTCTGCGGCAGATTGAGGTTTCGGACGAATGTCCGCTGAACGTCTATGACAGTTCCGGACCCTATACCGACACGGCCATCAGCATCGACATTGCGAAAGGTCTTGCGGACAGTCGTGGGGACTGGCTGCGCCATCGCGGTGATGTGGAAGAGTATGACGGTCGCACGATCACGGCAGCCGATAACGGTTTTGCCGAGGGGGAACGACTGACGCCTGCGTTTCCGAACCAGCGCCGCCCCCTGCGGGCAGTCGGGGATCGTGCAGTGACCCAGATGGCTTATGCCCGGGCCGGTATCATTACGCCTGAGATGGAATTCGTCGCCATTCGGGAAAATATTGGCCGCACGCAGGCCCTGCAGGAAGAGCGGGATGGCGAGGATTTCGGAGCCAGCATTCCGGATTTCGTAACGCCGGAATTTGTGCGGCAGGAAATTGCCTCGGGACGGGCCATCATCCCCGCCAATATCAATCATCGTGAGCTTGAGCCGATGATTATCGGGCGCAACTTTCTGGTGAAGATCAATGCCAATATCGGCAATTCGGCTGTCACGTCTTCCATGGAAGAGGAAGTCGAAAAGATGGTGTGGTCCATCCGCTGGGGTGCGGATACCGTCATGGATCTCTCTACAGGCCGCAATATTCACAACATCCGTGACTGGATCATCCGGAATGCGCCTGTGCCGATTGGGACGGTTCCACTGTATCAGGCGCTGGAAAAGGTGGGCGGGATTGCGGAGGACCTGACATGGGAGATCTTCCGCGACACGCTGATCGAACAGGCGGAGCAGGGCGTGGATTACTTCACCATCCACGCCGGTGTTCGGCTGCATATGATCCCGCTGACGGCCCGACGGGTGACGGGCATCGTGTCGCGTGGTGGGTCCATCATGGCGAAATGGTGCCTGCATCATCACCGCGAGAGCTTCCTGTACGAGCATTTCGAGGAGATTTGCGATATCTGCCGTCGTTATGACGTGTCGTTCTCGCTCGGGGACGGTCTGCGTCCCGGTTCGATCGCCGATGCCAATGATGCGGCGCAGTTTGCGGAGCTTGAGACGCTCGGCGAGCTGACGAAAATTGCCTGGGCCAAGGACTGTCAGGTCATGATCGAAGGGCCGGGCCATGTGCCGATGCACAAGATCAAGACCAATATGGACAAGCAGCTTGAGCACTGCCACGAAGCGCCGTTTTATACGCTCGGTCCGCTGACGACCGATATCGCGCCCGGTTACGATCACATTACTTCGGCCATCGGTGCGGCCATGATCGGCTGGTTCGGCACGGCCATGCTCTGCTACGTCACGCCAAAGGAACATCTGGGTCTGCCGGACCGGAACGACGTCAAGACCGGTGTCATAACCTACAAGCTTGCAGCTCATGCCGCGGATCTGGCGAAGGGCCATCCGGGCGCACAGATGCGGGATGACGCCCTGTCGCGGGCGCGGTTCGAGTTCCGGTGGGAGGATCAGTTCAATCTGGGGCTCGATCCCGATACCGCCCGTGCCATGCATGATGAGACCCTGCCCAAGCAGGCGCACAAGGTGTCCCATTTCTGCTCGATGTGTGGGCCGAAGTTCTGCTCGATGAAGATTTCGCATGACATCCGTGCCGCAGCGGAAAAGCAGGACGGCATGGAGCAGATGGCGGAGAAATTCCGTGAAGGCGGGCAGCTTTATGTGCCTGTGACGGAACCGGCGGAATGATCCATTCCGTCCTGGGAGGAGGGGTTACGGCACTGTGTTGTGCCACGGTCCTTTCCGACCGGGGCCTTGACGTGGAAGTCATCGTCCCGGATGGCGCCCCAGAACCGGCGTCACGGTTTGCGGGGGGAATGCTGGCGCCTTTCTGCGAGGGAGAAAGTGCACCGGAACTGATCGTGGCAAAAGGGCAGGCTGCCGTGAACTGGTGGGCAGCCCATGTGCCCGGCGTCGTGCGACGTGGCACGCTTGTTGTCGCACCGCCGCGGGATGTTTCCGAACTGGAGCGCTTTGCGCGGGCGACGCGGGAGCATGAATGGGTGACTCCCGGGGATCTGGAGCCGGATCTGGCGGGGCGTTTCGCACGGGGGCTGTTCTTTTCGAGCGAAGCGCATCTGGACCCGCGTCAGGCACTGGCTAGCCTGCGAGGCCGTCTGGAAAGCAGAGGCGTGTCGTTCCGGACCGGGGCGCCACGGGGCCGGATCGTGGACTGTCGGGGGCTGGCGTCCCGGGAGGACCTGGCCGATCTGCGCGGTGTCCGGGGCGAAATGCTGATCGTGCACGCGCCGGACGTGATACTGACGCGGCCCGTGCGCCTGCTGCATCCACGTTTCCCTTGCTACATCGTGCCGCGCGAGAACGGGCGCTACATGATCGGTGCGACCATGGTGGAAAGTGCGCGTCGGGGGGGCGTTACGGCGCGGGCTGCGATGGAGCTGCTTTCGGCGGCCTATACGCTTCATCCCGGTTTTGCCGAAGCGGAAATCCTTGAACTGGGCGCAGGGCTGCGTCCGTCTTTTCCTGACAATATTCCGGCCATCCGGCACGCGGCGGACCGCATCCATGTCAACGGGATGTATCGCCACGGCTTTCTGATGGCGCCTGTCTGCGCAGAGCAACTGGCCACGGAACTTGCGGAGCTTTACGCCCATGCGGATTAATCTGAACGGCCAGAGCATCGAAACGCAGGCCCGAACGCTGGCCGACCTGCTGACGGAGCAGGGCTTTGAATCCCCCTGCGTGGCCACGGCCGTGGATGGTGATTTCATTGCCCGGCCCCTTCGTTCCGGAACACTGTTGAATGATGGCGTGAAGGTTGAAGTCCTGTCGCCGATGCAGGGAGGCTGACCATGTTCTATGGTGTCGATCTGACGTCCCGTCTGATGCTCGGGACTGCGCAATATCCGTCGCCGCAGGTCTTGCTGGAGGCCATCGAGGCATCCGGCGCAGAGGTCATTACCGTCTCGCTGAGGCGGGAAGGGGCGGCCGGAGGGGCGTTTCGTGCCCTTCTGGCGAAAAGCCGGTGTCGTCTGCTGCCCAACACGGCGGGTTGTCACACCGTTCGGGAAGCCGTGACCACGGCCCGGATGGCGCGTGAAGTGTTTGGAACTTCATGGATCAAGCTGGAAGTGATTGGTCATGCCGACACGCTGCAACCCGACCCGTTCGCGCTCGTCGAGGCCGCGCGTGTGCTGTGTGCGGAAGGGTTTGATGTCTTTCCCTACACGACCGAGGACCTGATCGTGGGCGAAAAGCTGCTTGAGGCCGGTTGCAAAGTCCTGATGCCCTGGGGTGCGCCCATCGGTTCAGGACAGGGACTCCGAAATCTGGCGGGATTGCGGAGCATGAGAGCGCATTTTCCCGATGTGCCGCTGGTCGTGGATGCGGGGATCGGTGCGCCCAGTCAGGCCGCGCAGGCCATGGAACTTGGGTTTGATGCCGTGTTGCTCAATACCGCCGTGGCGAAGGCGGTCGATCCTGTGGGGATGGCGCGGGCTTTTGGCCACGCCATACAGGCGGGGCAGGAGGGTTTTGTGGCTGGCCTCATGCCCGAACGAGACATGGCCAGCGTCTCGACGCCCGTTTTCGGTCTGGCGGAACTGGCATGATGACGCTTGATCCGTTCTATCTTCTGGTCGGGGAAGTCCGGCTTCTTGAAACGCTTCTGCCCTGTGGTGTGCGGCTGGTGCAGCTTCGCCTCAAGGACAAACCGAAAGCGGAAATCCGCCGTCAGATCATTCAGGCCCGTGACCTGTGCGCGCGCCACGGCGCCCAGTTTGTCGTCAACGACTACTGGCGCCTTGCGATGGAACTGGGGTGCGATTTCGTCCATCTGGGTCATGAAGACATGGAAACGGCGGATTTTGCCGCGCTCCAGAAAGCCGGGATCCGGTTCGGACTGTCCACCCATGATCCGGCGGAACTCGAACGGGCCCTGTCTTATGAACCGGCCTATGTCGCTCTTGGTCCCGTCTATCCGACCCTTCTTAAGAAAATGAAATGGGGTCCGCAGGGGCTGGAGCGGGTAGCCGACTGGAAAAAGCGGGCCGGCCAAACGCCGCTTGTCGCCATTGGTGGGCTGACGCCCGAGCGGCTTCCGGGTGTCTTTGCCGCGGGGGCGGACAGCGCCGCCGTGGTGACGGATATCCAGATGGCTGACGATCCGGTTGCCCGTTGCCGGGAATGGGTCGCCGCGACGCGGGCCTATGTGCAATGAACCGGTATTTGCGGCAGGTCGGCCTCTTCCCGCAGGGTGAGGGCGATCAGAAACGTCTTCTGGATGTGCATGTTCTGGTTGTTGGTGCCGGTGGGTTGGGGGCGACCGTGCTGCCGGCGCTCGTTGGAGCCGGGTGCGGCAGGATCACGGTGGTGGATCATGACCGTGTGGATGAAGGCAATCTTCACCGGCAGACCCTGTTCCGCATGGAAGACATCGGCAGACTGAAAGTCTCCTGCGTGGCAGAACGACTGGAAGGGCTGAATCCAGATTGCCGGATCATACCTGTCGCCCGGCGTCTGGAACCGGCTTCTGCACGCTGTCTTCTGCCGGGTATTTCCGTTGTGGTTGATGCAGCGGACAGTGTGGCCGTGACCTATATGCTGTCTGACCTTTGCCTTGAGGCAGGTGTGCCTCTCGTCAGCGCCTCGGTGCTGGGGCAGTCTGGGTATGTGGGAGGATTCTGTGGCGGGGCTCCCGGTTATCGCGCCGTTTTTCCCGATATTCCTGCCAGCTTCCCCACCTGTTCAGAGGCCGGGGTGCTGGGCCCTGCCGTGGCAGCGCTGGGTGCCATACAGGCACAGATGACGCTGTCGATCCTGCTGGAAATGCAGCCTTCCCCATTGGGTCAGTTGATCAGTCTGGATCTGGAGCACTGGCGGAGTTCTTCTTTTCGCTTTGACGACGCGCCCGTGGCGGAAGAGGGGGGGCCTTTTATTCTCGGGCTTGAAGAGATCACTGAGGCCGATCTTGTATTCGACCTGCGGGAGCGGGATGAGACGGGACCGCTCTCCGTGGAATGGGCGGTTCGCGGGCCGATCGAGCATCCGGAAATGCTGGATATGAAGGCGGGAAGAACCGTGTTCATCTGTGCCAGCGGGTTGCGGGCCTGGCGGGCGGCAAAACGCTTTTCCGGGCAGAGCGGCACCGTGGCATTCATTGCGACAACAGGGCGGTGACGCGTCCCGTTCTTCTGGTCGGTGGGATGGATTCCAGCGGAGGAGCCGGCATTGCCCGTGACCTGCTCGCTGTCCATGACGCAGGACTGACGGCCCGCATCGCCGTCACGGCTGTCACCGCCCAGACGGATCGCAGGGTTCTGGCTGTGGACCCTGTTTCGCCGGATCTGCTCGCAGCCCAGATCGAGGCTGCGCTGGAAGAGGGGGTGGGGGCTATCAAGATTGGTGCCCTGTGCAACGCAGGGCTTGTCCGGACTGTGGCAGCGCGTCTTCCTGATGTGCCGGTTGTTCTGGATCCGGTTTTCTGTTCCAGTTCAGGACATGCCCTGCTGGAGCCAGAAGGAATTCAGGCTCTTCTGAACCTGCTTTTGCCCCGGACGACTGTTTTGACGCCAAACCTGCCGGAACTGGCAGCATTGAAATCTGCACTGGGGCTGCATCAGGCTACTAAACCGGATGACGTTGCGGGAGCGCTTCTGGATCGAGGCTGCCAGAGCGTTCTGGTGAAGGGGGGGCATAACGGCCACCCAACATATTCGACCGATATTCTTTATCAGGCGAACTGCTCTCCTTTGTTCTTCCGTTCCATGCGCTATCCGTTCGATCTCAGGGGAACAGGATGTCAGCTGGCCAGCGACCTGGCTGCGGCACTGGCAGAAGGACAGCCGTTGCCGGATGCTGTCAAGGCCGCTCGACGCGGCCTTGAGGAACGATTCCGGAAAGCAGGTGAAAACTGTACCACGGCTTCTGCCTGAAATGGCGTTGTTAGAGCGTGGCGTCAAAGACGATCTGCTCCGCTGGTTCATCGTTGGTTTTCATGCAGTATGCCGCGAACATGGCAATCACGATGAAGCATGCCATCGGTACGATATAGGCAAGCTGCATGTTTCCGCCGGTCGCATCCGAGATATAGCCTTGCAGGAGCGGGAGAATACCGCCGCCGCTGATGCTCATGACCAGGATTGACCCGCCATAAGCGCGGTCATGGCCGAGTTCATCGACGGTGAGCCCGTAAATTGTCGGCCAGCAGGGGCCGAGCAGTCCACTGACGAAAATGGCGGCGTACACAGCCGTGAAGTCGTGGACCATGACGGCATAACCCAGCGCGACGATGCAGAGCAGGCTGTAAACGAACAGAACCCGCGCCGGGCGGGCATGCCGCATGAAGAAATTGGCCACCAGCTTGCCGATAAAGAACGCAGAGAATGACGCAATCAGGTAAACGGAAGCCTGCCGCTCGTTGATGTGTCCCAGGCGCATGGAGAGCCGGATGATGAAGCTCCAGACGCCGACCTGTGCGCCGACATACAGGAACTGCGTCAGGATCCCGAGGACGAAGCGTCTGTTGGCAAACAGCCGTTTGAGAGCGCCGGTCGTATCGAGTTCGTGACTGCGCTGCTGATCGCGTCCTTTGCAGGCCGGATAACGTGTAAGGCCGATGGCGACCATGACGACCAGCAGAACGCCGAGGATATAGACATAGGGTTCAAGAGTGGCGTGGATCATGCCGAGCTGATGCTGCCAGGCCTGCGCGGCGGGCATGGCGGAGAGCTGCTCGCGTGAAAGATCGCCATCCCTGAAAATCAGGTAGGCCCCCATGCTGGACCCCAGAATGGCACCGATCGGCTGAAAGGCACTGGCAAAGTTCAGGCGATGCGTTCCGCGTCCCGGAGGGCCGAGCAGGGTGCAATAGGTATCGGCAGCGGTTTCAATAAAGACCAGCCCCGCTGCGACAACAAAAAGAGCTATGAAGAAGATCTGATATGTCGCGAAATGGGCAGCGGGGAAGAACAGACAGCAGCCGATGAGATATAGAAGCAGGCCCAACTGGATCGACCATTTATAGCTGAAGCGCTTGATAATCATGCCGGCTGGAATGCCCAGCACGAAATAGCTGATGTAAAACGAGAACTGCACAAGTGCGGACTGAAAATCCGACAGCATGAAAGCTTTGCGGAACTGTCCGATCAACACATCATTGAGGCTCATGGCGCAGCCCCATAGTGAGAACAGACAACACAACAGGCCGAAAGCGAGCAGGGGTGTACGGTTGAGATAAAAGCCGTCCGGGAGCTGGACGATGGGGTCGGATTTAGCCACGGATTGCCTCGCAAGGTCTTGTTTACCGCTAAAGATAAACTGGCCTGCCTATACGAGAGGCGACGGTCCAGCATTAGCATTTGTTATCTTTTGGCTATTATCACATATAAAATGTTTTAAAAGGATTATTCTTTGTGAGTTTTGCCCTTTGACCTCTTCAGGAAATCACATTTTATGGAGGCTTAAGCTGGCAAAGAGACGCGTTCAAAAGGTCTGCCTTTTTCTGGTTGGCACGTTCCACAATCCACCCCACCTGTATGGGAAACTGCTGACAGGGCCTTCCACATGATCCCACTTTCAGTTCTCGACCTCGCATTCATCACTGAAGGCGGCTCGGCTGCCGATGCACTTCATCGCAGTGCGGATCTGGCGAGACATGCGGAAAGTCTGGGTTTTCAGCGCTTCTGGCTGGCCGAACACCATGCGATGCCGGGCATCGCCTCCGCCGCAACTGCAGTTGTTATCGGCTATGTGGCAGGGGCTACGAAAACCATCCGGGTGGGGGCAGGCGGAATCATGCTGCCGAACCACGCTCCGCTCGCTGTTGCCGAGGCGTTCGGGACACTGGAATCCCTTTACCCGGGCCGGATTGATCTCGGGCTTGGACGTGCCCCTGGCTCCGATCAGGCGACCATGCGTGCCTTGCGTCGTGATCCGACCTCCGCCGAGCGCTTTCCGCAGGATGTTGTCGAGTTGCTGCATTATTTCGAAAAGCCGCAACCGGGGCAGGGCGTCTTTGCGGTACCGGGTGCCGGGCTGACTGTGCCGGTATGGCTGCTGGGATCGTCCCTGTTCTCTGCCCATCTGGCGGCCATTATGGGACTGCCATTCGCATTCGCCAGTCACTTTGCTCCTGACCTGATGGAAGAGGCCGTGGCTCTTTACCGGGAGCGCTTCGAACCTTCGGAGCGTCTGAAAAAACCTTACGCTATGCTTAGTATAAATGCAGTGATTGGGGAAACGGACGCTGAAGCACAACAGGCCTCCACATCTCTGCAGCAGCACTTCATTGCCTTGCGTCAAGGACGACCAACAACGTTTCCGGTCCCACGGCCAGTATCATGGAATGGCCAGGAACAACGCCTGCTTGATAGAACGCTGCGTTATACATTCGTGGGGACGGATAAGGACGTTGCACAAAATATCTCGGCCTTTGTAGAGCGGCACAGACCCGATGAACTGCTGATCGGTACGCCACTGTTCTCCCAGACAGAAAGGCGACGAACCCTTAGCGGAATTGCCCACCAGCTGATGGGGGGCTGAGATCAAGGCTGTCGCGCTATTGTAATGGCTCGACGCAATGAAGCAGCCGTACAGTCTGCATTGAACAGATCGCCAATATGGTCTTGGGCCTGTTTTCCCAGCAGCTGGCATGTATCAGGATCAGCATAAAGGGCACTGATACGTTCAATGTGGCTGGCTTCATCATCCACAACGAGTGCAGCAAGAGAAGAGGGCAAATTCAGCCCTTCGGCCGCGATTGAAGTCATGACGCAGGGTACGCCGGCCAGAAGACTTTCCAGAACCTTCCCCTTGATTCCGGCTCCAAATCTCAATGGCGCTACCGTCAGGCGAACATGATCGAATACGGATCCATCAAGATCTGCAACGTGGCCCAGAGCACGAACGCCTTCAGGCCAGGACAGATGACATGGCAGATGCGGACCCACCAGCCAGAGTTCCATATCAGCGTTTCTGATCCGCAACTCTGGCAATACGACATGTGCAAACCACATGACGGCATCAAGGTTCGGCGCATGAAAATAATTCCCGATGAAGGCGATATGGCGCCTTACCGCGAAGTTTGCTTTCTGCTCCCGTTTATGCACCGCCCACGGAACACAGACGACACGCGCCTGCGGAACGGCTTGGCGGAGCCATTCGGCCTCTACAGGTGAATGCGTCAGGACGGCATCGGCCTGCCCCGCGATGCGGCGGTGGTGCAGATCGGCGACGCTGTAGAGCACCGTGGCACTTGGCTGGTGATGGCGGACAAGGCTCAGATATCGCGAGGCCGTGCCGATCCGGTGCAGATAGACCAGATTGAACGCGCCGGACTGGCGCCGCAGGATTTCTTCCACCGAGGCGTAATGCGGGGCGCGCCAGATTGTGAAGCCTTCTGCTTCCAGCGCGTGCTGCAAACCGGTTGGCGGAGAGAGGTCATCAGCGGCGACAAGGCTGACGTCGTAGCCGAGCGCCTGAAGTGCGCGGGCGTGGGACAGCAGGGCCTGTGACCCCGCGTCCTGCCCCGCCACCGGCAGATGTTCGTCAATGAGCAGCGCGAGCGGGGCCCGGGGTTTTACATCGATTTCGGGGCCGTGCCGACGGGCCAGCCGGCGGTAATGGTCGTGCTGTTCCTGACCGCCTTGCGCATGGGCGTGATCGGTCAGCAGGTCGTCGGCGATCTGTGCGAGAAAGGCCAGGATGGTCTCGCGCTCGTCATTCGTCTGGGCACCGCCTGCGACCTGTCGCAGGAGTTCGCGCAGGTCGTCGTCGAATGTGCCGGTGGCTTCGAGGACGACGGGAGAGCCGATCAACTCCGTTCCGTCGGCTTCGCGGCGGACCTGAATGATGTGCCGTTCATGGGCACTCAAGGGTGCGGGGATCAGCAGGTCGAAGCCGAGGCGCCCATCCCCGAACCCCGCCTGTTTCAGGTCAGGACGGTGCTGGTTGGCGATGACCCGCGCGATCAGCCTGCCGTTATCGAGAACCTGCAGGGCGGCGGGGTCTCCGCTCTCCCCCGCCTGCGCCCAGCCCGCGATCCGTCGGCGCGTTGCAATGTCCAGATAGCCGGGCAGCACGGTGGGACGCGCCGGGACGACATACGGCTCGGCCATCAGCTCTTCAGGCTGCCAGGCGGACGAGGCGCGCATCCAGGACCGGCTCGACGACGAGGGCGGCAAGCTGCTCTTCGGACAGGCCGCCGATGAGGTCGATGTCGAAGGCATAAAAGCCGTCGCCCTTTCCGGCGGCTTGCAGATCCGCACGGTGACGGTCGGCCGTCACTTCGCACAGGACCAGCTCGCCGGTGCGGATTCTCAGGCGCAGTCTGCTGTCGGGACGCAGAGCATCGCGCGCCCAGCCCGCGACCCGGCCGCGCGTGGCGAGATCCACGTAAAGCTCGATCGATGACGTGTCGGTGCGCGGGGATGCGGCATCCAGTCTGCGGCGGATGGCTTCGAGCTCTTCCCCGCTCTCCACGCGCGGGGCGCAGTAACGGGCGGCGACGGGTTCGGCGTCGGGGTAGAGTTCGGCGTATTCGCGGGCGTTGTGGAACATTCCGCGGCTGCCATCATCAATGAAGGTTTCGGATGCGGCCCCTTCAGCGAAGATGATGTCGTGGGTTTCCAGCTCAATATGGATGTATTCGACGACATCGACCTGTTCGGCCTGTGTGATGGTCCGGCCGTTAACCAGCGCGTGGGCGGGGACCAGCACGCCATCGAGGAACATGGCGTGCAGCGGCGAAATGACCAGATCGCGGCGCGGCAACCCCTCGCCCAGAGCGCCTGCGGCAATGCGCACGGGCGTGATATCGCTACGACCGGCGGCAAAGCGGCCGTCATAGGCGCGGCGTCCGATCCAGCGGATCGGGCGGATGGCGCCATCGCGGGTGATGAGGCGGTCTCCGATTTCCAGCGTTTCGACCGGACGTTCTCCCGTTTCGGTCAGGATGGCCGTGCCGGGGCAATAGCACGGCGTGCCTTCCGCCGTAACGGTCAGGCCGCCTGCGCTGTCGGCGCCCAGGACGAAGAAATCTGCTGCGTAATCGCCGGCGAAGGTCAGGGTTTCGCTGGTCTTGCCGTCCGTAACCGTGACGAGGGTGTTGCCGCCGGAGGTGACGCTGCTCAGGGTTGCGGCAGAGCCCATGCCTTGCAGATCGATCGTGTCGTCCGCTTCGAAACCGGAAATAACGGCCTGCACGCCATAGGCCGTGGAGGATGGGGCGACGCTCTGGATGAGGGTGCCTGCACCGGCAAATTCCAGGCTTCCCGTGACCGAGGCCTTGGGGGACAGGAGATCGAGCGTGCCACCGTCTTTGAGGACGGTATTACTGGCGGCGGAATTGCCGTCGATGGAGAGGCTTCCCCCGTCGAGCGTGATCCCGGTTGCCGTGACGCCCTTGATGGTGATGTCGACCGTCCCGCCCGACAGCACGGTTTCATTACTGATCGAAGCTCCGGAGGTGGCCAGTGTCTGCGTTCCGTAGATTGTGCCGCCCGATGCGAGACCGGTGATGTTTTCCACGCCACCCGCCGAGATGACCGAGCCGCTATCCGTGCCTACGACGTCGAGCGTGCCGCCGGACAGGACGGTTGCGCCGACGATGGTGCCGCCTGCGCTGATGGTCAGGGTGTCACCGCTGGAGACCACCGCGCCGGACAGTGTGGCTCCGCTGGAGACGACGTTTGAACTGTCGCTGCTGGACGAGGTGGCGGATGAGGTGGTGAGTTCGACGCCGCCCATGCTGTCTGCTGAAAGTGTGAGGGACGCGGCGAGTGCGCTGCCTGCAAAGGTGAACTGCTGACTGACCGAGCCGCTGCTGAGGGTAGCGATTGTGTTGCCGTCGCTGACCGTTGTGTTCAGCGTCGTGCCGGTGCCCATGACCGTATCGTCGATGACGTCTGCGGCGCCGAAGCCGGAAATCGTAGCCAGCGTGCCGTATCCGGAGCTTGCGATGCTGTCGATCTGAAGCGTGCCCTGTCCCGAGAACAGCACCGTTCCGGACAGGGTGGCCTTGGCGGATTCAAGTTCGATGGTGCCGCCGGAGAGGATGGTGGTGTCCGTTGCTGCGGCGTTGCCGTCGATCGAGAGGATGCCGCCGTTGTTCAGCGTAATACCGCTGGCCTGGGCGCCTTTGATCGCCAGGGCGACCGAGCCGCCGTTATAGACGGTCTCGCCCGATACGCTGGCCCCGGCAGCGCTGACGATCTGGTTACCGTCGATCTGCGTCCCGGAAACCGAGCCGAGGACGGTTTCGGTGGCGCCATGGGCCAGTACGCCGCCGGATGCGGAGCCGCCTGCCGAAATCGTGGCGGAACCGCTGGACAGGATGCTGGCACCGGTGGCCGTGCCGCCCGACTGCACGACGATCGAACCGCCGTTGGAAATGATGGCGGAAGTGCTGGTGCCGCCACTGGCGACCGTGACCGCGCTGGCCGTAGACGTATCGGTCGGGGCGAAGGAGACGCCGCGGATATTGGTGTCGGCGGCGGCTGTTACGAGCGTCGTGAAGCTCTCATCGGCAGGGGCGGTCGTCGCATCCAGGTCGTCGGTGATGGTGAAGAGATAGGTCTGGTCGAGATCCCCGACCGTTGCGTTCGTGGCGTAGAGAACGACCTCATCCCCTTCCACTTCGCCCGTCAGTCCGATCAGGCCCGTGGTCCCGGAGGTGGATGTGTTCGAGACGAGATTGAGCCCGACCGAGAGCGTATAATCGAGGGTCCAGGCGGTGCCGTTATAGGTCCATTTCTGCAACCCGCCGTCGCCTACGCCGCCTGCCTTGGGGTTTCCGCTGTCGGCTACATACAGAACGGTCGAGCTTGCGAAGAAGTAGGATTCCGGGCTGAGGCTGACCGTTGTGCCGACTGCGGAAGCGTTGAGGGAGTTTTCTTCGGCGGCCGTCAGGGTGACCGATCCGTCGATGGCGGGCAGGACTTCGGACTGCGTGGCCGAGACCGGGAGGGTTGTGCCGTAGCTGGCGATATTCGACGTCCCGCCGCTGCCCTGTGTGCTGTCACGCGAGACGTAGAGGACGCCGTTGACGATCTCGGTGACGCGGGTGTCGGTGGATGTGTCGATGGCGGTTGCCACGCTGGCGCCATCGTCCGCATAGAAGACGCCCTGGGTCGTATCGCCCTTCACGCCCTGACCGGTGATGTAGAACGAGGTTCCGTCCACCGTGGCGACGCTGCGGATGTTGTTGGTGTTGAATACGCCATACAGGGCCGTGCTGGTATCGACCGTTCCGTCATAGCTGATATCGGCGACGACGCGGGGAACGGCTGTATAGCGTGTTCCGGTCAGGCTGGTGGACTGGGCCAGACGGGCATCGCCGTAAACGGCCGCGCCGCCTGTATTATAGGTCGCGGCATTAATGCCGTAGCCGCCGATGACAAGAGATTCTCCGTCCTGCGAGAGCTGGAGTTCGCCTTCGGACGATGAACCGTACTCGCCTGAGACCGCATATTCCGTGACACCATCGACCACCGTAGTGGTCTGGGGCAGAACGAGCGTATCACCGACTTCACCGGTGGTTGTAATCTCTTCCAGCGTAATGGCAGACGCCTGATTGTCCGTATAGGTGCCACTTCCGTCACCATCACCGACTACGCTGATGACAAGATCGCCTTCAGTGAAGGATTTTAGCGTCGAGGACATGCAGGGTCTTCCATTCCGGGATTTATGAACATCCCGTTACTCCAATACTCCCATGTCAGTGTGTGAAATTAATTTGACACGCTTAGAAGCAATCCGAACTCACGACTAACTGACAAGACACGTCGACTGGCGCATCTGTGATCCGCCCTCTTTGGGTGTTTAGTCCCGGGATTTGATGGTGTGATATTTTCACGCGAGTGGAAGGAAGCCTTATGGGACAGATACGTCATGGCAGCGCCACGACCACGCATGCCGTGCGAGCAGCACTACAGCGATCGCAGG
>NZ_JABCQG010000030.1 GCF_015244565.1 Gluconobacter vitians | reverse complement strand
GTCGCGAGCGAAGCCTGCGATCGCTGTATTGCTGCTCGCACGGCGTGCGTGGTCGTGGCGCTGCCATGACGTATCTGTCCCATAAGGCTTCCTTCCACTCGCGTGAAAATATCACACCATCAAATCCCGGGACTAAACACCTAGAAGAAAAAAGATCAGACCCTGCATTCCAGGACGGAGAGTCAGCGAGAGACCTGTCAAATACGACAGGCGGAAATACAAGCGCCGCAAGCGCATCGACATCATATTCGGGAGGCTCAAGTATTAGCGGCGAGTCGCAACCCGCCACTACAGATGCTCGACCGTCTTCTTCTCAGCTATCTGACGAAGCTATGCATCCCCTTCACAATCCAAGGGGTTTTCTGCGCAAGTAAAAGGTCAGAATGAAGAGTGTAGTTCTGCGAACTGAATGAAGAACAATGATATAAGGTCTCAAACGTATCAACTTAAAGGAGTCACTTCCAAGCGGGAATGGATGACTGGAAGGTCTATTTTAATCTGCGTTTCCGGTCACGACTGTTTCTTAAGCGCCGAGGGTTTGTGCGCGGCGCGTTTTCCACTGTCGGTCTTGACCAAGAATTCGGGGTTGTCTTTCGAAGCTGCCATCTTGTTACCCTTGATGGTCACAGGCTTTGTGATTTTCTTGACGACATGTCCGTGAGCCTCGCCAGCATGACTTTTCCAGCTGACGGCATCGCCTTTTCTGAAGTCTTCGGTCATGGGATCAGTCCTCCTTTTCGGCAGTACGTGCGAGAAGCGCAATCAGAACAAAGGCGGTCAGAAGCTGGGACGGGCGGAGGCGTATGAAGAAGCGGGGAAGACGGTTTTGTCGGGCAAGGTGGACATCACCTGCCAGGGTCGCAAGCGTTCCTGCCATGGCCAGTTGCCCTGACAGTCGCGGCGGAGACATCGCCACACCAAGTCCGAAGAAGTGCATGGCCAGGAAAATAACGGGATCGGAGAGTTGCGGTCCCTTTGGGTTGTAGAAGCTCGCACCGCGATGGACGCCCGCGAAGAAACAGAACAGTGCGCCAGTCCATATCTGTACGAAGCGTCGCACATAAGGAGTGAGAGTTTTCGGAAGAATACGCAGAGCAATCAGGCAGATACCCAGCATGGCAATAGCCGCCCAGCCAAGCAGGCCGCCTTCAAGTGGCGTGCGGCGGGCGTCTGCTTCCATTCCGTCGTGAATACGCACGGTCACGCCTGCGTCTCCTGACTTCCGGATTGCATGGGTAATGCTCCAAATGCCATTCCAAGGACCATGGCGAAGTAAATCAGCGCCATGCTCTTCTTTGAGAAAACGAGTTCCCACCCCGGGGTGAAACGCTTGGGTGTGGCCTCGTAATCCACTACGCAGGACACTGGCCCCAAGGCGAGTGTTACAAGGACCGCACGCAAGAGGCCCGGCGATCTTCCAAGTGCTTTGCCATAAAGCCAGGCCCAGAACAGGGTGGCTGCTGCGTTCGTGGCAATTCCAACTCCGGAGTGACGCCCGTCCAGAGTTCTGACGGTTGCCGCTTCATCACTATGAAGCCAGTGGGACGTGCAATTGACGCCCGGACCGGATGAGCCTGTCTGCAACCGACTGAGCAGCATGGCTGCTCCGGATGAGGCAACCGCGCCATAGACTGTGGTTTTCAGGAGGGGATACTTCATGTGCGGATATGCTTCTGACAAGATGATGAAAAAGCCTTCTGCGACAGTAACGCTTTCGTAATTCTGACGTTCCCTCAGCATGTCCTCATATGCTTGCAGAGCGGTTGATCAATTCCGGTGAGTGTGTTGCGGTATTGCGGATATGGGTCAGCCAGTGCCGGCAACAGGTTGCGATCTGGCTGCAGACCGTGCATCGGTCCTGTCTTTGCCCGCGCAAACAGTGCAACCGGTGTTTTGACTGTCATGGAACTTCCCTGTGCAACCTGCTTCGACTGAGAACGTGTCCGCTTACTCGTCCTCGACGCGCATCCGCGTTTTTGCGGGCCTTATTCTGACCATGATCATGGCGGCGCTCGATCAGAGCATCGTCTCAACGGCTCTTCCCACGGTCGTTAGCGATCTGGGCGGGCTTGCGCATATGTCATGGGTGGTAACGGCATTCATGCTGACCTCAACCATTGCCACGCCGCTCTACGGCAAACTGTCCGACATGTTCGGGCGGCGGCCTCTGCTCGGGTTCAGCATCGGGATGTTTCTGTTCGCCTCGCTTCTGTGTGGCGTGGCCCAGAGCATGTGGCAGCTAATCCTGTTCCGGGGTCTTCAGGGGATCGGGGCAGGTGGCCTGATGACCCTGTCGCAGACGGTGATTGGTGACATGGTCACCCCGCAGCAGCGCGGGAAGTATCAGGGGCTTTTCACTGGGGCCTTCGCCGTCAGCAGCGTGACCGGTCCTTTCCTTGGAGGGGTGCTGACCAGTGCCCTGTCATGGCGCTGGGTCTTTCTGGTCAATCTGCCGGTCGGGCTTTTTGCTTTTGCTCTGATCATGCTGAGCCTGCCCGGGGGCGGGGCGGAGAAGCGTCCCCGTATCGATTATCTGGGGGCGGGTTTGCTCAGTGTTGCGACGGCCGGTTTCCTGCTTCTGTTCAATTCCATCGGAACGGCTCTGTCCTGGACGTCGCCGCTGACCTTTCTTCTTCTGGCGCTCAGTATCGCAGTTTTCCTGCTGTTCATCTGGCAGAACGGCGCGCTCCTGAACCTCTGGTCAGTCTGGGTCTGCTGCGGATTCCCGATTTTTCCGTCTGTGTGGCGGCAACCGGGATCATGTCATTTGCCATGATGGGCTCGATGATTTTCCTTCCGCTGTATTATCAGCTGGTTCTGGGAGAAACGCCTGCAACATCCGGTCTGATGATGCTTCCTCAGGTCGGCACGATGATGATCAGCTCCATCCTGGGCGGCTATGTCTCGTCCAGAACGCAGAAATACGAGCTTCTGCTGGTGCTTGGTGTCGGGATTGGGTTTCTGGCGTTGGCCATGATTGCGTTCTGTGCGCGGCATGGTGCGCCGGCATTCTCGTTCCTGCTCTGTCTTGGTGGGCTTGGCGTCGGGATGGGGATCGGCATGCCCAATGCCACGGTCATCATCCAGAATGCCGTGCCGGGGAACGCACTGGGCATTGCCACGGCGATGATGGCGTTCATCCGTTCGCTGGGTGGCTCACTGGGTGTTGCGCTGTCGGGAGGCGTGATGGCACTGGCCTTGCGGAACAACCTGTATGCCCTACCGGAAAAGATCGATGTCTCTGCCTTTCTGGAAAACGGCATGGCGGCGGTGCAGGCGCTTTCCCCTGCCATGCATGAGGAGGTGAGGGAGGCTTACAAGAAGTCGATCAGCGCCAGCCTGAATGTCAGCAGCAGCTTCATGTTTCTGGCATTTCTGCTGATCGTCGGCTTGATGGTCAGGAAGAAAATGATCGTGACGAGAGGATAGAGGGCTACGGTTCAGGAAGCGATGCTCCGTTCTACAGAAACGCATGGATGAAGGCTTCGAGCGTATCAGCCTCCTCTGCGGGCTTATCCGTCCGGATGCGGGCAACCCGTGGAAAACGCAGCGCCACGCCGCTTTTATGGCGCTTGGAATATTGCGCAGCATCAAATGCGATTTCCAGAACCAGCCCGTGAGCGACTTCCCGAACCGGGCCGAAACGTTTGGTTGTGTGGTCGCGGATCCATTTGTCCAGAAACTTGAGTTCCTCATCCGTAAAGCCTGAATAGGCCTTGCCGATCGGCACAAGCTCCCGCTTTCCGTCGGTCGTGCGCCACAGGCCAAAGGTATAGTCGGAATAGAAGCTGCTGCGTTTGCCATGGCCGCGTTGCGCATACATGACCACCGCATCGACAGTCAGAGGTTCGCGTTTCCATTTCCACCAGGGGCCGCGGGGACGACCGGGCAGATAGGGACTGTCAGCCTTCTTGAGCATCAGCCCTTCAATACCTTCGCTCCGCGCGCTGTCGCGGAGTTTGGCCAGATCTTCGAAGTTCCGGAACGCAATGAGATCGGACAGGACCATCCGCGGTGGATTGAGGCGCGCGAACCAGCTTTCCAGCCGCTGCCTTCTGATGTCGAAAGGCAGAGGCCTCAGATCCTCGCCGTCTTCAAACAGGATGTCATACAGTCTGATCCCGGCGGGCAAGTCACGCAGCATGGAGGCCGTGGGCGATTTGCGGTTCAGTCTCTGCTGAAGATCGGCAAAGGATGCGACAACATCGTTGCGGACCACCAGAAGCTCACCATCCAGAACGACCCTGCTGCCCAGATCCTGCATCGTGGCCAGCACGTCCGGAAAGGCCTTGCCGATATCCTCGGCTGTCCGGGTATAGACACGCTCGCCCTGCGGGGCAGAGACAAGCTGCACGCGGATGCCGTCCCATTTCCACTCCGCCCGCCATTCGGCTGGATCGAATGCGGCAAGATCAACATTTTCCAGGGGCTGGGCCAGCATGGGAGGCCGGAAAACAGGCGCATCCTTCGCATCCGGCTTCGGGCCTTTCCCTTCAATCCACGCAAAAAGGGCGCCGTAAGGAGCCTTCAGTCCATGCCAGACTTCCTCGATGTCGTCGGGCGCTACGGAAGCCAGTTCGGCCAGTGCCGTTTTCGCCAGCCGGGCCGATGCGCCGACACGAAGGGAGCCGGTGATGAGTTTGAGAAGCGCATAGCGTGATGAGGCATCACAGGCATCGAGCCATCGCCTCAGGACATCCGGTACATCCGCCTTGGGCAGGCGATCCAGCGTATGTACGACCTCCGCCAGACCGGGGGCGGCCTCGCTCTTATGCGTCTCGCTTTCGGGCTGCCAGATCAATGCAACCGTTTCCGCAAGGTCTCCGACATAGTCATAAGACCAGGCAAAGAGTTCGGGATCAATCCGCTCCATCGCCAGGGCCCGGAGCATGGCCGGTTTGGCCGCCGCAAACGACAGGCTTCCGGCCATTGCCGCCAGAGCGTATCCCCGGTCCGGATCGGGGGCCATGGTGAAATACTCTTTCAGCAGAGCAAGCTTCATGTTTCGTGAAGGCGTAAAGGCCAGACGTTCAAGAAGGGTGGCAAACTCGATCATGCCATGGCGTCCTCTTCGGCCTGCTCATCATCTTCTTCATAGCCGATCAGCCGAAGGGAGCAGCCACGGATTCCAAGCTTTCCCAAAGCATGGATCAGCGCTTCTTCACGGCCATGCGTCACCCAGATTTCCTTTGCTCCCGTCGCCTGACACGTATCCAGCAAGGCATCCCAGTCCGCATGATCGCTGATGACCATGGGAAGCTCGACTCCGCGCGCCTTCGCCCTTTGCCGGACATGCATCCAGCCGGACGCCAGACAGACCACAGGATCCGGCAGGCGCCGCGCCCATCGGTCGGCTATGGCAGAAGGGGGCGCCAGCACAATGCCGCCGCGCATCTCACCTTTCTTGGCCGCAGTGGCAGATTTCAGCTCTCCCAACTGGATACCAAAACCCTCATACAGGCTGCACATCGGCAGGAGAGCACCGTGAAGCCAGAGCGGCTCGTGATACCCGGCATTCCGAAGCAGCGCGATCAGGCGCTGGCACTTGCCAAGCGCGTAGCAGCCCACGACATGCGTCCGCTCCGGGAAGAGGCGGACGTCGTGAAGCAGTTTTCCGATTTCATGCGCAGGATCGGGCAGGCGGAAGACAGGAAGACCAAAAGTAGCCTCTGTCACGAACAGATCGCAGGGGACGACTTCGAAAGGCGTGCAGGTCGGATCGGGAGCCCGCTTGTAATCGCCACTGACGACAGCGCGCTGTCCCTGATACTCCATGACGATCTGTGCGCTGCCCAGCACATGTCCGGCCGGCGCGAGCCAGAGCCGTACCGCGCCAACGGATATGACTTCCCCATATTCCAGAGCCTGCTGGCTTTCTCCGGCACGATCCTCGCCCATGCGCAGGCGCATGATCGACAGGGTTTCCGGGGTGGCGGTGACGTGCTGATGGCCCGGTCTGGCATGATCGGAATGACCATGGGTAATAACGGCATGGGCCACCGGCTGAAGCGGGTCGATGTAGAATGCACCGGGGACACAGAAGAGGCCCTCCGGTTTCAGTTCAAGCCAGTCCACCCAAGTCTTCTCCGTCAACTGTTCGAGAACAGGAAAAGAACCCGCGAAACACGGATGCGTTCCTTGAAGAAATGAGCATCCATCTTCCCGAACCTTTCCAGTCCTGGTTTTCGCAGCAGGGCTGGACCCCACGGCCTCATCAGCTAGCCATGCTGCAGGCGGCGGAAGACGGGGTTTCCGCACTTCTCATCGCGCCAACCGGCGGCGGAAAGACACTGGCAGGCTTCCTGCCCAGTCTCATCGAGCTGGCAAAAGGCTCTTATGCTAAAGGCGGGCTGCACACGATCTATGTCAGTCCCCTCAAAGCCCTTTCAACCAATATCGCAGAGAGCCTGTCCCGACCGATCATGGAGATGGGCCTTCCTGTCCGCATTGAAGTTCGCAGCGGAGACACGTCCGCAGTCCGCCGGAAAAGACAGCAGAAAAATCCGCCACATATTCTCCTGACGACGCCGGAAAGTCTGGCGCTGCTCCTGTCATACCCGGATGCTGCTGAATATTTTTCCACGCTCCGCGCCCTGATCATTGATGAAGTGCATGCGCTGGCCGGCACCAAGCGGGGCGATCAGCTTTCCCTGTGTGCCAGCCGCCTGCGGACGTTTGCACCTGCAATGCGATGCAGTGGATTATCCGCAACGGTGGCGCATCCTTCCGCCATTGCGGCATGGGTTTCGCCAACCGGGCATGCCTCAGGCGTACGGATTGTCACGGCGGAAGACGGAGTACGTCCCGATGTCCATGTGCTCCTGCCGGATCAGCGGGGGTATCTGCCCTGGGCAGGTCGGACCGGTCTGGGAAGCGCCACTGCAATTCTGACAGCGATTGCCGCCGCCCGCCTGACCATCGTGTTCGTCAACAGCCGCGCGCAGGCGGAACTGCTGTTTCAGGCTCTATGGAAAGACAATACGGAAAACCTGCCGATCGGGCTGCATCATGGCAGTCTGGATACGACGCGGCGGGCGAAGGTCGAAGAGGCCATGGCGCAGGGCACCCTGCGTGCGGTTGTCGCGACATCCTCGCTCGATCTGGGACTGGACTGGGGTGCTGTGGACCAGATCATTCAGTTGGGTGCGCCAAAGCAGATCTCCCGCCTGACGCAGAGGATTGGCCGGGCCAACCACCGGATGGACGAGCCCTCCCGCGCGCTTCTTGCCCCGGCGAACAGGTTTGAAGTTCTGGAATGTGAGGCCGCCAGAGAGGCGGTTCTCCGCCATGAACTCGATGGTGCCCCGCCGCGTGCAGGAACATTCGACGTGCTGGCCCAGCATGTTCTGGTCACGGCCTGTGCAGGCCCGTTCTTTCCGGACGCACTCTATAAAGAAGTCCGACGCACGGCACCTTACAGCCAGCTGTCACGAACCGATTTTGACGATATCATCCGCTTTGTCGAAGACGGTGGTTATGCGTTGCAGGCCTATGACCGTCACCAGCGTCTTTTCCGGGATTCACTGGGACAGCTCTGGGTCCGCAATGAACAGATCATCCGTCAGTTCCGGATGAATATCGGAACGATCGTCGATACGCCGCTGCTTCGCGTCAAATCCCGGCGCGGCAAGACATTCGGGGAGATCGACGAGTATTTCGCCTCGACACTTGTTCCGGGAGACACGTTCCTGCTGGGCGGGGAACTGCTTGAATTTCTGGGAATGCAGGATACCACCGTGCAGGCTGCCCGGGGTCGCGGCAAGGACCCCCGGGTACCGGTCTATGGCGGAAACCAGCTTTCCATTTCACCCGGTCTGGCCCGACATGTCCGGGAGATGCTGCATGAACCGTCATCCTGGAACGTTCTGCCACCTTCCGTGCAGGACTGGCTGACCTTGCAGTCAGAGCGCTCCCGTCTGCCTGAACCCGATCAGCTTCTGGTCGAGACCTTCCCGCATCGTGGATGGCACTATCTGGTGGCATATACCTTCGAAGGGCGAAATGCGCATCAGACGCTGGGGCTTCTGTTGACCAAAAAACTGGAAGACACAGGAAAAGGACCATTGGGATTTGTGGCCAACGACTACATGGTGGCCTGCTGGTGTGTTCATCCGCCCGGTTCCATAACCGATCTGTTCAGCAGAACCCTGCTGGAAGGCAGTCTGACGGAATGGCTGGACGAAAGCTCAATGCTGCGGCGCACATTCCGGGACGTTGCCATCATTGCCGGGCTTGTGGAGCGGAATTATCCCGGACGGGAAAAAAACCGGCGCCAGATGACGATCAGCAGTGACCTGCTTTATGACGTTCTCCGGAAATACGATCCCGATCATATTCTCCTGCGGGCCACACGTCTGCAAGCTGCTGAAGGCCTGACCGATCTGGCCCGCCTGTCAGAGATGCTGGAGCGTATCCAGGGGCATATCGAACATGTCAGCCTCCCGCATGTCTCACCGCTGGCGGTACCCGTTCTGCTTGAACAGGGACGCGAAAAAATTCGCGGCGGGGAGGGGGAAGACTATCTTCTGGCGGAAGCAGACAGGCTTTATGAACTGGCGGCAACGCCATGACATTCCGGGAGATCGAACTCGCGGGCGAACGGATATGGCTCCTTGCGGGCGGTGCCGTATTCCTGCCTGAGACGCAGACGCTTGTGGTGGCGGATCTGCATCTGGGGAAGGGGACTTCTGCCCGGATACGCGGCCTCCTGCTTCCGCCCGGAGATACGATTTCAACACTGGAGAAGGTACAGCGCCTCGTAGAGGACTATAAGCCCCGGCTTCTGATTGCGCTTGGAGACAGCTTTCATGATGCTAAAGCCGGAGAACGTCTCCTCGATATTGAAAAAATGATGCTCCGGTCGATCGTCTCAAAGACATCCATTCTCTGGATCACGGGCAATCACGATGCCCTTCCGGTTCCGGATATCGCGGGTGAATGGCTTGAAGACTATCGTTTTGGGAATCTGATCCTGCGGCATATCCCATCTGAAATCGTCCCCACGGGGAAAGCAGAACTCGCCGGGCATCTGCATCCAAAGATCAGAATGCGGATCAGAGGGCACGCCATGAGCCGCGCCTGCTTCGTGAAAGGGCCAGACCGCCTCATCCTGCCGGCGCTCGGGTCCTATACAGGCGGACTGGATGTTTCTGATCCTACGTTCAGCGGCCTGTTTGCAGATGGATCAGCAGCCTATGTCTGGAGTGCGGACAGGATCAGCCGGGTCGCCTGAGTTCAGCACTGAAAATCCCGCAGACCAGCAGAGTTATGAATGAGACGCTGGTGAAGGCGTTTCGGCATACTGCCATCCTCCGCCCAGAGCGCGATAGAGAGCCACAAGTGTCGTTTCCGTCCGCGTCTGGCTGATGGAAAGGGCGGACTGGCTGGAAAGCAGGGCCGCCTGTGTTGCCACGACGTTCAGATAATCGGTGGCCCCTTGCTGGTAGCGTTCACGTGCGGCGTTGAAGGCAGCTCTGTTCTGGAAGAAAGACTGTTCCGTCAGGCTGTGCGTGGACTGTGCCTTGGCGTAGGCCGTCATGGCATCATCGACTTCACGCCAGGCATTCAGAACCGTATTGCGCCAGGTCAGCACGGCTTCACGTTGTGCCGCCTTGCGGAACTGCAGTGTTGAGATCAGCCGCCCGCCCTCGAAAACCGGAACATTCAGGGTGGGTCCAACGCTGAACTGCTTTGCAGGCAGGGAAAAGAAATCGGCAGCAGAAAAGGACTCCGTTCCCATGTTCCCGGCGAGCGTGATGTCCGGATAGAAAGCCGCCGTGGCCACACCGACTTCGGCAGTGGCGGCATGCAGCCGCGCCTCACCCTGAAGCACGTCCGGGCGGCGGCGGGTCAGATCTGAGGGCAGCCCCACGGGAACGCTGGCTGGAAGGGGAGGCTGGATGGAAGCCGGTCGCAG
The DNA here is from genome assembly GCF_015244565.1 of Gluconobacter vitians. Taxonomy (GTDB): domain Bacteria; phylum Pseudomonadota; class Alphaproteobacteria; order Acetobacterales; family Acetobacteraceae; genus Gluconobacter; species Gluconobacter vitians. The sequence goes on along the minus strand of NZ_JABCQG010000030.1, from coordinate 6,969 downwards.
CTCGGCTTCAAGGGCCCGGGGCGGCTCTGCCAGCAGCAGACCGATAGCGTTGATAAGAGCCGCTTCCGAGTTTTCCAGACCGGGCAGATCCGCGCTCATGCTCGCAAGCTGTGCGGCAGCCTGTGAAACATCCAGATTTGTGGCCACGCCATTGGCAAAACGGTCCTGCACCAGCTTCAGGCTTGTCCGGGCAAGATCAATATTCGAACGAAGAATGGCCTGCTGCTGCTGGATGCCACGTAACTGCATGTAGCTTGTCGCTAGATCGCTGACAGCCGCGAGGGCCGTTGCGCGCCGGGCGGCAAGGGTCGCTGTTTCGTTGGCGCGCTGGGCCTCGACGCTGCGGCGGATGGTGCCGAACAGATCTAGGTCCCAGCTGGTGCTCAGGACGTTTTCATACAGATTGAAGTTCATGCTCGAACCGGGGCGCGGCTCGGCAAGAGAAAAAATGCCCTGCTTGCTAAGCTGGCGATAGGCGTAGGAGCCGGACCAGTTGGCCTGCGGGAGGCCGGCAGAGGCAGCCACCTTCATCTGCGAACGGGCTTCGCTGATACGTTCGGCGCCGATCTGCAGGTCGAGGTTCTGTCGCCCGAGACGACTGACAAGGCTGCTCAGTTCGGGATCATGGAAGCTTTGCCACCACTGCGTATCGACAGCCCCCGCATAGGTCTGGCTCTCGCTGGAAGGCTCGGATCCCCAACTGGCGGGCGCGTCCATGGTCGGGCGATGAAAATTCGGCCCCATGGTGCAGGCCGAGAGCACCAGACCTCCGGTCAGCAATGCGGAAACAGACTGGAACTTCATGGTGTAACGACCGGGGTGGAAGACGGTGGAGGCGCCGTCACACTCGTGGGGCTCTGGAGCTGTTCGGCCGTGACGTTATCAAGATTGGTATCGACGGTGGTTTCCACGGAGAAGCCAAGCCGCAGCAGACGGGCGAGCGGCTGGTTAGGCGCAAGGATGATCTTGACCGGCAGACGCTGGACGATCTTGGTGAAATTTCCGGTCGCATTCTCCGGTGCGATCGGGGCAAAGACGGCGCCAGAGGCTGGCGGAATGCTGTCCACGATCCCGTTCAGGGTCATGTCATAGGCATCCACGTGGATTTTGACGGGCTGGCCGGGGCGCATGTGATGCAGGGCAAGTTCGCGGTAATTGGCACGGATCCAGATCTGGTCGAGTGGGACGAGCGCCATGAGAGCAGCACCCGGAGCAACGTAATTTCCGGTCTGGACGCTGCGCTCACCGATCATGCCGTCTTCCAGCGCGCGCACCTTGGTATAGGACAGGTTCAGTTCGGCCTGATGGACATGGGCGCGATCCATCTCCACCGTCGCCTGCGCGGATTTGTGCCGGGCCTGAAGGATGGGGATCTGGGCGCGGGCAGCCGCAATACGCGCTTCAAGGGACTGGAGCGTGGCCTCCATTTCACGCAGATTGGCTGTGGACTGTTGATGTTCCTGCGTGGAGCCGGCGCCCGTACGAGCCAGATTGGTATAGCGTTGGTTGTTCTGCCGGGCGAAAACGAGCTGGGCCCGGATACGGGCGGCTTCCCCGACATTTTCATCAATGATGGAGGGCTGGCGCGACACGCTGGCGGCGGCGTCCTGCACGAGCGCCACATCCCGGGCAAGCGTTGCACGGCTCTGGTCCAGAGTGGTCTGGTAATCGTGAGGGTCCAGCTCGACGAGCACCTGTCCGGCCCGCACGGGCTGATTGTCCGTCACGTCCACGGCAATGACCTGTCCGGCGATACGGGGCGCGACGACGGTGTAATGAGCCGTGACATAGGCGTCATCGGTCCAGACATGGCGGTTGGGCACGAAAATAATGGCCAGAACGACAACAACGAAAATCAGGACGATCAAGCCACCGCCGATGAACAGCCAGCGGGTGATGGTACGGTGCTTTTGGTCCTGCTTCTTTTTCTTCTCCTCTTCCTGGGCATTCTGGGAAGAGTTGTCGTTCTGATCCGCCATTCTGCGGCAATTCCTTTCTTTCCCTGCCGCTTGGCGGGAAGGCTTCTGAAGTTATTTCGACTGAAACACGATACGGGGGGGATAGGTTCGAACAGGAAGTACGCAGACCCAGATCATCAGAAACACGACGAGGCTGCCGAGCACGACCCAGTCATCGCTGAAAGTCAGGGTTGCGGTCTGTCGGGTCATCTGGGCGTGCAAAGCGGTCATGCTGCCGGGATAGGCAGGCTGGCCGGATGGCGTAAGGGGGGCAGAACGTTGCAGAACAGGGTTCGTGCCCTGCACAAGGCTGTAGCGGACCCGACCAAGACGATCGGCAATCCGGTCTGAATGAAGCGAGCCGCGTTCGCGCTGCATGAGCTGGAGCAGCCAGATCCCGACGGCTTCCGCGACGGCACGCGGCGTATTGACCATGGCCGAAGCAAAAGGCCCTTCCGAAGCATCAAGCGTGTTGGTCGACATCATCAGCAAAGGCATGACGATCATGGCGTCCCCAATGCCCTGCAGCCCCTGCCACAGATAGAACTGGTCACGGTTCCAATTCGAGGTGAGGAAGAAATCACCGATGCAGGCAGTCAGGATGCAGGTCATGCCGATGAAGCTGACAATGCGGGAATCAACCCAGGTCTTGTTCAGAATAACAGCCATCAGGGGCAGCATCACCAGCTGGAGACCCGCGATCTCAAGCGTAACGGGATAGATCTGCTCCGGACGATAGCCTGCGGCAGATTGAAGAAAGGACGCTGGCAGAGTGGAAGACGACAGGGAGATGACGACGAAGGTCAGCAGGGTACTGGCGCCATAGGCGAAGTTACGACGGCCAAGGAGCTGGAACTTGAACAGGGGGAGGGGGTGGAACCACTCGTTCAGGACAAACAGCGGGATGCAGACGAGGCTCATCAGCCCCAGAACACAGATGAACGGACTGTTGAACCAGTCCATCCAGTCGCCCATCTGGAGCATGATCGAGAAAGAGCCCATTCCGAAGACGATCAGCAGGAAGCCTTTCCAGTCGAACTTCCAGAACCGCTCATGCTTCGGCGGATCAACCGGCATGCCGTACCACAGCAGCAGGAAGGACAGCGTACAGAGCGGGATCGACTGCCAGAAAACGAACCGCCAGTCCACGAGATCAGTCCACAATCCGGCGAATGTCATGCTGAGATTGGGAAAGAACGTAGCGGTCAGGGAATAGGCTGCCAGCCCGTAAAGCCGTATGGGCGGGGCGAGGACACGCAGGGCGATCGTCATCAGAAGAGGGACGGTAAAGCCCCCGGCCAGTCCCTGAAAAACGCGCAGGATGTATAGCAGGGACAGCGTTGAGGTGAACGGGATGAGGCTGGACGCCAGCACGGCCAAAATCGCCACGAAAAATGAAAACCGGCGCAGGGTCAGGGTCACGGCAAGCCATGGCGACACTGACATTCCGATGATTTCGGCCGTCACATAGAGGCTCGAAAACCAGCGCTGGGAGTCCATGCTGAGCCCCAGGGCACCGGCAATGTCTGGCAGTGCCTGGGCAGAGACCTGCTCGTTCATTTCTGTGGCAAAGGAAAGGGCAATGATCCCTGCAAGCCCGAACAGAGACCTCTGCTGGCTTGTCATAAGGAAGTTGGGAAAGGGAAAAGATGCCTCATTCTGATAACTATGCTGACAGGACCGGGAGAGCTTCAACCTAATTTGTACGTTTTGAGGATAAGGAAAAATTTAAGAATCTACATACCTCTTGATATGAGAGATTTTACGCTAACCCGATCGTATTCCTTCTGCCAAATAAGAATGTATTAGGCTCGAAAAACTTTTCAAATCGCATTATATGCTATAGGATTAAAATTAGTTAAGCTTAAGGATTAGACGTATGTTTTTAAACGAAGACGTTGCTATCATCTATCGCACTCATTACTGGAATGAAGATACAGAATATTTAGCACGTAAACTATTTGGCCAATGTGCAGGATTCCAGTTTTTCGTGGCCTGTGATGAAACAAACGGCGAGATTGACGTGGGGAATTTCAATAAAATTTCCCATACTAATGATCCTGAATCTTTGGGGTTAAAACCAAAATCAGGACATAATCCAACTCTATGGTATGATGCAGATTTTGTATTTTATTATCTATTAAGAAGCCTCCCAAAAGTAAATTATTTTTTCTTATTAGAAAATGATTGTTCTTTAAATATTGATTTTGATAAACTAATAAAAAAAGCTATAAAAGATGACGTAGACTTGGTTGGTCAAATATTCGACCCTAAAGAAGGTGACTGGCCTCAAGCAACAATTTCTGCGTATTATAAAAATAAAAAACAAATGTTATTTCCATTTGTTATGATGTCTAGGAAATTAATTTTAAGTGCGTATGAAGAACGTCTGAGAATAAAACATATTTATGACTCCAATCCCGAGGAATATACATGGCCTTACTGCGAAGCCTTTATATCTAGTTATGTATATTCTCAAGATAATTTTAATGTAATTAATTTAAATGATCTATATGATATGACGAGATATAAGTATAGACCACACAACTACATGTATAGTGGAATATCAAATATTCCGAACACAATAGTTCACCCTGTTGCCGGAAGGGATTTTTTGAAAAAAAAGGATAGACACTATAGGCGCCTTAGAGGTATTTGATCCTGATTCTGACCTATCTAAAAACCTTGAAACTTTTCCATCTGAAATTTCAGTGCCGTTATTATATGCAGAAATATTAAAACTAAGATCACCCGCAAAAGTCGATAGTTTCTGGCAGTTGGCTTTGAAACGGCAATGGATTCAATCAATGCCACGCAAAAATATTGCTTTTTCAAAACCATGTCTTCAATCTTCAGTATCAATATGGTCAGCAGAGCAAGAACTGGAAAAGGACGCACGACGTGTAACGGAAGCATTTGATTATGTTTCAATGTGCAACCACACGGGGATTGAAGAAAATCCGTGGTGGCAGGTAGATCTTGAAGAAAAAGAAAATATAAAAACCATATTGATATATCCGCGCGAATTTTTGTCAGAAAGAATGAATCATTTTATTATATCTATCTCTGATGATGGTGCCAGTTGGAGCGAAATATATTCGAAAACCGATGATCAGCCTGTTTATAAAGGAAAAGATATTGGATTTGTTGTTGATTTAGATGCGTATCATACAGCACGCTTTATCAGAATGACTGTTCCAGAGGAATCAGCGATACATCTGAACTCATTTGAGGTTTTTGCTTGAAAAATTAAATTGTCATCGTTGTATCGGATTGAATTTTGGTTTTTGAAATTCTTTCTAGAATTCATTTCAGAAAGATCAATCAATAGATCAGGATTAAATCCGATACCGATGTGAAAATTTAATTTCAGAAAATGCAGATGTCTTGTGGCTGTAAAAAAAATAAAATAAACCTTCATAATAGTTGATGCGGAGATGACATATGACCTTCTGTGTTGTAGGCGCTGGATTCAGCGGTGCCGTTGTAGCACGCCATTTGGCAGAACGTGGCCATAAAGTAGTAGTTGTGGATGAGCGCCTTCATGTTGGTGGAAACTGCCATACAGAACGTGATCCCGAAACCGGCATTATGGTGCATAAATATGGGCCACATATTTTTCATACAGCCGATGAACGGACATGGAACTATGTGCAAAAGTTTGGAACCTTTATTCCCTATATTAATCGTGTAAAGGCTATTTCACGCGCACACGTTTACACATTACCAGTCAATCTTCTAACTATTAATCAGTTTTTTGGTACAACAATGGGACCAAAGGAAGCTCAAGCTTTTATTGAAAGCAAAGCAGACAAAACTATAAAAGAACCTCAGAACTTTGAAGAACAAGCTCTGAGTATGATCGGTCAAGATTTGTATCGTGCATTTTTTTATGGATACACACGCAAACAATGGGGTTTGGATCCTAAAGAGCTTCCTGCATCCATTCTAAAACGTTTGCCATTGCGATTTAACTATGATGATAATTATTTTAACCATCCTTATCAAGGAATGCCAAGGGATGGATATACTTCTATTGTGAAGAATATTCTAAATGTTGATGGTATTGATGTTCGTTTGGGTTGCTCATTTGAGCATGTAAAAGAGGATTTCCAGCATGTTTTCTATACTGGGCCGATTGATCGATATTTCAACTTTAGTCTGGGTCGATTAGGCTACCGAACGTTGGATTTTGAACGGTTCTTAGATGACGGTGATCATCAAGGTACTGCAGTTATCAACTATTGCCAGGAAGATGTGCCTTACACGCGCGTTTCCGAGCACAAACACTTTGCACCTTGGGAACAAGATAAGTTTTCAAAAACCGTTTGTTTTCGTGAATATAGTCGTCTAGCTGATGAGAACGATATTCCCTATTATCCTATTCGCTTAGTGAATGAAAAAAAGCTATTGGGAAATTATATCGAACTAGCACGAGCAGAAAATAAAGTATCCTTTATGGGGCGGTTAGGTACGTATCGTTACCTTGATATGGATGTAACTATTAAAGAAGCTTTAGATGCATGCGATGTGATTGATACTGCATTGCAGGCATCAGTTTTTTCTCTTCCAAATTTTTTTGTTGATCCAAGTTAATAGTAATTTATTATAATATCTATTAAAAAAACTTCTTTAAACTGGTTAATTCTCGAATGGCAAAAAAAAAGACTGTACACATTTATAATAAACGTGTGCAGTCTGTTTTTTGATTTGGCCAGATCTCTTCGGGAAAATTTCCATAGTTTGCTTTATCACTGGTTATGGCATCATCGCTCTTTCGTGTGCGGAACAGCCTAAATTTTTGATCGCTGGAAGCGTGTGATTTATAGCTGAAGAACAAGATGGTAGAGCCTGTTGTTGGTAATCTATAATAATTCGTCGATTTTGTTTTTGTGAAATTTAGGGCCTGTTAGGGCTTGATCCAGTCTGCTGCGGCAGCGATGTGGATGACCGCGAGGAACGACGTTGCTGTTTTTTCGTATCTGGTTGCGACAGCGCGCCACTCCTTGAG
>NZ_JABCQG010000029.1 GCF_015244565.1 Gluconobacter vitians | reverse complement strand
TTAACCCAGGACCAGAGGGCCAACAGCAACGCCGTCAGAATGGCGGCATAACAATAACCGGGTATAGCTTATTCAAACCCAAAAACTGTCCGAACAGACGGGTCCACCTCTGACACCGCATTGCGAGAAAAGGCATCGAAAGCAGTTCACATCTCGGGAAGCATCGCTGGGTCGTCGAGCGCACATTCGTCTGGATCTCACGTTTCCGACGCCTTACCGTCCGCTACGAACGAAGGGCCGACATCCATCTCGCATTCACCACGATCGCATGCTCGCTCATATGTTTCCGAGCACTCAAAACATGGTCTTGAAAGGCGCTCTAAGTAACTTGAAAAAGGCTTATTCATAGAATATTTTTAGAAAAATCATACCTATGTTTTCCGAAATCAGTGGATCCTTAAATGTTTAAAAAAGCTCTCGCAAACGACATATCAAAAAGAATTTTTTCTGAACCCCCAGCACTGTATTCTTACCATAACGTTTTGTTTATACCCCAAAGTCCTATAGGTATAGATAAAAAAAGTGGTCTTTATGACAGCCATGGTAATCTAATAAATCAGGCAGCTATATTTTCAGGAGAGGAAAACAATCTTCATATTCATGTTCAAGAATACAAAACAAGATTGAGTTTTCACGATGAATACCCAGAATTTGAATCTTTTTTCTGGGGAGGATATTTTTCTGACCATTATGGTCATTTTTTAATAGAGACATTACCTAGGTTAATGCGATATTCTTTTATAAAATACGAAAAAAATATAAAAATAATTTTTTTGAGTAAGAATTCAAAAGAGACTTTAATTAAAATAAAGTGGGTCAAATATTTTCTTGATCTTCTTGAAATAGATTTTGATGATATATTTATCCCGTTGTTCCCTATAAAGATAAAGAAAATAGAATTTTGTTCAGATTATATATCTGAACAAAATTATGCCAACAAAAACACTAATAGAATTTTTAGCCACTTTTTTAAAAAAGAAAACAAAAGCGCTAATGAAAATAAATTTGCATATATTAGCAGAAAAAATCTAATGAGTGGCACTCATAAAATACAAAATGAAGAAAAACTAGAGAATATTTTATCGAGATTTGGAGTATCAATTTTCTATTCTGAAGAACTATCTGTTCCAGAACAAATAAATATTATAAAAAACTACAAATGCGCTGGATTTTTGGGGTCTTTTTTTCATAATTGTTTATTTTCTTCAAATAAAGTAGAATTTTTATGCATTTCTTATGGAGAAAAAATAAATATGAATTATTCTTTGATAGATTTTATAAGTAATGCAAGTGGTGATTATTATGTTCAAAAATTAAATGTTCTTGGAAATGAACCTGGATTTTATGAAGTTTGCTCTATTGATAATATAGAAGATGTTTCTAATTTCATAATGCTTTGGTTTAATTCAAGAATAGATCGAAATCCATCATATTTCTTAAAAGAAAATATATATCGAAAACCGAGCATAGATAAATCTTCAGTGTTAAAAATAAAGGATATATGGAATAGATCTGCAAAAATATCTCCTCATACTTGTAAAGTAATATTTATAGAAGAAAACACTCCAAATGATATTCTTGTAGATGTTGTCGTAGTAAGTACATTTGATGGTAAAAATTATCTTATGGCAAACTCCTCATATTGTCCTCCCATAAAGATAGGTGGAAATTGTGTTATTAAAAATAATATTCTTGTTTTTATTGAAAAAAATGAAGAATTTTTTAATATAAAAATCAATGAAGAAGGATTTTTGACGTCGATACCTAAAAATGGATACTCTGTATCTGATTTAAGGCCTTCTCATCCAGATGAATGGGAAAAATTCTTTTTAACGCCATACACCAAAGATATACTAATAGATTAAATAAATATTTCCTGTTGCGGAATTCGAGCATGACCATAGTGAGACAGGTTTAGAGTGCCTTTCAAAACCCTTGTACTATGTGCCTGAATGAGGGATGAGGCTGTATGGCCCCACCTCTTGTCTCCGATGAACTCTGGGCGATTATTGAACCGCTCCTTCCTGTTATTCCTCCACGTCCAAAAGGTGGACGCCCCCGTCTTTCCGACCGGTCAGCCTTGACGGGGATACTGTTCGTTCTTCTGACCGGCATTCCATGGGAGATGCTTCCGCACGAGATGGAATGTGGCTCCGGGGTGACGTGCTGGCGGCGTCTGCGGGATTGGCAAATTGCTGGAGTTTGGGACAACCTTCATCGGGCGTTACTGACCCGCCTGCATCAAGCCGGCCAGTTGGACTGGAGCCGGGCCTGCATGGACAGCGCGTCCATTGCGGCAAAAAGGGGGGTGAAACAACCGGCCCGAACCCCACGGATCGCGGCAGACCCGGCACGAAGCGCCACATCGTCACTGATCGACAGGGTATTCCGCTGACTGTTCTGCTGTCTGGGGCGAATGTCCATGACAGCAGGATGCTTGAGCCTCTGCTGGATGCCCTGCCTCCCATTCAGGGGAAGAATGGGAGGCCACGCCGGCGCCCTGGAAAGCTTCACGCCGACAAAGGCTATGATTACAGACGCTGCCGTATGGCGTGTTCCCGCCGTGGGATCAGACACCGCATTGCGAGAAAAGGCATCGAAAGCAGTTCACATCTCGGGAAGCATCGCTGGGTCGTCGAGCGCACATTCGTCTGGATCTCACGTTTCCGACGCCTTACCGTCCGCTACGAACGAAGGGCCGACATCCATCTCGCATTCATCACGATCGCATGCTCCCTCATATGCTTCCGGGCACTCAAAACATGGTTTTGAAAGGCGCTCTAAACCGCTTTCAGATTTTTTAAATAAGAATAAAAAATAATCTTAAATATATATATAGAAATTTTATATTCATGTTGTCTTGCGCATATAGGAAGGAGGTTTTTTAACTATAGTCTAATTGGGACAATCCGGAGCCACGGTGTATCAAGGGCTGCATGGTGGTTTTTCCAGGAGGGTTCAAATGGGACAGCGCGCGCTCATCTATTGTCGGGTTTCTACGGCCGATCAGTCATGCGTGCGCCAGAAAGACGAGCTGAAGCGGTTTGCCGAACGCGCGGGCTATGAAGTGTCTGGCATCTTCATGGAGACAGGATCTGGCGTCCGGGTGGATCGGGCCGAGCGTCGAAAGGTCATGGCACTGGCCCAGGCCCGTAAAATTGACGCCATTCTGGTGACGGAGCTGTCCCGCTGGGGGCGTTCGACCATTGATCTCATCTCCACGCTTCAGGAGCTGGAGAGCTATCGTGTTTCCCTGATCGCCATAACGGGGATGACGTTCGATCTGGCAACACCACATGGACGGATGCTGGCGACGGTTCTGGCCGGGATTGCAGAGTTCGAGCGGGATCTGATCAGCGAGCGGGTGAAGTCCGGTCTGGCCGCCGCCAGGGCGCGCGGGAAGGTTCTCGGCCGACAGAAAGGAGAGCGGCCGAAGTCTGACCGTCTGGCTCCGAAGGTTCTGGCGTTGGTGGCTGAAAAGCGGAGTTATCGATGGATCGCCCGCGATCTAGGAATCAGCAAGAACACTGTTGCTGCCATTGTGCAGAGAGATAAGATGAGGCCTTCTCTTCCCTCGTAGAAAGTGTATACAGGTATAAGATTATACGAGTAGAGGTGTAGCATGAAGGTTCTTGCTGTTCTTTCGCAGAAGGGCGGTGTCGGAAAAACGACGCTTGCAACCTGTCTCGCGGTCGCGGCTGAGCAAGCGGGTAAGGTTGTTGCTATTATTGATTTGGACCCACAGGCGACAGCCTCTTTCTGGAAAGACGTACGCCAGCTCGATACACCGGCTGTGGCTTCAATTCAGCCGATACGTTTGCCTGCAATGCTCAAAGCCTGCGCGGATGCGGGTACTGATCTTGTGATTATCGACGGAGCTGCTGTTGCGCGTGATGTAGCTTATGAAGCGGCGCGGCATGCTGACTTCGTTCTCATTCCGACGAAGACGGCCGTGTTCGATACAATGAGTATGACACACACATTGGATGTGGTTCGTCAGCTCGGTAAAGCGTTTGCTGTCGTTTTAACTTTTGTGCCCCCCCAAGGGCAGGAGACAGGGGATGCCATTAAGGCCGTGACCGAATTGGGGGCAACGGTCTGTCCGGTGACAGTAGGAAACCGCAAGGCATTTTTCCGTGCACAGGCGGCGGGACAGGCTGTGCAGGAATTCGAAGCACATGGGCCAGCAGCAAACGAAATCAAGCGTTTATACGAGTATACAGATAGACAATTATACAAAAATCGGGAGGTAGTGTGATGGCGAAAAGCAATACGCTACAAGCGATGCTTGATCGCGCCAAAGGTAGTGGTGAGGCAATGGCAGCCCCTTCCCTGAAGCCAGATATATCATTCCGTAAACCTACGCTGAATGGTCGGAAGGGGACCAAGTTGATCGGTGGGCATTTTTCTCCTGAAGTCAGCACCCAGCTTCGTATTATCGCGGCCGAAGAGGGAACGACGGTTCAGGGTTTGCTTGGAGAAGCACTGGACGATCTGTTTGTGAAGAAAGGACGAAGCCGGATCGTTAGCGGCTAAGTATACATTTATACACGTATACAATTATACACGTAGGCTGTGTCTAGCGTATAGGGTTGCGTTTGTGTCGGTTGCGGCAGAATCCAACAAATGCGGCACTGGGGTTTTGCAACTCTGGTTGTCCACTATCATTCCACCATGACGCCCATTCATCATAGAGTGCGTAGACATCATATCCTGGAGCAACTCCTCTAGCGTCATGGAAACCCTCGGGATCGACAAATGGTTTCTGGAGTTTTGGCTCTATTACCTTGACGGTGTCCATCGTTTCCCGATTACGGAAAGTAACTGTGTTGCTGTTTATTTCGACAGCATAATCAGGCAAGTGGTTATTGATTGCCAAGTCACGGAGCATTGAGCGAAATACGCGAATATGGCTACTGGCCCCAGTTTTTTTCTGTAAAATTTCTATAGAAACAACCCATTTTTCCTGAGCGCCACAATGCTTGCGTGCAAGTTCGTATATTCTTCGTTCAAGTGGTTTGCGTAAACGGAAATAATCGCGATGTAATGTCAGTACACTTCGGCCTTCGATCATTCTGAATAGCCATTCGGATAGCGTTACCTTAATTTCGGACATTTGTCCGGAATTGGTCTTACGGATAATTCGCCATTCATTGATAAGGCCAAAGCCTTCGGTGATTTCTTCTCCATCAGCTTTGATGTTGGTGGTGATCCGTGTGCCTGCTAAGCGCTCAAATGCGCTCCGAAGCCGCTTATAGCCATCACCATCGGTTTGACGGTTGGTCCACACCAATAAATCGCGTGCGGTAAGGTGGAGAGTTCGATTTGGCCGCTCACCTTGATTCATTTTCGCGATAAGCTGCGAAATGCAATAGATAAGGATATCCTTGTCATGGATCGTCGCGAGCCCTTTGACGCTCGGAACGATCTCAACTGTATTGCCATTGTGCTCATATCGGAAAATGCGTCGATCAGGTTTAGTGGCAAGCGAGAAAATTGGATGTTCCATCGAGGCCATATCATCTTTGGGGATGGCATCAAGGACATCACAAATAAAAAGATCTGGTGTCGGATATCGTTCCGGAAGTAGAACGGAACGTCCATCAACATTCGGGGTTTCACTGACGGTAATTGCCAGTTCGGGGTTTCGTTGACGGGTTGCTTTGATTCGGGGTTTCATTGACGATCAGTTTAGGTTCGGGGTTTCATTGACGCAAGAGCTAGATTCGGGGTTTCGTTGACGCAGATTCGGGGTTCTGGAGTCACTAGATTCGGGGTTTCGTTGACGCAAGCTGCCCCAAAACATTGTTTTTGTATTTTATTTTCAGTCAGTTACGTTTTTGTGGAAAACCCATAACACTACTTTTAACACATAAATTAACACTCTAAGCCTGTGGATAACTTTTCATTCTCTGTAATTTTCAGCCAAATTGAACCCAAGCACCGCCTCTTGGGGGCTACGCCTCCGCCGGCTCGCGGCCTACGGCCGCCCCGATCTCCCACCCGGCATCCCCCTGCTCGCCCTTCCAGGGCTGCGCTAAACGGACATGCCTACGGCGCAAAATCATAATCTGACGATGCATTCCCGCATCGTCTCTCCACCAGCACCTTCCTCTCCCGCGTCAGCGCCTTCGGCGCCCTACGGGGCTCCCGCTCCGTGCTCGCCCAACGCCTGCAACACCAGAAGAACCGGGCAAGACCGTAATCTGCTCAAGACGCACCGGTGTTCAGGCGATCATTCAGCAGCTCACGTGTTGCAGCATACCCGTCAGACGCCACAGGATGGCCGTACAGGCGTTCCCGTGTGTGGTGGCTGGTTTGGTGGGCAGTAACGGGAATTGCGCTTTGTGCGGCCTCCCAGGGCGCTCTGCGGGCCTTGCCGGGGATTGATAGGCTGGTCATTTCCTGTTCGTCCGTCCAGATATCCTCCTCCTGACTTTCAGCGGGATGGTTCTGATTGAAAAACCCAAGCGTTAGGGATATGGTGCATTATGCCGACGCTTCTACGCATCAATGGATTTCGTGTCGTGATTTACACGGCAGATCATGTGCCAATGCACGTTCACGTCATAAGCGCGGATGGAGAAGCGGTGATTGAAATTGGCAGGAAAGCCCGCCTGATACGGGCAGGTGGCATGAAGGATAAGGTTATACAGGAAGCCCTTGTCATCGTGCAGGACCACGCTGAGATGCTGGCGGAAGCATGGGAGAAGATACATGGCGAATGACATGAAATATCAGGCCGCTCGTGAAGCAGACGCGCTTCATAGAGCGACAGTTCCTCATGCGGTCTCCGCACGGTTGATCCGTGCGCGCCGCGCTCTTCATGTCACGTTTTCCAACGGTGTTGAAATGAGCGTGCCTGTGGATCTGCTACAGGATTTGCACGACGCTTCACTGAATGATCTGGCCGAGATCGAGATCACCCCGCTGGGGAATGGCCTTCACTGGCCCCGTCTTGATGCTGATGTTCTGGTCGAAGGTCTGATCCACGGTATCTACGGTTCCAGAAGCTGGATGGCGGCACAAATGGGACGTGTGGGCGGATCGTCCGCCAGTCCTGCAAAGGCGGCAGCCGCACGTCGGAATGGTGCTAAAGGCGGTCGGCCCAGAAACGTCGCGTAAGAAAGACGGCTGACCACTGTGAGCTAGACAGGCCGGTGAGCATGGTGGTTGCTGAAACCGCAAAAGGTTATTACATTGGTAATAACATTAGGAGGGATTCACTATGGTCCAGCTGAAAGTGCGAAAATTCGGAAACTCACTCGGGGTGGTGCTGCCCAAAGAAGTGATCTCACGGCTGAACACCCAGGACGGCGCGCCCCTGTATCTGACCGAAGCACCAGACGGCGGATATCGGCTCGTACCCTATGATCCTGACTTCGAAACAAAAATGGCGAAGGCTGAGGATATTATGCGGCGTTATCGTGATACGCTGCATGTTCTGGCCCAATGACAGTCTTCGTCTGGATAGACGAACGCGAAGCCCTGATCCTGCATGACCGGCTGTTGGGGCTGCATGGTGGCGCTTCCGGCGTACGGGAGGCTGGTCTTCTGAAATCCGCGCTTGCCCGACCACACCAGCATGCGGCCTATGCGGATCCGCTGGATCCAGTGTATCTGGCGGCCGTCTATACGGCGGGTATCGTCAAAAACCATCCCTTCATCGATGGGAACAAACGTACGGGTTTTGTGCTCGGCGTGCTGTTTCTGGAACTGAACGGCTATCGTTTCACGGCAACCCAGGAAGATGCTGCGAATGCGGTTCTCGCGCTGGCAGCAGGTCAGATGGACGAACAGGGCTATGCGGCATTCCTAGCCGCCAATGTTGTAGCCGAAAGGGGATGACGGCAGGCGAGGAACGCGATGAGTATGCTTTTTTCGTTTCCTGAGGTGGTCCTGGCGACATTTGCCTTGATGGACCAGACTAATATGACTAAGTCTTTTTGAGTAAACTCAGGAGGCTTTCGCCATGCGCACAGTCAACATTCACGAAGCCAAGACCCATCTGTCCCGGCTGATTGACGCCGCCATGAAAGGGGAAAGCTTCATCATTGCCAAAGCCGGCCGGCCGATGGTGCGGGTCAGTCCGATTACGGCTCCTGAAGAGTTACAGCAACGGCGTCTGGGGTTTCTTGCTGGAAAAATCCGGGTGCCCGAAGATTTTGATCGCATGGGACAGGATGACATTGTGTCTCTGTTCGACGGTCCGGCATGAGGCTTCTTCTGGATACCCATCTGCTGCTCTGGGCGGCCGGAGAGCCTGATAAGCTGTCAGCACGGGCGAGAACCCTGATGGAAGATCCGGACAATGTTCTGGTCTTCAGTGCGGCCAGTCTCTGGGAAATCACCATTAAGACCGGGCTGGGACGGGCAGACTTCCAGGTTGATCCTCATCTGCTGCGACGCGGTCTGATCGAAAACAGTTATGAGGAGTTGCCGATCACCAGCCAGCACGCTTTGGCAGTGGGACAACTGCCAGATGTGCATCGGGATCCTTTTGACCGTATCCTGGTAGCTCAGGCCATGGTGGAAGGAGTGCTTCTGCTGACCCATGATCCGCTGGTAAAGGCTTATCCAGGTCCTATCGAAGCCGTCTGAAGGAGATCGACCACTATGAGCAGCAAAAACAGGTCCATGCCCTCGCTGCACAGTGACGAAGCGGTCGAGGATTTTGTCGCGACCGCCGATCTGACCCGGTATGACCTGTCCGGTTTCAAGCCCACGCGCTTTGAAATCGAACCCAAGGCGGCAGCCCTCAACATGCGCCTGCCAGCGTCCCTGCTGGAAACCGATATCGCACAGGCGCGGTAAAGCGTATTCCGACCAGAACAGAGGAGATCGGGCGATGTAGATACGCTCGGAAATCACTCCGCGCGTCATGGAGGGAAAGCTCCCCATGTCTCGCACCTATCATCACAGCCGCAAACACGGCCGAGATCATCGCTGGGCCAACCGGTCGGATCGCTGTGGCTATGGAGGCTCACGTGAAGCCTCTGAATCTCCAAACTGGTACAGCCATCTGCACGATATCCGTCCTGCCCGTCATCATGACAGGCATGTTGCCCGCCTGATCATCAAGGGCGACCTTGATCCTGTCGAGGCGGTCTTTCCGTATACCGGAACCCGGCGGCCCCACGAATATTACTGGTAAACTTCAGCGCGGGAATGAGAGATCGTTCCCGCGTTCTGTTTCCGTCTGGATTTTCAGGTCAGTTTGGATCTGCGCTTCCGTTTTCAGCTTGGTGTGGGATTTCGTTTCTTCCCCCAAATACTCCAATCCGACCTGATGATTGCAAACTGCGAAGTCAATGACTACAATGCTGTCATTGCTTTCATGAGGTTTCCATGGCCGTGATGACCATCCGCAATATTGACGATAGTCTCAAGCAGCGGCTTCGTCTGCGCGCAGCCCAGCATGGGCGTTCTATGGAAGAAGAGGTGCGCGATATCCTGCGCTCGGCTCTTGCCGCTGAAGTCTCTCAGGGGGTAGATGCCGGTCAGGCCATCCACCAGCGTTTTGCCAGGCTGGGCGGGGTAGATCTGCCTGCGGTATCCCGTGAGGCCATCAGGGACGTGGATTTCGGGTCGTGATCGTTCTCGACACCAACATCCTCTCCGAACTGATGCGCTCCGGGCCTGACGGGGCGGTGCTGGCCTGGATGTCCCGTCAATCCATGATGACCCTCTTCATTACGGCCATTACCCAGGCCGAGATCCTGTATGGGCTGGCGCTGCTGCCGGAAGGACGACGGCGGGATCTGCTGATCGCGGCCGCCCGTGCCATGTTCGAAGAGGATTTCTCCGGACGTATCCTGCCTTTCGACGGAGAGGCGGCCCGTGTTTATGCTGAGATCGCTTCCCGACGCCGGCAGGCCGGAGAACCCATCAGTCAGTTTGATGCACAGATCGCGGCCATCACGCAGTCCCGTGGCGCATCCCTTGCGACACGGAACACACGCGATTTCCTCAACTGCGGTCTCACCCTCATCAATCCGTGGGACGAGGGGTAGGAAGGGCGTCAATGGCCGCCTGAATCCGGGTCAGATCGGCATCCAGAAGAGCAAGAACCTGATCGGCCGGGACAGTGGGTTTCGTGCTGTTGCATGCCTTGCGGATTGCGGCCCTTTTGGCAGCCCGTCCGTCGGAAAGATCCGTCATGGTCATGTCTTCATCACCTCGTGTTTCGTGGCAGCGACAGGAGCAGAAGTCCGCCATGCGTAATCGCAGACATTATCCAGCAATTCTGCTCGTTGTGTCTGACTGTAAGCCATAACGAAATCAGCGACGATTTTTTCTGGCACACCGTCCTGCAGAAGATTGGCAGCCGTTTCCGCTATTTCCAGATTGACCGCCTCATTGAGCAAGATCAAAGCATCCGTATCGGTCATACGCTTTGCCGCCCGTGAAACGAACCGGGCATTCAGATTCCACATCCATTGATGACGATTGATCTTATCAGAAAACCATTCTGGAGAAGGGTATTCTGGAGCCATTAGGTATCCTCTTGAAGTGTTTGTGGTGGTCAATTTCCAGGCCGTCAAATTGTTCTGTGACCGAGATTACAGTCTATCCGTTTCGGATGATCGTGTTTCGCAATCAGTCATGTTCCCGGTCTGCATCGAAAGCATGAAGCCCCGCGCGCCTCCAGCGCGTTTTCAGATCAACCGGAGTGGTCTCATTGCCGCCCTGAAGCTGTCCTGCAATATCCAGGAAGGCCCCGAGCAGGGTGGCACGGTCATCATCGGTCAGATCGACCAGTCCTGCCTTCTGGACTAGGCCTCCCAGTTCGATCAGATGATGGGTGCGTTCCCGTCGCGCTTTCGCCCAGTCGCGCATGTCAGTGCGTGCCTTTCGTGCCTGATGGCGATGGATCAGGGCCGCCTGCTTCCTGATCTGTCTTTCAAGCACCAGAAGCTCCGCTCTGATCGTCTCAGGTTCCTTTCCGGCTGCCCTTTTTTCCGCCTCCCTGAAAGAACGCTGTTCCCCGTTCGGTCCACCTCGCGACGGCTTCGGGTTTGCCGTCCGCTTGTTCGACAGCCGCAAGTAGTACCCCGGCCAGCGTCTCGATCGACAGGGTATCAGCTCCCGTCGCCTCGACCAGTTCGCCGAGCTGGATGGTCCGTTGTGCCTTAAGCTGCTTCGCCTTTTCCTGAAGCGCCTTCAGTTCCGCATCAATGTCCCGTGGTTTGCGCATTTTTGTCCCCTGTCCTGCTTATTTGTTCCAGACTCTATCACACAGCTGAGAACCGCGTCACTCATCCAGAGCAATCAACTCTTGCGCCGCAGTAAAATTTGAGTGCGCGCTTATACGTCACTGCGTGACGTGCGCTTAAGTGGCGTGATAGGATCGCGTTCATGGCGATCTATCATCTGCATGCAAAGGTCATCAGCCGCGCCACCGGCCGGAGCGCCGTGGCAGCGGCGGCCTATCGCGCGGCGTCCCGCCTGCATGATGTGCGGCTGGATCGCGACCATGATTTTTCCAACAAGAGCGGCGTGGTGCATTCCGAGATCCTGCTGCCCGATTGCGCGCCGGAACGGTTTCTCGACCGTGCGACCCTATGGAATGAGATCGAGGCGATCGAGAAACGCAAGGATGCCCAGCTTGCCCGTGAGGTGGAGTTTGCACTCCCGCGCGAAATGACCCAGGCGCAGGGGATCGAGCTGACACGGGATTTTGTGCGGGAGCAGTTCGTGGAACGCGGCATGGTGGCCGACCTCACTATGCATTGGGACATCGGCGAAGACGGACAGGCGAAGCCTCATGCCCATGTGATGCTGTCCACGCGGTCTGTGGATGAGAACGGCTTTGGTGCAAAAGAGCGGTCGTGGAATGACAAAGACCTCCTGCTGACATGGCGGGAGCGATGGGCGTCACTTGCCAATGAACGGCTGGCCGAACTGGATATGGACGTGCGGATCGACCATCGGTCGTTCGCGGCACAGGGGATCGACCTTGAGCCGCAGAACAAAATCGGTCCGGCCGGGATGCGCCGGGAAGAGCGGGGCGAGGATGCGGAACGGGTCGCTGATCATCTGGAGATCGCGCGACGCAATGGGGAAAGGTTGCTGGCCGAGCCGCATGTGGCGCTGGCGGCGCTGACCCGGCAGCAGAGCACGTTTACCCGGCAGGATCTGGCGCGGTTCGTGGACCGGCAGACGGTGGATGCTGAACAGTTTACGGCCGTCATGGTTCGGGTGAAGGCATGTCCGGAGCTGGTGGCACTCGGGAAAGACGGGCACGGGCGGGAGCGGTTCTCCACGCGCACGATGATCGGGGTCGAGCAGCGTCTGGAAGAAGCGTCGCTCGCGATGGGGCAGTCTCAGGGGCATGCGGTGCCGCTGGCGGTGCGTCGGGCAGCGATGCAGCATTCCGGTCTTGGGGAGGAGCAGGCACTGGCGGTGGGCGAGGTCACGAAGTCCCGCGACCTGTCCGTGGTGGTCGGGTATGCCGGGACGGGGAAGAGCACCATGCTGGGTGTGGCCCGCGCGGCATGGGAAGAGGCCGGGTACCGGGTGCGCGGGGCGGCGCTGTCGGGGATCGCGGCGGAAGGGCTGGAAGCGGGATCCGGGATTGAGAGCCGGACGCTGGCGTCTCTGGAGCGGGCGTGGGCGCGTGGGTTCGACCTACTGGAGCGCGGGGACGTGCTGGTGGTGGACGAGGCCGGCATGGTGGGGTCACGGCAGATGGAGCGGGTTCTGTCTGTCGCCCGCGAAGCCGGGGCCAAGGTGGTGCTGGTGGGTGATCCCGAGCAGTTGCAGGCGATCGAGGCGGGTGGCGCGTTCCGGGTGGTGGCCGAGCGGGTTGGGTCGGTGGAAATCACAGCCGTGCGCCGGCAGCATGAAGACTGGCAGCAGGCGGCCGCGAAGGAGCTTGCGACCGGGCGGACAGAGCAGGCGCTGGGACGCTATGAGGCGGCTGGCCTGGTGCGCGGGCATGACACGCTGGAAGAGGCGCGGGCCGGGGTCGTGGCCGGGTGGGAGGAAGCCCGTCAGGCTGCGCCAGAAGAAAGCCAGATCATGCTGGCGCATCGGCGTGTCGATGTGCGGGCACTGAACGAGGCGGCACGCGCCATCCGGCGGGAGGCGGGTGAACTGGGTGACGACGTGCTGGTGCCAACCGCCCAGGGCGAGCGGGTGTTTGCGGACGGGGAGCGGGTCTACTTCCTGCGCAATGACCGGGAGTTGGGGGTAAAGAACGGCACGCTGGGCACGGTGCGGGGTATCGTGGGATCGGCCGAGGCCGGGGATCTGGCACTGTCGGTGCAGCTCGACGGGCCAGGTGGGACCGGGACTGGCCGGGTCGTGTCCGTGTCGGTGGCGGATTATGACGCGCTGGATCATGGCTATGCGGCCACCATCCACAAATCGCAGGGTGTGACGGTGGATCGGGCGCATGTGCTGGCGACGGGGAGCATGGATCGGCACGGGGCCTATGTGGCGCTATCGCGGCATCGGGAGAGCGTGTCCGTCCATTGGGGCCGGGATGATGTGGGCGACCGGGACGGGCTGGTGCGGCGGCTGTCACGCGAGCGGCTGAAGGACACCACGCTGGATTATCCGCATGTCCGGGATCGGGATACCGGGTTCACGCGGCGGCGCGGACTGCATGTCCCCGAGAGCGAGATCGTGGTGGAGCGTGAGAAGGCCGCCTCTGGCCCCCGGCAGGACAGGCAGGCCGAAGGTGTACCTATGCCAGAGCCTGCGTTGGCACAGCAAAAACGCGGGATCTTCGATGGACTGGACCTGTCCGTGCGGCCGGGGCGTCGCACGGCGGAAAAAGACGTGTCGGCCGGGATGGATGCCGGGGTCGGGAAGGGAGAAAGTGGGGTTGAGCGTGAGGCTCCTGTCTCTCCCTTTGTGGGTTTAAGGCTGCCCCGTGTGCAGCGTGAGCAGGTGCCGGCCGGGCTGGATGGGTTTGTACCGGGGAGTGACCCGCTTCAGCAGGCGGTGGAGCGGTATGCGCGGGCCTGGGTGGATGCCGAGCGCATGGTGCGCCAGGAGCTGCCGGTGCTGGAGCATCAGAAGAAGGCGCTTTTTGAAGCCGGTCGGGATCTGGAACGGGTCCGGCGTGGCGGTGAGGCGGATCTGCGGGCGGCGCTGAAGCATCAGCCGGAGATCCGGCAGGCGCTGTATGGTCTGGAAGGTCCGGCACGGGCGCGCAAACTAGTCGAGGGGCTGGAGCATGAGGACAGGGTGCGGAAGAGTCCGGAATTGCGGGCGGCGCGGTTTGTGAAGACGTGGGACGGGCTAAGCCGCGAGCAGCAGGGGGTGGCGCTGAAAGAGCTGAAGCGGGATGCGCAGCTTGAGTCCATCCTGCGGGAGAAAAGCCGCGAGCTGGGTATTAGGAAGGGATCGACGCTCGATCACGGGCTGCATCCCCATCAGCGGGAGCAGTCCCTGTCGCGCTCCAGGTCGCGCGGTATGGATATGGGGATGTAATCTGCTTGAGAGAGGAGATGTTGATGTGTATAATTTTCACTGGAGATACACATTATGCGAACCAACATCATTATTGACGATACCCTCATGACAGATGCGCTGAAGGCGTCTGGCGTCAAAACCAAGAAAGAAGCCGTCGAACTCGGATTGCGGACGCTGATCAAGTTGAATCAGCAGCGGCAGCTGCGTTCCATGAAGGGCAGGCTGGAGTGGCGGGGTGATCTCGACGCCATGCGTTCCGACGCATGATTCTGGTCGATTCATCGGTCTGGATCGATTTTTTCAGGGGTACGGTGACGCCACAGGTTGATGCTCTGGACCGGTTGCTGGGAGAGGAACTGGTCGCCATTGGGGATCTGATGATGACGGAAGTTCTTCAGGGGTTTGCGAGCGAACGGGATTTCAACAAGGCGCGGAGACTGCTTGGCGCTCTGGATCTGGTCGAGATCGGGGGGCGTGATGTCATGATCGAGGCGGCACGATATTTCCGTGACCTGCGTGCCAGAGGCATCACCATCCGGAAAACCATTGATACCCTGATTGCCACACGGTGCATCGTAAGCGGATATCGGCTTCTTTACAGTGACCGGGACTTTGATCCGTTCGTGACACATCTGGGGCTGGAACGGGTTGTCTGATTTCGGCGTGGTTACTGGAGAGGACATGCAGAAAAAAGAAGCGGCCGTTCGGCTGGGATCGTTTCTGGCGTCCATCGGTCGTGAGGCTGGTGTGCGGGTTCTCAATCCGTGGGAGAATATCTGATGTCCGAGACAGATCCGGCAGCGCGCGCGTTCGAGGATCTGTGCGCTGAAATGACGGTACTCCGGCGCAGCGTGGAAGCGTTGCCGCAGGCATGGCGGGACAATCGGCCTCCGGATTACACAGAGGATCTGGCCCGTGTCGTGAAGGCTATGAATGCAGTCGGTGCACGAATGGAGGCGATTGAGGCCAATCCGACGCTGAAGATGACGCCCCAGGCGTATGGGCAAGGGATTCGTCAGGCCGGGATTTCTGCCAGTCAGGAGATGCAGGCAGCGTTTCAGAAAGCGATCGGTGAGGTTCAGGGGGAACGTCGGGTTCTTGCCAATATCATTGGTCAGTCCCGTCAGCAGGATCGTCAGAACTGGTGGCTGTTAGGGGTGGGTCTTGCC
This sequence comes from Gluconobacter vitians, assembly GCF_015244565.1. GTDB lineage: Bacteria > Pseudomonadota > Alphaproteobacteria > Acetobacterales > Acetobacteraceae > Gluconobacter > Gluconobacter vitians. The sequence continues at coordinate 2,120 of NZ_JABCQG010000029.1, read as the reverse complement.
TGTCTTGTTGTAGGGATCGGGTTATCGCCTGTGCTGGCGTATCTCCTGCCTTCTTCTATCGGGACGCGGGTGGCCTCCTTTATTGTCGGGGAGAAAGATCGCTGGAACTCTGGGGCCATGATGATGGCAGTCAGCAATCCTGAAGGCTGGCAACGTGTACGTGAGGTCAGCCAGTGGGTTGAGGCCAACAGAGACAGGATTACAGCCTGCCAGAAAGCGGTATCGGGTCAGGAAAAAACTCAGAAATCCTGTGTCATCACTGTTCCGGCAGAGCAGGAATAGTTTTCAGGAGATAAAAGCCGACAGCAAAATATGACATGTCAAAGAAACCGGATTTCTTTGACGGATCATTCTGACGTGTTAGAAAAACCGCATATCGCTACCACATCAGGATGTCATGTTAACGCCAACCTACCCTATTCGGTCTTTGCCGCCTCAGGCGGAGATAGAAACAGTTCCGGTTCTCAGGGCGTTGGTCGAGGCCAATAAAGCCCTGGCTGAACTGAAGGGGCGGGCGGCAACCATTCCCAATCAGGGGATCCTGATTGATACGCTGGCTTTGCAGGAAGCCAAGGCGTCTTCGGAAATCGAGAATATCGTCACCACCCAGGATGAGCTTTTTCAGGCCGATCTGTTTCCCGATGGACCGGATTCAGTGGCGGCCAAGGAAGTCGCCCTGTATCGCGATGCCCTTCATCGTGGGTTTCAGCAGCTGAAGGAAACCGACGGACTGATCCTGAACAAGGGGCTGATCGCGATTTTCCAGATGCTCAAGAAGCGGGGAGACGGGTTTCGAAACACTCCGGGAACGGCCCTGAAGAACGAGCGCACGGGGGAAGTAGTCTTTGTGCCGCCGCAGGATGGGCGGGAGATTATCCGGCATATGTCGGATCTGGAGCGGTTCGTGAATGATGACGGGCTCTGTGATCTGGATCCACTCATCAAGATGGCCCTGATCCACCATCAGTTTGAGAGCATCCATCCTTTCCCCGATGGGAATGGCCGTGTCGGGCGGATTCTGAATGTATTGTATCTGACCCGGACCGGTCTTCTGGATATCCCGATCCTCTACCTGTCGCGCTACATCACACGGCACAAGGATGAATATTATCGTCTGTTGCAGAAGGTGCGGGATGAAGGCGCATGGGAAGCGTGGATCCTCTACATGCTGCGTGCCGTGGCCGAGACATCCAGGATCACTCTGGAGCTGATTGAAGGCATGCGGGCGCAGATGGCCACCATGAAGCAGCGGATGCGCACGGAACTGCCCAAGATTTACAGCCAGGAGCTGCTGAACAACCTGTTCCGGCACCCTTACACGAAAATCGAGTATGTCCAGTCGGACCTGAGTATCGCGCGTCAGACGGCAGGGAAATATCTCGATCAGCTGTCGGAGAAAGGTCTGCTGTCCAAGCACCGCTCAGGACGGAGCAATTGTTATATCAACGCACCTCTGGTCCGCCTCTTCCTAGAGGTGTCCGGTGGCGCATGAGGTGTATGATCTGTTTTTCGAACGTATGGAATTTTACGCATGAATCCCGTTGAGATTGAAGAAGCTGTCTCCAGGATCAACAGGAAAACCACTTACCGTCTTGAGGCCGACGGCAAGCTGCCCGGATTCAGGGTTGGCGGCACGTGGCGGTTTCGGCGCGTGGATATTGAGGACTGGATCGAGCATGAAGCCAATCCGAAGAAGGACAAAAAGAGATGACCGGCCAAGAACAACGCGCAGCGCTACAACGGAAAATCTGGGACATCGCGAACGATGTGCGTGGCTCGGTTGATGGCTGGGACTTCAAACAGTATGTCCTTGGCACGCTCTTCTATCGGTTCATCAGCGAGAATTTCGCCGCATATATCGAGGCGGATGACGAGAGCATCGACTATGCGGCTTTATCTGATGACGTCATCACTGATGACGTTAAGGACGACGCTATCAAGACCAAGGGCTATTTCATCTACCCTAGCCAGCTGTTCGCCAATGTGGCGGACGACGCCAATACGAATGACAGAGGTGGACCCCGTTTTTCGGACAGGTGTCTAAGCTATAATCCGACCTGAGAGAGGACGGGTTTTATGGGCAAGGTTACGCGCAAGAGGTATGCGGCGGAGTTCAAATC
>NZ_JABCQG010000028.1 GCF_015244565.1 Gluconobacter vitians | reverse complement strand
CAGGGCTTTGTCTCCAAGGTTCATCGCAAAAAGCCGCATCTCAAGCCCATGCCCCGCCATATTCAGCGCTCCAATGCAGGGAAATCAGTGATCCGCTCCCGCGGCGAGCATGTCTTTGCTGATCAGAAATCGCAGACCGGGTTGTTCGTCCGAACCGTGGGTATTACCCGGGCCACCATGCGGATCGGCCTGGCCAATATCGTCTACAACATGCGCCGCGTACTCTTCTTCGAAAGATTGATCGCGAGCGCGTAGCCGTCCAGCGGGGGACAGCCCCCAATCCGCTCAAAGCGCAGACCGGATGCCATCGCAAAAACCGTCAATCAAAGCGCCAAAACCCAGAAATTACCGGCCAAGCACATCAATCAACGGTTCTTCGATCCCTCCACGTGGTGAACTTCATCCTGCCGGAAACACGCGAAAAAGTCTGGAAACTACTACTCAAGCTGATCGGGCGTGACCCTGCCCCCAAGCGGCTACATGCGCCGAACTGCACATTGTCAGCGCAGGGAAGGGTCATAAGATGTTACGGAATTCGACCTCGTAACCCTTCCCATACGATCCTGAATGATGGGCCTGAAACGCTCCGTCATTCAGGTCTCAGATCCTGCCCGTTTGCGCAGAAGGTGTTCCAGCAGGCGCACCCCCTGCATGAAGTCATCCATCTCCATGCTTTCATCCGGGTTATGGCTTCCATTGCGGTTGCGCACAAACAGCATTTCCGTAGGCACACCCTGCATGGCAAATGTCGCCGCATCATGTCCGGCACCGCTTGCCATCGAAACGAAAGGAATATCCAGCGACGCTGCCAGAGTCCTTGCGTCGGCCTGCAACGCCGCGTCCATCACGGCGGGCGCACTGCGGGTCCTTGGTCCCAGTTCCACGCGGACATGATGGTCCCGTTCAACACGAAACGCCTGTTCGATGACAAGTCCATTCATCCGTTCGAGAAGCGCTTCATCCCGGGAACGGATATCAATCACAAGCTCCAGCCTTCCGGCAACCGCCGCAAAATTCCCCTGTGTCTCGTCGGTCCGGCAGACGCCGAACGTCAGGGTCATCTCTTCTCCCTGAGCTTCCGCTTTTATCCAGGCATCATGCAGAGCAGTCATCATGCTGGCCCCGGCCATCACCGCATCTGAACGGAAACAACGCGGCGTCGCCCCGGAATGGGCATACTGCCCATGAATGACGGCCGAGCGATACCGCGTGCTACCGCAAATCCCGGTCACGATCCCCACCGGAACATCCGCTTCCAAGAGAACAGGCCCCTGCTCGATATGCAGTTCGACGAAACAGTCGATTTTCGCGGCATCCAGAACCGGCGCCTTTCCGCACAGATCGGGACTGGCGCCGCAGTCCTGCATATGATGCCGCAGGCTCAGACCATCGTCGCTTCGCGGAGTTTCGAGCGCGGAGGGCTCAAGCAGCCCGAAAGCCGTCCGGCTTCCCAGATAGGACAGTGGAAACCACACACTTTCTTCCGCGCGTGTCACGATCAGCGTCGTGTCCCGCTCAGGCCGAAAACCCACTTTCGCCCAGGCGCAGAGCACCAGAAGACCCGCCACGGCACCCGCCGCCCCATCAAAATTTCCGCCACATGGAACAGTATCGAGATGCGACCCCGTCATGACGACTGAAAGGGTCCGGTCGCGCCCGGGAAGCGTCAGATAAAGATTGGAAGCCCAATCACGACGCATCTCCAATCCGTATTGCGCTGCCACCTCCATGAACAGGGCATGGGCGAGATTTTCTTCCCGTCCGTAAGACGGCCGCGTCATGCCACGGCCGTCAAAACCGATCTCATGCAGACGACGGAAAAGATGGCACCCGAGATCGACATCCGCCACAGGCCCCGTCATATGGTCTGCTTCGGCCTGGCTGAAACAGGACATGAGCACTCCTTTACTGCTTGGCGAAAAGCTGCTGCATGTTGGCAAAAGCTTTGAATTCCAGCGCATTCCCTGCCGGATCGCAGAAAAACATCGTCGCCTGCTCGCCCGGCAATCCCTCAAAACGGATCTGTGGTTCCATTCCAAAAGGAATGCCATGACTGCGAACACGCTCCGCCAGAGCCTTCCAGTCTTCCATGTCCAGAACAACGCCGAAATGAGGGATAGGCACGTTATGTCCGTCTACGGCGCCCGCACCTCCTTCACCGCGAGCGCGACAGGCATCGGGGATCAGATGTGTGACAATCTGGTGCCCGTATAGATCAAAATCGATCCAGGCTTCTGTACTCCGCCCCTCGGCGCATCCGAGAACAGTTCCGTAAAAGGTCCGGGCGGCTGCAAGATCATTGACCGGAAATGCGAGATGAAACGGATTAACCATGACTGCACCATGACTTTTCTGGAAAAATCCGCTGATATCATATTCGCTGTCGTAACAATCATGCGAATATATGACTTCAGAAGAAGGTAAATCCGATGTCTGATATCTTTCGCTGCGTTATGCTGTGCAATCCGGTCGCCTTCCGACTGCCCCAACAGACCCTTCGGAGATCCAGTCATGGACACCCGCTTCCTCGAAAGTTTCCTGATCGTCATCGAACAGGGGTCGCTTGCGGGGGCGGCACGCCAGCTCCGCCTTACCCCTGCCAGCGTCGCCCAACGGATCCGCACCCTCGAAGACGAAATAGGCTGCCCAATCGTCCAGCGCGACGGGCGTAACGTCCGTCCAACGGAACAGGGCCTGGCCATCATCGAACAGAGTCGCGCGATCCTCACGAGCGTCCGGGATCTGTGCGCCATTGCCGCGAGTGACAAACCCGTCGGGACACTGAGGATCGGCGCGATATCAAGCGCGGCGAACGGCCTCCTCCCCCCCTATCTGAAACGCTTTTTCGAATGTTTCCCCGAAATCGAACTGCATATTACCCCCGGTTCCTCATCCGGGCTGCATAATGCGGTTCTGGACGGCAATATCGACGCAGCGTTTATCGTAGAGCCACCTTTTGAAATTCCAAAAACTCTGGTCTGGCAGACACTCCGGTCCGAGCCTTTGGTCGTGCTGGCCCCGGAAGCCATTCAGGAAACGGACCCCCACGAAATTCTCCGAAACCATCCTCTGATCCGCTATGACCGGATGCAATGGGGCGGGCGCCTCGCTGACGAATATCTGCGCAAATCAGGCATCTGGCCCCATGAACGCCTTGAACTCGACTCACTGGACGCCATTGCCATCATCGTCAGTCAGGGAACAGGTGTCTCGCTTGTCCCTGACTGGGCACGTCCGTGGCCCGCAGGCGTCCATCTGAAAAAAATCCCGCTCCCAGCCTCTGCTCCCTGCCGAAATCTGGGCTTTCTGATCCAGCGGAACTCGCCGCGTCTCAGACTATTCAACCGCCTGCTCGAAATTCTTCAGAAGCCTCTTCCTGCCTCCTAAGAGCCAATAGTTTTACCCTTATCCTAGAAAAGAACGGTTTTTCCTTATCGTGAAAATAGGAAAACCATCACCGGAAAAAGTCTCTTGAAACTGGACACATTATGCATCTTCGATAACCATACCGGCACAGAAATGCTTTTCTCAAAGCACCAATTTTTCAACTAATTTTCCGGACCGCCTGATGAAGATCTGCCTGACGGGTGACAGTATTCTCTTTCGGCAACTCAACAGCCGCACTGACCCGGGACTGTCGCCCCTTTTCGACATGATCCGCGCTTGCGACGTTTCGTTCACCAATCTTGAACTCGTCCCCAATGACTTCATAGGCGATCCAGCCCTCGATATGGGAGGTACGCATTTTGGCGCCTCATCCCGGGTTCTGGACGAACTGAAAGAGGCAGGTTTCGACCTTTTTGCGGCAGCAACCAATCACTCGCTGGATTACAGCATCTCAGGCCTGCGCAAAACACTGGACGAACTCAACCGCCGGAATCTGCGTCACGCCGGGATCGGCCTTCATCTGGAAGATGCCAGACGCCCAACATATTTTACACATCCTACAGGTACGGTCTCCATGCTGTCCTGCACTTCCACCTTCGCCAGAGGACAGGAAGCAGCCATGCAGACGAGCGTGATGCAAGGACGTCCCGGCATCAACCCGTTACGCTACAGCACGATGCACCACGTTTCCGCCGATGAGATGACATCCCTGAAGGAAATCTACCGGAAATTGGGATTGCAGCGGGTCAAGGACGACAAAATCCAGCTTGGTTTTGCCTTTCCCGCCCCAGACGGAGTTCTCGCCTTTGAAAACCTGAACTTTCAGGTCGGTCAGGAAACGAAAGTCACCACCACCCCCAACCCGACGGACACGCAGGCCCTGCATCGCTGGATCGCAGAAGCACGGATGGTTTCCGATACGGTCATTCTGAGCATTCACGCGCATGAAAGCGGCTATAACGCCAGCGGGGAACTGGACGTGGAAATTCCGGCGGATTTCCTCGTCACCGCAGCCCGTCAGGCGATCGATGCCGGTGCGGATATTGTTGCCTGTCATGGACCACATCTGTTGCGGGGCCTCGAAATCCATAACGGCAAACCGATCTTCTACAGCCTGGGCAACTTCATAGGGCAGAATGAGCTCGTGGAGCGCCTCCCGATCGAATCGTATATGGCGAACCGCGTAAGTCCCGACCTGACGCCCCATCAGCTCTACAAGGCCCGCAGCAACAACGACGTGAAAGGTTTTCCAGCCGAGACACGCTTCTGGGAGACCATCATGCCGATCGGCACCTATCACAACGGAAAACTACAAAGTCTGGAGATCCATCCAGTCACACTTGGTCTGGGTCAGGCGGCCCACAGGCGCGGGGTGCCCTCTCTGGCCCACGGAGAAGAAGGGCGGAAAATTCTGGAAAAATTTGCTGCTCTGTCCACGCCCTTCGGGACCGGCTTTCAGAAGAGCGGAACCGAGGATGATCCGGTGCTTCTGTGGCGCGCCACAGCCTGAAGGCCTTTCAGGATATGCGTGACTGAGGGGGGATATTGCTTCGGGACGCCTCATCCAGATGCCGGATCAGGACTTTGCACCCCTCGGTCATTCTGCCACGCAGGGTCATGACCCCCACTTCCCGCCCGATCTTCTGATCTCCCAGCGGCAGAATGCGGATATTCGGCACAACGCTGACCGCGAAGATATAGGGCACAATCGAGCACCCCATATTGTTGGCAACCATTTGCAGGATCGTGTGAAGTTCTTCAGTCTCGATGACCTCATGCGGAGCAATGCCCTGCGTTCTGAGGAACCGATCGAGCGTACGTCCTCCAAATGAACGGCTATCATAACGAATGAATGGCTGTTCCTCGAGGATCCGCCGCCAGTCCGCCCCTTCGACATGCGCAGGAACGACCATGACATAATCCTGCTGCACGACAGGGTGCCACTGCATGTACGGCATCAACCCGAAAGGCGGTCGCACGATCAACGCGGCATCGAGTTCACCCGCATCCAAACGATCCAGCAGCCCCATGGAAATCCCCGGAACAATCCGCACTTTCAGGTCCGGGAGTTCAAGATGCAGGCCTGCAATGGCCGGAGCGAGCAGGCTGGTCTGAACAGTTGAAATGGCGCCCACCCGCAGCAGTTCAGCCCCTGGCCTGAGCCGTACAGCCCCCCGTAACGCCTCGAAAGACGAGAGGATATCGTCCACCTGACACAGGATGAGGCTCCCCGCTGCCGTCAACGTTACGGACCGGCCCGTACGTTCAAAAAGATCGTAGCCGAGCTCTTCTTCAAGCCGCCGGATCTGGGCGCTGATCGCCGACTGCGTCACCCCGATCGCCTTGGCTGTTGCGGCAAAACTCTCCGTCCTGGCAGCAACGACAAATGTTCTGAGTTCGGGAATCATGACTCGACAGACACAAAAATTTTCTCTCGTTAAAATTTTTGCTCATTTTTTTTGTCCATTCAAGCACTGCCCGCGTCCCTGCAGCCAGCGAGCATAGGATCGAAACAATCTGTTTCCCGCACAATTCAGCAGATAAGAAAAATCTGTTCCTTGAGAAAAACATTTTAGTTGTTGTTCCGTTATATGTGTGATTTGCTCATGAAAAGCATATATTCGGATGACCAGCCGCATACAGGCCGGAAAAGGGGATGCCCATGAGCAAGTGTTTTGGACCTAAGGCTTTCCTGATGTGTGGCGCGGCCCTGAGCTCGCTCGTGTCGTTCTGTCCGCCCGCACAGGCCGCCTCCGCCAAAGCGACGACACAGGCACAGTCCGCGCACAAACTGCACCGACGGGTCGCGAATTCCTCTGCGCGCGTCACCGCGCGCCCTGCCAGACCATCCCCTCGCAGGACATCCATCATTTCGAGATCAGATCCGGAAGAGATGCGCGTCACCGGGACGGCTTCCACTGGCCAGTCCGTGATGAACCCGTCCACCCCGGTTCACGGCACCACACAGGTTACGGTTGTGTCCGGCAGCCAGCTTCTGGCTACAGGACAGACCAATGTCATGCAGGCCCTCGCCCAGGCCTCGGCATCCATTACGTCCCCGCCACAATCCGGCGTCGGAAACAGTGGCTTTATCCAGACCATGCAGCTTCGCGGCCAGTCCGCCGATGACACGCTAATCCTCGTTAACGGACATCGCCGCCATATCGGCGCAAATTTCAACGCCAATGCCGGTCCGAACTGGGGCACCGAACCCACCGACATCTCCCTGATCCCGATTTCGGCGATCGATCATATCGAAGTTATTACCGAAGGTGCTTCTGCCCTTTATGGTCAGGATGCGCTGGCAGGCGCCGTCAATATCGTCCTCAAGCAGCGCACCCATGGCGGCTCCATCAATTTCCAGAACAGCGGCTTCTATGCCGGTGACGGACAGGCGCTGAACGGTTACGCGGACTGGGCCACAGCACTAGGCAAAAACGGAGGCTATCTCGATCTGGCAGCACAGGTCACCCATCAGCTTCCCACCAATCGCAGCGGCCTTTTTGTTGGACAGCTCTATCCGGTCGGCGATTCCCGCAACGAAACAGCCAGCCGTGATGTGCAGCGCGGCCTCGGAATTCCGAAATCGACGCTGGAAACCATCAGCGAAAACATGGCGATCCCGCTGAACGAAAACCTGAGCCTCTACAGCACTTCGACCTTCAGCCATCGCAAGGCTCATGTTGCCGAAACTTACCGCAGCGCCGGAAACAGCCTAACGAACATCAATCTCTGGCCCAATGGCGCGCAGCCCTATATCGGGATGGATCAGTACGACTTCGAAACAGACAACGGTATCAAGGCCCATAAATTCGGTTTCGCCTGGGACGCCTACGTCAATTACGGCCGTGACGATCAGGCCTATTCCACCCTCGACAGCAACAACATATCTCTGGGTGACGCCAGCCCGCGCGACTTCTATGATGGTAAGACCATCACGTCCCAGCTTTCCACAGGCCTGCGCGGATCACGCTTCTTCCACACCTCATGGCTGCCCAAGCCGATCGCCCTGCGTTTTGGCGGAGAATACCGGCGTGACACCTTCCAGATGACGGGAGGCGAAGAAGCCTCGTGGACCGGCTTAGGCGCAACCGATCATGCCGGTAACGTCCCGCTGGCCGTAACCAATCGCGGACGTGACATCTATGACGGCAACGTCAATCTCGATTTCTACGTCACCAAAAAATGGGAATGGTCCCTGGGTGGCCGTGCGACGAGCTACAGCCATCTCGCCACTGTAACCACCGGCTCGATCGGAACCCGCTACAACTTCAATAAACACTGGGCCGTCCGCGCCAGCATCAATACCGGCTACCGCCCACCCACACTGGGCCAGACCTATTATTTCTATAATGCGCCCTTCGCCAACTACGCAGTGGACCAGCTTCCCAACAGCAGCGCCGCCGCAAAGGCGCTTGGAGCAGGTCATATCAAGGGTGAATATTCCCGCAACTACACCATCGGCATCGATGCCAGCCCCCTCAAGGACTGGAACGTCACAGGCAATCTTTACTACATCGCGATCAACGACCGTCTGGCCAGCACAACAACCCTCGGTGGTTCAGGTGTTGCCGACATTCTTGCCGCATCTGGCCTGAATAACGTGACCTACGCATCTTATTACACCAACCCCGTCAATACCCAGACCTTCGGTGGAGACATCGACACCAACTACACCCTGCACACCAAACGCGCCGGTACGTTCCGCTTCGACTTCACGTTCAATTACTCCGACAACGAAATTCGCAGCCGCAACAAGACACCTACCGTTCTGGCAAACATGGGCCTGTCCACGTTCAACACTTATGCCGAAGAGATGCTTCTGCACTCCGCGCCCAAGAACCGTGAAAACCTCACGGTCAACTGGAACTACGGCAAGTGGAACGTCATGGTGCAGGAACAGCGCTACGGCTCCATCATCTTCCTCGCCAGTCCGACCGCCGCTCCAATGGAACAGCGCCCGGCCTTCCTGACCAACATGTCCGTCAGCTACAAGATCCTGCCGAAATGGAGCGTCACGGTAGGCGCAAACAATCTCGGCAACAAATATCCGACCCGCGTCCCCAAGGCGACCGCAGCACCACTCTTCAACGAATACAAATACGCCTACTACTCGCCTTACGGCTTCAACGGCGGCATGTACTATATCCAGACCGGTCTGACTTTCTAAGACTTTTGCAAAAAAGACCGACTAAGATCCACCGGAAAGAGGCGCATTTCTTGCAGACAGTTCCAGAAGATCGCCGGCCTTTCCGGTTCGTCATATACGCCCTCACCATCGCCATGTGCGTGATCTGCTACGGAGACCGGGCCGCCCTGTCCGTAGGCATGCCCCAGATCGCCCATGAATTCGCCCTCACACCAGGGGAAACCGGCTGGGTTCTCTCCAGCTTCCTCTGGTCCTATTTCATTCTCAATCTGCCCAGCGCGATCCTTCTGGACCGCTTCGGCGTAAGGATCATCGGCGCGGCCGCCGTAGCCCTGTGGTCGCTCGCCATGATTCTGGGCAGCCTGACCGCCACCGTCCCCGCCTTCATCGCCACCCGGATCCTGCTAGGCATCGGAGAGGCCCCCACCTTCGCACTCGGTAACAAGGTCGTCCGTGCGTGGGCTCCCCTACACGAACGCGGCCTGATGATGACCGCCTTTATCGGTGGCATCCCCATCGGGCTGGCCTGCGGTGCCGCATCGGGCGGCTGGCTGATTGCCCATTATGGCTGGCGCCCAGCGTTTTCGCTGCTCGGCGCGCTGGGTCTGGTCTGGTCCGTGGTCTGGCTCCTGACCCATCCGCGCCCGGCACGCGGCACACAGGCCTCATCCTTTTCCCTGATTTCGGTGCCGACCCTGTTCCGCTCTTCGGCTTTCTGGGGCATCGTAATCGCGCAGTGCTGCGCCAATTACGCCAACTTCCTGCTGATGTCCTGGCTGCCAATCATCATGCGCCAGACCCTGCATCTCGGCACCGCCCAGTCTGGAGCGTACACGGCCTGCTGCTATGTCGGCGCGGCCATTCTCTCGATCACGGCAGGAAAGGTTGGCGAAACGCTCGTTCGCGGATCTAACCTTTCTCTGGGAGGACGGCGCAAGGTCGTTTGCCTGTATCTCGTTCTAGCGTCTTCCATGGGGTTTCTACCGCTCTGCGAAACGGCCACGACCATCATTCCGCTCCTCGCCGTCTCCATGGCTTTCATGGCAGGCGGCACGGGAGCCAACATGGCCCTTCTGGCGGACCTGCTTGTGGAAGATGAAGTCCTCGGTTCCGCGACCGGCCTGACCCTGACCTTCTCCAACGGTCTCGGCATTCTGGCCCCGATCATGACCGGATACCTGCTTCAGGCCACCGGCAATTTCCACGGCGTTTTCTACATTACGGGCGTCATCATCCTGTGCGGCGCGCTGGCCGCTGCCCTCCTTCCCCGGCGGCCATTCCATGGCCGCTCCCAACCGGATCAGACCGCATGACCCGTATTCACATGGCAGGCGCGGGCGGCCTCCTGCTGGACGCCGCCGACGGCCCGTTCAGCGACACGACACAGCGCCGCATCTGGGCCACCAGCCGCGAACTGAACACCCGGCCGGACGTCCTGCAGACGATTCCCGGCGTCAACAACCTTCTCGTCACGTTCGACGCCGTACAGACTGACCCTTCCGCCATGGAAAAGCTGCTCCGGACCATCTGGACACAGGCCTCCGCCGACGAAGTACCGTCCCGCGAAATCGTGGTGCCGGTCGTCTATGGCGGTGAATTCGGTGAAGATCTGGCGCTCGTCGCCCGCTTCGCTAACCTGACGGAAGAAGAAACCATCAACGCCCACATGGCCGGACGCTACAGCGTTGCCGCCATCGGCGCCATGGCAGGCTTCGTATACCTGACCGGACTGGACGCGCGTCTGGCCATTCCCCGCCGCGACTCCCCGCGTCTGCGGGTGGAGGAAGGAGCCGTGGTCATCGGCGGTGGCCACGCCGGCATGATGCCCTGCACCTCGCCGTCGGGTTGGCATATCCTCGGCCGGACGGATCTGTGCCTGTTCGACGCCTTCCGTCCCGAGCCCGGCCTGCTGCGGCTGGGCGACACCGTCCGTTTCGTGAGGGCCTCATGATCGAAATCCTGACCGGCTCCTCCCTCAACACCATCCAGGATTTCGGCCGTCCTCACGCCATGGCCATGGGTGTGGCGCAGGGCGGTGCGATGGACCGTCTGGCCCTGAGCCACGGCAACCTGCTTCTCGACAATCCGATAGACGCTGCCGGGATCGAGATCGTATTTTTCCCTTTCCGCGTGCACTTTCACGCCGAGACGTCCTTTGCCGTCACTGGTGCCGCCTGCCCCGCCACGCTCGACGACCTGAAACTCCCGCGCGACTGGGCCATCACCGCCAAACCAGGCCAGACCCTGACACTCCGCGCGCCGGAACAGGGCGCCCGGGCCTATCTGACACTCCGGGGCGGTCTGGACGTTCCCCCGGTTCTGGGGGCACGCTCGACGGATCTCAAAGGTGGCTTCGGCGGCCTTGAGGGGCGCGCCCTTCAGAAAAGCGACCGCCTCTCCTGCCTTGCAGCCTCCACACTGCGCATGCCCGCCACAGGCTACGGCCTTACGCGCCCTTGCCCGCTTCCCCCCGCAAACGGCACCCGGATCCGCGTCCTGCCCGCCGCCGAACACGACGTCTTCACGCCCGAAAGCCTGAAAACATTCCACGCCACAGCCTGGACCCTGACCCCCAGCGCAAACCGCATGGGCTATCGGCTGGAAGGGCAGGACGCCCTGAAACTCTCGCGGCCGCTCAGCCTGTTTTCCCACGGCATCCTGCCCGGAACCGTTCAGGTGCCGCCCGCAGGCCAGCCGATCATCCAGATGATGGATGCCAATACCTGCGGCGGCTATCCAAAAATCGCCACCGTCATCGCGCCGGACCTGCGCCTGCTGTCCCAGACAGTCGTCGGCGCACCCGTCCATTTCGAAACCATCACGCGCGATGACGCAGTGCAAATCATCCGGCAGGAGGCTGCAGATCTGAAGCGCCTTGCTGCCGATATCGCCACACTCCGCACACAGCTCGTTTTCTGATGCCCTGTAATTGCATGTCCGGGAGTTCCAAACCATGACCGTCAAAACCATCGACCTGAACGCTGATCTCGGCGAGAGCTTCGGCCATTACACAATGGGCAATGATAGCGCGATGCTGGACATCGTGACCTCCGCTAACGTCGCCTGCGGCTTTCACGGCGGCGACCCGGAAGTCATGGCCGAGACCTTCCGTATCGCACGCGAAAAAGGCGTCTCTGTCGGCTCTCATCCCGGCTTCCCGGACCTGTGGGGCTTCGGACGCCGCGTCATGCCCTTCACGCCCGCGCAGATCGAACGGATCGTGGCCTACCAGATGGGTGCGGCCCAGGCCCTCGCCACCTATTCGGGTCATCGCATGACCTACATGAAGACCCATGGTGCACTGGGCAACCTGACCGAACGCGACCCCGCCGTCGCCGAGGCCATCGTCAATGCGGTCAAGGCTGTAGACCCGAACCTTCCCATCATAGCCATCGCCCTGAGCCATCTCGAACGCATTGGGCGCGAGCGGGGCCTGACCGTGTTCTCGGAAATTTTCGCGGACCGCGCCTATACGGAAGACGGGCATCTCGTGTCGCGCAAGGAACCGGGAGCGGTCCTGCATGATGCCGATTTCGCAGCCGCCCGCGCGGTCCGAATGGTTCAGAACGGCGCCATTGAAACCATCTCCGGCAAAATGCTGCCGACCCGCATTGATACGATCTGCGTCCATGGCGACAACGCGGAATCCGTGGACGTCGCCCGCAAGGTCCGCGCGGGCTTCGAAGCTGCCGGCATTGCCCTGCGCGCCCTGACCTGAAGCAGACCGGAAGACAGACCGTCCCATGATCCCCGATCTCAAGACCCTTGATGCCCTGATGGCCCGGATGCAGGCGCTGGGCATTACCGAACTCGACTATTCCCGCGACGGCGAACATATCCGCCTGGTCCGCGGGGAACAGGACAACAGCCCAGGGTCGACGAGTCCGGCCCCGGCGGCCGCAGCCGCTACGCTTCCCGTCCCCGAAAAAGCCTCCACGCCGCCCAAAGCCGAAACAACAATCGACGCCCCCATGCACGGCCAGTTCTACGCCTCTCCGGCACCGGATGCGCCGCCCTTCGTCAAAGCTGGCGACATCGTAGCGGAAGGACAGCCGCTTTATATTCTCGAAGTCATGAAAACGCTCTCCCGCATCGAGGCCGAATTCCCCTGCCGGATCGTCACCGTGCTGGCCGCGAATGCAGACGCTGTTTCCCCCGGAACGCCGCTCTTTACCGTGGAGCCACTCGATGCGTGAGCCCGCGGTGTCCGTCCCCCGTCGTGTCCTGATCGCCAATCGCGGTGAAATCGCCCTGCGCATTACGCGCGCCTGCCGCCTGCTCGGCCTGCACAGCATCGGCATCCATTCCGAAGCCGATGCCAGCCTCGCACATCTGCGCCTCGTGGACGAAACGATCTGCATCGGCCCGGCAGCGGCATCCGGCAGCTATCTGGACGCTGCCCGCGTCCTGCGCGCCGCCGAACTGACAAATGCCGACATCATCCATCCCGGCTACGGCTTCCTGTCCGAAAACGCTGATTTTGCCGAAGCGGTGGAACAGTCAGGTCGTACGCTGGCAGGCCCCACTGCCGCTATCATGCGGCTAATGGGCGACAAAATCAGCGCCAAACAGCAGATGCGCCGCTCGGGCGTCCCATGCCTGCCCGGTACGGAAGACGCCCTGCCGACCGACCTGTCCGAAGCCCAGACGATCTGCGACGCCATTGGCTACCCGCTGATCGTCAAGGCGGCGGGCGGCGGCGGCGGGCGCGGCATGCGCGTGGTGATGATCGCAGCAGACCTCCGCGACGCTATCGAAACGGCCCGTGAAGAAGCAGGACGCGCCTTCGGCAATCCGTCGGTCTATGCCGAACGCTTCCTCCAGCATCCCCGCCATATCGAAATTCAGGTTCTCGCCGACAGGCAGGGCAATGCCGTCTGGCTCGGCGCGCGGGACTGCTCCATCCAGCGCCGTCACCAGAAACTGGTCGAAGAAGCCCCAGCCACCGGCATCGACCCGCTGGCCATCGCCGAACTGGGCGAGCGCTGTGCAAACGCCTGCACGCTGATGGGCTATACCGGCGCAGGCACTTTCGAGTTCCTGTATGAAGACGGTGCGTTTTCCTTCATCGAGATGAACACACGGCTTCAGGTCGAACACCCCGTTACGGAAATGACGACCGGCATCGACATTGTGCGCGAGCAGCTCTTGATCGCGATGGGAGACCCCCTCTCCTTCACCCAGGCCGACATCCGCACGCAAGGCCACGCCATCGAGTGCCGCATCAACGCCGAAGACCCCGAGAGCTTCCGCCCGGCCCCCGGAAAAGTCCAAAGCTGGCGTGCGCCCGGCGGCCCCGGCGTCCGTATCGATACGCATCTCTATGACGGCTATGTCGTGCCGCCGAATTACGACTCCCTCATCGCCAAGCTGATCGTCCACGGCACGGACCGTACGGATGCCCTCAACCGCATGCATGCTGCCCTTTCGGAAATGCAGATCACCGGCATCGCCACCACCACACCGCTACATCTGCGCCTGATGAACGAACCCGGCGTCCGCGAAGGCGGTGTCAGCGTGCATTATCTCGAAGCCCTCATGCGAAAGTCCGCACCATGACTTTTCTTGAAGACCTTCTGAACGACCTGCCCGAACTCGTTGACCGGATGAGACGTCACGACGTCCGTCATGTCTCTCTGAAAAATGGGGCGGGTGCGCTTGCCCTGACATTGACCCCCGCACCGACCAGCAACCCGGAGCAGACGCCCTCTATTTCCTACCCAGCAAAAGCGGAAGATACGCCCGTTCCCAGCCCCGAGATGGGCGTGTTCCGCTCAAACGGCCTGGACGCAACCCACCCGGTTCGCTCCGGCGAGATAATAGGATTTGTCGAGGCAGGCCCCCTCCGCCTGCCCCTCACAGCTACAGCGGACGGCACACTCGGCCCAGCACTGGTCGGGGAAGGCGGCGTCGTGGGCTATCACGACGTGCTCTTCCGGATTCACCCGGATGGCTGAGACGCCGCGGTCAGAGAGACGCGGCGGAGCGGGATGCCTGTTCATAAAATCCCGTCAGCACACGCAACGCCTTGGCGACCTCGGCAATCGTGACATCCCCGACTTCCCGGTTCTGGGGAATATGCTCCAGCAGGCAGATCCGACGAAGACGAGCGTATTCGAGGCAGACGTCGCGCCCTTTTTGTGTCGTGCTGACAAAAACCTCCTTGCCCCGGCGCTCACGCTGGATCAGCGCGTGTTCGTCGAGCTTCTTCATCGCGTAGTTGAGGTAATGCCTCTCGGACAGATTCAGGGTGAACATCAGATCCGAGATGCTTTTCTCCCGGTTCCTGTGATTGACACTGTGCAGGATGAGCGTGTCGAGCGCCGAGAGATTCGGCAGACCCGTCGCCGCCATCCCCCTCGCCATCCAGCGATGAAACGCATGGTTCACGACAGTAAGGGCAAACTCGAACTCGCTCAGATCCTCATTTCCCGGAACGGCGAGATGCGACGACGACACGATGAAGGCCCGTTCCATATCCGCAACATCTGGCATTACTGGCGCGCGGCTTCCGGCTTTTCCAACTTTCATGGCTCGTCCTCTCCGTCAGCCAACATCTCTTCCCGATATCCTATTGCACTCTAACCCGATACGGAAAACACAGGCATGGTCGACAGTTCACAAATCCGTCTCGCCGCTGATATCGGCGGCACATTCACGGACGTAGTCCTCCAGACACCTCAGGGACGTCTGACCCGCAAGGTCCTCACCACGCCAGCTGCTCCCGAAGAAGGAGTCATGAGCGGCATCGGCCTCGTGATCGAAGATGCCGGACTCCGCTTTCCGGACGTGACGGTCTTCGTACATGGCACGACGCTTGCGACAAACGCCATCATCGAACGCCGGGGCGCCCGCACGGCCCTCATCGGAACGCAGGGCTTCCGCGACATTCTGGAAATCGGCACCGAAAGCCGCTTCAACCAGTATGACCTGATGCTGCAAAAGCCCAGCCCGCTCGTCCCCCGCGACCTGCGCTTCACCGTCCCCGAACGCATGGACGCCCGCGGCACCGTTCAGCTTCCCCTGGATGAAGCCGCTGTTATGGCTCTCGTGCCCCAGCTTCGCGACGCTGGCGTCGAGAGCATCGCGGTGGCCTTCCTCCATGCCTATGCCAATCCGGCCCACGAACGCCGCGTACAGGCGCTCCTTCAGGAGGCCATGCCGGACATCACTATTTCCATTTCAAGCGACGTCTGCCCTGAAATACGGGAATATGAACGCACCTCCACCACAGTGGCGAACGCCTATGTCCAACCCCTGATGGCAGGCTATCTGGGGCGCTTGCGGGAAGCCCTTGACGCCAAGGGGTTTGGGGGTGCGCTCTATCTCGTCACCTCCGGCGGCGGCCTGACCGCGCTGGAAGCGGCGCGCCAGTTCCCCGTCCGCCTGGTGGAATCCGGCCCGGCGGGTGGTGCGATTTTCGCCGCCCAATGCGCCGAGCGTCTGGCCGAAAACCGCGTCCTGTCCTTCGATATGGGCGGCACAACCGCCAAGGTCTGCCTGATCGAAGACGGCGAACCCGCATCCTCCCGTTTCTTTGAAGTAGACCGCACGGCCCGCTTCATGAAAGGCTCCGGCCTGCCTCTGCGCATTCCCGTGATCGAAATGGTCGAAATCGGCGCGGGCGGCGGCTCCATCGCCCATCTGGATGCGATGAAGCGCGTCGTTGTGGGGCCGGAAAGCGCATCTTCCGTTCCAGGCCCCGCCTGTTACGGGCTGGGGGGCACGCGCCCCGCCGTTACGGACGCGGACGTGATGCTCGGCCTGATCCGCCCGGAGAATTTCGCGGGCGGCAGCATCCAGCTCCAGCCGGATCGCTCGGCCGAAGCGCTTCTGACCGATATCGGCACCCCGCTTGGGCTGTCGGCAGAAATGTCCGCCCATGCGGTCTATGAAATCGTGTGCGAAAACATGGCCAGTGCGGCGCGCGTCCATGCCGCCGAACGTGGCGCCGTCATCGGCGACCATACCATGATCGCTTTCGGCGGCGCAGCCCCGCTTCACGCCGCGCGCGTCGCGGAAAAGCTTGGAATCCGGCGCCTCGTCATTCCTTCGAACGCAGGCGTCGGCTCTGCCGTGGGCTTCCTCGCCGCCCCCGTCTCGTTCGAATTGGTTCGTTCCTTCCCCATGCGTCTGGACGACAGCTTCAATTCAGCGGAAGTCTCGGCTCTACTCGACGACATGACGCAGGCCGCGCACAGTATGGTGCAGGACGACGCCCGGACGGAAACGCTTCACATCCGGCGCGCAGCCTTCATGCGCTATGTGGGACAGGGACACGAAATCATCGTCACGCTGCCCGACGGCGCCATCAGCAGCGACCATCTCTCGGCCCTGCGGGACGCCTTCGAAGCGGAATATGCCCGTCAGTTTGCCCGCGTCATCCCCCATGCCGCTGTCGAAATCCTGAACTGGTCCGTCAGCGTCTCAACCACCCCGCGGAAATACCCGCCATTCAAGGCCGCCCCGGCCCTGCATGACGCAGTCTCCGCCGACATCCGGAAACTTTTCGACGGCGCGACCGGCACGCATGTCGCCCTCCCGGTCTACGAACGGATGGACATGGGACCCGGCAGCCGTGTCCCCGGCCCGGCCCTGATCGCCGAAAAAGAAACCACGACCTACGTTTCCTCCCGCTACACCGCCCATCTGGACGGCAGCGGCAACATCATTCTGGACATGAAGGACGCCGTCTGATGAGCGCGCACTCCCATAAGGAAATCGACTTCCAGATCATGTGGAACCGCCTGATTGCCGTGGTCGGCGAACAGGCCCAGGTTCTGATCCGCACCGCCTTCAGCCCCATCGTCCGCGAATGCGAGGACATCTCGGCCGGTATTTTCGACCTGCAAGGCCGGATGATCGCGCAGGCCGTGACGGGCACGCCGGGCCACGTCAATTCCATGGCGGAATCCGTCGGCCATTTTCTGCGTCACTTCCCCGTCTCGACCATGAAAGAGGGCGACGCCTACATCACGAACGATCCGTGGATGGGAACGGGGCATCTCAACGATTTCGTCATCACGACCCCGGCGTTTCACAAGGGCCGTCTGGTCGGGCTGTTCTCCTGCACGAGCCATCTGATGGATATCGGCGGTCTGGGCAACGGGCCGGAAGCAACGGACGTCTTCATGGAAGGCCTCTCGATCCCGATGCTCAAGCTGATTGATCAGGGACAGGTCAACGAGACGTTGATGGCCATGATCCGCGCCAATACGCGCCTGCCGGTGGATACGGAAGGCGATACCTACTCTCTGGCAGCCTGCAATGATGTCGGCGTCCGCGCCCTGTGCGACATGATGGACGAGTTCCATCTCGACAGCCTCGAACCGCTGGCCGATTTCATCATCGAACGCTCCCGCCAGGCCGTCCTCGACAAGATAGCAGGTCTTCAGCAAGGCACATGGTCCCATGAAATGACCATCGACGGCTACAATGCCCCGCTCACGCTCAAGGCAAAGCTCACGGTCGAAGAGGGACGCGTCAGCGTCAGCTATGACGGATCCCCGCCGGCTGTCGGGCGCGGGATTAACGTCCCGATGGCCTATACGCGCGCCTATACGGTCTTCGGGCTGGCCTGCGCGATCTCGCCGGATGTCCCCAACAACGCAGGCTCACTGGCTCCCTATCACGTCGAGGCACCAGAAGGTTCCGTCCTGAACGCCCAGCGCCCGGCCCCCGTTTCGTCGCGGCATGTCATCGGACAGATGCTGCCGGACATGGTGTTCGGATGCCTCCGCACGCCCCTGCCCGAGCGCGTTCCGGCAGAAGGCACATCCTGCCTGTGGAACATTGCCGTGCGCGGACAGTGGTTCCCCAAGGGAGCAACCACGTCCCAGACCTACGCGCTCGCCATCACGACCAATGGCGGCACCGGGGCCCGGCCCGGCCTGAACGGCCTGTCCGCCACGGCCTTTCCATCCGGCGTGCATGGCACCCCGATTGAAATTGCGGAAATCCAGTGCCCGCTCATTTTCTGGGAAAAAGAACTGCGCGAAAATAGCGGCGGTCTGGGCCAGACAAAAGGTGGCGACGGGCAGATTATGAAGATCGGCACCACCCAGAAACAGCCCTTCGAGCTGCTGGCCGCATTTGACCGCGTCGATCATCCGGCACGTGGCGCACTCGGCGGACAGGACGGCGCGGCAGGTAGGGTCGAAACCGCCTCAGGCCGGAAGCTTGCAGGCAAAGGCCTTCAGGTTCTGGAAGCGAACGATGTTCTCGTCCTCATGACACCGGGCGGCGGCGGCCTCGGCGCTCTCTGAGAGTCTTCCGCACCCTTCCCGAAACGGAAGGGCGCGGAACTCAACTCTTCAGAGACGGTGCGGCGGCAGACGTCCAGCAAGCGCGTCCTGAACCTGCGACGCACACAGCATGGCCATACGGCGCAGCGCCTGTTCCGTCGTCGCACCGATATGCGGCGTCAGAACCACATTCGGCGCCCTTAACAACGGATCATTCGCCAGCGGAGGCTCGGGTGACATCACGTCCAGCCCCGCTCCGCCAACATGCCCCGTCTCCAGAGCCTTCGCCAACGCAGGACCATCCACTTCCCCGCCACGGCTGGTATTGATCAGAACCGCGCCTTTCTTCAGGCGGGACAGCGCCTGAGCGTCAATCGTGGGCTGACCGCTCCCCTGCGCCGGACGATGCAGTGACAGCACATCCGAGACGCCCAGAAGATCTTCAAGGCTCTCCGCCCGCTCTACACCCGCGGCCTCAAACACTTCGGCCGGAACGCTCGGAGACCACGCCACGACATGCATTCCCAACCCGTGCCCCGCAACCTGTGCGACATGCCGGGCAATGGCGCCGAACCCCACGAGCCCGATCGTCCGTCCGTGCAGTTCCGTGCCGTTGTTCGTATAACGAAACGCCCAGTTCCCCTCCCGCACGGCACGATCCGCCTCGCACAGACGCCGCATGACCGCCAGCAGAAGCCCGATCGTCATTTCCGCAACGGACCGACTGTTGGTATTAGGTGCATTCGTCACCAGAACGCCCCGTTCCGCGGCGGCAGCCTTGGCGATCCGGTTGGTACCGGAGCCGTGACAGGAAATGATTTTCAGTTTCGGCGCGGCGCGCAGCGCCTCTTCGCTCAGTCCCAGATCGCGCGTAATCACTGCATCCGCGTCGCCGATTTCGCGAATCACCGCCTCCATCGAGGGTTCCGTGGCATAACGGGTCGTGATGCCGGCCTCGTTCAGACAGGTTACGGCATCAGGATGGATCTGTTGTGTAATGAAACACAAACTCATAGTGCTGGTTTTCCAAGGTAAAGAAGCGCAAGGGGGAATGATGGCATACCGCTCCCGCTTGTCCATGCCCAAAAGCCCCTTCACGCAACCACGGGAAGCTCCCGAATGGAGTACTGATGCGACAGCACACTCCCGGTCCGCGGGTCAGACAGCTCGACGGTAAGGCTCTCCGTCCTC
>NZ_JABCQG010000027.1 GCF_015244565.1 Gluconobacter vitians | reverse complement strand
AAGGAGTGGCGTGCAGTCGCGACCAGATACGAAAAAACAGCGGCGTCATTCCTTGCCGTCATACACATCGCTGCTGCTGCAGACTGGATCAAGTGCTAACAGGCCCTAGTTCTGGAATACGTTCAAGGTACTCTGCAACACAATCAACTGGTACAGCAATGTCAGTATCGATAACCGGATGCTTGCGAAACGCAAGTTCTGCGGCAGCCTCGCGAAGGGACCACATCTCCTGACGCTGCATGTCGCTCTGGGCGATCACCGCATCCGCAACAACTCCCCGCTCCATGGCGTCACCCAGCACTGTTTCCAGAAGCTCCCCCAACTCCTCGTTCCGCACGGTCGCAAGCTCCACGAGCAGAACCGCAGGATAGAAGTTCTCGAAGAACCGACGCGCCGTCGGCACGAGTTTTTCGTACCCGGCAACATAACTGCGGGACATGAATTCATAGGCCGTAACAGCATTGCCCGATGCATCCTGAAAGGCATTCAGAAGTGCCGGCGCCTCCCTCAGATCCTCTAGCGCAACAAGCGCCGTTGCGTGAAAAACCGGTCGGGGATGCAGTTTCAGTATGGCTGCAATGATGATCCCGAGCTGTCCTTCGGCACCGATGATAAGGTCACGCAGATCGAAGCCGGAATTGTCCTTCTTCAGGGCCGTCATCAGATCGAGGACGCGCCCGTCCGGCAGCACCACTTCAAGCCCGAGACAGAGGTCCCGCACATTGCCGTAACGCAGGACATTGGCGCCCCCCGCATTGGTGGAGAGAACGCCGCCGATCATCGCAGACCCAGCCGCGCCGAACGTCAGCGGAAACGTCAGACCATATTGACCAACGGCAGAGTCCAGCGCCGCGACAATGACACCCGCCTCGACCACGGCCACACGGGCATCACTCCTGATCTCGCGGATCCGGTTCATCCGTTCGATGGACACCAGAATGGAACCTGCTCCATAAGCCCCGCCATTGAGACCGGTATTTCCGGCGATCGGAACGACGGGAACATTATACTGCCCCGCAAGACGCAGGATAGCGGCGACTTCCTCACAGGTTCCAGGACGAACAACGGCAAGCGGCATACCCTCGAACTGGCCTGTCCAGTCCCGTGACCAACGATCCGTTGCCGTCCCCGTAAAGATCTGGTCTGACCCGACGATTGCCTGCAATCCGGTATGGATCGCCTGTATGCTGTCATCCATTTCCATCATCATTCCTGTCCTGAATTCACATTCTGCCGCATGCGGTAGCGATCCTCAGGACATTCCTCAGATAGTCGTCCGACACATCGAAGACAGTACGGACGCGCCGACTTCCAGCTGTCAAGCCCTCACCCTTCCCGTATTCTCAGAACGACACCATCCCGGATCGTTTCGTTCCGCAACTTGCCTGCAATCCTTCTTTGTAGGCCGGCAAGAGGTATAAGCTAAATAAATACCAAGAGGTCCAATTCTGATTATCATGATGGATTTAGAACGAGATTCTGCTGTTTGCATCCCTTATCGTTTCAGCATCACACCAAATTCCATGGCTGGAACGGAACTGCCGATATGCTGACGAAAAACGGTTATAAAATCCTTCTTCTGTCGGGCTGTGCGCTATACTTTCAGCCAACGCTGGCAGCATCCGGCGTGAAAAGCGGGAAATCCACTCCCACACATCATGCTCCCCGCGCCAGGGAAACCGCCCATCCGGCCCCCAAAGTTGTTCCCGCTCACAAGGACGAGTATATCTCGGTCCGCAAACAGGTTGTCGGCGCTAATGGCGTTACGAACACCACGCCGGGCGGCGGCCTGATGCCCGTGCAGAGCGCGGCGAAATCCGTCAGCGGCGTTTCACGGGATTACATTGCCAAACAGTCCCCGACAGCCAATGCCGTTACCCTCCTTGCGATGAGCCCCGGCGTGGTTGTCGCAGCCAATGATCCCCTTGGCCTCAGCGACCGCATG
Organism: Gluconobacter vitians; assembly: GCF_015244565.1. GTDB lineage: Bacteria > Pseudomonadota > Alphaproteobacteria > Acetobacterales > Acetobacteraceae > Gluconobacter > Gluconobacter vitians. The sequence continues at coordinate 18,386 of NZ_JABCQG010000027.1, read as the reverse complement.
AACGTCTCCATCCGCGGCCTGAACCAGACCGAGCTGGGAACGACTTATGAAGGCATGCCCGCCGGCGACCGCCTCTATTACACGCCGTTCGCAACCGAATGGTCGGACACGGAAAACATCAGCAATCTCGAGGTGTCACAGGGCTCCCCTGATATTGATGCGCCGGTTTACAATTCAGTCGGTGGCCAGATCCGGGCCTCTGCGCGACAGCCTTCCCACAAGGCGGGTGGGTACATTGACCTGAGCGGTGGCAACAAATCCCTCAACCGGCAGTTTATCCGGCTCGACAGTGGCGAGATCGGACATACCGGCATCCGGAACTACACGTCTTTTTCCCACACGGAAGTGAACAACTGGCGCGGCTCCGGCAACACGAAGCGCTACCATGTCGACAGCCATTTCCTGAAGGAATGGGGACATAACAGCATTGCGCCGTTCTTCTCCTGGAACTGGATGCGTACGGACGTCTACACGAACCCTACTCTAAGCCAGTGGAACCAGTACGGTATTTCCTACAACTATGCAGGAAAATACTCCTACGGCACGTCCAACTACTACAAGCTGCGCTTCAACCAGCGGCAGAACGTCATCGCTGCCATTCCGACGCAGTTTGAACTGATGCCGGAACTGACATTCAAGATCACGCCTTACATCATGTATACGCGTGGCTTCATCAACAGCGGTGCGAATGTCAACGGACAGTCGATGTTCGTTGGAGACCAGTCCGTCGGAACGGTGCAGCTTCCGTACAGCGTCAACAATGTTGCGACTGTGGAAAACGTCGATGCCTATACCCAGGCAGCGGGCGGGCAGAACGCGACCCTGACATGGAAGCACAAGTTCAACACGCTTCAGGTCGGTTACTGGTACGATTATTTCGACCACAACGAAAACACCTCGTACACACCGGTCGAACCGAACGGCAACGTGATGAACGAATATGGCGGCAATCCGATCAAGACCTCTTCGGGAACGGTCATCGGAACCTATAACGGTCATCTCATCCAGCAGACAAACGCCCTTTTCATCAACGATACGATGAAATTCCTTGACGATCGCCTTGTGCTGAACGCCGGCTTCAAGGAAGTCATGGTTTCCCGCCATGCTACCAGCGCGATGCCTGGCCCGACGTATGCGGTCAACAAGAATGACGCCGAGCCCCTGCCACAGCTTTCAGCCAGCTATCGCATCACGCCCCATGACCAGGTCTATTTCAGTGCTTCGACCGCCTTCAAGGAACCGGCAGCGCTGAGCGCCTATGTCGACATTTACAGTGCCACAACGGGAAAGAAGACAAGCAGCCATTCGAGCAACCTCAAGCCGGAATACTCGATCTCCGAAGAAATCGGATATCGTCATTACGGCGTGGTCAACTTCTCGGCGGCGGCATTCAATTACAATCTGACCAACCGCCAGATTTCCAGTATCGTGTATGTCAATAACAGCCCGCAGTCCTTCTCGGTCAATGGCGGTGGCCAGACAATCCGTGGTGTTCAGGCAGAGCTAAGCCTTCCCGCATGGCATCACTTCTCCCCGTATATCTCGGGCCAGTATCTCCACTCCGAAATGGGTAACAATATTCAGGTCGGCAACGATTACCTGCCCACCAAGGGAAAAGCCGCTATCCTTGCTCCGAAATTCACCGGATCAATCGGCCTGAGCTACGATGACAGCCATTTCTTCGGAAACTTCACCTTCAATTACGTGGACTCTCAGTACAGTACCTTCATGAATGACCAGAGCATTCCGGCGTTCAAGACGGCAAACCTGTCCGCCGGCTACCGCTTCAAGAAAGTCGGCCCGGCCCAGCATCCGCAGATCCAGCTCAACCTGATGAATATTGGCGACGAGCATTACCTGTCCGGCGTCAACGGCATCGCAACGAACGCTCGCGCAACGAAGGGTATTTTCGGAACGTCCATTGCTGCCGGAACGCCCACCTATTACGTCGGCGGCGATTTTGCGGTTGCTTTCTCCCTGAGCTCCGATTTCTAACGGCGATGCAGATTTCAGCTGCCCCCTCGCCTGCCCGGCAAGACCTGAAGGCGGGGGGACACTGGAGCAATCCCTGGCTTGTTCTCGGGCTGGTTCTTCTGCCGGCGACATTCCTGATGGCCATCGACAAACAGGCGATGGTTGTCATGGCGCCCCTCATCCAGAACAGCCTCGGCTGCAGTCTGGGCCAGATCACCAATATCATTTCCGCTTATTCCTTCACCTACGCGTTCTGCCAGCTTCCGGCTGGCTGGGTGTGCCGCAGGCTGGGAGCGGCCCGGACCTATGCGTTGGCCTGCCTGTTCTGGTCCCTGGCCCTGCTGTCCACGGCATTTGCCAGCACGATTGCAGAGTTGATCCTATGTCGCGCGCTCCTCGGCATCGGACAGGCTCCTGACTGGACCGCCGCGCTCATCACCGTGCAGCAACGTTTCAGGCCTATCCATCGCTCTTCCGTCATCGCGATCCTGCTGGCAGCGCTGTCTCTTGGAGCCGTCGTTGGCGCGCCGCTTTCAGTCTTTCTCATGACATCACTGTCATGGCGTCTGTGTTTTGCGATCTATGGAACAGTCGGGATCCTGCTCTTCGGCATTCTTCTGTCCTATAGCCGGAACGTGGCAGAGCCTTCCGCGCCGCAGAACGAGGCCCTGGCAGAACCATTCGCCCTGTCACGCCTGTACACTATCGGGAGCGCCTATTTCTGCCTGATGGGAGTCGAAGGGTTTTTCCTAGCGCTGTTTCCCCTGTATCTGCGAAACACATTCCACCTGAACATGAGCCATGTCGGCTGGTATGTCTCCGCATCCTATTTCGTCATCCTGCTTTCAAAACTTTTAGGGGGCTTTGCCTCGGACATGCTGCTCCGCGCAGGCCTTTCGCAATGGCACGCCCGTGTTCCACTCGGGATCGCAGGATTGAGCGGAGGCACCATCTTTCTGGCCGTGGCGCTGCTGACGTCGAGCAGCGCAGCCATGCTTCCCCTCGCCCTTATTGCCGCAGCGTTTCTCGGGCTGGGTCAGGTTTCGATCTGGTCCTGTGTGCAGGAGTTTGGCGGGGCATCCACGGCGCAGGTGTCGTCGTGGACACAGTTTCTGGGGAATCTGTCCATTGCGGTGGTGCCGCTGGCCATGTCGTGGAGTGTGACGTTTCTGGGGAACTGGTGGCTGGCGGACGGGATTCTGGTGTTTCTGGGGGTGACGGGGATTGTGGCGCTGGCCTGTGTCCGGGGCCCCGTCAGGGCCTGAGGGTGAGGTCTCCGATCAGGAGGGCGACGGCGGCGCGGGTGGGTTCGATGACGGGGCGCTGGCAGATGTCTTCGAGATGGGGCTGAAAATGTGCCATGCCCGCGCAGCCCATGAGGATCGTATCCGCACCCTGATCGACGAGGCGTTTTGCCGCATCGATCATTCTGTCGAGCAGCGCATGGTCCGTTGCTCCGGCGGCGGTGGTGCCGATGCCGAGGCTGCCGGCATAGCGCTCTCCCACGCCCATCCCGCGCACCAGACGGCGCTGGCGGAAGACCGATTTTTCGGACAGGGCGATGATACCGAAGCGGTCTCCGCGGGTCAGGGCGTGCAGGATGGCGCTTTCTCCGATCCCGCGGACCGAGGCGCCCGACGTGTTTTCGCGCGCGCCTGCGACGCCCGGATCGCTGAAACAGGCGACCGCATAGGCTTCGGCCGGGTTGGCGCGGATGGCGCGCTGGACCAGGGGGGCGACTTCGTCCGCATCGCTCTGCAAGGCGACGCCGGGCGGCGCGTCGGGCAGGTCCATCACGTCAATCCGGAAAGGGGTGCGGGCGCGCATTGGGGCAAGTGCGGTATCGATCGCGCGCGTTACCTGAGACGAGGAATTGGGATTGATGACGAGAATACGGTCAGAACACATGGCGGGAGCAATCCTCGGGAACGGGCTGTGCTGGAAGGGCGGCGCTTTCGGGCAGGTGCCATTTATGGATCAGGGAAAGATAGGTGCCGTCCTGCTGGAGGGCTGAAAAAGCCCCGGAGACACGGCAGATGAAGGTGCTGTCCCCTCTGGGAAGGCCGATGCCCAGCGGGCTCAGATGGAAGGCCTCGCCCAGTGCCCGGAGCGTATGGCCGCTGGTTTCAACCGTCCAGGGAAGCGTCAGGCTGTCCTGCAAGGCGGCCACCACGCGGCCTTCACGGAGCTGGAGGCGCGCATCCGCCGAGTTTTCGGTTGCGAACAGGAGGACGGGCGGAAGGTGTTTTGCCACGCAGTTGCGGTCGCTCCAGGCCAGAAGCTCGGCGGGGACGGAGGTCACGCGGCTGGCGGCGACCATGCGGCCGCAGAGTTCCGGCAGGGTGGATGGCGCATGATCGTCCCCGGAGAGGGTGACGAACTGGAAGCCCGATTGCAGGTAATCGACGAAGGACACGCTCTGGCGCCGCAGGGGCGTATCCACCATGCCGTTGAAAAACATCCTGATCCGCCCTGTCAGAAGGGAGGGGATGAGTTGCGCAAAGCCTGTCTCGACCATCCGGGGGGTCATGCCCATCCGCTGGCTCAGGGCCGTTGCGAGATCGACGTCGAAGCCTTCGAGCACGCCCGTCATGGGGTCACGCATGTCGAGCGGCGGGTAGCTGGGATACAGGCCCAGCAGGAGATCCGGGGGTGCCGGAGCCTCGGCCCTTGCGGAACCGAGACCGAGCAGCGCCATGACCGCGAAGGAGCGCGCCACGACCCGCCGGCCCGGCAGAGACATGCCGAACGGGAGTGTGGCGCGGCGCATCAGCGGCGGGTCGGAAAGGTGGGCGGGACGAGCGTTTCCACGGACCGGCCCAGCCGGTCGCGCTGGGCGACGGAACCGACGATCCGCGCCTGTTCCTCGACCAGACGGGATGTTGCCCCTTCATAATCCATCGTCAGCACCCGTCCCTTCTCCACCACCTTGCGGCCCGCCACATAGACGGAGTGGATGGCGCGGTCATCGGCGGAGAAAATGAGCGAGCGCACCGGGTCGATCGAGGGGCGCATCATCGGATGCGACAGATCCACCAGCACCAGATCGGCCGGGCCGCCGGTTTTCAGGCGACCGATATCGTCCCGTCCGAGCAGCGAGGCGCCGACGCAGGTGGCGGCATCGAACACGTCACGCGTGGAGACGGCTTCGGGGCTCTGTTCCTGCACACGGCCCAGATAGGCCGTCAGACGCAGATCATCGAGAATGGTGTGCGGGTAGGTGTCCGTCCCCAGTCCGATGCGGATCCCGGCGCGTTTGTAGCGTCCGAAGTCGCGCAGGACGTAGCCGCGCCGGGCGAAGACCGTGGCGCAGTGTGCGACCGCGGCGTCCCGGCTGACGAGGATGTCGAGGTCGCGTTTGGTGTGCCAGGGCGTGGACGGGTGGTCGTCCAGAAAGATCGCGTGTCCGATGATGCTGCGGCTGGAGAGCACGCCCAGACTGTCGAGCCACTGGACGGGCGTCATGCCGTGGCGGCGGGTGATTTCCTGGAACTCGACGATGGACTGTGCCGCATGGGTCTGCCACGGGAGGTCCCGCTTTTCGGCGGCGGCAAACGAGGCTTTCAGGATTTCGGGCGAGCAGGTGTCGATCTGGGCGGGGACGATCATGCCGGACAGACGGCCCGATGCATCGGCCTGCGCTGCATCGACGGTTTCCAGCGCCTCGTCCATCGAGCGCTGTCCGCCGTCCTCGCTCCAGGTGTAGTCAACGGTATAGCCGTTCGTGGTTTTCCAGGCGGCCGAGCGGAACATTGGCCCCAGACAGACCCGGAGCCCGCTTTCCGTCGCGGCATCGAGCCAGCCGGCCCATGGCGTGGACAGGTCCACGACCGTGGTGACGCCCGAGAGCAGCATTTCGCTGTAGGCGACCCGGGCGCAGTCCGGTTTGCTGGCGGCGTCGGCGCGGAAGACCGGCATGTATTCGTACAGGGACGAATAGAAGAGGCCGGGCGAGCCGAGTTCGTCGAACATGCCGCGGCTCATGGGTTCCGTCGCCGGGTGGGAATGGACGTCCACCAGACCCGGCATGGCCATGAGGTCACGGCCGTCGACATCAACGGGAAGCGCTGCATACGCATCCGGCAGTTCCGATGCCGGACCGACGAAGACGATTTTGCCGCCTTCGATCACGAGGTCAGTGTCGGGCGCATAGACATGCCCTGCGCTGCGGTCATCCCACAGGACGGCCTGTCGCAGGCCGGAAATGCGGATCGGACGGGCGCTCATGATGCGGTCGATCCGCCGGCTTCGCACGCCTCGAAATGACGGGCGATCTGTTCTCCGGTGGCGATCCAGACGTCACGGCATTCGATCGTGTAGGTCAGGAAGTGGCGCAGAAGGCGCAGGCGCATCGGGCGGCCGCTGACGAGCGGGTGCAGGACGGTGCCGACCATGGCGCCCCAGGCGCGGGTTTCGTCCAGTTCGTCCTTCCACATGGACAGGACATGTTCCTTCGGGAAGATCGAACGCGCACCGAAACGGGTGCTGAGGCCGTGCATCCAGTCGTCAAAACAGGAGGATGGCGGGAGTTCGACGACGCCCGGAGAGAGGTCCGGCAGGACCTGACGGTAGGGGCGCACATCGTCGCGCCATGAGCTGGAATAGAGCATGCCTTCGCGCTTGAGGGCGGTGCGCAGTTCGTCGCAGCTTTCGCCATAGGGCGCCCTGTAGCCCACCGGACGGACGCCATGCTTGGCCAGCGCCTCGAAGCCGCGTGCCAGTTCGTCTTCGATATGGGGCGATCCGGGATCGGGCAGCAGGTGATGATAGCCGTGATGGCCGACTTCATGGCCGTCCCGCAGGACGCTTTCCACCATCGCGGGGTAGGCATCCGCGGCCCAGCCGGTTGTGAAGAACGTGGCTTTCAGGTCCAGTTCGCGCAGCAGTTCGAGGACCTTGGGCAGTCCGACGCGGGCTTCATAGCCGCCATAGGACATCGAGACGAGCTTGTCCGCGTGGGACGGGTCCTTGCTGGTGATGGCGCTTTCGGCATCGATGTCAAAGGACAGCATCATTGCGGCCCGCATGCCGTGGGGCCAAGGGAATTCCGGAGCCGGTCCTGCGAGATTCGAGGGGCGGATCGGAACGTCGTCGTAGCTGCGAATCATGGGGTATCTCCGCTTGGAAAGTGTCAGGCAGTTGATTTCTTGCCGAGAACGGCGGCGAGGAAGGCGCGTGTGCGCTCCTCGCGCGGGGTTCCGAAGAAGTCGGCGGTCGGAGCATCTTCCAGGATGACGCCGCCATCCATGAACAGGATGCGATCGGCGACTTCCCGGGCGAAAGAGAGTTCATGGGTGACGACCAGCATCGTCACGCCGCTGGCCGCGACGCTCTGCATGACGGCCAGGACGTCGCCCACGGATTCCGGATCGAGCGCGCTGGTGGGTTCGTCGAACAGCATGACGGCAGGTTTCAGCGCCAGGGCGCGGGCGATGGCGACGCGCTGCTGCTGGCCGCCGGAAAGCTGTGCGGGATAATGGTTCGCGCGATGCTCCAGCCCGACGCTGCGCAGAAGCTCCAGCGCTTCGTGTTTCACGTCCGCAGCCGGGCGTTTCTGCACCCGGACCGGGCCTTCCATGACGTTTTCGAGGGCTGTCATGTGCGGGAAAAGGTTGAAACGCTGGAAGACCATACCGGCCAGCCGTCTCTGACGGGCGATATCGCGGGCACTGCGGGGAACAAGGCGCCCGTTGCGTTCCTGATGCCCGAGCAGTTCGCCGCTCATGACGATCAGGCCGTCTTCCGCTGTTTCGAGCTGGGCGATGCAGCGTAGCAGGGTCGTCTTGCCTGAGCCGGAGCCGCCGAGGACGCAGACGACCTGACCGGGCGGGATGTCGAGCGACACGCCGCGCAGGACGGGGTTTGCGCCGAAGGATTTGTGCAGGTTCCGGATCCAGATCGCAGGTTCGGTCATGCGGATTTGCCTCGCGAAAAGCGGCGTTCGAGCAGGTGCTGCAGCGGCGAGAGGACGGTCACAGCCGCCAGATACCAGAAGCCGGCGACGATCAGCAGTTCGATCACGCGTGTGTTGGCGTAATAGATCGTCTCCGCATTGTGCAGGACTTCGGGATACTGGATGAGGCTGGCGAGCGAGGTCAGCTTGATCATGTTGATGAATTCGTTGCCCAGTGGCGGGATGACCGTCCGGAAGGCCTGCGGGAAGATGATGCGGCGCATGGCTGTCAGGCGCGTCATGCCGATGGCGGATGCGGCTTCGTACTGTCCGCGATCCACGCTCTGGAAACCGGCGCGGAAGATTTCGGCGATATAGGCGGCCTGATTGAGCCCCAGACCGAACAGGGCCGAGAGGAACGGCGTCATGAGATCGACCGTCCGGTACGAGCCGATGCCCGGCAGGGTGACATGGGGGAAGATCAGCGCGAGGTTGAACCAGATCAGCAGTTGCAGGATGACCGGAACGCCGCGGAACAGCCAGACATACAGTCCCGAGACAATCCGGGGCAGCCATACCGTGGACAGACGGCCCAGGGCCAGAATGATGCCCGCGACCATACCGAGTGCCATGGCGCATACGGCCATCAGCAGCGTGGCGCCCACACCGCGCAGAATGGAGGGCACGAACAGGAACTGCCCGACATAGCGCCATTCGATCTGCCCCACGGCGAAGGCATGGATGATCCAGGCGCACAGGGCGAGCAGCACGACGCCCGAGACGATCTGTGTCCATGCGATATGTCTGCCGCGCGGAAGGGCAAGAAGCCGGGAAGACTCTGTCGTTCTGGTCATGGCGTCGATCCGTCTGAGTCTGTGTCGGGAAGTGCCGCGTCCTGAAGGGACCAGCGCTGGAGAAGGCGCGCATAGGTTCCGTCTGCCCTGAGATCCGCGAAGGCGTGGGCGACCTGAGCCTTAAGGGCCGCATGCCCCTTGGGGAAGGCCATCGACAGAAGCATGCTCGACAGGGGATTTCCAAGCCTGCGGAAGGCGTGATGGGTGATGTCGATGAAATATCCGACCGTCTCGCCCCCCTGCACCATGGCGGCGACGCGCCCCTGAAGAAGCTGTATCCGGGCATCGGCCCCGCTTTCGGACGGGTAGAACACCATCGCGGGACGTCCCTGCGCCTCGCAGTGGTCGTGACTCCACTGCCGGATCATGGTGGGGAAAGATGTAGCGCGGCTGGCGGCGAGTTTTTGTCCGCACAGCATCTCCGGGCTCTGGACGTCGCCCTGTGACAGGACAAGGACCTGTGCGCCGGACTTGAGGTAATCGAGGAAATCCAGAAAGGCGCGGCGTTCGGGACGGTCGGAAAATCCGCTCAGGATCATGTTGGTCCGGCCGCTCTGGACGGAAGGGATCATCTGGGGGAAGGCCGTCTCGACCCATTGTGCCTTTACACCCATACGGGCCGCCAGGGCGTTTCCGAAATCGATGTCGAAGCCGGTCAGGCGGTCCGTGACCGGATCGCGGAATTCGAGGGGCGGATAGATCGGATTGACCGAAATCCGGAGCACTCCGGGAGCTGCCTGCGCGGCCCCCACCTGTCCCAGAAAGAGACAGGCCGTCAGAGACAGGAGTGTCCGGAATTTCGACGTCATCAGCCGATTTCGTCCTCCGGGTAGACGACGCCCGTCTGGCTTGTGATGCGGGTATACCATTGTGGCCGGCGGTGCGCCTCGAAGTTGAACATCTTGGTCTTGCCCTGCTGGCAGAGATCAAGATCACAGTCGGCGACAATCACTTCATCGGCAAGGGTCGTGGTCTGGGCCACGATCTGGCCGTTCGGATCAACGATGCAGCTTCCGCCGATCAGGCAGGACCCGTCCTCGTCACCGGCCTTTGCCACGGCTACAGCCCAGCAGGCGTTCATATAGGCATTCGCCTGCACCACGAGCTGCGCATGGAAGGTGCGCAGATCCGCGCTTTCGGTATCGCCACCGTTCGGGTCGTAGGCGGCGGAGTTATAGCCCACGCAGAGCAGTTCCATCCCCTGCAGGGCGAGCGTGCGCCAGGCTTCCGGCCAGCGGCGGTCGTTGCAGATCATCATGCCAATGAGGGCATCGGACCATTCGGCCCCTGCACGATAGACCGGAAAACCCAGGTCCCCGTATTCGAAATAGCGCTTCTCGAGCTGCTGGAATTTCGCGCCGGGCCGGGGCTCGACCGAACCGGGCAGATGGACCTTGCGGTACTTGCCGAGGATCGTGCCGTCACAGGCAACGATGATGCTCGTGTTGAAGCGCTCGCCTTCGGGCGTGAGCTCCGCGTAGCCGACATAGAAGCCGATGCCGAGCTCCCGGGCGCGGTCAAACAGCGGCTGCACTTCCGGATTGGGCATGGAGCGCTCATATTCCTTCAGCAGCTCATGGCCTTCGAGCAGCCAGCGCGGAAAAAACGTCGTAAACGCGAGTTCCGGATAGACGACGAGAGTGGCTCCTTTCGAAGCGGCCTCCTCCAGCAGCGCAATCATGCGCCTTACCGTGTGGCTGCGCTCATCCGCCTTCTGTGTCGGCCCCATTTGGGCTGCGGCAATCCGAATGATCCGTCCCATAGTCATTTTCTCTCGTCCGGGTCTCATTATGGCACGACGGCGAACCCCTTCGCACACCGGCCGGTCATAAATTCATTGCCATTTTGTTTCGGTTAGCTCAATAATCCGGCTAATCAGATATCCCACCTCCATATTCAAAAAACTTATAGATGAACCTTCGCCAGATCGAAATCCTCCGGGCGATCATTCGCCACAATACAACCGTGGCGGCCGCGCGCGTTCTGGGGCTGTCACAGCCTGCGATCAGCAATGCCATCCGCACGATGGAGGATCAGGTCGGCTTCGCACTGTTCCAGAGAGTCAATAACCGGATCTATCCTACCCCTGAGGCCACGATCATCGTGGATGACGCGGAAGCGATTTTCGATCTGCATGAGAGGCTTGAGGGCCGGATCCAGGATCTGCGGGACAGCCGGGCCGGGCAGCTCAGGCTCGTGGCTACGCCGCCCATCGGGTATGGCATGCTCGCAACCGCGATCCAGCGCACGCAGTCTCTTCGGCCAAAGATCCGGACGTATTTCGACGTCCGTCGCTATGAAGGGGTCATTAACAGCGTGGAAAGCCACAAGGCGGAGCTTGGGTTTGCCCTGGGGTTCAGCGGGAAACCAGGTCTGGCTTCAGAGGTTCTGTATCGTGGAGAGATGGTCTGTGTCATGCCGCCGGGACATCCGCTTAGCGAGCGGCGGCAGATCCGGCCCTGGGATCTGCGGGACTATCATTTCATCGCGCTGGAATCCGGTACCAAGCTCGGAGAAGCCACCCGGTCCGCCTTCGATCAGGAAGACGAGGGTTTCACTTTCTCGGCTGAAGTCCGGTATGCCAATACGGCCTGCACCCTTGCGGAAGCCAATGCGGGGGTCGCGATCGTGGACCCCCTGACGGCGTCATCGGGGCGCTTCAGGCTCGTCAGCCGCCCCTTTGCACCGTCCATTCCCGTGGCGGCCTATGCGATATGGTCCGAAAACCGCTCGCTTTCGCGACTGGGGCGCTTTTTCCTTGAGCGCGTCCGCGAGGTTGTAGGCGATCTTCCGAAAGACCTCTGAGCGTCACGAGAAAGAGACGACTGCACCGCGGGGCGAGCCGATGATCTCGTCGTCACGCATGACGGCCTGGCCGCGAATGACCGTCATGACGGGCCAGCCCGTGCAGGACATGCCGGCAAAAGGTGTCCAGCCACAGGGGGACGTGATCCAGCTTTCCTCGATGGTCCGACGGTGCGCGAGATCGACGATCGTGAAGTCCGCGTCATAGCCGGGGGCGATATGGCCCTTGCCGATGGCGCCATAGATGCGCGCGGGGCCGGCCGCCATCAGGGCTGCCATACGCTCAAGCGGCAGGCGACCGGCATTTACGTGATCGAGCATGATCGGAACGAGCGTCTGTACTCCTGTCAGTCCCGCCGACGTCAGCGGCCAGGGGCGTTCCTTGGCTTCGCGGGAATGGGGCGCGTGATCGGAACCGATACAGTCTACATCGCCTGCGTTGACCGCTGCCCAGGAGGCATCGTAGTGGCGCTGGTTCCGGATAGGCGGGTTCATGATGGCGTAGCCGCCGAGACGATCGTACACTTCCGGCCCGACCTGCGTAAGGTGATTGACCAGAACCTCGACCGTTCCGATATCCTTGAAATCGCGCATATAGGCGAGTTCCTCGGCGGTGGAGACATGCAGGATATGGGTTTTGCGGCCTGTCTTTCGCGCCAGGGTCATCAGGCGCCGGGTGCCGAGAAATGCACATTCGACGTCCCGCCATTCCATATGCTTGCGATAGGGCTGGCCGACGGAAAAGAGCTTTTTGCGTTCCTGAAGACGTGTCTCGTCCTCGGAATGGTAGCAGACGCGGCGGGTGCCGTTGCGCATCAGGGCTTCGAGACTGGCATCGTCATCGACGAGCAGATCGCCTGTCGATGAGCCTGCAAAAACCTTGATTGCGCAGACATTGTCCTGAACTTCGAGCGTATCCAGCGTGTCGATATTCTTCTTTGTCGCCCCGACATAAAGCCCGATATCGCACCAGCTTTTGTTGGGGATCATGGCGCGCTTGCGGTCCAGCACCTCTTTGGAAACAACCGATTCAGCCGTGTTGGGCATGTCGAATACGGTTGTCACGCCGCCGAGGATGGCGCCTTTCGTGCCATCATGGATGGTCTCGACGCTGGCGTTTCCTGGTTCGCGAAGATGGACATGCGGGTCGATGATACCGGGCAGAATATGCAGGCCGGTGCAGTCGATGACTTCGGTGGCTTCTGCGCGACCGAGATCTCCGATGGCGACGATTTTTCCGTCACGGCAGCCGATATCGGCGCGTTCCTGCGATGAGGTGACGACAGTCCCGTTTTTCAGGATGAGATCGAAATGGTCCATAAAGGTCGCCCTTGCCTGCTCTGCGAATAATATCGGGTCAAAAAATACTCCATGGCGCGCGCGGGTGCGTCCAGTGCCTCCTCTATCGGCAGTTGGGGGGTAGTATCACGCCTATGAATAGCCGGTCCGGATATCCGATATGCCAGTGCGGGAAACTTCTTTTATACAGAGTGTCAACAGACCGGCTTGCAGGGGAGAGATCGTGTCGACTGTCGACAACCGTATCGGGTTCGTACGGGGGGCATTTGTTCCTCTTCGTGAGGCCGTCCTTCCCGTCATGGATCGCGGGTTTCTTTTCGGGGATGGCGTCTATGAAGTGACGGCCGTCATCGAGGGCCGTCTGGTGGATAATGACCATCATCTCCAGCGTCTGAACCGTTCACTGGGGGAGATCGGCATTGCCAATCCGTTCAGTACCGGGAAATGGACCGAAATTGAAACGGAGATCATGCGGCGCAATGAGCTGCGCAACGGGCTGATCTATATCCAGGTCAGCCGGGGCGTGGCGGAGCGTGCGTTCCAGTATGCGGAAGGTCTCGAACCGACCGTGGTGATGTTCCCGCAGTTCAGCAAGGTCCAGTCCAATCCGATCATCGAGACCGGCGCGAGGATCATCACCGTGCCGGATCTGCGCTGGGCGCGGCGCGACATCAAATCCACGTCGCTTCTGGCGCAGGTCATGGCCAAGCATGCCGTCAAGCAGGCCGGCGTCAAGGAAGCCTGGATGCTCGATGGTGACATCATCACGGAAGGCGCGTCCTCGACGGCGTTCATCGTCACGCGTGGCAATGAACTGGTCACGCGCAATCTTTCCCGAGACATCCTGCCGGGCATCACGCGCAGGACAGTTCTTGAAATCGCGAAACGTCATGGCCTGACGATCGTGGAACGGCCTTTTTCAAAGGCGGAAGTCCTGGAGGCGAGCGAAGCCTTCTATACGAGCGCCTCGACGATTGCTGTGCCCGTCATCGAAATGGATGGCGTGTGCGTCGGCGGGGGCGTTCCCGGACCGGTCTTCCGCAGTCTTTATGACGCCTATCTGCAGGACGTCATGACGCTGCCGGCAAGCATTTCCTGAAAACCTTTTTCAAGACAGGACCATCAACAATGTCGATTACACGTCTGGATCCCCATGAGCGCCTCAGCGGCGCTGTCATCTGCAATGGCATGATCCATTTCGCAGGCCAGGTGACCACGGATGAAACGCTGGACACCGAGGGCCAGACGATCAACGTGCTTAACCAGATCGACAGCCTTCTGGCGCAGGTGGGAAGCCGCAAGAGCGACATCATCTCCGTACAGATCTTCCTGACGGATATTTCCGAGATTGGCGCAATGAACCGTGCGTGGGACGCCTGGCTCGATCAGGATGCCAAGCCCGCACGCGCCACGGTGGAAGCCCGTCTGGCTGATCCGGCCTGGAAAGTCGAAATGACTCTGGTCGCGCGCCTCGGATCCTGAGACACTATTAAAACTCATACCGTCCCGCGGAGCTTCCATGCGTATTCTTTCAGCCGATGAGACACGACAGGCACTTCCTTTCCGGCCACTGATCGGCGCCCTGAAGACTGCCATCGCGGAATATCGGGATGCTTCCATCATCTGTCCGGAACGCCTTGTCGTGCCAACTGCCGACAAGCATGGGACCGTCCTGTCTATGGTAGCCTACGGTCCGGACATCATTGCGCACAAGCTTCTGACCATCTTTCCGGATAATACGGCGCTTCCTACGCTTCAGGGGCAGGTTACCTGTCTGGACGGGCGGGACGGACGTTTCCTGTTTGCCATGGACGGGATCACTGCGACCGAAAGACGCACGGCGGCGGTCTCGATGCTCGGTCTGTCTTGCTTTCAGCCGCCCCGGCTTGAACGCGTCCTGCTTGTCGGGACCGGTGCCCAGGCCGCCGTTCATCTTGAAGCACTGAACGAGCTTTATCCAGGCCTATCCGTTTCGATACGGGGACGTAACACCAAGCGTATCCAGTCATTGATAGAAGGTCCTTATCCCGCGCTTCGGATAGAAGCCGAACGAAACACCGCAGACCATTATGATGCTGTCATCACCGTGACCAGCAGCCGCGAAATCCTTTTCGACAGAAGCGCCTCGCCGGAAACCCTGGTCATTGGCGTGGGTGCGTATCGTCCGGACATGGTCGAGATCGGCCCCGGGATTGTGCTGGGCAGTCTCTGTGTTGTTGATGACCCTGTTGGCGCGCCCCATGAAGCGGGAGACATTCTTCAGGCTGGAAAAGACTGGTCCGAAGTGGCATCGCTCGCGGATTTTCTTGAGAAAAGACCTGTGGGGCAGGAACCCGTCTTCTTTAAGAGTGTCGGCTGTGCAGCCTGGGATCTCGCTGCCTGCAGACTGGCCATGCAATCTCTGTCAGGCGCACTGGATATTTAGCCGTCAGATCGCCCTGCCCGGTTGAGTAGGCAGGGCGATCGAGTCAAGGTTGTTTTCCGGGCTGGAGCCTGATTGCAAAACTGCTGGTCAAGCGACCAGATTTATCCGATTGCGATCGCGTTTCGGGGCCACAGATCTGTAAATGAGGTCAAACCGGCGCGCTGCCGCGCCATATTCTGCCAGATTTTCGGCTGCCCGGAAGCATGCATGATGCCTCGGGCAGCCGGGGGCACCGGCCAGCGTGTTCTGCCAAGTCAGAATGTGGAGTTCAGGCGAAGGTAATAGTAACCGCCGTTATATCCCATCTGATTGGAGTAATCGTCATAGATTTCTGCGCCAGCATAGGTTCCGTCAGCAGGCAGACGACGCGGTTTCATGTCAAACAGGTTGTTGGCACCTACTGCGATATGAATCTTGTGCGTGGCCTGATATCCGAATTCCGCATTGGTGACCCAGACCGGCGTGTTGGCGAACGGGTAGAACACAGAGTTGGAGTTTGCATAAGGTCCAGTCCGATAGGACTTCATGTCCTTTGTTTCACCCCAGCGCATCTCCTGAATGAAGACATCGAAATTGCGATATTTCCAGCGCGCTGACATCATGATCTTGCTGCGCGGGGATGTCGTCGTGAGGTAGGAAATCGTCTGGGCCGTCAGAAGCGGATTACCGTTCGTGTCGTTCCCCAGATGGGTCAGGCGTGTCCGGTTCAGGGAAAGACCCAGATCCCAGTTGATCGTTCCCATCTGGTGCAGATCAGTCAGATAATTTGCAACGATATCGAGGCCCTGTGTGCGGGTACTTGCGCCATTGGAATAATAATGCGCAGTCACGGATGACGGTGCAATCGTACTTGGCACCTGAATGCCCATCTGTTCGATGGCATCTACTGCCTGTTGTCCGGAATAGCTGCCACCATTGATGATTCGATCGCGGATATTGATCTGGTAAACATCCGTCGTGATGTTCAGGTTCTTGACGGGGCGCAGGACAAAGCCGCCACTGGCATTGGTCGAGAATTCCGGCTTGAGGGGAATGGCGCCCAGTGCGGATGCCGCGGCGGAAGCGACGGCCAGCTGGCCACCCGCATAGGTTGGCGCCACACCCAATGTGGAATAATGTTCCTCGGCCAGGGTTGGTGCCCGGAATCCGGTGTTAATAGCGCCACGGATCGCGAACCATTTCGTGAAGTCGTAGCGCACGGCGATCTTGCCCGTCTCGGCGTTCCCCGCATCCGTGTAATGCTCGAAACGCCCTGCAAAATCGATATCCAGACGTTTCACCGGCTTTACATCAACATCCACATATCCCGCATAGACGTCGCGATACCAGGATCCGGCATTGCTCGGTGACAACCCGACAAGCGCCTGTGAACCGGAGCCATAATATGAGGCATAGTCGCCGGCCGTCATGGTGTAACTTTCCATGCGGTGTTCGGCACCGAACGCCAGATGCAGCGGTGCAGCCAGCAGCGGAACACGGATTGCCCGATGGAAATCAATATTGTTGGTCCACTGGGTGGACTGGAAAGAACGGAGATTGAAACTCGTCGGCGTCCAGCCATAGGTGGCCAGATAGCTCAGATTGGCTGAATCGTGCTGACGGAGATGGAAATTATCCGCACCATAGGTCGTGCTGATATCCCAGCCAAAGCCGAGGAAATTGTCGCCTTTCAGGCCGACCGTCGCTGCGTAGTCATCTTCATCGGACGTATCGACCGGCGCAAATCCCCACGGATAGTAGGACGGAAGTGTACTGGCCACGCGAAAATACTGCGGCGACTCACCATGGCGGTGTCCGTAGATCACGTTGCCGTAGAAATTCGCGGCCCCACCGAACAGATCCTTGCCCCAGTTGATGGCGACGTTCACGCGGGTCTGGTCCGGCTCTCCTTCCTGATTGAAATCCTTGCGTCCGGTACGGTTGTCAATTGCATCACGCGAAGTCAGGTCGTTATGTTTGAAATCAAGGCCGAAATGAAGGAATCCATCGTCGCCGAGACTGATGCCATGATCTCCCCGTACCTGGTAGGTAAAGCCGTCCCCCGGATAGGTGGCACCGGCCAGCGCCTGCTGCGATCCACCATGCGCACCCTTTTTGAGGATGATGTTGATCACACCGGCGATTGCATCCGATCCATACTGTGCCGCAGCGCCATCCCGAAGCACTTCGATATGATCGATCATGCTCATCGGGATCATGTCGATATCGACAGGCGTTTCACCGGATTCCGGACCTGAATCCGAATTGATGTTCGCCGTAGTGTGACGACGCTTGCCGTCGATCAGGATAAGGACCTGATCTGGATTGAGGCCGCGCATCCGGATTGAAGAGACAAAAGCAGCCTGATCCGTCTGATGGGCCTGCATGTTCAGTGAAGGATTGGTCAGAACCAGCGCATCCCCCAGATCCCCCTGCCCCGTCTGGGACAGCTGCCGGGCATTGATGACGTCGATCGGGCTCAGACTGTCTGTGACTTTCCGAGCAAGACCACGGGAGCCCGTCACGATGATCTGTTCGTTTGCGGAATGCGGAGATACTGCTTCTGCTTTATGCGATATTACACGGGCACGGGCAGACGATGGTCCTGACGTGGACGCATGCGCACTTCCGCTGGTCTTTTTCTGGGTCCCCTGAACTTTTTCAGGTTTCTGAGCCGTCTGGGCTGAGGCGGGCGCACACCACAGAAGTGATATACCGGTTGTCGCCAGAAGGCCCGACATCCATTTGCTGCGACAGATCGTGTTCACGTGCTTTCCTCCCGGGCAATCACAACCGAACCAGAACCGGCCTCCAGGGACAGCATCCTGATATGGTTTTGTTTTTTCATCGTTACGATATGAAATTTTCGTCAAGACACATGATGTCACCTTCCGAAAATCCTACGGAGATTTCCTGTCCAGGTATGAATTCTTCCTGATTTTCGGATGTGAGGCGTGCAGTCATGTTTTCGCCCGCTACACAGAGGCTGATACGACGATGCGTTCCGAGGAAGAGCACATTTTGTACACGTCCCGTCATGACATAGAGAGGTGGTCCCCATTTTTCGGACAGGGCAATAAGCTATAATCCGACCTGAGAGAGGACGGGTTTTATGGGCAAGGTTACGCGCAAGAGGTATGCGGCGGAGTTCAAATCA
>NZ_JABCQG010000026.1 GCF_015244565.1 Gluconobacter vitians | reverse complement strand
ATAATTTCGGGCGAAGACTCAAGACTCTGAACGGCCTTACCCCTTACGAATACGTCTGCAAAATCTGGACTTCAGAGCCAGAAAGATTCATCATTAATCCAACCCATCAAAATACGGGACTAAACACGATGCCTGCGGCATGAGCCGTATGGGGCAGGCAACACGCACTCGCTTCGCCGCGGCCATGAATGAAGCGCGCCGTATGAAAGATACACACGACACGCCTTATCTATAGAAGAGCGCTGCCTGCGAACCTTAAGCTGGCAGGCTTTCAAAGGGATCAAGAGCTATGATCCCCGTTCCCTGGAAATGTCGCAGGTTGCGGGTCAGCACGACATAGCCCTTCACCATCGCTGTCGCCGCGATCGACAGGTCGGCCATTTCGGGCATGCGGCCTGCCTGACGTACCGCCTGTGTCATACGTCCTAATTCGCGTGCTGCCTGAAGATCCAGCGGCAGCACTCGGTGCTGGTAGAGATGGAGAAGCGTCTCAAGCCATTCGGAAAGTCGTTGTGCCTTCTTCAGGCTGCCGTTGTCCTGTAATCTGGCAATACCAGCCTCAATCTCCGCAATGGTAATGACAGAAATAAACAGATCATTACTGTTCCTGTCCATCCATTCAACGAGACCCTTCTCTATCTGGGCCTTGGTTGGTGCGGCCGCAGACAGGACGTTTGTATCGACGAGATACACTCAGAATTCCACTTCCCGGAGACCACTCTCAACTCTTTCCGGGAAGTCAGCTTCATCCAGTGGAGCACTCATCAGCAAACGGCCAAATGAGGGCACGCGGGAAAGTCTTTCCCACTCCGCATAACTCAGGATAACAGCCGTTGGTTTACCGTGCCGCGTAATGATGGCTGGTTCACCCCCACAAGCATGATCGACAACCGCCGACAGGGTCGCCTTGGCATCGCGTAGCTGAATTTCGTGCATGACAACCTCCATTGAAACCACTGTAGTCATATTATAAATATGGCCTCACTGCAAGAGAATGTTCCTGATCCGGGATCATCTGCTGGTCCAATCCATTCATTCGGAACGTATCTTGGAAGCGTCATTCCTTACAGGACGCGGCAGCACGATAAACGCTCTCACCCCTGACCGTGAAAGGCATGTCGGCGCTACAGCTACGGCCAATTTCGATCACACCGGAGCGGTAGCCAGCCCAGCCTGAGACCCGGCTTCAGCAAGGCGACGGTCCAGAGTACACAATGTGGCGCCGTGATCCGCACAAACCGCCAGATGAAGGGCATTTCCGGCCCGCAGACCCAGAGCGTACTGGTCCGAGAACCTTGCTGCCGCCCGGAAGTTCTGACTGGTCACTGGCAACATCCCGATACTGTCAGCACACAGACGTGTGAACATGGCCAGGCTGTTCGCGCGATCGGTGACAGTGATCTGCCCCGTCCGTAGCTTGATCGACAGCGCAGAGGAAAATTCCGTCACGACCCAATTGCTGATGAAAAGATCTTCAGGTGTCTGAGCGCCAAGCCAGTCCTGCATCCGGGAAGTTTCCCGCTCATTGGTCAGGGCCGCCACCAGAACCGAGGTATCAATATAGACGCTCAATATCTCGCCTCGTCACGCATGTCGCGGACAGCGTCCGCCGCAGACTCCTTTTGCGGCGTCATGGCGTCGGTCAGTGAGCGCAGAGCGCTCACGACAATACGTTTACGCACGGCCCCTCCATCCTTTGCCAGGTCGACCAGACGACTGAGATGAGCTTTGGCCTCCAGCAGATTAACGGTCTGCATCGTAGGCTCCGAACCATTAAACTGGTCACATTATGATATAAAACAGTCGGCATGCCTATTGGAATTAGGTTCGTGGCGGTGAGCGATGGCGCCCCTCTCACACTCTCAATTGAGGGAGCGTCAACTCACAGAGATGACGTTAGATAACCCAAAAGGGCGGTAACTATTTGGGCCCACCTTGGGCCCACCATGATGTGATATCCAGTTGTATCCAGTGACAGTCAGTGATATTAAATACCCTTTTATCAACTGTTTAACCGGGATGACCCAGCTATTTAGCCACTACTTATCGCCCTCTCACGGCGGCAACAGGGGTTCGAATCCCCTATGGGACGCCATTGATTTTGCTGGATAATTTGACTTATCCACAGATGGCTTACTGGTCCACATGGACCACTAAAGTTCAAAAGCATCCGCGATGGTCCTGAGATAGCTGGGATCAAACTTGCGGTACACTCGTCGAAGAGTGACGGGATCAGTGGCCAACCAGTCTGCTGCCTGATCAATTGGAATTCGGTCCATCGCAAACCAACTCGCCAGAGAGTGCTTGAGATGATGCGGCGTCGGCTTCCAGTCCAACCCAGCGCGCTCACAAGCCTTCCCAAAGGACCAGCGTAATCCGTTCGGCACCGGCTTGCCGTGCCACTGGACCACAAAGTCACCTCTTCGCGCTTTGAAAGCACTCTCAAGTTCCCTGCGGAGCGCCGTAGTCATCGGAACCACAGCACGTCTCTTCGCTGTCAGCGCGCGGCCGGCTTCCTGAAAATCGATCATGCCCGTCTGAAAATTGACCCGATCCCACGTCAGAGAAAGAATCGATCCTTTCCGAGCGCCCGTGTAAATGGCGATCGCCATGAACGTACGGACATGTGGCGTCTCGCAGACATCAAGTAGCTTCTTTGCTTCTGCTTTCGTGAGAAACCGATCTCGTGGTGCGCTGTCACGCGGCGGCTCGATCTCTGGCGGCCGAACAAGGAATTCGTCCTTCCAAGCTCGACGTAAAGCAGCCCGCAGGACGTTAAATTCCCTACGAAGGGTGCCGGGTGAGACCAGTTCCTGTGTCAGCTTGCCACCTTTCTTTTTGAAGCGCGCCGCTGCAAAGCGATCCCATTCCCTCTGGTTGATTTGGTCAATGCGTAAATGACCAAGCCCTTCATGAAGTGGGATGGCAGCTTCCTCCAGACGCTTGATGGCCGACACCTTCCCCCGGCGGCTATCAACGTATCGCTTCAGACACTCCGCAAACGTCATCTTTCGCGGGATTTCTTCCAGGTGACGCTCGAAATCGGCTAGAGCGCGCCGCCCCTCCGCTTCATCCGCTGTGCCCGTTGAAAGGCGATTGCGTTTTCCATCGGACCACCAGACGATACAATACTTGCCACGGCGGAGTTCGAGGTGAGGCTTTTCGATGCGGATGCGGGGCAAAAGAAGTCCTCCATATAAGCCCGAAGGGCTTCAAGCGACACGAGCGTACATCCGCGCTGCCGCCAGGCAGCCAGACGCCCCTGACGAATGGCGCGCCGCAGAGTCTCGGGATGGCGCCGCACAGCCATAGCCGCCTCTGGTACGGTCATGAAAACAGGCAGCGTTATTGTTGGGCCTGTCTGGCATGGGGGATCAGCAGGCATCCGACCGATCCTTCCGCTGGCAGGCCACCAGAAGCCCTCGCCACATTGCGCGACGAAAGGTCGAGGGATGTAGCCTCAGAACGGCAGCGGCCGCCTGCATGGTCAGAAGTTGCGCATGACTTCGCATAAGCCCATATCCTTTCCGTGTAGCGCCAGAATCGACGCCATATGGAGAGATTAGGCTTATTGTAAGCTCACATCAACATAATAAGCTTAATTAGCTTATTTTATGGAGTCGATCAGGTTATCGAGTCTGGCCATGCGACGCGCACCAATCGCCTGGAGTTCTTCAGCTATCCTGCTGATCTCCTCGTTATCGCTGCCGCGCGCGAGTTCCACGAGTTCCTTCGTGATCCGCAGTTCTTCTTCCGCCATCATCCCGAAAAAGCCGCGAAGCTCACCAAGAATCAAAAACAGATCCCGCCGGTCATCCTCCTGACTACTGGTATCGAGCTCTTTCTGATCTGTCGTATCTGCAACCAGATCTCGCTTTGACGCGACGACACGAGGCTTGCCACCAACATTAATTCGATCAAGCCTCACCTTGTCGTTCTGCGTCAGTTTTTCGACGTGCCCGAGGTCCGGACACAGCATGTCGATATTGATATCGAGCGCGTGGGCAATCTGATCACGCCGGTCGAGGGAGGGGAGCTTCTTGCCCAATTCCCACTCACTGATGGTCGTCACGCTGACCTGGAGAGCCTTCGCCAGCTCCGGTTGTCGCATGCCCGCATCCGTCCGAGCCTGCCTGATCGCGTCCCCGACCTGATTCCTGATCGCACTCTGATGCGCTTTCCCCAACGACCCTGACACTCTGATCCTCCCCCGATGTCCGGGCAGCCTATACAAGTTTCAGAGCGAGAAATAGGCTTACCTTACAAAAATAAGCCCATTTCATGTTTTCTGTCCTGATCCCTGTTTCCAATGCAAGATTACTGGAGAAGGAACGGTCCGTTCGATCAGCGACCCATCACAGCGTCATCAGGAGACCAAGCCGCGACATCAAAAGGCGCGAAATGCTTCAGGTTCCGTGTGACCACCTGGAGGTCGTGTGCATTTGCAGTTCCGGCAATCAGCGCATCGGCCATGCCGGGATTATGTCCGGCTGCAATTGCAGTTGCTTCCAGACGTCCGGCGACCGTGGCAACCGAAGCATCAATCGCTACAATTCTGTCCTCGTAGGTCGCGGTCAGACCGGCAAGCCAGATTTTCAGGCCTGCCGCACGAGCAGTTGCACCCTTGTGCTCAAGCAGACTGATCCCCTTTTCGATTTCATGGACCGTCACGACCGACAGGTAGAGCTGTCCCTGTCCGTCGATCCGTTCCAACCATTCGAGAAATGCCTCCGATGCCTCGCTCCGCGAGGGTGCCAGCATCGAAATGACGTTTGTATCAAGCAGGTATCCTCTCACAGATCCACATCCCGCGAGGGCGACGCGTTCCGCGTCAGAACCTCGTCAGGAAAGCTCCGGAGATAGGATGCCAGACTGGGACGCACGCGCCCCATAGCCCGGCGTCCGGCTTCCGCGGCTTCGACGGAAACTAGAGCCGCCACGGGCTTGCCGTGACGGGTAATCGTCACGAATTCGCCCTTGAGCGCCTTGTCGACCAGAGAAGAAAAACCCGCCTTCGCCTCTCTCAGTGTGATTGTCAGCATGGGAGCAGTCCTCGACAATGTGGTCTTATGTGACCACATTAAAGATGGCGCAAGCAGAGCGCAATCATAATCCGGCATCGATACCGGATTACGATTTTCCTGCCAGATGTGCTTATCCCGCCTCAGCGTCACCGGAGAGGCGTTCCACTAGCGACCGGCACAGCCCCTTCAGTTCCTCTGGCCGAGCCAGCAAGTCGAGGAAGATACAGACAGGCGTGATGCCGACACGACGGTAAAAGGCTTCACGCCGTTCGAACCGCTCCAGTCCCCGGCGCTCATGGTCGTTGCGGGTGATGCGGTTCACACCGCAGCAGCCGATCACCTCGATAAAGCAGGCCGCATCCCGACGTCGCAGCGTCAGATCCGCTTTCTCGGGCCCCACATCAGGCATGATCGGCTGGTGAAGATCGATCTCCATGTCGGGCAGCGCCATGGAACGCAGGATTTGATAGACGATACGTTCAGGCAGGGATTCCAACACCATGCCATCGTATGCCGTCGTTCCCGTGGACGGCAGGTCTGGCCAGCGTGCCCTCGCCTGGGTATCGACGCGGGCCCAGTCCCGCTGGCCAGACTCACCGACAAAAACCAGATGCTGCCCAATAGGACCGAGATACCGGCAGATGGCCTCACTTGGTGGGGCGCCAAGAGCACGGGCCAGATCCCGATAGGTGATCAGATCAGCTTCAGTGGGGCGAAAACGGGACGGCGTAGCGTCATCTGAGAAGCGAGTCATTATTTGTTTTCCTGACGAAACGAAATCAGGCGCGACATGAGTGCGCCTGTTGAGGGAAGAAACCGGTGTAAGCGATAATGGAGAGCATCAGTCGCAGCAGGAGCTTTCGCCAGCGAGCAGTTTGTCGGCCAGACGGCGGACTTTGCGACCGATCATGCGCGTCAGAATGACGACGCCCTCCAGGATACGGTCGTCCGTGTTGCCTTCGAGCGACTGACTAAGGGCAAAGTCGAGCAGCCTGTGCAGGGCAACAAGTTGCATGAGGTCCGCCTCGATGGCGGACGAAATCATAGTACGTTCAGACATTGTTTCTCTCGTTCGGAATATGAAGGAACGAGACGCCTGCCTCTCAGAGAATCCCTACCCCGTTGGAACAGGGAACAGAATCCTCTGGGGAATTTGGGGTCATGCGCCTCACAATGCCCACCCCGAAAAAATGACACCGTCACACCCGTCATCAGGGCGCACCGCAGGTGCAAGAGCGCCCAGAAAGAGAAAAAGAGCGGCTTTGATTTTTGCCACGCAAAAATGCCGCGATAGAGAAGAAAAAACCCTTCAATTTCATATGCATCCGAAGCGTGCGTATGAAATTGAGGTAGCGTGCCTTCACGCACGAAAAAGCCGGAACACGTCGAAAGAAGAAAAAATGGCTGTTTCCTGCCGTTTTCCACCCATCATGACATCCGTGACAGCTGACATAACGCCTGTCATGACAGCAGAGATGACGCATGGAGACACCGTCGTAAGGTGTGTGACGCCATGCTGACGGGTGTCATGACACCCGTCATTCCAGACACCGGAGGCGCGATAGAACTGACTTCAGAGTGACGCCGTCATGACGGCGTCATCGCCCCGAAACCGAACCTCCCATCGAGAGACTTCTCTCAACCCTCGACGCCAGGGGACTGATCAGGCAGATTGTAACGACCTGTTCTGTCAGCCTGAAAGCCTGTTCCTATGCCCCGTGGTCGCCCTCGCAAGAACCCGGATGCCTCTCCGGCTCCAAAGAAAACGGCACGGGCAAAGACGACGACCGCCAACCTCGGCTTCGAACAGCAGATGTTTCTGGCGGCCGACAAGCTGCGCAAGAACCTCGAACCATCCGACTACAAGCATGTCACACTCGGGCTGATCTTCCTGCGCTACATCTCCACGGCGTTTGAGGCGTATCACGAGATCCTTCTCCACGATGATCCGGCCGCTGCCGAGGACCCGGACGAATATCTGGCCGAGAACATCTTCTGGGTGCCGGAAACTGCCCGCTGGTCGCATCTTCAGGCCAATGCCCGCTCTCCCGGCATCGGCAAGATGATCGATGACGCCATGCTGGCCATCGAGCAGGCCAACCCTGAACAGCTCAAGGGCGTTCTCCCCAAGGATTACGGACGTCCCGCGCTGGACAGTGTCATGTTGGGCGAACTGATCGACCTCATTTCCGAGATCGGCATGGGTGGAAGCGAGGATCAGGCCCGTGACGTGCTGGGGCGCGTTTATGAATACTTCCTCGGTGGCTTCGCGGGCGCGGAAGGTAAGCGCGGGGGCGAGTTCTACACCCCGTCCAGCGTCGTCCGCACGCTCGTCTCCATGCTCGAACCCTATAAGGGTCGCGTCTATGACCCCTGCTGCGGATCGGGCGGCATGTTCGTGCAGTCAGAGCGGTTCGTGGAATCCCACGGCGGCAAGCTGGGCGACATCGCCATTTATGGGCAGGAGAGCAACCACACCACCTGGCGTCTGGCGAAAATGAACCTCGCCGTCCGGGGCATCGGCGCGGACATCCGCTGGAACAACGAAGGCAGCTTCCTGCGGGACGAACTCAAGGACCTGCGTTTCGATACCATCCTCGCCAACCCGCCATTCAATATTTCGGACTGGTGGAACGCTTCGCTGGAGGACGACCCGCGCTGGCAGTATGGCAGGCCGCCTGCGGGCAATGCGAACTATGCGTGGCTCCAGCATATCCTGTGGCACCTCGCGCCGAACGGAACAGCGGGCGTCGTTCTGGCCAACGGGTCCATGTCGTCTAACCAGAACAGCGAAGGCGAGATCCGCCGCCGGATGGTCGAGGCCGACGTCGTGGACTGCATGGTCGCCCTCCCCGGCCAGCTTTTCTACTCAACCCAGATCCCGGCCTGCCTCTGGTTTCTGACCCGCACGAAAAACCCCAAAGGCTGGCGGGACCGGCGTGGAGAGATGCTGTTCATCGACGCTCGCAAGCTCGGCACGATGGTTGATCGCACCCGCCGGGAACTGACGGACGCGGACGTCGCCCGCATCGCCGACACTTACCACGCCTGGCGCGGTGAGAAGGACACAGCCCCTTACGAGGACGTGCCCGGCTTCTGCAAATCCGTCACGCTTGATGATGTTGAGAAGCACGGCTTTGTGCTGACACCCGGCCGTTATGTCGGCGCAGAAGAGGCCGAAGAAGACAGCGTACCCTTTAGCGAACGCTTCGCGGCTTTGGAAAAGACCCTTCAAGAACAGTTCCGTCAGGGCGAGGAGCTGAACGCCAAAATCGCGGCCTCGCTCAAGCTGATTATCCCTCAGGAGGGATCATGACCCTGTATCTCGTCCCATTAGAGCGAGCGCTCAATCGCCTCAAAGAAGGGTGGGAGCGCCATGTGACGCATCCGGACGATGAGCAGTTGCGTGACGGGCTGATCCAGCGCTTCGAATTCACTTATGAGCTGAGCCATAAAACGCTCAAACGCTTTCTGGAAGCCAATGCGGCCTCTCCGGAAGAATATGACCGGATGGGCTTTCCGGACCTCATCCGCTCTGCCAACGAAGCAGGGCTACTGAAGAGTGCCTGGCCGCAATGGAGCGTGTTTCGCAAAATGCGCAACATGACCAGCCATACCTATAATGAGGCCTCTGCAAAGCAGGTCGTGGCGGAAATTCCGGCATTTATCGAGGAAGCTGCATTTCTGTTGGCTGTTCTGAAAGACCGGACGGCGTGACAGATCAAATCGACATCACGCCCAAAGAACGGGCCATCGTTCTGCGTATTCTCAATGACATTGTGCCTGATCGCGACGTGCGGGCGTTTGGGTCGCGTGTGACGGGAAAGGCTAAGCCGTTCTCGGATCTGGATCTGGCGATTATGGGGGACGAACCACTGTCTCTGGAGACACGGGCACAGCTGGAAGAGGCGTTTTCAGCGTCCGATCTGCCGTGGAAAGTGGATGTGCTGGATTGGGCTCAGGCCGATGCAAATTTCAAACGTATAATTTCTAATTCTTGGATCGTTTTACAGTGACCGCTTGGAAAAAAGTTACAATCTCGGATGTAGCAGACGAGGTGACTGTCGGACACGTAGGCCCAATGGCCAGTGAATATGTAGATAAAGGAATTCCGTTCCTACGCTCATTAAACATCGAACCGTTCAACATAAAATGCGACGGGGTAAAGTTTATAACTCCCTCTTTCCACAAGCGTTTGCAGAAGTCATCTTTACGGCCTGGTGATGTGGTTATCGTTCGTACCGGAAAGCCAGGGACATGTGCTGTCATTCCGGATTGGCTTCTTGAAGCGAATTGCTCCGATGTCGTCATTGTACGTTGCAATGAAAGAGTAAGACCTCGCTTCCTCTGTTACGTCGTCAACTCCGTTGCTGGCCACCATATCTCGTCTCACATTGTGGGAGCTGTTCAACAGCATTTTAACGTTGGTTCAGCTCGCACTCTTGACTTCCTGCTGCCCTCAATTGAGGGACAAGACGCAATTTTAGCCATCCTCGGTGCCCTCGACGACAAGATCGACCTCAACCGTCGGACGAACGAGACACTGGAGGCGATGGCGCGGGCGTTGTTTCGGGACTGGTTTGTCGATTTCGGTCCGACACGGGCAAAAATGGTCGGGCAAACGCCTTATCTCGCCCCCGAAATCTGGGAGCTTTTCCCCGACAGGCTGGATGATGAGGGGAAGCCCGAGGGGTGGCATTATAGAACTCTTGGTACGTTATGCGAACGTATGATTGGAGGCCTATGGGGAGAAGAGGAAAAAACTCCAAAATCATCATCAGAATTTATTTGTTTGAGAGGTGTGGATTTACAGCATTTAAAAGAAACGGGTATGTGTCCTCATGCCCCAAAGCGCTGGGGAAACATAAACGCTATCCAAAAAAGACTGATACAGCCAAATGAATTTTTAATTGCATCCTCCGGTGCTGGACCATGCGGGCGTTCCTTATGGTTGGGAAAATACACTCAAAATATTGCCATTTCTACTCCAGTTATATTCTCAAATTTTGTGAAAAAATTTACCACTTCAGAAGAATCAATCGCGTGCTATATTGAATTCATAATTTCTAACATGCACCGTTCTGGAGAAATACAATCATTCATCAATGGAACATCTGTTCCAAATCTAGATGATGATGCATTACTTAAGACACATACAATACTTGACCCAGGGATTGAAATTATTCGGAAATTTTTTGAATTCATTGTGTCGGTTTTAGATACGAAGATGTCAAAAGAATCTCGCAGTCTCGCGCAACTCCGTGACCTGCTCCTCCCCAAACTGATGTCCGGCGAAATCCGCATTCGTGACGCCGAAAAGATGGTGGAAGACGCGCTATGAGTTTCCTGTCCGAAAATGAGATCGAGGACTGGGCCTGCGAGATCCTGCGGGAATGCGGCTACACCGTTACCACTGGGCCGGAGATTTCTCCCGGCGGCCTCCACCCCGAACGCGCCTCGTTATCGGACGTTATTCTGACCGCCCGCCTTCGGGCCGCCATTGATCGCCTGAACACGCATCTGTCGCAGGCCGCGCGGGATGAAGCCCTGCTGGCCCTCCGCCGCGAAGATACGCCGGATGTCGTGGACGAAAACCGGCGTCTGCATGGGTATTTGGTCGATGGCGTGCCGGTGGACGTAGTGCGCGAGGACGGCACGCAATCCGGAGACCGGGCGCGGCTGGTTGATTTCGACCATCCCGCACGCAACGACTTCCTCGCCGTGCGTCAGTTCGTGGTGGAAAAGGACGAGGCCAACCGGCGGCCCGATCTCGTGCTGTTCGTCAACGGCCTGCCTCTGGGTGTCATTGAACTGAAAAGCCCGAGTTCCGAGACCGCCACGCTGGATTCCGCCTGGAACCAGTTCCAGACCTATTGCGCCTTCATCCCGTCCCTCTTCCGCTTCAATGAAGTGCTGGTGATCTCGGATGGCACCGAAGCCCGCGTCGGCTCACTCACGGCGGACCGCGAACGGTTCATGCCGTGGCGCACGGTGGATGGTGAGGACCTGGTGGCGAAGAACCATCAGGAAATGGAGACCGTGCTGCGGGGCGTGTTCACCCCGCGCTGGCTGCTCGCTCTGGTGCGGGACTTCGTGCTGTTCACGGAGAAGGACGGCAGCCCGATCAAAATTCTGGCGGCCTATCATCAGTTCCATGCCTGCCGGAAGGCCGTGGCGCAGACCGTCCGGGCCACGGCGCAGGGTGGCGACCGCAAGGCCGGAGTCATCTGGCATACGCAGGGCTCGGGCAAAAGCCTGCTGATGACGTTCTATGCTGGTGTCATCGCCCGTCATCCGGAGATGGAAAACCCGACGATCGTCGTTCTGACCGACCGCAACGATCTGGACGATCAGTTGTTCGCAACCTTCTCCGGCGCGCAGGCGCTTCTGCGGCAGACACCGGAACAGGCGGACAGTCGGGACGATCTGCGTAAACTGCTCCGGCGGGCGTCCGGTGGCGTGATTTTCACCACGTTGCAGAAGTTCCAGCCCGAAGGTGACGAAGAGACCGTGCCTCTGCTGACGGACCGGCGGAACATCGTGGTCATGGCGATGAGGCGCATCGCAGCCAGTACGGGCTGGAAGCGAAGTTCAACCAGAAGACGGGCAAGGTCTCCTACGGTTTTGCCAAGCACATGCGGGACGCCCTGCCCAACGCCTCCTTCATCGGCTTTACCGGAACGCCGATCGAGACAGCCGATGTGAACACACGCGCGATCTTCGGCGATTACATCGACATCTACGACATCGCGCAGGCGGTGGAAGACGGCGCGACGGTTCCGATCTACTATGAAAGCCGTCTGGTCCGCATCGAGCTGGATGACGACGTCAGGGAAGAGCTTGACGATGAACTGGCCGGGATCGTCGAGGGGCTGTCGGAAAGCGAGGAGCACAGGCTCAGCCAGAAATACTCACGGGTTGAAGCGCTGGTCGGAGCGGAGCCGCGTCTGAAGCGCGTTGCGGACGATCTGGTCCGGCATTTCGAGAACCGGCTTGAGGCACTGGATGGCAAGGGCATGATCGTCGGCATGAGCCGGGCCATCTGCGTGGCGCTTTATGACGAGATCATCCGTCTGCGTCCGGACTGGCACAGCGACGACGACAACGAAGGCGTTATCAAGGTCGTGATGACGGGCAGTTCGTCCGATCCGGCCGGGTTCCAGCAACATATCGGCAAGCGCCCCAAGGCAAGACGCGAATTGCTGGCCAAGCGCATGAAGGACAATGCCGATCCGCTGAAACTGGTGATCGTCCGGGATATGTGGCTGACGGGATTCGACGTGCCGTCCATGCACACGATGTATGTGGACAAGCCCATGCGTGGTCATGGTCTGATGCAGGCCATTGCCCGCGTGAACCGGGTGTTCAAAGGCAAGCCGGGTGGTCTGGTCGTAGATTATATCGGCCTCGCGCAGAACCTGAAGGCCGCGCTTGGCGAATACTCCGCCGGAGACCGGGAGCAGGTCGGCATTGATGAGGCCGAGGCCATCCGGGCTCTTCAGGAACGCTATGAGATTGTCCGTGCGATGTTCAATCCCGAACAGGCCAGCGGGTTTGATTACCGCCCTGCCCTTGTTCCCGGCACGTCTGCCAGGCTGAAACTCACGATCATGGCGGGGGCGCTGGATCATGTGCTCGGCCAGCAGCAGCGGGAGAGTGCGCAGGCGACGAGTGATGAAGCGCGCAAGGCGGCGCAGAAACGCTTTCCCGATGCGGTCAAGGCGCTTTCGGTCGCCTTTGCGCTGGCCTCTGCCAGTGATCAGGCCGCGGCCTTGCGAGATGAAGTCGGGTTTTTCGAGGCCGTACGGGCGGCTCTGGTGAAACAGAGCAGGGATGACTCAGATAGGAAGAGCCCGCAAGAGCGGGAACTGGCGATCAGGCAGTTGGTCAGCCGGGCCGTGGTGTCCACGGATATCATCGACATCATGGAAGCGGCCGGGATTGGTCGGCCGGACATCTCCATCCTGTCCGACGGCTTTCTTCAGGAAGTCCGGGAAATGCCCCAGCGCAATCTGGCGATCGAGGCACTCCGAAAGCTGCTGGAAGGCCAGATCCGCAGTCGCAGCCGGTCTAACCTGACGGAAGCCGAGGCGTTCTCGACACGCCTTGAGCAGGCGGTCGGTCGATACCACACCAACGCCCTGACCTCGGCGCAGATTCTGGATGAACTGATCCGGCTGGCGCATGAAATGGCGGCGGCCCGCTCACGGGGAGAAGAACTCGGTCTGACGCCGGAGGAAGTGGCGTTCTATGATGCGCTCGCACGTAATGACAGCGCCCGCGACGCTATGGGAGACCCGGGCCTGCGGGTCATCGCGGCGGCTCTGGTCAAGACCATCCGGGAGAATGCGACGGTAGACTGGAACGTCATGGCCCCGACACGCGCCAGAATGCGCACGGCGGTCAAACGCCTACTCCGGAAGTACGGCTACCCACCGGATATGCAGGATGAGGCCGTACAGAATATCCTCAGGCAGGCAGAGGAGTTCGCACCACTATGGGCAGGAAGTGGTAGGTAAGCCACAGGCGTCTTATTTGGGGGGTAAACGGAATGTCGGTTATCAGGAAGAAATAACTGAATGCTGACATTTGCAGCTTTCGACCAGTTCAAGACATTCTCACGCACGCGCGTGAATTGTCGTTACTACCAAAACCCGCCAGTCTCGGTCTGCTGAGTGGTCAGGTGGCATGTAACCTCTGCGGTCAGTTGAGGAGAATTTTAACGATCTAGGAAGCCGACTGGCCGGTTCCGTTTGTCGACTTGACTGGCATCAGGTTCGCAAGCAATGCCTGCATATCTTGCCGATCGGGTCTAGCCAGTACATAATTCCTTGGCCCCCATCGGCGCATAGCCGTGCGTGCAAATATTATTTATGCCTACCGCCGTGCGGAGTGGAGTGTGAGATGCCGATCGAAATTTTAGATCCTGCTAACTCACTTTTATTCTTGGGCTCTGGTTTCTCAGCCGGTGCGACTAGCATCGCAAACGAAAAAGTTCCGGCCGGACACCCGCTTCTTTTGAAGTTGTCAAAAGCGCTTGGTGAAAACCCCGAAGACCTAGACTTAAAGGCGGCCGCCGATGAGTTTTTAGCTAGATCTGATGACAGTCTATACAATCTTCTTTACGAAACCTTCACAATCTCGAAGATTTTGACTTACCAGCGTGAGATTTTGTCCCTGCCTTGGGCGAGAATCTACACAACAAATTATGATGACATTGTGAATGTGGTTAAAGGCCCGAACTTTCCAATATTTACCTTCGATGAGCCGCGTCCCCGCAAATTGCCTCAGGCATTTGCTGTCTACCTTCATGGGTCAATTCGTAAAGCACGCCCAGAAAGTGCGTCGGATCAGTTAATTCTAAACAATCGCTCATATGACAGCATTGCTCATCAATTTCCGGAATGGTTTGATGAATTCAAGCAAAATAGGAGATCATTCCAAGCATGTTACTTTATGGGGTTCAGTCTCAATGATCACCATATCTCCGGCCTGATGACTGCTGGCGACGAGTCGGTCAAGCGCACTTATTTCATCACCCGTCCAGACCCGAAGGCCAGTTTTGTGCGTCGAGCCTCCGATTATGGGGAAATTGTTCCGATTGGATTTGAAAAATTCGCTGAAATTTCCAAGTCACTTCCGAAGCCAGAGCAACCGCAAGACATAGGCGCGTTGCAGTCATTTAAATATCTGCGTCCTGGTTTAGATGCAAAGGTGATAGCTGACCCGACTCCAATCGAAGTGATCAATTTGGTTACTCTTGGCACGTTCAGTCAAAATCGCTTTTTCAATACGCGTAGCGAGGCTGTTTATGTTGCTTCGCGACAAAACCAAGCTAATTCGGTAATTTCTTTACTAAAAGACACCAGAACGGTAATAGTCCATTCAAAGCTGGGTAATGGGAAAACTATATTCACCTCGATATTGGCATCGAAGGCGACAGAACAGGGTTATGTTTGCCTTCTTTGGCGTCGCGCTGGACGAAACCTGGCCCAAGATATTGAGATTATCGCTAAAAGTAAAAGCATTCTCATAATTTTCGATGACTATGACGCTGCCATTGAGAACATTGAGCGCTTAGCCGTCGGTGCACCTGCGGCGAAGTTTGTTGTTACGGTGAGGACTGGCCAGCAGGAGGTGCGCTTTCACGAAATCGCTCAACGCTTCCCACCAGCAGTCAAGCGGGTGAACCTGAATACCTTTGAAATCGGTGATCGCGAGCAGCTTCTTTCCATTCTCCGCCGCGCTGGGGCGAAAGTTGATGATCTTGAGGAAGTCGTAATGTCCGCGCAGGAAATCCGCGACATTGTGACGCAGTTGTACAATCATGCTGAGATCAGGACCAAAATCCACGAGGTAGTTAGGAAACTTCCTCACAATCTTAATTTCATTCTAGTACTGTCGGCATTGATTAAGTGGACGGGTGTTGAGCTAGAAGGTGATTATCTTCAGGACCTAGCTAGACGCGATGTGTACATCGAGTTGAAAGGTGCAGAAAATATCTCGAATGATATATTGGACGTTCGAGATGACAAGATTGAGATGCGATCCGCATTACTAGCTGAGTTTATGCTGCAGCGCATTTTTTCTACTAAAGATATACTCGACGGTTGCTTTGATATCACAACCGCCTCAAGTCGGCGGCGGAAGAATCGATCGCACCGACGCTTAGCCGGGGAACTAATGAAGTTCTCTACACTGCAGCGTTTCCTGAAATTTCATGAATCATCAGACACTGCTCTGAATGCTCACTATGTTCGTTTGTCAGAACACGACGCAGTCAATGACGAACCACTATTCTGGCTTCAATATTCGATATTTATGAAGGCTTCAGGAGACATTCCTAAAGCACGGATGTTCCTCGATTCTAGCTACGATCGGGGTAGTAAAATTGATGGTTTCAAGACCTTTCAACTCGATACTCAAGCATTAAGCATTTACCTTTTGCAAGAAATTGAAAGTCAAAACAGCGTCGTGGAAGGCCTTCAAGATATCATCAGTGCCATTGAAACTGTGGCTAATATGATTGTCGATCAGAGCAGTCGGTACTATGCAATTGATGTTATTGGAGAAATTCCCGCCTTTGTGGAAGCTCGTTCGAATGCGTTGACACAAGCTGAAAAGGTTGCCTTGGTTTTTCAGTTGAATCGAGCATCGAAAATGCTTGGTAGTCTAACGGTAGACGAGCAAGCTTATTCCGGTTCGGAAATTATTCGAGAGAAGCTTGGTGTTGCCGTTGCTTTGCTAATCAAATAAGTGTTCGCACGATGTAAGAACTATATAAGCGCAGCATGGAATATTGTGTGGACGGGTGATTGGCTAATCCTGGTCTGGGGCGCTTCGAGGATAGAATGTGCGGCAGCGCTTCATCTCGGGAAGTGATAGGTACTATTGCTCGGTTCGCCGTGGCTCCAAAATCGAGGCGCCACTCGAGTTTCCGCAGCCCCTTGCTATCATTCAGAACGTCCGGTGTTGAACTGAATGTCGCCATTTTGGCGTAGCCTTTATGAGGACAGATAAGTCCCAAACTCAGTCTATCAAGCTTAGTTTAGCAATGTCCGCTTTCAGACAATTACCATGAACGTCCGAATGTCCGAGATGAGGCGATTGCCGCCTGTCTGCTGTGCTTTTCTGAGTCGACAGACAGTCAATCATGACGAATAAAAACTCATTCATGAACGCTTCTCTCATCCGGACAGCGCAGATCTGATCCGTCAATATGCACACCAGATCCACACTGAAGAACTGGAGGCGTCTGAACTGTGAGCGTACTTCTAGAGGCACTTCCGCTAACATGACTAAGCTGAAGCCCCTTCCGGGCCGACAGTCGAACATGTCTCAGGGTCAGCCCCTCAATCGGTGCCTCGGGCAAGCCCAACACTACGCCAGCCGTCTCCGCATTTGTCGCCGTCAGATCTGTAATGGTGACATCGTGAATATGCGGGGTCGTGGATGTTACCGGAGCAACGGGATCGGTCATCGAGACAGTCTGCTGCGTTCCCCCGGGCTGCCCTGCATAATAATCACTGATCGACAGCGGAACCCGGACATGGTCCATCGTCACATGTTTCGCGCTGATCCAGCCAATATCTCCGCCACGATCTCGCCCAGACTTAATCCGCAGTCCGGACAGCGTATTCTGAAACGAGACATCAGAAATTCTAATATGATGGGCCCCATTGGCCAGCTCACTGCCAATGGACAGACCGTGCCCTTCGCCAAAGCGAGACTGTGTAATGCTGATATCGCTCGCCGCTCGTCCCGGCTGCGTCAAACCGGACTTGATGGCGATATTGTCATCCCCTGTCGCAATATCGAGAGTGCTCATCGTGACATGATCCGAGGAGACAAGATCAATACCATCGGTATTCCGAGACGAGGCCGGGTTGCTGATCGTAAGATGATCGATCCTGATCTGGCTGGACTCCCGTACAACGACCGTCCACATCGGAGAATTGCTCGCCGTAACGCTTGAGATCCGTCCATACTGCACATGCGAAAACTCAATCAGCCAGGGACGTGGCAGACCATTCGCCGCAGGAACCCCCCGGATAGTCTGGCCCGTAAGGTAAAGGACCTAAGGTCTGCGTCTTATGGGCCTGCACGGCTTGAGGCCACCAGACAGCAGCGCCATTCCCATCAATATGGCCCTGACCGGTTATAGCGACGTCCTGAACATCAATCGCAGAAACAAGGGCTTCACCGGGCTGTGCTGCTTTCCCCAGAAAGGCCCAGTGGAATAGACGAGTGTCCGCACTTCCCAGAAGGATACTTCCCTTCTCCAGATTCAGGGTGACATGGTTTTCGAGAGATAAAGGACCGCTCAACCATGTTCCTGACGCCAACGACACCACGCCACCACCAGCCTCGCTACAGGCAGTGATAGCACGTTGAATGGCCGGACCGTCATTCGTGTGTCCGTCATGCCGTGCACCATAAGTAACAGGGGCACAGCGAGACGACGCAGCATGACCGAGCATCGGCACGCACAACAGCGCCGCGACCACTCCACCTAAAATCAGCCCCGCGTCTCTCATAGAGAGGCTGCCTAAAACACATCTTTGGTCCGACTGGTTGCGTTTTTGAGCAGCGCTCCCCGTCACTTCCGCAGCCCCTTGATACCCAGCTCTTCCCACATCCAGTCGAAACTAAAAGAGGCCCCCGCCCCCTCACGCCCCAAGCCTGCTGTCGTGGCTTCAATCTGCTTCAACCAAGCCGCGACTTTCTTCTTCCCCGCCGCTGTTTTAACAGCCTGCCTCGGCGTGACATGCCCAAGCCCCGGAACAACCTCTTCCAGAACACGGCGATAATGCTGCTCCAGAACAGCAGCCAAAACTTCCGCCTCTTCTTCGAGCGGGATCTCGTCTTCAAGCACCTCCCCTCGGCCAGAGGTCCGCTGTTCTTCTAAAGCCTGCTCAGCGGTCATAATCTGTGTCAGAGGGGATCCAATCAGACTTCCCAAGGCATTGCGGAGTAAAGCCGTGCCTTGCTCAGCCCGCGTTTCTGAGTTGACCTGCAATCTCAGCTGACGGCCTTTCAGTTCCAGCGTCCCCAGAACAAGACCACCATCATCCAACGTCGTGCTCAAAAACTGAGCTTTGCTGTCTCCGGCCTTAGAATGACCCTCAGGAACATGGTCCCCAGCCTGACGCGTCCAATTCCAGATCATGCGCGCCGCATGCTGCAAACAGGGTATCGTATTCAAAACCTCGGCAATGCTCTTCTGGGTGCTTCCCTTGCTGAGAGGAAAACACACGTCATGAAAGACCAGGTCTTCGCCATCGCCGTTAAACAGAACGGGTGGCTCGGAGGCGCTCACCATGTTTTCCATGGTTCTAAAGAGCCATGTCAGCGTGAAGACCGGAGCCAGATCGCGGAGCACATCTGTTTTGATCTTTGGAAACTCAGCCTGACCTCGCTTACGCTTGAGAACCTCGCGTAAATTCTCAGCCAGATCTTCGCAAGCCTGCTGAGAATACGCCAACAGACTTCCTGCCAAAACCATTTTACCATCTTCGGGAACAAGACGTGCCGCGATGCGTCCCCAGGGTTTCAGGGACTGTGTGGCTGAGCGTTCATGCACCAGAACGGGATCACCACCCCGCAACAGGTCACGCACCATCATGCTTTGACCCGGAACGATCTGCGAAACCTCATACAGGCTCATGACGGCCTCTTTGAGGCCCCGCATATAAGCGCTTTTACGTGGACCTTCTTTCCAGCCCCGTCGTTTCAGATAAACCTCAACGAAATTTTCGTTATCCCAGTCCTGTCCCAAGAAATCTTCGAAGGCACAGCCCCAGAGTGACATTGTCGCACCCTGCCCTAAGATATCTCCCAGGTCTTCGAAGCTGATATCCGCCGCCTCTAAAGCCGGTCCCAGATGCTCACCCAACACTTCTTCAAAACAGGATTGCCACTGATCCTGTTTCAGATATCCGATAAGCCCTGTCAGATTGTCAGCGTTCATAAATGCGACGACCTCCCCTATTTTCCTGCGGCGG
Organism: Gluconobacter vitians; assembly: GCF_015244565.1. Classification (GTDB taxonomy): domain Bacteria; phylum Pseudomonadota; class Alphaproteobacteria; order Acetobacterales; family Acetobacteraceae; genus Gluconobacter; species Gluconobacter vitians. The sequence goes on along the minus strand of NZ_JABCQG010000026.1, from coordinate 4,415 downwards.
AACGGCAAATACCATGTTTACCCGAGACAAAGAGAATATCGTGCATAGCGGTTTTCTCCCGTCCGATTAAGGGCACCGAGAAACACCAGATCGGCCAGATGGAGGGTTCGAAAAACCCTCTAGTTTTGAGGTCTGCTCTGTGATTCCATTTCTCGTGCGTTGATTGGGATACGGAAGATGAAACAGGCGGGATTTTTTGGTGTTGAAGAGCGGCTTGCCCGGCTGAGCGGGCTTGGCGATCAGCTCGAAGCGTTTTCCCGGACTGTGGATTTTGAGGTGTTTCGCCGGGAACTGGAGAAGGCTATTGATGCTTGTTCAGACACTCGATCACGCCCATCACGGGATCAGATCGTAAAATGACGCCGTCGCATTTTCCTGCGGCTTGCCGATGCCTCCAGAATTCTCAACTCTCAAGGTCAGGACGGAAACAATGCCGACGAGCCCGTCAGTCCCCATGAAAACACGCGATCCTGTATGCGGCATGATGGTTGATCCGGCTACCAGCCGGTTCAAGAGCGAGCATAACGGACACAGCTATTCATTCTGCAGCGCGCACTGCCAGAAAAAGTTCGAGGATAATCCGACAGTCTTCATCAAGGCTGACAACGCACCTCCCATGGTGTGGACGTGCCCCATGCACCCCGAGATCAGGGAGGCGCATCCCGGCACATGCCCCAAATGCGGCATGACGCTGGAACCTGTGAAGGAAGAGCAGGAAAAGACGGTGCCCTCCATGCGGGGCATGAACTGCCATCATGCGCCGCAACAGCCTTCCGCCGCCGGAGAGGGCAAGCCGGGGACGATCTGGACCTGCCCGATGCATCCGCAGATCCGGCAGGATCACGCAGGCAACTGCCCGCTCTGTGGCATGGCGCTGGAGCCGGAGGAGCCGACGGGAGCAGAAACAGAAAACCCCGAACTGCATGATTTCAGACATCGCCTGATCGTCTCCGTGTTTCTCGCCGTTCCACTGATGCTCATCGCCATGGGTGGCGATGTTGGTCTCCACCTTGTTCCGGGCTCATGGTCTCCCTGGGTTCAGCTTGCGCTGACCACTCCGATTGTCTGCTGGGCGGGGCTGCCTTTCTTCCAGCGTGGGCTAGCCTCACTGCGGACCGGTCACTTCAACATGTTCACGCTGATCATGTTCGGCGTCGGTGCCGCGTTTGGCTACAGTCTGGCCGCGACGCTCGCACCGGGGGCGTTTCCGGCCAGCTTCAGGATGCCCGACGGAGCCCTGCCGGTCTATTATGAGGCGGCGGGCGTGGTCGTTGCGCTGGTTCTGCTGGGACAGGTTCTGGAGCTCCGTGCACGTGCCGCCACCGGTGATGCCATCCGCGCACTGCTGGATCTCACACCAAAACAGGCTCACCGTATCGGAGAGAGCGGGCAGTCGACAGACATAGCCGTGGACGCTGTCGTGGTCGGAGAGCGACTGCGGGTGCTGCCGGGAGAGTCGATCCCTGTCGACGGCAGGGTTCTCGACGGCACATCCAGCGTTGACGAAGCCATGATTACCGGAGAGCCAGCGCCCGTTGCCAAAAAGATCGGCAGCACAGTGACCGGCGGGACGATCAACGGCAATGGCAGCCTCGAAATCGAAGCGCAGGCCGTCGGAAGCGATACCATGCTGGCGCGGATCGTGAAGATGGTTGCCTCAGCCCAGCGCAGCCGCGCGCCCATTCAGGCCGTAGCCGACCGGGTGGCCGGATGGTTCGTCCCGCTGGTGCTGGCCATTTCCGTGCTGACTTTCATCGTATGGTACGTCGTCGGACCGGCTCCGCGTTTCGGGCATGCTCTTCTGAATGCCATCTCGGTGCTGATCATCGCCTGTCCCTGCGCGCTTGGGCTGGCCACGCCCATGTCAATCATGGTCGGCACGGGGCGGGGTGCACGTGAGGGCGTTCTGGTCCGCAATGCCGAAGCGCTTCAGGCGCTCGACAGGGTGGATACGCTGGTTGTGGACAAGACCGGCACGCTGACGGAAGGACACCCGAAGCTCATCGCCGTGGAGGCAGCCAATGGCTGGCCGGAAAACGATGTGCTGCGTTATGCCGCCTCTGTGGAGACACGCTCACAGCATCCTCTGGCGCAGGCCATCGTGCAGGGCCTGAAAGACCGCCATGGGGAGCCTGGCGTTCTTACCCATTTCGCGTCCCAACCGGGACTGGGCGTGAGCGGCAGCGTTGAGGGCCATGCCGTCGTTGTGGGCAATGCCGAGTGTCTGAAGCAGGCCGGCGCGGATGTCTCCCCTGTTGAAGCTAGCGCGACGGCGCATCGTGAAGCCGGAGCCGGGGTGATGTTCGTGGCGGTAGACGGCAGGCTCGCCGGGCTGATCGCCGTGGCGGACCCTCTCCGCGAGGATACGCGGGCCTCTCTTGCGGCGCTGCACGCCGATGGTCTGCGGATCATCATGCTCACGGGTGACAGCGAAGCGACGGCGAAGGCTGTGGCGGCGCAGGTGGGAAATATCGCGGAAGTCCATGCCGGTCTGAAGCCACAGGACAAGGCCGATATCGTCAAACACCTGACGGCGCAGGGCGCACATGTCGCGATGACGGGCGATGGCGTGAACGATGCTCCGGCCCTTGCGGCCGCATCCGTCGGGATCGCGATGGGAACCGGCACCGACGTAGCGATCGAAAGCGCCGGGATCACTCTGGCGCATGGCAGTCTGGAAGCACTGGTCCGGGCGAGACGGCTCGCCCATGCGACCATGCGCAACATCCGGCAGAACCTGGCTTTCTCTTTCCTGTTCAACGGGATCGGCATTCCAATCGCCGCCGGTGTGCTCTACCCGATCTGCGGACTTCTTCTTTCCCCGGTTATCGGCGGCGCGGCCATGGCTCTGTCGTCCGTGACGGTTGTGACCAACGCGCTTCGGCTTGGTCGGGGGAAAGACTGAGCCTAGCGTTTTTCGGCCGCGGCGCGGGTGCGTAATGCCTGATAAATCGGCGCTTCACCCATGCCGTCGGCCACGAACATCGCGACAAAACTGCCCGAAAGCAGCGGAAGCAGCAGGCTGGGCGTATTGGTCATTTCCGTCACGAGAATGATCCCGGTCAAAGGTGCCCGTACCGCTCCCGCAAACATCGCCGCCATACCGACCACAACAAAGGGTGTGGTCCGCCCCGCCAGCGTGGGCGCCAGAACATGGGCCAGATCTCCGCAGCCCAGGCCCGCCAGAGCACCCAGAGCCAGCATGGGAGCGAAGAGGCCACCCGGCGTTGCTGCGGCATATGAAATCGAGCCAAAGACCAGACGCAGGACATACAGTCCTGGCAGGACTGTCCAGATCAGCGTGCCGTCGATGGCGCTTTGCGTGATCCAGTCGCCTCCACCGGCAAGGTGAGGTGTAAGCCAGACGATCAACCCACCGATAGCGCCAATAACCGCAGCCCGGATTTCCACGCTGGCATTCATCCGTTCAGCCAGCCGTAATGTGGCCAGAACTGTCCGGTTGTAAACGACCGAGAGCAGGCCAACTGCAAGCCCCGTCAGCAAGAACAGCAACTGCGTTGAAACGCTGATGACCATGGGACTGTCGGCCACCACGAAATCAGGATCACCGCCCAGCAACGCGCGGGCGACAAGAATGGCGGACACGGAAGCGCCGAGTGCGGAACAGGCGGTTCGCGCTTCGAATTTGCCGACCAGTTCTTCCAGAACAAAGATCGCACCAGCGCCCGGCGCATTGAAGGCCGTCGCCAGTCCAGCTCCGGCGCCAGCCGCCAGCAATGACCGGCAATCCGCCGGTCCCAGCCGTAACAGCCGACCGATCGTATTGGCAGCCGTGGCACCCATCTGCACACTCGGCCCCTCACGCCCCAGCGCCAGTCCCCCGCCGATGGCCAGCAATCCTCCGATGAACTTGACCGGGATCAGGCCGATGGAAGCAGGTGTTGCAAGTCCGGCCAGAACGGCCTCGACATGAGGGATCCCGCTTCCAGAAGCCAGAGGTGCCAGTCGCCTGACCATCCAGGCCGCGATGAAAGCCGTTATACTGCCGATCGCAATCATCATCAGACCGGCGGGAAACGGGTGCGGGGCATCAAGCACCAGCGCCGTTCTCAAGCCCGCTGCATGTTCCAGTAACAGCCGGAATGTTCCACAGACTGCTCCGACAACGACACCTGTCAGGATGGACAGGAGGGAGAGCACAGTGAGGCCGCTAGGCGGCTGGATCATCACCGCTTGCTGTGTTTCCTGACTATGAGTGGTATCTGACATCACCGTCTTGCCGGATTATCATCGTTGCAAACCCGACGATTATAATGGGCTCTCCTTGGAGACTGATAAAAGTTTAGGGCCTGTTAGCACTTGATCCAGTCTGCAGCAGCAGCGATGTGTATGACGGCAAGGAATGACGCCGCTGTTTTTTCGTATCTGGTCGCGACTGCACGCCACTCCTTGAG
>NZ_JABCQG010000025.1 GCF_015244565.1 Gluconobacter vitians | reverse complement strand
CTCAAGGAGTGGCGTGCAGTCGCGACCAGATACGAAAAAACAGCGGCGTCATTCCTTGCCGTCATACACATCGCTGCCGCTGCAGACTGGATCAAGTGCTAACAGGCCCTAGGGTTCTTGAGTTCATAAAGTAGAAATCAGGGTTTTGCATCGAATACGAGATGAACAGGCCCAAAGTTAGCAGGAAGAAGACTCATGAATGTTGTCTCAAAGAAGAATACTTTACCGTTAAAGCCACGCGAATTCGGTTTTTTATTGATGGAGAATGGCGCGCCGGTAAGGATTTCTTCGACCGTTCATCGCCCGCTCATGATGTGCCTGTCACACGTATTCCGCGCTGCACCCGCGAAGACCTTGATGAGGCCGTGGCCGCTGCCCGTCGTGCTTTTGAGAACGGAAGCTGGTCCGGCCTGCCGGCAGCGGAGCGTGCTGCGGTTCTTCTGAAAGTTGCGGGACTTCTGCGTGAGCGTCGTGACGAGATCGCCTATTGGGAAGTGCTCGAAAACGGTAAACCCATCAGCCAGGCAAAGGGCGAAATTGACCACTGTATCGCCTGCTTCGAGATGGCTGCCGGTGCTGCCCGTCTGCTGCATGGCGATACGTTCAACAATCTGGGCGAAGGCATGTTCGGCATGGTTCTGCGGGAGCCGATCGGGGTCGTTGGCCTGATTACGCCGTGGAACTTCCCGTTCATGATCCTGTGTGAGCGCGCACCGTTCATTCTCGCATCCGGCTGCACACTGGTCGTCAAGCCTGCCGAAGTCACGAGCGCCACGACGCTTCTTCTGGCGGAAGTGCTGGCGGATGCCGAGCTGCCGAAGGGTGTCTTCAATGTCGTGACCGGGACGGGACGCACGGTCGGGCAGGCCATGACCGAGCATCAGGACATCGACATGCTGTCCTTCACGGGCTCCACGGGCGTTGGCAAGTCCTGCATCCATGCAGCGGCTGACAGCAACCTGAAGAAGCTTGGCCTGGAACTCGGCGGCAAGAACCCGATTGTCGTGTTTGCCGACAGCGATCTGGAAGACGCCGCTGATGCGGTAGCATTCGGGATCAGCTTCAACACCGGGCAGTGCTGCGTGTCTTCAAGCCGTCTGATTGTTGAGCGGTCCATTGCTGAAAAATTCGAGCGCCTTGTTGTCGCGAAAATGGAAAAGATCCGCGTTGGCGATCCGTTTGATCCCGAAACGCAGATCGGCGCCATCACGACAGAAGCGCAGAACAAGACCATTCTGGACTACATCGCCAAGGGCAAGGCGGAAGGCGCCAGGCTGCTCTGCGGTGGCGGTGCCGTCGATTTCGGCAAGGGCCAGTATATCCAGCCGACGCTTTTCACAGATGTGAAGCCTTCCATGGGCATCGCACGTGACGAGATCTTTGGCCCGGTTCTGGCCTGCTTCCATTTCGACACTGTCGATGAAGCGATCGCAATTGCCAATGACACGGTTTACGGCCTCGCCGCATCGGTCTGGAGCAAGAATATCGACAAGGCGCTTGCGGTGACCCGTCGGGTCCGTGCCGGTCGCTTCTGGGTCAACACGATCATGAGCGGCGGTCCCGAGACCCCGCTGGGTGGCTTCAAGCAGTCGGGCTGGGGCCGCGAGGCCGGCCTGTACGGCGTTGAGGAATATACGCAGATCAAATCTGTCCATATCGAGACTGGCAAACGTTCGCACTGGATTTCGTAATGACGAGCGGTTTTGATTACATCGTTGTCGGTGGCGGTTCGGCTGGCTGTGTTCTCGCAGCCCGTCTTTCCGAAAATCCTTCCGTCCGTGTCTGCCTCATCGAGGCAGGCCGGCGGGACACTCATCCTCTGATTCACATGCCGGTCGGCTTCGCCAAGATGACCACCGGCCCGCACACCTGGGATCTCCTGACCGAGCCGCAGAAGCACGCGAATAACAGGCAGATTCCCTACGTTCAGGGCCGTGTCCTGGGTGGCGGATCGTCAATCAACGCGGAAGTTTTCACCCGCGGGCACCCATCCGATTTCGATCGGTGGGCCGCGGAAGGCGCGGATGGATGGAGCTTCCGCGACATCCAGAAATATTTCATCCGTTCTGAAGGCAATGCGATTTTTGCTGGTGACTGGCACGGGACGAATGGGCCACTCGGGGTCTCCAACCTCGCAGACCCGAACCCGACCAGCCGTGCATTCGTCCAGAGCTGTCAGGAAATGGGATTGCCCTATAATCCTGATTTCAACGGCGCATCGCAGGAGGGGGCTGGCATCTACCAGATGACCATCCGCAACAACCGGCGCTGCTCGACGGCAGTGGGGTATCTGCGTCCGGCTCTAGGGCGGAAGAACCTTACGGCTGTGACACGCGCGCTGGTCCTGAAGATCGTCTTCAACGGGGCGCGGGCAACGGGTGTGCAGTATATTGCCAACGGCACCCTGAACACGGCCGAAGCGACCCAGGAAATCGTTGTCACAGCCGGAGCGATCGGAACGCCCAAGCTGATGATGCTGTCGGGCGTCGGACCTGCGGCGCATCTGCGTGAGAATGGTATTTCGGTCGTGCAGGATCTGCCGGGCGTGGGCGAGAACCTCCAAGACCATTTCGGCGTGGATATTGTGGCCGAGCTCAAGACGGATGAGAGTTTCGACCGGTACAGGAAGCTCCAGTGGATGCTCTGGGCTGGCCTTGAATATACGATGTTCAAATCGGGACCTGTCGCGTTGAACGTGGTTGAAGGGGGAGCCTTCTGGTATTCCGATCCGTCTTCCGACATTCCTGACCTGCAGTTCCATTTCCTTGCCGGAGCTGGCGCATAGGCAGGCGTGACGTCCGTACCGAAAGGCGCTTCGGGAATTACGCTGAATAGCTATGTGCTTCGGCCGAAATCCCGCGGAACAGTGCGGCTGCGCTCCGCTGATCCGAGACTCAATCCAATGGTTGATCCCAATTTCCTTGGTGATCCGGCCGATCTCGAGACTTCTGCGGAAGGCGTGCGGCTGAGCTACGAGATGTTCTCCCAGCCTTCCTTGCAGAAGCATATCAAGGAAACGTGTTTCTTTAGCGGTAAACAACCGACGGCACAGATGTATCGCGACTATGCCAAGCAGCATGGTCGCACGTCCTATCATCCGACCTGCACCTGCAAGATGGGTCGCGATGACATGGCCGTTGTGGATCCGCGCCTGAAGGTTCACGGGCTGGAAGGGATCCGGATCTGTGACAGTTCCGTCATGCCCTCGCTGCTGGGATCCAACACCAATGCTGCCACGATCATGATTGGTGAGCGGGCCGCAGATTTCATCCAGGGGGAACGCCTGAGCAGCGGCGTTCCCGTATTTTCAACACTTACAGACACTAGAAAAGTCACGCAGTCACGCTGAGCTTTTTTAACCGGATTTCTGGTAACTAACCAGTTAGATACAAAGGCATTGGGACATGACCAAAGTCAGGACAGCGGCCGAGGCGGTAAGCCTCATCAAGGACGGAGCAACAGTCGCCGTCAATTCCTCATCGGGGCTTCTGTGTCCCGACGCGGTTCTGGAGGCCCTCGGACAGCGTTATGAAGCCACGAAGTCGCCCGCAAAGCTGACGACCGTCCATCCGATTGCCGCAGGTGACATGTTCGGGACCAAGGGCGTGGACCATCTTGCCCGTCCGGGCATGATCACGAAGATCATCGGCGGCTCCTATCCCTCAGGGCCGAGCAATGCCGAGCCTCCGCTGATCTGGCAGCGCATTCAGGCAGAGGATCTGGCCGCCTATAACGTCCCGTCCGGCGTGATTTTCGACATGCTGCGGGAAGGGGCGGCAAAGCGTCCTGGCGTCCTGACCAAGGTCGGGCTTGATACATTCGCAGACCCGAAGCGCGACGGCTGCGCGATGAATGAGACGGCACGGCTGAATCCACTCGTCCGTCATATGGATTTCGAGGGCGAGGACTGGCTGTATTTCCCGGCGCTGCGCCCAGACGTGGCCATCATCCGTGGCTCGACGGCGGATGAAAATGGCAATCTGACCTTTGAGCAGGAAGGGGCTACGCTCGGTGCCATGGAAATGGCTCTGGCGGCCCATAACAATGGCGGTCTGGTGATTGCGCAGGTCCGCCGTGTGGCGGCGCAGGGCACGCTCAAGCCGCATGACGTCAAGGTGCCTGGTATTCTGGTGGATGTGATCGTCGAGGCCCCGGAGCAGCTCCAGACAACGGCAACGGCTTACGACCCCGCCATTTCAGGTGAGATTTTCCGTCCGCTTTCCACATTCGACATTCCGGATTTTGGCCCGTCCAAAGTCATGGCGCGTCGTGTGGCGCAGGAGCTGAAACAGGGCTGGGCTGTGAATATCGGCTTCGGTATTTCCGCGAACGTCCCTCGTATTCTTCTGGAAGAAGGGCGCCATGGCGCGGTGACATGGGTGATCGAACAGGGAGCCGTGGGCGGCATCCCACTGCTCGACTTCAAGTTCGGCTGCGCCAGTAATGCCGAGGCCTTTGTCGCGTCACCTCACCAATTCTCGTATTTTCAGGCAGGTGGTTTCGACTGCTCCCTGCTGTCCTTTCTTGAGATCGGACAGAACGGTTCGGTGAATGTCAGTCGTCTCGCCGCCACCCCACATCGCACGGCCGGAGCCGGTGGGTTCGTCGATATCACGGCACGGGCCAAGCGCATCATTTTCTCGGGCAATTTCAATGCCGGGGCAAAGATGCATATCGAGGACGGCCATCTGGTGATCGATAAGGAAGGCAAGATCGCGAAGATTGTGCCCGAAGTGTCGCAGGTCAGTTTTTCCGGCGCGCGTGCCACCGAAACCGGGCAGGAGATCACTTATGTGACGGAGCGTTGCGTTTTGCGCCTGCTGGATGGCAAGCTGACGGTCACTGAAATCGCGCCGGGGATTGACTTGCAGCGGGACATTCTGGATCAGGCAACGGCTCACCTTGAGGTCTCGCCCGATCTGAAAGACATGGACGCGGCTCTGTTCCGTGACGAACCCATGGGGCTGACCCTGTGATTTTCGACCCTTGCGCCAGACGGACAGACAGGAACTGACCATGATGCTTCAGGACCGCATGTTTCTGACAGGACTCTTCGACGCAGCCGTTGGTGCGGCCGAGCCGGAGCAGATCCTGGCGGCACATCTGCCCGAGCCCCCGAAGGGCCGGACAGTTGTGGTTGGCGCGGGAAAAGGCGCAGCCCAGCTCGCGGCCGCATTCGAGCGTGTCTGGCAAGGGCCGCTCAGCGGTGTGGTGGTCACGCGTTACGGCAATGTCTGCCCGACGCAGTCCATCCGGGTTCTGGAAGCCTCGCATCCGGTGCCGGATGAAGCAGGACTGAAAGCCACGGAAGCGCTTCTCGAAGCGGTAAAGGGGCTGGGACCGGACGATCTTGTCGTGGCGCTCATCTGTGGGGGCGGATCGGCTCTGCTGCCATCTCCGCCACCGGGCATGACGCTTGAGGACGAGGCCGAACTGAACCGTGTCCTGCTCGCATCCGGCGCGCCGATTTCCGTTATGAACAGCATCCGTAAACAGGTGTCAGGCATCAAGGGCGGGCGTCTAGCGGCTGCTGCTGCTCCGGCAAAGGTCGTGTCTCTAGTGGTGTCGGACGTTCCTTTTGACGATCCTGCACAGGTGGCCTCCGGGCCCACAGTGCCGGATCTGGGAACGCGCGAGGATGCGCGTCGTCTGGCGAAGACGTGGAAACTGCGCCTGCCAGCAAAGATCCAGTCATGGCTGGATGGGGAAGAGGGACCTGCACCGCTGGCGACTGACCCGGTCTTCAGCGGGAATGAGGTGCGCGTGATCGCCTCTGCCCATCTGTCGCTGGAAGCGGCAGCGGAAAAGGTGCGGCAGGCGGGGATTTATCCCGTGATCCTGTCGGATGCCATCGAAGGTGAGGCAAGGGACGTCGCGAAGGTTCATGCCGCTCTGGTGCGGGAAGTCATCCTGCGGGGTCGGCCTTTCCGCCGGCCCGTCGTCATCCTGTCAGGGGGCGAGACCACCGTAACCATACGCGGGCAGGGCGGTCGGGGGGGACGCAATACCGAGTTCCTTCTGGCTTTTGCGCTGGCGGCGGAAGGCCTGCCGTTTTCGGCTCTGGCGGCGGATACCGACGGGATTGACGGCTCGGAAGACAATGCCGGGGCCTTCGCCGATGGTGTCAGCATGGAGCGCCTGAGGGAAAAGGGGTTCAACCCTGCGGATCTTTTGATGGAGAACGACGCCTATACCGCGTTCGAGGCGCTGGGAGACCTGTTTGTTCCGGGCCCAACCGGGACAAACGTCAATGATTTCAGAGCCGTACTGGTTCGTTAGGAGCGGCTCGGAAAGCTTCAATAATGATTGATCGGTGAGTGTGGCGAAAGCCGTAGTCTATAACAGATTTTCAGGTAACCATCTAGTTAGTTACTTATGTGGAGTCGGCTATGTTTCTGAACGAAATGCAGGAAGAAGTCCGCGAAACGACACGGTCTTTCGTGGATAACGTCATCCGTCCCGCCGCCGAGGCGCTGGACCGTGAAGAGCGCTTCCCGGCAGAAATCTACGAGGAAATGGGCAAGCTGGGCCTGTTCGGCATCGCTGTGCCCGAAGAACTCGGTGGACCGGGCTTCGATACGCTGACTTATGCGGTCGTGATGGAAGAACTGTCCCGCGGCTATGCCAGCGTGGCCGACCAGTGCGGTCTGGTGGAGCTGATCTCCACGCTTCTGGTGCGTCACGGAACGCCGGAACAGCAGAAGATGCTGCCCGACATCCTCTCCATGAAGCGCAAGGTCGCCTACTGTATCACGGAGCCTGAAGCCGGGACTGACGTCTCCGGCACCCGCACGACGGCTGTGCGTGACGGGGACGGCTGGATTCTCAACGGCGGCAAGATCTGGATCCACAACGCGCCGGTCGCCGATACGGGCTTTGTTCTGGCTCGGACAGACAAGGAAGCGGGCAATCGCGGCATGTCCATCTTTATCGTGGATCTGCATGCCAAGGGCGTCGAGCGTGGCCCCAAGGAACACAAGATGGGCCAGCGGGCGAGCCAGGTTGGCGCGCTCGACTTTTCGGATGTCCGTCTGGGCAGCGATGCGCTGCTGGGCGAGATGAACCGTGGCTTCCACATGATGATGAGCGTGCTCGACAAGGGGCGCGTCGGCATTGCGGCACTGGCCGTTGGGATTGCTCAGGCCGGCCTTGAAGCCGCCGTGGATTACGCCGGAACGCGCAAGCAGTTCGGCAAGCACATCTCCGAGTTTCAGGGCGTGCAGTGGCTGCTGGCGGATATGGCCAAGGACATCGAGGCCGCGCGGCTTCTGGTCCATTCGGCCGCCACGAAGATCGATCGCGGGCAGGATGCCACACGTTCATGCTCCATGGCCAAGTGCTTTGCCGGTGACATGGCAGTGGCCCGGACGGCCGATGCCGTGCAGGTCTTTGGTGGCTCGGGCTATATCCGTGGCTTCGAGGTCGAGCGTCTGTACCGCGATGCCAAGATCACCCAGATCTATGAGGGCACAAACCAGATCCAGCGCATGATCATCGCGCGTGAACTGCTCCGTAAAGGCGCACGGGCATGAAACAGGTCGCTCTCGTCACCGGTTCCTCACGGGGTATCGGTTTCGCTGCGGCGCAGGCTCTGGCGAAACGGGGCTTCGCTTTAGCGGTCAATGGACCGTTCGATGACGAGGAACTGCGCTCGGCCGTCAGCCGGCTGTCCGAAAGCGGAGCGCGCGTTATGGCGCTCCCATTCGACATCACGGATCTCTCCGTTCATGCGGAGCGGCTGGCGCGGGTCGAGGCCGAACTTGGGCCGCTGACAACGCTCGTGAACAATGCAGGCGTCGGCGTCCTGCAGCGAGGGGACCTGCTGGATGTGAGCGAAGCAAGCTGGGATCGGTGCCTGACGGTGAACACCAAGGCGCTGTTCTTTCTCTCGCAGGCTTTTGCAAAGCTGCTCCTGTCCCGTCCGCGGCCCGAGGGCGTGTTTCATTCCATCGTGAATGTGACGTCGTCCAATGCCACGGCCGTGGCGGTCCAGCGGTCCGAATACTGCGCCTCCAAGGCGGCCGCAGCGATGGTGTCCAAGGCCCTGGCCGTGCGGCTCGGGCCGGAAAACATCGCGGTCTATGACGTTCAGCCCGGTCTGATCGCGACCGACATGACGGCTGCCGTGATCGAGCAGTACCGCCAGCGCGCCGTGGACGGTCTGACCCTGCTGCCGCGCGTCGGCGAACCCGAGGACATGGGCGGCATCATCGCAACCCTTGCTTCGGGCGGACTTCCCTACACCACAGGCCAGGTCATTTCGGCGGATGCCGGAATGCTTGTGCCGCGTTTCTGAGAACGGTCATGAAAATCATTCTTCCCGATGAAGCCGGCCGGAAGACGGACTATCACCTGATCGGAACACCCGCACCGACAGGAACACTGGGCCGCAATCCGGCGCGGATCGTCTATTCCGCAGCCCATGTCGTCGCCAATCCCTATACGGCGAACGCCCCGTCCGGGCCCGGTGCCGTCGACTGGGACCGGACAATGGAATTCCGCCGCTATCTCGCGGGTCTGGGGCTGGGCATCGCCGAAGCCATGGACACCGCCCAGCGCGGCATGGGTCTGGACTGGCCAATGGCGCTGGAACTGATGCGCCGGACGAAGGCGGAATTACCGGACGCCGATGTGGTCAATGGCTGCGGAACCGACCATCTGGACCCGGCAAGCGTACGCGACGTGGACACAGTCATCCGCGCCTATCTGGAACAGGTTGAAGCCATCCAAGCCGTTGGTGGCCGGATCATCCTGATGGCCAGCCGGGCACTGGTCCGTGTGGCGAAGGGACCGGAAGACTATCTGCGCGTCTATCGTGAAGTTCTCTCGGCCTGCGACGAACCGGTCGTCCTGCACTGGCTGGGTGAAGCGTTTGATCCTGCTCTTGCCGGGTACTGGGGCACAAACAGCTTCGATCAGGCGCTGGAAACCGTGCTTGAGATGATCGGGCAGAACGTCTCCAAGGTGGACGGCATCAAGATTTCTCTTCTGGACAAGGAAAAGGAAATCCGGATGCGCCGTCTGCTTCCGGCCGGCGTGAAAATGTATACCGGGGATGACTTCAACTACCCGGAACTGATCGAAGGCGACGAGCAGGGCTTCAGCCATGCGCTTCTGGGCGTGTTCGATCCGCTGGCGCCGCTGGCCGCCTATGCGGTGAGCAAACTCGGCGAAGGCGACAAAGCCGCTTTCCGCGCGGCGCTGGACCCCACGGTTCCGCTGGCCCGGGTGATCTTCAAGGCGCCGACCCAGTATTACAAGACGGGTGTCGTGTTCCTGGCCTGGCTGAACGGATTTCAGGATCACTTCATCATGCTGGGTGGTGCGCAGTCCATGCGGCCGCTGCCGTATTTCACGGAGATCTTCCGGCTGGCGGATGGCTGCGGGCTGCTCCGTAATCCGGAACTGGCCGTCCGGCGCATGAAGTCGCTTCTGTCGCTCTATGGAGCCGACTGATGCGCGACTTCACCCACGATCATTCCGTGCTGGCCCTGAATACCGCAACCCTCGGCCATAACATGCCGGGGGCAGGGGCCGGATGGTCCGCTGAACAGACGATCGACGCCTGCGCCGAGCGTGGCATTGGCGGCATCGTCTTCTGGCGTCCGGAACTTCAGGGCCGGGCTTCGGCCATCGGGCAGCACGTCCGGCAGGCCGGAGTGGAAGTCGTGGGTCTGTGCCGCTCGCCGTTTCTCGTGGGGCCTCTGGCGCCACACGGACGACAGGCGGTCGTGGATGATTTCCGCCGTTCCATCGACGAGACCGCCGATCTGGGAGGCAAGATCCTGACCATCGTGGTTGGGGGCGTCGAGCCCGGCACCAAGGGTGTGAGGGAAAGCCTTGATATCGTCATAGACCGTCTGTCTGCGGTGCTGGACTATGCGGCGGAACGAGACGTGAAGCTGGCTCTGGAGCCTCTGCATCCGATGTATGGCGGAGACCGCTCCTGCCTGCCGACGCTGCGTGATGCCCTGGATATCTGTGATGTCCTCAACTCCGACACGCTGGGTGTGGCGGTCGATGTCTATCACGTGTGGTGGGACACCGATCTTCCGCGCCAGCTCGAGCGGGCAGGCGCGCGCATCATGGGGTTCCATCTGTGTGACTGGCTGGTTCCCACGACAGATTTTCTACTGGATCGCGGGATGATGGGGGACGGCGTGGCGGACGTGAAAGGCCTGCGCGCGGGCGTGGAACGCGCGGGATATGACGGGTTCTGCGAAGTCGAAATTTTTTCTGCAAACAACTGGTGGAAGCGCGATCCGGCCGAAGTGCTGGATGTGATGATACAGCGCTTCCGCGATATCTGCTGAGAACGGAGAGTATCATGAAGATCCTCGTCCCTGTGAAACGGGTCGTCGACTACAACGTCCGCATCCGCGTCCGGCCGGATGGGTCTGGCGTCGATCTGGCGAACGTCAAGATGTCTATGAACCCCTTTGACGAAATCGCGGTCGAAGAGGCCATTCGTCTCAAGGAAAAAGGGGTTGCGACCGAAGTGGTCGTCGTCTCCATCGGTGTCGCGCAGGCCAAGGACACGCTGCGAACCGCTCTTGCGATGGGCGCGGACCGGGCCATTCTCGTGACAGCAACCGACGATGTGAATGTCGATCTGGAGCCGCTTTCGGTGGCGCAGATCCTGAGCAAGGTTGTGGCAAACGAACAGCCCGGCCTCGTGATCGCGGGCAAGCAGGCGATCGATAACGACATGAACGCAACCGGACAGATGCTCGCCGCCCTACTGGGCTGGGGGCAAGGCACGTGTGCCTCTTCTGTCACGGTCGAGGACGGTTCAGCTCTGGTCACGCGTGAAGTCGATGGCGGTCTTCAGACCATCAGGCTGAAGCTTCCGGCCGTGGTGACCACTGACCTGCGTCTCAACGAACCCCGCTACGTGGCACTGCCCAACATCATGAAGGCCAAGAAGAAGCCGCTTGAAGAGGTGTCGCTTGCGCAGCTTGGCGTCGATGTCCGTCCTCGTCTCACCGTTCTCAAAACGGTCGAGCCTCCGCAGCGTCAGGCTGGCGTGAAGGTCGGGTCCGTCGATGAACTGGTGTCGAAACTGAAGAATGAAGCAGGAGTCCTCTGATGTCTGTTCTGCTACTTGCCGAAGTCAATGACGGCCGCCTTGGGACAGATACTGTCGCCAAGGCCCTGACGGCGGTTGCCACGCTGGGTGACGTGCATGTTCTCGTCACGGGTGAGAACTGCGCGGCTGCTGCCGACGAGGCGGCAAAGCTGGCAGGTGTGTCAAAGGTTCTTCTGGCGGATGATGCGTCTGTGGCGCACGGCCTTGCCGAGCCTGTCAGCGCGCTGATCGTCTCGCTGGCCAAGGATTATAGCCACATCGCGGCTGGTGCGACCGCGTTTTCCAAGAACGTTCTGCCGCGCGTTGCTGCGCTGCTGGATGTGATGGTGCTGTCCGAGGTCACGGCCGTTCAGGACGCGGAAACGTTCGAGCGGCCGATCTATGCTGGCAATGCGATCCAGACGATCCGTTCTTCCGATCCGGTGAAGGTCTTCACGGTCCGCACGGCAGCCTTCACGGCAGCACAGGCTGGTGGAAGTGCCGCTGTCGAAGCCGTCACTGTTCCGACCGATCCCGGCCTGTCGCAGTGGGTCGAGGACAAAACGGTCGCCTCCGAGCGCCCGGACCTGACATCGGCAAAGATCATCGTGTCCGGTGGCCGCGGGATCGGATCGAAAGAGAATTTCGACACCATCACGACCCTTGCGGACAAGCTCGGCGGTGCGGTTGGTGCTAGCCGTGCGGCCGTCGATGCCGGGTATGCGCCCAATGACTGGCAGGTTGGACAGACCGGCAAGGTCGTGGCCCCGGATCTTTACCTTGCGGTCGGCATTTCGGGCGCCATCCAGCACCTCGCGGGCATGAAAGACTCCCGCATCATCGTCGCGATCAACAAGGACGAGGATGCGCCAATCTTCCAGGTCGCCGATTACGGGCTGGTCGGGGACCTGTTCACCATCCTGCCCGAACTGACAGCAAAGATCTGACCATGCGCAGCCTCGGTATCACGTTCGGACAGGGAGAAAAGTCATGACGGCCATTGAACGCGAAAGCATGGATTATGACGTCGTCATCGTCGGTGCCGGGCCCGCAGGTCTGTCCGCCGCCATCCGTCTCAAGCAGCTTGACCCGGATTTGTCCGTGGTCGTGCTGGACAAGGGATCCGAGGTGGGCGCGCACATCCTTTCTGGTGCGATCATTGATCCGTGTGCGCTCAATGTCCTGCTGCCGAAATGGCGGGAGATGAACGCGCCGATCACCGTGCCGGTGGAGACGGACAGTTTCTATGTCCTGGGTGAGAAGGGACAGACACGTCTGCCCAACTGGCTCATGCCGCCCTTCATGAACAATCACGGCAACTACATCGTCTCGCTGGGAAATGTCTGTCGCTGGCTTGCCGAAACGGCAGAAGGGCTGGGCGTCGAGATTTTTCCCGGCATGTCGGCCAGTGAGCTTGTCTATGGCGAAAAGGGCGAGATCCGGGGTGTGGTTGCCGGTGAGTTCGGACGGAATGCGGATGGCACGCCGGGCGAGAATTACGAACCGGGCATGATCCTGGCAGGAAAGTACGTGCTGGTCGCCGAGGGCGCGCGGGGATCTTTAGCGCTCCAGATCATGCGGCATTATGGCCTGTCGGATGGCAGGGATCCGCAGAAATTCGGGATTGGCCTGAAGGAAATCTGGGAAGTGGATCCGGCCCGCCACAAACCCGGCACGGTCGTTCACACGATGGGCTGGCCTTTGGGGCGCAATGCGGGTGGTGGTGCGTTCATCTATCATCTCGACAACAATCAGGTCTGTGTCGGGTTTGTCGTACATCTGAGCTACGAAAATCCCTATCTCGACCCGTATCGCGAGTTCCAGCGTTTCAAGCATCATCCGCTGATGGCGGGGCTGCTGGAAGGCGGGAAGCGGATCGCCTATGGCGCCCGTGCCATTTCCGAAGGGGGATGGCAGTCCATTCCAAAGGTCGTTTTCCCCGGTGGCGCGCTGCTGGGATGTTCTGCGGGACTGGTGAATGTTCCGCGCATCAAGGGCAGCCATAACGCCATCTATTCGGGGATGCATGCGGCTGAGGCTGCTCATGCGGCGATCCGGGATGGCCGGAGCGGTGATGAACTCACGGCCTATGACACTGCATTGAGGGAAGGGCCTGTGGGCCGGGATCTCAAAAATGTCCGCAACGTCAAACCGCTCTGGGAAAAGTACGGGCTTGCGGGTGGGATCGTGCTGGGTGGTCTGGATATGTGGACGGCGTCTCTGACCGGGGCACCGCTGTTCGGGACAATGCATCACCACAAGACGGATGCGGCGGCGACCGGAAAGGCAGCGGATTTTTCCCCGATTGCCTATCCCAAGCCAGATGGAAAGCTCAGCTTCGACCGGACGACCAATGTGGCGTTTTCATTCACCAATCACCATGAAAACCAGCCCTGCCATCTGAAGCTCAGGAACGCTGAGATTCCGATCACGGTAAATTTGCCGGTCTATGCCGAGCCCGCGCAGCGTTACTGCCCGGCCGGGGTTTACGAGATTGTCGAGGACGCGGGGAAGCCACGCTTTCAGATCAATTTCCAGAACTGCGTGCACTGCAAGACCTGCGACATCAAGGATCCATCACAGAACATCGTCTGGACGCCGCCGCAGGGCGGGGACGGACCGAATTATCCGAATATGTGAGTTCCAAAGACCAGATCAAAGTAACGGCATCCATGCAGAACTCGGAATCCATGGCTGCCAAAGTGTTTCTTCCGATCACAGAAGAAGACCAAGTAAAGGAACACGGTTATGAGTGACGTTGGCGTTATAGAAGGCGTTCCGCGCGTTTCACTCAACGGCAGAAGTGCCCTGGTAGCCACACTGGCTGCGGTGGCAGGTCTGATGTTCGGGCTGGATCTGGGTGTCATCTCCGGAGCGCTGAAATTCATCGGTATCGAGTTTCAGGTCAATGATTTCGGCAAGGAGTGCATTGTCTCCGGCATGATGGTCGGAGCAGCACTCGGAGCCCTGTTTGGTGGGCGGCTATCTTACATTCTGGGCCGCAAAAAGCTGCTGATCATCTCGGCGCTGCTTTTCATTTCCGGGTCGGCACTCTGTGCGCTGGCGCCTTCCGTTCCGGTTCTGATCGCAGGACGCGTGGTCCTTGGACTGGCAATCGGCGTCGCGAGCTTTACCGCTCCACTTTATATTTCGGAAATTGCGCACCAGCAGCATCGCGGGGCCCTGATTTTCGTCTATCAGCTCATGATTACGGTGGGCATTCTGGTTGCGTTCATCTCTGATGCGATCCTGGCCTATTCGGGGTCCTGGCGCTGGATGCTGGGGATCGTGGGCGTCCCTGGAGTGCTGTTCCTGATCGGCGTCCTGTTCCTGCCGGACAGCCCGCGCTGGCTGGTTCTGCGGGGGCGGCATGATGAGGCGTTCGATGTCCTGCACGGCCTGCGCGGCAATGACACGCATGCACGGGACGAGATCGTCGAAATCCGCGATCAGCTCGCACAGGCCGATGGCGGCTATACGCTTTTCAAGAGAAACCCGAACTTCCGCCGCGCCGTCTATCTTGGCGTGGCCCTTCAGGCGATCCAGCAGTTCACCGGCATCAATGTGGTTATGTACTACGCGCCGCACATCTTTGAGATGGCCGGCTTCGGCACCAGTGCCGCCCTGTGGGGCACGGTAATCGTGGGACTGGTCAATGTGCTCTCCACGTTCATCGCTATCGGATATGTGGATCGCTGGGGCCGGCGGCCCATGCTGATCGCGGGCTTCATCATGATGGCGCTGGGCATGTTTACGGTCGGAATCCTTCTGTATTTCGGGACGGGCAACAGCGATCTGGCGCGTTACGCGGCTGTTGCGATGCTGCTGTGCTTCATCGTCGGGTTTGCATTCTCCGCCGGGCCGCTGGTGTGGATCCTGTGCTCCGAAGTGCAGCCCATGAAAGGGCGTGACTTCGGCATCGGATGCTCGACCTTCACCAACTGGGGCACCAACATGATTGTTGGTCTGACCTTCCTCTCGCTTCTGACGACACTGGGAAGTGCCTAGACCTTCTGGCTCTACGCCTTGCTCAATCTCATCTTCATTTTCGTGACGATGAAGTTCGTGCCGGAAACCCGTGGCGTATCGCTTGAGCAGATCGAGCGGAATCTCATGGCCGGCAAGCCCCTCAATCGTATCGGCCTGTAAGCGCAGGCCTCCCCCTCATTCACAAAAGGACAGACCCTGACATCGGGGCACCAAACGGAGACGGTATCGTGGCAGTCAAGATCGGGATCAATGGATTTGGACGTATCGGACGTCTGACCTTGAGAAGCATTATCGAGAGCGGACGGACCGACATTGTTCCCGTTATCATCAATGGTCCGGGGAGCGTCGAGGACAAGATCCATATGTTTGTCTATGACAGCATCCATGGAAGGTTTCCGGGTAAGGTCGAGCTTGAGGGAGACCAGCTGACGATCCATGCCCAGGGTCACACCTACGGCCCGATCCGCATTTCCTCGGAGCGTGATCCTGCTGCCATCCGTCTGGATGATGTGGACGTTGTCATGGAGTGTTCTGGCCTTTTCACGTCAAAAGACGCCGTAGCGCCTCTTTTGCAGGCAGGCGCGCGGAAAGTTCTCATTTCCGCTCCAGCCAGCGATGTGGATGCGACGATCGTGTACGGCGTCAATAACGATGCTCTCAAACCGGACATGACGGTTGTCTCGAACGGTTCATGCACGACCAACTGTCTGGCGCCGCTGGTCAAGGTGGCGGACGAGGCCTTCGGCGTGGAATGCGGTTACATGCTGACGATTCATTCCTACACCGGCGACCAGCAGATCGTGGATCGCAGGCATCGTGATCTGCGGCGGGCGCGTGCAGGTGGTCTGAACATGGTTCCGACTTCGACGGGTGCTGCAAAGGCCATCGGTCTGGTTCTGCCGCATCTCAAGGGGAGGCTTGTCGGATCGTCGCTTCGCGTTCCGACACCGAATGTCTCGATGGTGGCGCTGGATTTCCTGCCCACACGTGCGCCTGCCTCGGTCGATGAGGTCAATGCCGTCTTTCATGATGCCGCTGCAGGAGCGCTGACAGGGATTCTGGATTACAGCGATGGCATGCTGGTCAGCAGTGATTTCAATCACAGTGCGGCCTCGTCCAGTTTCGATGCCACGCAGACCGCGCTTATCCATAATGGAGAGATGGTCCATATCTGCAGCTGGTACGATAATGAATGGGGCTTCTCGAACAGGATGATCGATACGGCTGTTCTTATGGGAACCCTGTGAAGACCTGACCGGTTTTGTCTGTCAGAGGTAAAGGAGACATGCCCCTTACCTTCCGCAGGGTGAAAGACAGGGGACGGTCATGACGATACAGGATATTCCGGTTCAGTTTGCTGAGACGATTTCTGCGGAAAACCAGCAGAAAATTCTGAACGCCAGACTGTTTTTAGAATGGATCAGCAAGACCCGAACGCATTTTGACCTTCACTCCGTCTTTGTTCGTGATGTGCTAATGTTCGGCTCGTGCGTCGGGTTTGTTGTTGTTGAAGCCGATGCCTGGAATAACGGCGCGAAGATGCCATGCTTTGCCGTTCTGCGGGATGCGACGGTCTCCATCATGCCGGTTGTGAGCGTAAAGGAAGCGCCTGCTGAGAAATACGTCATTCTGGTGCGGGAAGCGCGGCTTCCAGCGGGGCAGATGGTGACGGCGCTTCCGGCTGGCGTGATTGATGATGAGACCGCCGAAATCGCCGCCATCCGCGAATTGCAGGAAGAGACGGGGCTGCACCTGAAGGTCAGCAAGCCATATACGCTGCGCGAAACGCCTGTGCTTCTGTCCCCCGGCGGGAGCAGCGAGGAAATGATGCTCTATGCGGTCGATATTGTTCTTGGCCGGGCTGAACTCAGGGACCTGATTGATCGCAAGGGCGGGCTCGCCAATGAGCACGAGCATACGACGGTCTGTATCGTGTCGCTGGATGAGATGCCGCGCCATACACCCAACGCACATTGTCTCCTGAGCTGGCATCTGTACCAGCACCATCGTGCGGATATGTAATCCGCACGATGCGTTCAGATTTGATCAGAAGATTTGACGGAACAGGACGTAAAGCAGTCCCGCAATCGCCATGGCGGCGGGCAGGGTGGTGACCCAGGCAAGGGCCATGGAGCGCAGTGTGGCGAACTGAACGCCGGAACCATTGGCCGCCATTGTCCCGGCGACACCGCTGGACAGAATATGCGTCGTGGAAACAGGCAGGCCATAGCCTTCAGCCAGACCAATGGTCGTCATGGCTACGATTTCAGCCGATGCGCCCTCGGCATAGGTCATGTGCGTCTTGCCGATCTTTTCGCCGACCGTCACGACGATGCGCTTCCATCCGACCATCGTGCCAAGGCCCAGAGCAATGGCGACGGACACCTTGACCCAGAGCGGGATGAAGCGGGTGCCGTGATACAGTTCGGACTGGAAGGATTTCAGGGACTTCTTTTCCGCCGGGGTAAAGCCCTCGGCCTCTCCCATGACGCGGATGGCATCTGCGACCAGATACATGTCCGTACGGACGTTCGGCACGGCTGCGGCAGGAACGGCCTTCATGGAACCATAGGTCTTGACCGAAGTGGAGATGTCGTTGCTGAGGACGGCCAGCGCATCATAGGTTTCGGGAGATGCGATGGACTTGGCGCGCAGACCCGCACCGACAATATCACGCGCATTCTCTGCGGTCAGTGAGCTTACAGGGCTCGGCGCGTGCGTCAGGAAAATCTTTTCGGCTTCGGCGGAGGACTGGATGAAGGCCGGCATGGCGCTCTCCGGCATCGCCCGGTTCAGCGCATAGGCCGTGGGGGCCGCACCGATCAGGATCAGCATGATCAGGCCCATGCCCTTCTGTCCGTCATTGCCACCATGCGAGAACGAAACACCGGTGCAGGTGAAGATCAGCAGCGCGCGGATCCACAGCGGCGGCGGGGTGTCGCCCTCGGGAGCCTGATAAAGTGCCTTGTTACGGACCAGAAGCTTCATGACGAGCAGCAGCAGTCCGGCCATGACGAACCCGCAGATCGGGCTGAACAGCAGTGAGGAAAAGACTTTCTCGACCTGGCCCCAGTCAACGCCCTGCGTGGCGGCTCCGGTCGGTGACATCAGCTGGTTGGCCAGACCGACACCCATGATCGAGCCGACGAGCGCGTGGGACGAGCTGTTGGGAATACCGAAGGCCCAGGTGACGAGGTTCCAGACGATGGCCGCGATCAGCAGGGCGAAGATCATGGCATAGCCCGCGCTGCTTCCGGCCTGGAGGATCAGCTCCACCGGCAGGAGCGTCACGATGCTGTAAGCCACCGCACCTGTTGAGAGTGAGACCCCGAGAAAGTTCCAGAACCCGGACCAGATGACCGCGACGAGTGGCGGCAGGCTACGCGTATAGATGACCGTCGCAACAGCGTTCGCCGTATCATGAAAGCCATTCACGAACTCGAAGGCGAGGGCGATGACCAAGGCGATGCCGAGCATCACGAACGTGCCCGTCGCCAGCGCCCCTTCGCCGACTGAATGCATGTCGTGCAGGATGCTGAACGCCGCAAACCCCAGCGCGCCGATTAGCACAATGAAGAAGAGCGCAACATGAAGAGGCTTGTTGCCTCCGCTCATGTCCGGCCGTGACGGGGACTGGAGCTCCGTTGAGGAGCCTAGGGTCATATCAGACATCACTGATCCATGGTTTGTTTACCTTTTTTAAATTTATGGGAGTCGGGATGTGGATGCGACCATTGAAACATGACTGTTTTGCGACAGGACACGCCAAACGGAATATGCGTTTTCGTAGCGTTATTTTCTGCCCTCATTGCGGCTACTGCGCGCTTTCCGCGTTCCTGGAATGGAGATGCTTCCGGCACTTCTGGTGTTATGTTTTCATGACTCCGATCACTTTTGCCGTGTAAATGTCGACTGATGCTCTGAGCGGGTTTATTGAAGTCAGGTGAGGGGCCGCTCCCTGTTCCGTGAGCGGAGCACTCCGAAGGAGGGCACATGAACCTGCAACCGGCCGTTCTGTCCGAACCGGAAACCGTGGCGCCGCTGGGCGAGATCATCACGGTGCGTGAGGCAGTGGTGGATGTGCGTTTCCCCGCAGGTCATCTTCCCGAAATCAATTCAGCTCTGGAAGTCGGAGACGAAGGGGGCGCTCCTCTGATCCTTGAGGTCCATAGCCATCTTGACCCCCGGACGGTCAGAGCCGTGGCCCTGATGTCCACTTCGGGTCTGGCACGGCATGTGAAGGTGCGGGCAACAGGCAGCGCCCTGCATGTTCCGGGGGGAAGTGCCGTGGTGGGACGGATGCTGGATGTTACCGGAATCCCGCGTGACAATGGTCCAGCGCTGCCGCCGGATGTGCCGCGACGCGGCATCCATAATGATCCCCCTGCGATGAATGTCGAAGGTGCGGCCACGGATATTTTCGAAACCGGCGTCAAGGTTCTGGATCTCCTGACTCCGCTCGCCCATGGCGGCAAGGCGGCCATGTTTGGCGGGGCAGGTGTCGGCAAGACGGTTCTGACCATGGAACTGATCCATGCCATGGCTGCGAAGTATCAGGGTCTGTCGATCTTCACCGGTGTCGGAGAACGCAGCCGCGAAGGGCATGAAATGCTCTCGGACATGAACGGTTCCGGCGTAATTCGACATGCCGTTCTGGTTTACGGCCAGATGAACGAGCCGCCTGGCGCGCGCTGGCGTGTACCCCTGACGGCGCTGACGATTGCCGAGTATTTCCGCGACGAGCAGCACAGGAATGTCCTGCTGCTCATGGATAACATCTACCGCTTCGTTCAGGCCGGAAGCGAGCTGTCCAGCCTGCTTGGCCGCCTTCCGTCGCGGGTTGGCTATCAGTCCACGCTGGCGACCGAAGTCGGTGCGGTCGAGGAGCGCATCACCTCCGTTGCAGGCGCTGCAGTCACGGCCATTCAGACCGTCTATGTCCCCGCAGATGACTTCACGGACCCGGCCGTCACGGCCATTGCAACCCATATGGACAGCCAGATCGTGCTGTCACGCGATCTGGCAGCGCAGGGTTTCTATCCGGCTGTTGACCCGCTTGCGTCGTCTTCCGTGCTGCTTGATCCGCTGGTGGTAGGGGAAGAGCATTGTGAAATCGCCGAACAGGTGCGGGAAGCCCTGGCCAGGTTGAAATCGCTTCAGGATGTCATTGCGTTGCTCGGCGTCGAGGAACTGGGGGCCGAAGACCGCCGTATCGTCACACGCGCCCGACGGCTCCAGCGTTTCCTGAGCCAGCCTTTTACGGTGACGGAGAAGTTCACGGGGCAGCCCGGACGGAGCGTCAGCAGGGCCGAGACGCTGGCCGGATGCCGGGCCATTCTTGATGGTGAGACCGATGAATGGGCGGAAAGCTCGCTGTACATGGTCGGCACGCTGGATGAAGCGCGCCAGAAGGAGAAGAGTGCCCGCAATTCCGCCGCAGCGGGAGGGAAAAGCTCATGAAACTGCGGATCATCACACCTCTGACTGTCGTCGTGGACGAACCCGAAGTCCTGTCGGTCCGCGCGGAGGATGAAAGCGGTGGTTTCGGTATCCTGCAGGGACATGCGGATCTGGTTTCCAGCATCCTGCCGTCCGTTGTCGTCTGGAAAGGGAAGGATGATGTT
Organism: Gluconobacter vitians; assembly: GCF_015244565.1. Lineage (GTDB taxonomy): Bacteria > Pseudomonadota > Alphaproteobacteria > Acetobacterales > Acetobacteraceae > Gluconobacter > Gluconobacter vitians. Next base: position 5,653 of record NZ_JABCQG010000025.1, on the reverse strand, counting down.
CCGCATTACTGCGCCGTGCGTCAGGGTGTCCTGACCGTGGCGGACAGGGGCAGCATGGTCGAGATCGCGACACGTGAAGCGGTACGCGGCGATGATCTTGAAACGCTCAGAAGCCTCGTGCGCCAGCATTACGCAGCCCTTGATGATGCCCGCAGGAATGCGAATGTCGAGGCTGTCCGTCTCCAGCTTGATGCGGCCCAGCAGATTGCAAAGGGTCTGTGGTCCGAAGCGGGAGGTCTGTTCCAGTGAACGATGATCAGTCCCGGGCCGATGAGATGGACACGGCCATTCGCCGGCACATTCAGCGCCAGAAAACCGGGGAGACGGATGGAAGCGTCAATGTCTCGCAGCATCTTGCTCGGATCGGGGTGCTGGGCTGGACGATCATCACGCCGCCCCTCGCTGGCCTGCTTGTCGGACGCTGGCTGGATCATCGGACCGGGTCAGGAGTTGCCTTTTCGGCAGCCCTGCTTCTTGCGGGATTTGCGGTCGGCGGCTGGAGTGCCTGGAAATGGATGAGTCATCCCCATGCCTGAAAAAGAAATCATCATGTCACTTGGCTGGCTGCTGGCAGGGCTCGCTGCGGGCAGTGTTCATGTGGCGGCGCTCTGGATCAACGTCCAGTTCCTGATGCGTCCGGGAAAACGTCCTGTGGCGCTCGTGATGCTGCTGGGGCGCTTTCTTCTGCTGGGCGCGGTCCTCTTCGTTGTAGCCCGGAACGGCACGGCCGCGTTCCTGTGGGCGACCTGCGGTGTTCTGGTCGCACGGCCCCTCGTTCTCCGATTGATGAAGGACCGTGTCGGGCCGGAAGTGGCGATGGGCGAGGAGGGACATCTGCGATGATGTCCCCACTCTCAAGCCGTATCCTGTTTCATGTCGGCCCGGTCCCCGTCACACAACCGGTAGTCACGACCTGGGGGATCATGGCCGTTCTGACGATTGGCGCCGCCTGTGCCTCCCGTTCATTGACCTCCGGAGTGCCGGGCCGGCTCCAGACGGCTTTTGAACTGGGCGTGACTGCGCTTGACGGTCAGATCCGCGAAACGATGCGCACGGAGCCTGCGCCATACAGGGCGTTCGTTGGGACGCTCTTCCTGTTCATTCTCGTTGCTAACTGGTCCTCGCTTGTTCCGGGTGTACAGCCGCCTACGGCCATTCTGGCGACGGATGCGGCGCTGGCGATCATCGTCTTTGTGGCGATCATCGTGTTCGGGATCCGCTCGGGTGGCGTCCGCGGGTATCTGCGCAGTTTTCTGTGGCCCAGTGTCGTGATGATCCCGCTCAACCTGATCGGCACCGTGACACGGACGTTCTCGCTCATGGTGCGCCTTTTCGGAAACATCATGGCGGGCGTCTTCATTATCGGGATCGTTCTGTCCCTGGCGGGGCTGCTCGTTCCCATCCCCCTCATGGCGCTTGATCTGCTGACCGGGGCCGTTCAGGCTTATATTTTCGCCGTCCTCGCCATGGTCTTCATCGCCGGCGTGCTGACCAGACCGGCCGTTCCCGCCACGCCCCAATCCATTAAAAACACAGGATCCCGCTCATGAACTGGCTCGCTCTCGCAAGTATCGTCTCGGCCGCGATGGCGGTGTCATTTGGCTCCATAGGGCCTGCCCTTGCCGAAGGGCGCGCGGTTGCGGCAGCCATGGACGCCATCGCGCGCCAGCCGGAGTCAGCGGGAACCATATCCCGGACGCTGTTCGTGGGGCTGGCGATGATCGAGACCATGGCGATCTACTGTCTGGTCATCGCCCTGCTTCTGCTCTTTGCCAATCCGCTGCTGAAGTAGTCCGGTGACTGTCGACTGGTGGACAATCGGCCTGCAGGTCATCAATGTCAGCGTTCTGATCTGGCTGCTTTCCAGAGTTTTCTGGCGCCCGATCAGCGCTGTCATTTCCAGACGCCAGCAGGAAATCGCGGCCCGGTTTGCGCAGGTCGCGGACGGGCAGAAGCAGCTTGAGGCCGATCGTGCGGCAGTGCAGAAGGCGCGTGACGGGTTTGACGAGGAACGGGCCCACATTATCGCGCAGGCCCGGCAGGACGCGGAAAGCGAACGCACCGCCATTCTGGCAAAGGCCCAGCAGGATGCCTCGGCGCTTCAGGCCGGAGCCAGGCAGAGCATCGCGCAGGAGGAAGCCGACAGCAGGGCGCGCTGGCATGGTGATGCGGCTGCGCTGGCCTGCGACATTGCCGGACAGCTTCTGAAAGAAACAGGCTCTTCCGACGTCGCACGCAAAGCCCTTTTCGACAAACTCCTGACGGCGATTTCGGCGCTGCCTGACCGGGAGCGGACAGGCTTGCGCGACGGATTTGCGTTTGTTTCTGCATCGGCGCCCGGTCCGGATGATCAGGGGGCGTATGAAACGGCTCTCGTATCCGCGGTTGGTGGTCATCCATCCATCACATGGACGACCGATCCTGCGCTCGTAGAAGGATTTGCGGTGAAAACACCGTATCTCACCGTGGCCTCGAACTGGCAGGCCGACCTCGTCCGGATCAGGGAGGCCCTGTCTCATGCCGGAAACTGATCAGGCCGCCAGCTGGCTGGCATCCGCCCGTTCCAGCCTGGGACAGGTCGATGCCGGACCGCAGACGGACCGGACGGGAAGGGTGGAAGATATCGGGGATGGAATTGCCCTTGTTTCCGGTCTTCCCGATGCAAAGCTGGACGAACTGCTGTCTTTCGGAAACGGCCGCTACGGTTTCGTGCACGGACTTGAAGAAGACATCATCAGTTGCATCCTGCTCAATAACGAAGGCACGATCGAGGCCGGGGATGCCGTAGAGGGTACTTCCAGCGTCGTGAGTGTCCCCGTGGGGCCGGGACTTCTGGGGCGTGTTCTGGATCCACTCGGACGCCCGCTGGATGTCAGGGGGGATGTGGAGGCAGAGACCTGGTTCCCGGTCGAGCGACCCGCTCCTGCCATCATAGACCGCGAGCTCGTAACCGAACCCGTTCAGACAGGGACGCTTGCGATCGACACGCTTTTTCCCATCGGGCGCGGTCAGCGCGAACTCATCGTCGGCGACAGGGCGACGGGCAAGACCACGATTGCCGTTGATACGATCCTGGCCCAGAAATCCAGTGACATGATCTGCGTTTATGTCGCTATAGGGCAGAAGACGTCCAGCGTTCAGCGCGTGATCGACACCATCCGCAAGCGGGGCAATCCCGATCACTGCATCATCGTGGTTGCGCGTCCGGCCGAAGCTCCCGGCCTGTGCTGGATCGCACCTTTTGCCGCCATGAGCATGGCCGAATATTTCCGGGACCGTGGCCAGCATGCCCTTATTGTCATCGACGATCTTTCCAAACATGCCGCAACACATCGGGAGGTTTCCCTGCTCACCGGGCGTCCTCCGGGGCGTGAGGCCTATCCGGGGGATATTTTTTATGTGCATGCCCGTCTGCTTGAGCGCGCTGCGAAGCTTTCGGCAGAAAAAGGCGGGGGGTCGCTGACAGCCCTGCCGGTTGCGGAGACAGAAGCGGGCAATCTCAGTGCCTATATCCCGACGAACCTGATTTCCATCACCGATGGCCAGATTGTCCTGAACCGCACGCTGTTTAACCAGGGGCAGAAGCCGGCCGTCGATGTGGGTGTCAGCGTCAGTCGTGTTGGCGGCGCTGCGCAGGCGCCGGTGCTGCGGGCCTCGGTGGGGACATTGCGGCTGGATTATGCGCAGTTTATCGAACTCGAAGCGTTCACGCGGTTTGGTGGTCTGCCGGATACACATGTCCGGCAGCAACTGGTCCGCGGTGCGCGTATCCGGGCCATCCTTCGACAGGGACCGCATGCCCCACTGGATCTCCTGCAGGAGGTCGCGCTTGTGACAGCGTCGCAGAACGGTCTTCTGGACGCCGTACCTGAAAAGGAAATCCGCAATATCCAGAGCGGTCTGGGCGATTATCTGCGAACCAGTGAAGCCGACCTTGTGAAAGCCATAGAAAGCGGCAATGCACTCCCGCCAGAGCAGAAAACGCGCTTTCTGGCCTCCCTGCATCACTATATCGACACCCGGGCCTCAGCGGCCTCATGAGCGGGCGGTTACAGGAGGTCACGGCCCGGATCGGGAACGTCAGGGAACTGGGCGGGATCGTGGACTCGATGCGGAATCTGGCCACCGTGCGGGTACAGCAGGCGCGCAGGGCCGCGGTGGCAGTCGAGACTTACGCGGAAACGATCGAAGGCGCACTGCTCCGGATTGCTCCTATGCTGCCCGCTGATCGGCCCCTGTCTGCTCCGGAGCAGAAGGGTAGCGCGGGCGCAGTTGTTTTTTGCGCCGAGCAGGGGTTTGCGGGGTTGTTCAGTGAACATGTCCTTGATGCTCTTCAGGACGACGAAAAAGAGCATGTTTTTCTGATCGGGACACGCGGCAATGCCATTGCCCGTGTCAGAGGACTGGCACCCAAATGGACTGCACCAGCGGTGCAGAATCCAGGTGCGGTGCCGGAGTTGGCTGACAGCATCACAAAGGAAATCGGACGGCAGGTCGTCCTTGGCCACCTCCTGCGTGTCACGATAATCGTCTGTCAGTCATCAGAGCAGGAAAAGGCGAAGGTCATCCGCCTGCCACTTTTTCCATTCGATCCAGCCGTTCTGGGAAAAAGCGCGGCGTGTGCTGCGCCTCCGCTTCTGAATGTCGCACCTGAAAAGCTCATGCCTGAACTGGTGTCGGATTACATGTTCTCCCAGTTCTGTCTTGCAGCATTGCAGTCTTTCGGAGCGGAAAACCAGGCCCGCAGCGAGCGGATGACGGCTGCGCATCACGAAATCACACACCAGCTCAAATCCCTGGAGCAGCTTCAGAGAACGGTGCGGCAGGAAGAAATCACATCGGAAATCATCGAACTCGTTTCCGGTCCGACGCTGGCAAAACTCAAACGCTTCAACCGTCATTCCCGAACCTGACAGGGCTCTGCATCTCCATCTGTTCCATAAAGGGAACTGAATGCGGGGAAGGCCGTTTCATCAGGCCTAACAGAGTTTTCCAAGGATCGTCCGTATGCGTAAATCAATCCTGCTTCTGCTGGCTCTCTCAGTATCCTGCGTTACCCTGACGGCATGTGAGCATCACCGGACCTTTGGGGAAAAGGTTCGCGATACGGTAGACCCGCCGAAGGGCCCGGTTGAACGCGCCGGTCGCTCCGTCGATCGTTCACTCGGCAACTGAAGCCTTCCGACGGAAAACGGCCTGCATTCTGCTGACAATAAGCAGGATGCAGGCCGTTTCGCGTTTCTGGCGGTTTCAGATTGGATTATGGGCGATGCATTGAGATTGGCGCCCGGACCAGCAGAAGCGAAAGAAGCCCCGCGACAATCAGCGCGGCCGAGCACATATACCAGGCCATATCAAAACGGCCCGTATACGATACGATGTACCCTGTGACGATCGGGGCAAACAGGCCCAGAGAATTGCTGCACGTCAGGGTGACGCCGGTCACCGTTCCGATCTTGTCGCCATCTTCGATCAGGTCCGTCAGCAGCGCTGTGTTGGCCCCGTTTGCTGCGATCAGACAGGCCAGCGAGCCTCCAAGGATTAGGGCCTGTTAGCACTTGATCCAGTCTGCAGCGGCAGCGATGTGTATGACGGCAAGGAATGACGCCGCTGTTTTTTCGTATCTGGTCGCGACTGCACGCCACTCCTTGAG
>NZ_JABCQG010000024.1 GCF_015244565.1 Gluconobacter vitians | reverse complement strand
TCAAGGAGTGGCGTGCAGTCGCGACCAGATACGAAAAAACAGCGGCGTCATTCCTTGCCGTCATACACATCGCTGCTGCTGCAGACTGGATCAAGTGCTAACAGGCCCTAGCCCTTAGTCGCGCTATACAGGAACAGCGCTTTGAAATGGACAACGGCACAGGTGGAACAAGACCCCACACCCTTCCCGCGTCAGAGGCAGAGTGCCGTGAAGTTTTCGAAACGATCAATATCCTGCTGACAACTCTGGGATACCCGATTTTCGAACTTCTTGTCCGAGACCCTGTCGTCACACTACAGACGCCAGAAGCCGTTCCCGCTTCACAAAAACAGGCCGCTCCCTTCGAATTCTATTGCCGCACCTCCGGCGTTGACGGACGCGCCCAGTATACGGAAGAGGGCCTAGTTGTACTGGCCGGCTCTTATGGTCGCGCTGTCACCAGCACTTTTCTTCCGCATAACTATGCTCAGAAACGACAGGTCATGTTGGACCAGGGCCTTCTGCGCATTGAAGGTGACCGCATCTATTTTACCCGTGATGCACTATTTAAAGCCCCAAGCCCTGCGGCTATTGCCCTTTTGGGACGCTCAGCCAACGGATGGACCGAGTGGAAAGACCGTTCCAGGTGTACTCTCCAAAAAGCCATGGAAGGCTCTGCACACGATAACGACTGCGAGACCTGACGAACTCCCCTCACTCCCTGCCCCCGCAGCAGAATCGACGGCTCAGGCAACCATTTATTAAAGATTTCACGCCATCATGCGCTTCGCCGGGATTTTTCCGGCACCTGCATGATGGAGACTGTCTCGATGCGTAACATCGACCCAACCAGCGCAGGCGGCACCGACCTTTTTTCTCTGGGCCGTGACCGCATGAACTGGCTTCAGGCGCGCCAGCAGGTGCTGGCTGGTAACATCGCCAACTCCGATACACCGGACTACCAAGCTAAGGACGTCTCTCCTTTCGAGGCGGCGATGAGTGAATTCGACATCACGCCCACCGTCACCCAACCCGGTCATATCGGTTACAACGCCTCAGGCACCCACACCATCGAAACCACATCCGAACAGTCCCTGGACGGTAATCAGGTTTCCCTGGACCAGCAGATGGAACAGGTCGCGGACGTGAACGACCAGCAGCATCTCGCCGTGAACGTCTATTCGAAATACCTGAGCATGTTCCAGACGGCACTCGGCAAGTAAGGAGCCTGACGGATGAACCTGTCCACCACCATCGGCATTTCCGCAAGCGGCATGGACGCACAGGCCCAGCGCCTGCGTATCGTCGCGGAAAACCTCGCCAATCAGGATACGACCGGCTCCCAGCCCGGCGCGGATCCCTATCGCCGCAAGACCATCACCTTCGCCGAACATGTAGACGACGAAACGGGCGCCTCGACCGTGGATGTCCAGAATGTCGGACAGGACATGTCGGACTTCGATACACGCTATGATCCCTCGCATCCGGCCGCTGATGAACGTGGCTACGTCAAGGTTTCCAACGTGGATTCCATGACCGAGATGATGGACATGCGTGAAGCCGAACGCTCCTACGAAGCCAACCTCAACGCCCTTTCAAGCACCCGGACCATGCTGTCCCGCACGCTTGACCTTCTGAAATAACCCTGATGCTCACATCCCTCTCCCAGGCCCACAATGCCTACGCCGTCCAGAGCCTCCAGAGCCGCCTTCAGGACGTCACGGATGACGTCGATGACGGCATCCGCTCCTCCGCCTCGACCAGCGGCAGCAACTCCGGCACGGATTTCGGCTCCGTCCTGTCCCAGTCCATCGGAAGCGTCATCGACGGCGGCCATGATGCCGAAGCCAAGGCCGCACAGGGCCTGACAGGTGGCGGTGACATGACGCAGATCGTCACCGCGGTCTCCAATGCCCAGCTTGCTCTCCAGACCACGACCGTGATCCGCGACCGCATGGTCCAGGCATATCAGGACGTGATGAAAATGACGATCTGACCATGCAGGCCATCGATCTCGGCGCCATTCTGGAGCAGACCTTCCTCGTCGCTCTCAAGCTGAGTGCTCCCGCCCTCCTGACTGCGCTCGGGGTCGGCCTTCTGGTCTCGCTCGTGCAGGCCGTCACCCAGCTCAACGAGGCCACATTGTCCTTCGTCCCGAAGGTTCTGGCCATCGGAGCCGTCATGGTCATGGCCGGTTCCTTCATGACGGCCACACTCGTCGGCTTCACCCGGCACCTCTTCGATCAGCTGATCCTCGTCGGCACGACCTGAAACCACGCTGCCGCTTAAATCCGGAGTTTGCCAACGTGTCCGTGCTCAGACAATCCAACCTGAAAGGCGCTTCCCGGTGAACACCGGTCTTGCGGGTACTGCTGGAGCATCCACCCTGTCGGGTCTGGACCTCAGTGGTCCGGCCCTGAGCATCTGGGCCCTGGCTTTCGTTCTGGTCCTCTCCCGCACCGGCGCGGTTGTCATGGTCATGCCGGGCCTTGGCGAGCAGTCCATGCCCATGATGATCCGCGCCGGATGCGCCATCACCCTGACCGCCCTGCTGCTTCCGCTTGTCGCGCCTTTAATGATGCAGGCGCATCTCGACACCCTCGCTCCCGTTGCACTGGGTGGGATGATCGCCGTTGAACTCTTCGCAGGTGTCCTGATCGGCTGGATGGCCCGATTAATCTGCATGGCTTTGCCGATCGCCGGCCAGATCATCGCAGTCTGCATGGGCATTTCCAGCGTGCTCCAGCCGGATCCCGATCTCGGTTCGGGCAGCTCCGCCCCGGCCCGCTTCCTGAACCTGCTGGCACCCCTCGTGCTTCTCGTCACCGGCGCGTATATTCTTCCCATCCGCGCAATCCTTGGCAGCTACAGCATCATCCCGCCGGGCGGCGCACTTCTGCTCACCGCCAGTCACGCCCACTGGAACCTGCTGGGGGACTCCGCCCAGGGCATCATCCAGCTTACGGAGCACAGCTTCGCCCTCGGACTGGAGCTCAGCGCGCCCTTCCTGATCTTGTCACTCGTCTGGCAGGGCATGCTCGGCATCATGACGCGACTGCTGCCCACGCTTCAGATCTACAATGCCGCAAGCCCCCTTCAGCTTTTGGGCGGCATTGCCCTTCTCGGGTTGACCCTCAGCACCATGATCGCCGTCTGGCGGGGACAGGCTTTCGATGTTCTTCGCGCCCTGCCCGGCCTCTGAACGATGTCTGATTCCGACGACAAGACAGAAGCCCCGTCAGCCCAACGGCTCCAGAAAGCGCGTGATGACGGCCAGATCGTCATGTCTCGTGAGGCCATGAGCTTCGTGGCACTTCTCGGCGGCTTTGCCGGGATCTTCATGCTCCTACCCTATCTTGTGGCTGATTTCGTCCACAGCATGCGGGCCCTCATGGCCAATGCAGGCACGGTCCCGATGGCACAGGGCGGCCTGCTCAACAGCACGAATCACGCTATTGAGGCCGGCCTGTCCCTGGCCGTCCCGATCGCCGCAACCGTTGCCGTCTTCTGCCTCGCCGCAGGCTTCCTGCAGACCGGCTTCCTCATCCATCCCGGTTCGCTGATGCCGAAACTCGAGCGCGTCTCCCCGCTCGCGGGCTTCAAACGCATTGCAGGCGGCGGAACACTGCCGGACACGTTTAAGGCCCTCGCAAAATTCGCCGTCTTCGCCGTCATCCTGTGGAACATCTCCAGAAACGCTATTCCCACAGCGGCACGTATGGTCGGACTGGAACCCGGTCCCCTTCTGAAAATGATGGCGGATCTGGGCTTCCGGGCTGCCGCCGCCATGATCGGAGCCCAGTTGGTTACCGCAGGAGCCGACATTTTCTGGATGCGCTTCCGCCACATCTCCAAACTGAAAATGAGCCGCGAAGACCTCAAGGACGAATACAAAAACACGGAAGGCGACCCACACGTCAAAGGCCGTCAGAAAGCCCTGCGCGCCAAAGCGGCCAGACAGCGCATGATGGACGCCGTCAAAACCTCAACGGTCGTCGTGACCAACCCGACGCACTATGCCGTCGCCCTTGTCTATGAACGTGGAGGTGGCGGCGCGCCAAAAATCGTGGCCAAAGGCATGGACGATGTCGCAGCCCGGATCAGGGAGATCGCACAGGACAACCGCATCCCGATCGTTGCCAACCCGCCCCTGGCCCGCGCGCTCTTCACACTCCCGCTCGACAGTGAAATCCCAGCCGAACATTTCAAGGTTGTCGCAGCAATCATCGCCTATGTCTGGAAACTCAAACGGCCTGCCAACCGTTCTGCACCTCTGAAATAAGCAGGGGTGCGCCCGCAGGAAAAAATCTTCCTCCAAAGCCTTCCTCCCCCTTGGCGTGACCGGGGGCAGACATGATATGTCTGCCACAAGAACATTTGTGAACATGGAACGCTGGCAGCCGCAGAAATCACGGCTCTTTGCGAGAATGGCCGCCCGGTCTATCGTATCCTGTAAACGCCAGCCCCAACCTATTGCGAGGATTGAATGGACAAGACCAAGGCGCTTGAAGGCGCACTCAGCCAGATCGAGCGCGCCTTCGGCAAGGGCTCGATCATGCGCATGGGCCAGCGTCCGAAAGTGGAAGCCAATGTGATTTCCACCGGCTCCATCGGGTTGGATATCGCTCTCGGGATCGGCGGCCTGCCGCGCGGTCGTATCGTGGAGATCTATGGTCCGGAAAGCTCGGGCAAGACCACTCTTGCCCTGCATGTTCTGGCCGAAGCGCAGAAGAAGGGCGGCACCGTGGCCTTCGTCGATGCCGAACATGCGCTCGACCCCGGTTATGCCCGCAAGCTGGGCGTCAATATCGACGACCTCCTGCTCAGCCAGCCCGATGCCGGCGAACAGGCTCTGGAAATTGCTGACACGCTGGTCCGCTCCGGTGCCGTTGATGTGCTAGTCGTAGACTCCGTGGCAGCCCTCGTTCCCCGCGCCGAACTTGAAGGCGATATGGGCGACAGCCATGTCGGTCTGCATGCCCGTCTCATGAGCCAGGCCCTGCGCAAGCTCACGGGAACTGTCTCACGCTCCAACACGCTCGTGATCTTCCTGAACCAGATCCGCATGAAGATCGGCGTGATGTTCGGCAATCCGGAAACGACGACGGGCGGTAACGCGCTGAAGTTCTACTCGTCCATCCGCCTCGACATCCGTCGCATCGGGTCCATCAAGGACAAGGACGAGGTCGTCGGCAACCAGACCCGCGTCAAGGTCGTGAAGAACAAGATGGCGCCTCCGTTCCGTCAGGTCGAGTTCGACATCATGTACGGCGAAGGCATCAGCAAGATGGGCGAACTGCTCGATCTGGGCGTGAAGGGCAACATCGTCGAGAAATCCGGCGCATGGTTCTCCTTCGACAGCCAGCGCATCGGACAGGGCCGTGAAAACGCCAAGCAGTTCCTGCGCGAGCATCCGGAGATGGCCTCCGAGATCGAGCGTCGTATCCGGGCAGAAGCCGGTGTCCTTTCCGACGCCCTGATGACGGATCCGGAGCCCGACGCAGACGGCAACCCGGAAGACTGAAATGAAAAAGGGCTCCGGAAGGAGCCCTTTTTTATGCCGTGTAACTTTCGTGGAGAAGGTCGCTCAGGCGGCGATCTTGCTCCGGACACGATCCCAGAGTTTTGCACCCTTGATAATCGCACGCGCAATTGCCGGCGTCGTCGTCGGCCGCAGCAGGCGCGGGTCATAGCCGGAGAACCGGCGGTCATCCTCGTCCAGACAGAGCTGCATCAGGTCCGGAAGACTGATGTCCATCGTCGTCATATCTTTGGCACCCGTGACCGTGAAATTGTTGTCCTGGGTGTGCTCTTTCCCGTTCTCGTCAATCGAGCGGGCCAGCCCCATGCGCTCATAGGCCAGGAACAGCCAGACCCCGATCACACGCAGTTCGAACCACGGCCGCTTCCAGAACGGCATGGTCGCCCGGTGCCAGGCCAGCCAGTTCGCAAAAAGCAGGATATGGCGGCACTCTTCCTGCATGACCGGCTCGAACGTCTCGATCAGTTCCTGCGGGAACAGCCCGGCGCGTTCGGCCAGCGCGAACAGACCGAATGCAAAAAAGCTGTCCACACATTCCGAGAAACCCGTGACCAGATACGCCCATTCCGTATCCTTCGGCGTGACATACGGAGGCTCCGGCGCCATCGGGATGTTGTAAGCCTCGACCAGCTTGGTCAGGACTTCCTTGTGCCGGTTCTCTTCCCAGGCATTGCGCGACAGCGCATCCTTCATGTCCGGGTCGGTGATCATGTCCGCATAGGCGGCCATGCGCAGACGGGCCTTGCCCTCGGTCTGGACCGCAATATCCCAGATCGGCAGCGACGTGATGCGATGCAGCGTCTCCGGATCCAGCTTCGGCCAGTCGATCACGGATGGCTTGTACGGATTGAACGTATCACGGAACATCGCGGCGACGGCCCGTTTGTGCTCTTCCGTACCGGGCTTGAGCGGTCCCTGGATCGGGCTGCTCCAGTGGCGCGCTTCGTAATCAACGCGCTCGAGCGTCTTCTCCGACGGTGCGTCGGGAAGATGGGAATAGATTTCGGCCAGACTTTTCATGACTGTGTTCGCGGCGTGCCGGAAAGGCACGCCGTGCCCCTTGGAGCTTGTAGTTTTTACTTGAGTTCGGTTGCCGAGTGGATGATGCGGTTCACGAGGCCATAGGCAATGGCTTCATTGGCCGACATCCAGTAGTTCCGGTCCGTATCCTTGGCGACCTTTTCATAAGGCTGCCCGGTTTCCTTCGCGAAGATCCGGTTCAGACGCTCGCGCATCTTGATGATCTCGCGGGCCTCGATGTCGATATCCGTTGCCGGACCACGCACGCCACCCATCGGCTGATGCAGCAGGAAGCGCGTGTTCGGCAGGCAGACACGCCGCTCCGGGCGGCCGGCGGCATAGATCAGCGCACCGGCAGAAGCGACCCAGCCGGTACCGATCATGTTGATCGGCGCGATCGAATCCACAAAGCGGATCATGTCATGGATGGTATCGCCACTCTCCACATGACCGCCCGGCGAGTTCACATACACATCGATCGGCTTGTCGGACGTCCCGGCCAGTGCCAACAGGCGGCCTGTGACGTCGCGGGCGATCTTGTCGTTGATACCGCCGAAAATCAGAACTTTCCGCTGATCGAACAGACGGCCTTCAAGCTCGCTGATCGGGCTGTTCAGCGTCTTGTTGTCGTCTTCCCGGGTTTCGGGCTCCGGAGCATCCGGCTCGTCGTCCAGGCGGGTCGGGGTCATTCTGGTGATATCCATATCGTCTCCAGATCCAGCATGCATCTTCATACCCCCTATCCTGCGCCTCGTTTTCGTCGGTGCCAAGTCCTCCTTCGGACCGGGCTTCCGATCAGGCCTGACAGGAACTCTCGCCATCCCTGTCACGAACCGCTAGGCTCCGCCGCGTTTCGACATTCTAAAGACGGCAGGAACGGCACAGTGGTCCCAGGGAACAGCAGGCAGCCCATGACAGCGGCAACACGCAGGACTGCGGGAAAAATTCCCTTTCTCGTGCTGATGACCGCACCACTGCTGGCGGGCTGCCAGCATCAGGACATGACCGACACCGTAACCGGCTGGTGGCACGGTTTTGAAGGCGGCGAGATCGCCAAGCTGCGTGCCCCGCCGCCGGGCGAAAACCTGCGCTATCCCCATGTTGGCCGCACACCGACAAAGGCTCCGGATCTCCCCACTCCCGAGGCCCGGCTGTCGCTGACAACCCAGCTCGAAGCCCAGCGCAATCTGGCCCAGCGCGAAAGCGCGGCACAGGGCGCCCTGCCGACTATTCCCCCGCCGCCCAAACCGGCCCCGGCAACGCCTGCGACGACGGCGGATACCGAACAGAGCGGCATGACCATGACCGCAGTCGGACAGCCCGAAACTCCGGCTCCGGAATCCCCGTCTGCCGTCCACCCGGCTCCGAACCTCCCAACCGCGCCCACCACGACACCGGCTGCGGCCCCTGCACCAGCGCCCACACCAGCACCGGCCACCAAACCCGCTCCCGCGAAGAAACCTGCCGCCCCGCCACCGGTACCGGAAGCCGAGCTTCCGCCCGTGGTTGCAAAATCGATCCCCCCGACCCCGCCGGGCGAGTTCCCGCAGATCGGTGACCTGCCTCCGCCCCCGCCGCAGTTCCCCGGTTTCGATCTTCCGCGTGACGCCATGGTCAGCGACCCTATCCGTCCGGACATCGACACCTCCACGCCCGAAGGCACGCTGATCCGCTTTCAGCCGGCAACCGATCACGTCGCCGGCAACCCGCAGGGCGATTACCAGCACATCATTTCCCTGCGCGGGAACCAGCACCTGACCATCCGAGGCTTCGGCGCCTTCATGAGCGCAGACGCAGCCCTCGCCCCTGCGGACCAGAATCGGGAGATTGCGCTCGGCCTGCTCCGCGCCCGGGTCGTGGCCCGCGCCCTGATCGAGCGCGGCGTGCCTGCCTCCGCGATCATCCTCAAGGCCGAAGCCATCGGCGACGGCGTCCGTGTCACGGTCGGAGGCTGACGCGGGGGAAAATGGCCGGAAAATGACATTGTGAAATCAGGCACAGTCAGGCTGTTCCACTCCTGAAAAAACCTGTCTATCGTCGCTGCTCCCTTTCACCCTCTGTCCCAGAGCTGGTCATGACCGAAGAGTTCCACCGCATCCGCCGCCTGCCGCCCTATGTGTTCGCTGAAGTGAACAAGGCCAAGGCCGCCGCGCGAGCCGCCGGTGACGACATCATCGATCTGGGCATGGGCAACCCCGACAGTGCGCCCCCGGCTCACGTCGTGCAGAAACTGATCGAGACAGTCGGCAATCCGCGCGCGCATGGCTATTCCGTCAGCCGTGGCATCCCGGGCCTGCGCAAGGCCATGGCGAATTATTACGAGCGCCGGTTCAACGTCTCGCTGGACCCGGAAACCGAAATCATCGCGACCCTCGGCTCCAAGGAAGGCCTGGCCAATCTGGCCGCTGCCATCACGAGCCCCGGCGACACGATCCTGGTCCCGAACCCGTCCTACCCGATCCACCAGTTCGGCTTCATTATCGCCGGCGCCTCCGTCCGTTCGATCCCGGCCACGCCGGACGAAGATATGCTCCGCGCCCTCGAGCGTGCCGTCCGGCACTCGGTCCCCAAGCCGACGGCCCTGATCGTCAACTTCCCGTCCAACCCGACGGCCTTTGTCGCGAACCTTGATTTCTACAAGGAGCTGGTGGCCTTCGCGCGTCGGGAAGAGATCTGGATCCTGTCCGATCTGGCTTACGCGGAAATCTATTTCAACGAGAATGAACCGCCCCCGTCCCTTCTCGCCGTTCCGGGCGCAAAGGACGTGGCCGTCGAGTTCACGTCCATGTCCAAGACTTATTCCATGGCAGGCTGGCGCATGGGCTTTGCGGTTGGCAACCCGCGCCTGATCCAGGCCCTGACGCGCATCAAGTCCTATCTGGATTACGGCGCGTTCACCCCGATCCAGGTCGCATCCGTCGCCGCCCTGAACGGCCCGCAGGACTACGTTTCCGAAATCCGCGCCATGTACAAGGACCGCCGCGACGTGCTGCTGCGCGGCCTTCAGAGCGCAGGATGGGACGTCCCCGCACCGGCAGGCTCGATGTTCGCCTGGGCCCCCATCCCGCCCGCTTTCGCCGAAATGGGCAGCGTCGCCTTCTCCAAGCTGCTTCTCATGGAAGCAGGAGTTGCGGTTGCGCCCGGCCTCGGATTCGGGGAATACGGCGAGGGCTTTGTCCGGATCGGACTTGTCGAAAACACCCAGCGGCTGCGTCAGGCGACGCGGGCCATCAAGGGCTTCATGTCCCGGCACGGCGCCGGGGCCGGAACCGCTGATCTTCTTGGAGCTGCATCATCGTGAAACCACTGCGGATCGGACTGGCTGGACTCGGGACTGTCGGGATCGGTGTCATTCGTCTCCTGCGTGAGAACGCTGACATGATTACCGCCCGGGCCGGCCGGCCGATCGAAGTCGTGGCCATCACGGCCCGGGACCGTACCCGCGACCGCGGCGTGGACCTGTCCGCCATGCGCTGGCACGACAGCGCCACCGCCGTGGCGCAGGACCCGGAGATTGACGTCGCCGTCGAACTCATCGGCGGCTCCGAAGGCCCGGCACGCGACATGGTGCGCACCGCGCTCGAACGCGGCCTGCCGGTCGTGACCGCCAACAAGGCACTCGTGGCTTTGCATGGCGACCGTCTCAGCCGCCTGTCCTCCGAAAAGAATGCCCCCCTCCTGTTCGAGGCAGCCGTGGCGGGTGGCATCCCCGCCATCAAGCTCGTCCGCGAAGGACTGGCGGCCGATCGTCTGCTCAGCGTCGGCGGCATCCTGAACGGCACCTGCAACTACATCCTGACCGAAATGCGCGCCACGGGCCGGGACTTCACGGACGTCCTGACCGAAGCGCAGGCCAAGGGCTATGCCGAAGCCGAACCTTCAACGGACGTGGATGGCTGGGACACGGCGCATAAGCTGGCCATCCTCGCCGGTCTGGCTTTCCAACCCGTCGCGTTCGACACCCTGTCCGTTCAGGGCATCCGCGACATCACGGCGACCGATCTGAAATTCGCCGACCAGCTCGGATACCGCATCAAACTGCTCGGCATGGCCCGGCAGGCTGAAAACGGCACCGTCGCCGCCTGGGTGCGTCCATGCCTCGTCCCGGCCAGTGCTCCCATCGCCGCCGTCGAAGGCGTGTTCAACGCCGTCTCCACACAGGGCGTGTTCAGCGGTCCCATGACCATTTCCGGTCGCGGTGCCGGCGAAGGCCCGACCGCCAGCGCCGTGGTCGCCGATCTGATCGATCTGGCCCGTGGGAGCGCCATTCCCGTCTGGGGCACGCAGTCCGTTCCGGGCCCCATCACCTGCGCGAATCTCGCTGATTTGAACAGTGCATTTTATTTACGTGTGAACGTTCAGGACCGTTCGGGCGTAATGGCTGACCTGACATCGGTTCTTCGGGACCATGATGTCTCTGTTCACTTTGTTTCCCAGCATGATGCTGCAACAGGATGTGCTGACCTGGCGATCGTAACCCATCAGGTTCCTGAAAAGGCCATCCATGCAGCTGCCACAGCGCTTGCAGCTCTTCCTGTCGTGACAGGAAAGCCACTGGTGCTCAAAATCGAGGATCCCCTTGCGTGATCGACCCTCAGAATGTTCTCCCGTACCGCGTCACTGACCGCAATCTTGCTCTCGAGCTCGTCCGTGTAACGGAAGCAGCCGCGATCGCCTCCGCCCACTGGACCGGCCGCGGCCAGAAGAACGAAGCCGACGGCGCCGCCGTGCAGGCCATGCGCGCTGCATTCGACACCGTCGCCATCGATGGCGTCGTCACCATCGGCGAAGGCGAGATGGACGAAGCACCGATGCTCTATATCGGTGAGAAAGTCGGCTCCGGCGGCCCGGCCATGGACATCGCGGTCGATCCGCTCGAAGGCACCAATCTGTGCGCCAAAAGCCTGCCCAACGCCCTGACGGTCGTGGCTCTCGCCGAACGCGGCAAGTTCCTCCACGCGCCTGACATTTACATGGAAAAGATTGTCGTAGGCCCCGACCTGCCCGAAGGCGTGGTGGATCTGGATGCCTCGATCGGCAACAACCTCCGTTCGCTGGCCAAGGCCAAGAAGCGCAATGTCTCGGACATGGTTCTCTGCGCACTTGACCGCGAAAGACATGAAGAGATGATCGCCCATGCCCGCGAAGCCGGCGCGCGCGTCATGCTCCTGAGCGACGGTGACGTGGCAGCGGCCATCGCCACCTGTATCGACGGCAGTGGCGTGGATCTTTATGCCGGTTCTGGTGGTGCTCCCGAAGGCGTTCTGGCCGCCGCAGCCATTCGCTGCATGGAAGGCCAGATGCAGGGCCGCCTTCTGTTTGAAGATGACACCCAGCGCGAGCGTGCCCGCGAAATGGCCAATGGCCTCGACCCGGCCCGCAAGCTTTTCCTGCACGACATGGCGTCCGGCCACGTCCTGTTCTCCGCAACAGGCGTCACCTCCGGCCCGCTCCTGAAGGGCGTGGAACGTCCGAGCCCGACCCGGGCCCGCACCCATTCCATCGTCATGCGTTCAAAATCCGGCACGGTGCGCTATATAGAAAGCCACCATACCTTCAAACCGAAGGCAAAAGCCGCTTCCTGAACGGAGAACCATGCTCGCAGATGATACGGGTGCCGTCCTCGGCGTAACCCGAAGTGCAGGACACCGCCGCTGGATCTGGCGGGATCCCCGCCTGGCGGAAGCTGACAACCGCTTGGCTCTCGGTCTGGCCCAGCAGGCCGGCATTCCTGAACTTCTGGCCCGTATCCTCTCGGCACGAGGCGTCGCATCACACGACGCCTCCTCCTTTCTCAATCCACGCCTGCGCGACGCCATGCCCGACCCGTCCTGCCTGCAGGACATGGATCAGGCTGCCGAACGTCTCGCACAGGCCGTGCGCAATCGTGAGCATGTTGGCCTGTTCGGTGACTACGACGTGGACGGCGCCTGCGGAACCGCCCTTGTCTGCGACACGCTGCGCGAACTCGGTTGCACCGTCAGCACCCACATCCCCGACCGCCTGACCGAAGGCTACGGCCCCAACACCGCAGCCCTTGAGAACCTGCTCTCCCAGGGCGCCACCCTTCTGGTCTGCATCGACTGCGGCACGGCAGCGATTGACATCCTTAACGGCCTGACCGACCGCGCTGATATCATCGTCCTCGATCACCACAAACCCGACGGCGCGGCCCTGCCGAAAGGCATCGTGGTCAACCCGAACCGTCTGGACTGCACGTCCGGTCTGGGCAGCATCTGCGCCACGGCCGTCGCCTTCCTCACCATGGTCGCCACGATCCGCCACCTGCGCCGCACCAATTGGTTCGACGAAGGTCAGGTCATTCCCGACCTGCTCAAACGCCTCGACCTCACGGCACTGGCCACCATCTGCGACGTCATGCCCCTGACCGGCCTGAACCGCGCGCTGGTCATGCAGGGCCTGCGCGTCATGTCCCGCGGCGAGCGTCTCGGGCTGGCCACGCTTTCTTCCGTCGCAGGCGTGAAGGAAGAAGCCAGCGCCATGGCCTGCGGCTTTGCCCTCGGCCCGCGCATCAATGCCGGTGGCCGCATCGCACAGGCCGATCTGGGCCTGAAACTCCTGCTGTCTGACGATGTCGTGGAAGCCCGCGCCCTCGCCGAGCAGCTCGACCGCGTCAACCGCCAGCGCCAGACCGTCGAATCCACAATCCTCGATTCTGCCATGGAGCAGGCCCAGCAGCAGCTCGATGCGGGCCACGCCGTCATTTTCCTGCATGGTGAAACATGGCATCCCGGCGTTGTCGGCATCGTCGCAGGCCGCCTGAAGGAGCGCTACAACCGTCCTGCCCTCGTCGCCGCCCTGACGGATGGCGTCATCAAGGGCTCGGCCCGCTCCGTGCCCGGACTGGATCTCGGAACCGCCATCATCGCCGCCCGCCAGAACGGCCTGCTCCTCACCGGTGGCGGCCACGCCATGGCCGCCGGCTTCTCGCTTTCTGCCGATCGTGCCGACGAATTCCACAACTGGCTCGACACACAGCTCTCCGGCGCCCTCATCCTCCCCAAACAGGACGCCCTGAAGCTCGACGGCATCATGACCCTGGTCGGCGCCTCCATCGCGGTCGCTGACCAGCTCGCCCGGCTGGAACCCTTCGGCCCCGGCAACGAGGAGCCTGTCCTCGCCATCAGCAATGTCCGCTGCGTCAAAAGCGAGCGTATCGGCAAGGACGGCAACACCCTGCGCGTCATCCTGCAAGGCGAGGACGGAGGCACACGCCTGCGCGGCCTGGTCTTCCGTGCAGCGGACAAACCCTTCGCCGCTCTGTTGGAAGACCGCTCCATGCCACTGGTGCATGTCGCAGGCACGTTGCGGGCCGAGACATGGCAAGAGAGAAAAAATCTGTCTTTTTTCATTTCTGACGCTGCCCCCGCTTGACGGACGCAGGAGCCGCCCCTATACACCCGCTCACGCCTCCAGTCCCGTTCGTCTAGAGGCCTAGGACACCGCCCTTTCACGGCGGCAACACGGGTTCGAATCCCGTACGGGACGCCAATCTTTCCAATGACTTAGAGTTTTGGTCATGGAATGATTGACTGCTTTTGGGCCCACCTTGGGCCCATCGCCAAAAAAGACGATAAGCACATGGTCCCAATGGGCCCATGAAAAGGCTATGCTGGGCCCAGGCGAGGCTCACCATGAAAGACCGAATCACTTCTGCTAAAATCGATCCTGCGACAGGCCGTCCCCTCCCGGCAGGAGTGGAGTATCGCGGCAAAGGCCAGTATCGGGCCCGCAAGCGCATCGCCGGCGGCGAGAGAATCCACCAGACCTTCTCGTCAGCCAAACTGGCTCGACGCTGGCTGGATACGACCGCTGCCAAACTCGAACTCGGGCAGTTTCAGGATACGCGTCCGCTGGAGCGTCAGACCGTCCATGAACTGGTCGACCGCTATGTGCGTGAAGAAATGCAGACACGGGACAACGACCGCAAGGGTCACATCCCCTCCATTCTTCAGGACGAGATTGCACAGCTGCCACTGGTCGATCTGACCCCGACGGCAGTTCGTGGCTTTCGGGACCGGCTGGCTGAGAAATATAGCGCCGCGACGGTCGTCAAACGGCTCAACCTGTTGGCCGCGATCTGCCAGCATGCGATCGCGGAGTGGGACCTGCCCTTTTCAAAAAACCCGGCTGCCGCAACGGCAGTCAAGCGGCCCGCTGGCGCAGACAAGAAGCGCAATCGCCGTCTCATTGGCGATGAATACGACCGCCTGCTGGAAGCCATGGCAACATCGCCCTGGCCTGATGATGTAACCTTCGTCCAATTCGCCATTGAACAAGGCACCCGACGGGAGGAAGCCCTGACACTCCGTTGGCGTGACGTCGATTTTGATCGTCACGCTTTATCCTTGGAAAAAACGAAGACGATGCATCGTGCCATCGAACGTGGTCCGGAAATCCGTCCGCTGACACCCGGTGCGACCCGCCTGCTGCGGGCCCTTCAGGCACAACGCAAATCCGCCCGGCCGGGCGATCTCGTCTTTGACATTGGCAGCAAGGACGCTTTCTCCGTCCGGTTCGGGCGGATGACGAAGAAAGCAGGTCTCAGGGATCTCACGTTTCATGACCTTCGCCATGAAGCGACGAGCCGTCTCGCAAAGATTTACACGAACCCGCTCGAACTTCGCCGCGTGACGGGTCACAAGGATATCAAGTCTCTGGACAGGTACTACCAGCCCCATACGGAAGATCTGGCCGCGAAAGCAATCGCATATGAAAAGCTTAATTCTTTCAATAAAGAATAGCGTTTCCGTCAGGCTGTCAGAAATGACAGCCTGATCAGAGCCACAAGCAATAGTGCTGCGATCACAATCCAGAAACTGAAATCCGGACTGAAGAGCAAACTCTCCCCGCGCCCCCGCCGCTTTTTCCGGAGCTGCTTTCTCTCTGTTTCCAGAATCTTCCTCGCAATAAAATCATCCAGATCCTCTATACGAAAACACCGGACCCGGCCAATTTTTAACGACCGGATTCCCAACGCCTCATGCTGGTTCCGCAACGTTCCTTCAGCGATGCCGATATACGCCGCAGCAGCCGCGTAACGTAACGACCCACGAGGCTCTATTGCGACAGTTTTTCTTTTAGCCGCTGACATGATGATGCTCCGGTTTTGGGAAACCGATTGAACATCGGATCCGGCGAGGCAGTGCTTTCAGATCTCCGTCATCCGCTGTTGTTCCGGACATTGTCACAACCTCCATGAAGGGAAGCTGACTTCACTCGATGCTCGGGGCTTGAGCCTCGAATCATGCGCCAGTCTCCCTGTTAAAATCAGGGTATGAGACATTCCTGAAACAGCAAGACGGTTTTTTCGCGATTTTTGACACCGTTCGGTTCCTCGCCGGATACCAAAACTGATGTCTTGCGCTACCATTCCTGGCGCGGGAGCTCCAGTTCCGGTCATCCCACGCCTCAGACATCGGTCCTTCTTAGAGCGACATCTCTTTGTCACGCCCGTCGTCAGCGATCCGGTCCACCAGAGACTGGCAGAGTGCCTTCAGGTCTTCCGGACGCGCCAAAAGATCGAGAAAGATACAGACAGGGGTGATCCCAACTCGACGGTAAAAGGCTTCGCGCCGCTCAAACCGCTCCAGCCCCCGCAACTCGTGGTCGTTCCGGGTAATGCGGTTGGGTCCACAAGAACCGATAACCTCGATAAAGCAGGCAGAACTTCTCCTGCGCAATGTCAGGTCTGCCTTCTCCGCTCCGAGATCAGCCATGATCGGCTGATGGAGATCAATTTCCATATCCTCGTGCTTCAAGGACTCAAGGATCTGGTAAACGACACGTTCGGGAAGGGATTCCAGTGTCTTGCCGTTGGACGCGATCTTTCCTGTCGGCGGCAGATCAGGCCAGCGAGCCCTTGCCTGCGTATCGACGCGGGCCCAGTCGCGCTGACCGGACTCACCGATGAACACCAGATGCTGGCCCGCCGGGCCGAGATACCGGCAGATGGCCTCGCTCGGTGGAGCACCAAGAGCACGGGCCAGGTCCCGATAGGCGATCAGATCAGCTTCGGTGGGGTGAAAACGGGAGGGCGTGGCATCGTCTGAGAAACGAGACATTATTTATTTTCCTGAAGGAATGAAAACAGGCGCGGCATGATCGCGCCTGTTGAGGGAAGAAACGGGTGTGGGGGAGGATGGAGAGCGTTAATCGCAGCCGGAGCCTTCGCCATCCAGGATTTTGCTGGTCACGCATCGGACCTTGCGTCCAATCATGCGAGTCAGAATGACGACGCCCTCCATGATGCGATCGTCCGCGTTGCCAGCAAGCGACTGACTCAGGGCAAAGTCGAGCAACCCGTGCAAAGCAACCAGCTGCATAAGATCCGCCTCCACTGCGGAAGAAGTAGTTGTATGATCTGACATTGATATTCTCGTTTGGAAGTATTTCGGGACGAGGCACCCACACGCAAAAAACCGATACCTGATCGGAAAAGAACAAAATCCTTTGGGGAATTTAGGGTGTGAGACCTCAAAGCCCCGGAAAAATCAGGATCAGATCACACAATAAAAACAGACAGAAAAATACTACACCGTTAACTCTGCCAGGGCTCACAAGACTCGTTTCTGAAAAATACCAGCTTAAGCCGTTATAGATTCGAACTGATCGTATCAGTCTGAAAAGCGTTACTGTTTTTTGGAGCGCTGGCGTGCCCGCTTCCGCGCGGCCGCGACCTGGGTGTTCTTTGCAACGTCCGTCCGCTGGGCTTCAGACATCAGGGCGGCGATCACACGGCTTCGTACACTGGCATCCGTCCCCTCGATGCGCCTGCCGGCAATACCAGCCTTTTCGTCGAGGATCGTGTTGATGTTGGCGAGTTTTTCAATCAGCACCTTGGCAACATACTCGTCCAGATTCTGCCTGTCCGGCATATGCGCCAGAAGACTGATGATGTGATAGCCTTTCGCCGTCTGACCTGCCCGGTGTCCGCGATCCTCGGCCTGATGCATCGCCGCTGGAACCCAGTCGAGCTCCACAAACACACAGGTATCAGCACGATGCAGGGTCAGAGCCTCACCCGCGGCATTGATCGAACCCAGAAAGATCTCGACCTTTCCTTCTTGAAACATTTGCTCTGCGTCCGCACGCTCACGATCAGGCGTCTCGCCATGGACCGTCACAATGGATCGCCCCCGTTTGCGAAGCTGTTTTTCCAGTTCCGCGATCACGGCACGATGATGCGCGAAGACCAGACACGCTCCCTTGGCCTCGACCACATCATCAATCAGATCCACCGTGCCTGGATTGGCAACCTTGGCAAGACCCAGCCATTTGCGGGCGGACGAGAGTAAACCCATGATAGCCTTTGCGATGCCGCCTGACGTGGCACCGCCTGCAATTTCCCGCCCAACAGTCTGCAAGATCTGGTCCATGACCTCGTCATAGTGCCACAGGGCTTCCCCTTGCGGTGCGATCTCCACCCATTGCCGGATCTTGTCCGGCAGATCGAGCACATCAGCCTTGAGCCGTCTGACCATGATCGTTTTGAAGATTTCCGCTACCGCTGCATCCTGCGCAGCATTTCGGTCCGAACGCCGGTGACCCTGGGCCAGTGTTCCTGCGAGGCGGTCACTGGCACCGGGAAGAATGGCCTCGATCAGGCTGGCACCCTCTCCGCCATGGTTGCGCAGAGGGGTGCCGGTCAGGAGAACCGCACCCCTTGAGCGATCCTCGATAAGGGTCCGAACGGCTCGGGTACGCCCGGCATCCCTGTTCTTGATACGATGAGCCTCGTCTGCAAAAACCACGTCGGGTTCCCACGCCATCAGAGCATGCAGCATTTCGGAAGACAGGCGTCGGCCCATCCGATGCAGGAGCGTCATCGTCTGGCTGCTGATCCCCCGGCCCGCTGGCATCACCAAATTGCGTAACACATTTCCAATCTCGGGATTGATCCGCGCATCAAAATGAAAAGGCGTGAACTTGCCATCACCCTCATCGCGTCCCTCTTCTGCGGCCAGCTGGCTGGCACTTTTCCTGTCCTTACCCGGCATCTCGGCTGCTGCACGAACCCGATAATGACCAGCTTCCCGCAGCTTCGCCCGAAGCCAACTCGCCGTTGCAGCGTCCGGTGGCGTAAACTTTCTGCTCCGGGCGGTCAGAACATCATAGGTTACGATTGCCCACCCGGCATCGGGCAGATCCGTCAGATCCTGAAGAGATTCCTCGACATGAAAAATGCGGTCTGTTCCGGACCAGCCTCTGATTTCCCGGTCCCACACCCACCGGGCATTCGCGGGTGCAACAACGAGAACACGCTGTGCCCTGCACCCCACGGCAGCACCAATGGCAGTTCCCGTCTTCCCCAATCCCATCTCGTCACCCAGAATACCCCGCATCTCCCGATCGAGCAGGAACCGGATGCCGTCCTGCTGATGCGCAAAAAATCTGTAACTGTTTTCTGCGGGCTTCTCCCAACCCGGTATCGCAGAGAGATTTGCAATTTTCGGATCGAAACGGGAGGTCGTCTTACGATGCTCCCGCACAGCGACCTTCATAGCAGCAAATGTCTTTGCAATCTCCGCCCACATGTTACCCGTTACTGTGGCCGTCGGCCCCACAGGCGTACCGGGACGCACTCGCCCACTCGTCGATGCCAGCAGAATACGATGAAGAGGATTGGCCAGAGCAACGGTGACATGGACAAGGCCGGTATCACGCTCAATGCACACCGGCTGGTTACGCCATGCGTTCTGCTGCGCGCGATCCGACACAGTGGCTTTCGTCTCGACGGGATGCAAACTATTCCAGTTTTTCACCAGTTTTCTGGCTGTTGTCATCGGCACCGGGAGGCTGACAAGACACTCCTCGTCCTGAAAATCATGGCACCAGGGAGACGGGGTTGATGTCTCCATCGCCCCGACAAGTCTGATCATCTCTGTCCGTGCCGCGCCGCCCGCAGCGACAAGAGTGGGGCGATCAAAACGGATCAGTGCCCAGCCCCTGGCAATCTCCACGACTTCGATCTGAAACGGTCGGTCTGTGTCCCTTTCACGCATGGGCCTGATGGACCATGCCGGTCGCGCTCTCAGAGCCCGGGCTTTCACGGCCTTGAGAACGTCCGGTGACGCTATAGACCCTCCGATATCGCGATCCCAGTATCCCCCGTGCTTCTTGATGATGTCGACGATGGCCGTTCCCGTTGACTCGTAGCGTTCCTCCTTCGAGAACCACACAAAGCTGCCATCATCGGAAACATACAGCGTCCGCCGCGCATCCTGCCCGATATACCAGGGAAACGAGTCGGTGATCTCTTTCCAGGAGACGGTCCGCAGACTGGCAATATCAGGGATTTCGATGGTTTCAGCGGGCACCATTTCTTCTGGCGCAGGCGGATCTTCTGGCGAAAACGATGTAACCTTCTTGCGAGGCCGACCACGTTTGGGAATACGGGCAGCCGCGTCATCCACCCCAAGATACCGGGCGAGAGCCGCCGTAAGAAACGCCGCCCGCGTCTGCGTGCCACGCTTTTCATTCAGCAGATCGTCAAGCTCCTGAGGAAGCCTGACCAGGATCGGATTGGATGCCATTGGCGAATCACCGGCAAAAACAGTAACTGATTTATCGTGCTGCGTTGCTGATTCCGAACACAAGAAAAATCGTTACTCTTTTCAGCTCCTGACCGATTTTTCACTCCCCGACATAATGGCCTGTTTCCGCGAGATCCTTTGCGAAGGTCAGGCCGAATTTTTTCCAGCCGTCCCCGAAATTGTCGAATGTCGCCAGAAACACCTGCTGCGGGCGAATGAACTGCGGGGCAAAGACTTCCAGAACACGCGGATCGCTGGCCCAGTTTGGCACCTGTTCAGGCGTCACCAGCACAGCGACCGTGATCCGCTGATGTCCGGGCTCAACGGTCTGGAGTGGTCCGAATTCCAGCACCCGCTGCGGCGCGAGCGCGTAGCAGTAACGCGATGCCGAGGTGACACCGGACGGGGGCGATGTGGTCGCGAGCAGCGGCGGAATGCTCACCGCCCCTATATGACCCCGCTCATCAGGCGGGATTTCAAAATGCCCGACGATCTCCGGACCGGAACCCAGGAACAGATCACCGTCAAAGCGCATCGTCGCTTCGACATTGGCTGGCAGCGGTTCCGATGGTCTGGGCTCCGAGCTGTCGTCCAGGTCGTGCAACCCCAGTTGTGCTGCCGTGGGCGTGCCGGGATGGGTCGTGTGAACAACCCAGGTCACTGGTACGCGCCGCACCACGCCCGCCGCCATCAGCGCCTGTACGAACGGTGTCGGTTCCATGCCACGCGGACCGTCGCCGAGCAGAACGCCGGTGGTGCCAATATTATAGACCGCACCCGGCTCGACGCCCGCCGTGTATCTACTGGCGATGACGGCTGACATGGGCCACGCCGCCTCACTATGGATGGCATCGCCTCCCAGCCGGAGACACACGCGACGGCTGTTCCCCTCCTCCAGATCGCCCCGGTCACCCGGCTGGGCCCGCAGCGTTGCCAGAATATCATCGGCCGCCTGCGCGGCCTTGCGGTCGTCCGACGCCGCACAGGCAGACGGGACGGAAGCGCCGGTCAGGGCGGTTGTGACCAGCGCCGCCAGCAGCGGTGCGGCCAGCAAGGATTTCATGACCCAGAAACGCATGATCTATTGCTCCTCCTGATTACCGACCAGCTCCAGACCCTTCGGTCCCCGATGGAAAACAAGCCGATGGCGAATATCCTTGCCGTTTTCCAAATCCTGAAAGGACCCGATCGTCCTGCGGAACACAGGTGACTGCATCCAGTCCTTCAGACCATCACTCCGGTAGACAGCCGTGGCGGTCATGACATCCCGCCCGGCCCAGTCCCTGTCATGGGGTTTGATGTCGGTGATGGTGGTAAGATGCAGCCCCACGCAGACGCCACTGACCTGACTGATCAGATAGGGATGCAGCAGATAGAGTGACTGCTGCGGACCATTGCCTCGCGCGACCGACACGCTGTTCGGCCAGGCCAGCGTCCCCAGCGGACTGCCCCGCGCCATGAAATTCGGTTGCACAAGCTCGTAGCTGAAATCGGGATCGTTGCGCGGGGTCGTGTAAATCGCGGCCGAGGCCACACCACCGGAAAGAAAGCTGACCGGCACAAGATGACGTTCAAGCACACCCCGATGTGTCAGATCGGTGACGATCTCCGGTGCTGTATCGTCAGCAGGACCGGCATAGAAAATGAACGGATGGCGATCGGGGGCCGTCCAGGGCGTCGATGCCATCCAGAACTGCCGACCGGCCCAGCTCTCGAAATTCAGTCCCGGCGCAAAGCGGAACGTCAGACAGGAACGCGTGTCGGTCGCCTGATGGGCTACCAGAACCGCACGGATCGCAGCTCTGTCACCAGATCCGCCACTGAACGAGGATATGCCAGCCCCGACCACTGCGAGGACTGCGACACCGCCACCGATCTGCGCGACACGCGGTAGCCGGGAAAGCGTTACGGCAAGGGAACGCAGCATGCTCATGCGTTACAGCCCTCCCACATCGCGGCACAGGCCCAGCAGATGGGTCAGTTTCCGGTTCAGGACACCGCCCAGTACGATGATGCCCTCAAGAAGCTGGGCCCCTTCACTATCGGCTTTCAGCGTATCAAGGCGACCGCGCAGGAGGTGATGCTCCAGTTCCAGTAGACGGATGACGTCATGCAGGCCTGCATGCAGTTCCTCCAGTCTGGGATCGCGGATGGGAGCGGGAGACAGCGAACGAACCTCGTCAGTCATGACAAACCCTTCGACAGAACACATGGTTCATGCGAGATTGGGTCCAGGATCAACGGAGACCCGCTTCACACTACGATGCAAATATATACGTATATCCGCATATACATACAAGCGTATTTTCGCTTAGGAGTCACTTTTCCATATCACGGAAGAGAGATTGCCTGTGACCATTCGTTCCAGACCGAGGCGCCGTCGCATGTCTGATGATCAGGCCCGCCTGCTCCGCGAACGTGGCGAGCGTCTTCGGCACGCCGCCCAGAGTATTGGCATCACCCATGCCGCCAAGGCGGCCGGCGTGCCTTACACGACGCTTCGGGATTACATGAATGGCAGTGAGATGAAACTCTCCGCCGTGGCGTCTCTCGCCCGCGCCTGCGGAGTCTCGCTGGACTGGTTGGCCTTTGGTGTGGGGGCTGGTCTCGACGCGGATGGTGAATCATCGGCTCCAGTGCGTGGTGGTCATCAGGTCGTAATCCCCTGGCTGTCGCCTCAGCCGGACGAAGGTCTGCGCGTTGGCAAATCCTGGCTGGAAGCAGCACTCCCGCGTGACCCGGCAACACTCCGCCTCATCAACGTCTCGGGTGACGCCATGGCGCCGACCTTGCGCGAAGGCGATCTCGTCATCGTGGATACCGATGCCCGCGCGGTTCAGGGCGGTGCCATCTTCGCGCTGCGGGTTGAGGGCGACATCCTGCTGCGCCGTCTGGAGCGTCGGCTGGGGGGCGGAATCCGGGCTCTCGCGGACAACGATCGCTATCCGCCACAGGAGCTTCAGACCGCAGAAGCCGCAGGTCTGGATGTCGTGGGCGAAGTCGTCTGGTCGGGAGGCTTGCCGCGCGGTTAAACTCTGGCGCAGCGCTCAACGGAAAATCGTTTATATAAATAGTAAATTATCCGCTTGTTATTGCGAAATATCGCATATAATATCCTGACAAAAGCCGCCTGCTGCGCGGCCATGCTCAGGAGCGCCATCATGTCGGATTCTGCGGATATCACGTCGCCGTCCTCGTCAGGCGTCCATCTGGTCAGCTCGGATGTCTCCATCGGTAATGGTGCCGTGTGGACGGACACCGAGCTGGGCGATGGCGGTGAACTCTTTGTCGAAGACGGCGGACTGGCCGTTAATACACTGGTCGACAAGGGCGATCTGACCGTTGATGCCGGCGGCGTTGCTTCCGGCGTGACGGTCACCGGCGACTGGGATGAAAACGGTTATTTCGAGGTCGACGGCGGCACGATTACGGATCTGACGGTCGAAAATCAGGGCTGGGGCATCGTCAATAGCGGCTCCATCAACGATGTTCTGGTGACCAGTAGCGGGTATATCGAGATCGCCGCTGCGGCAGACAATGTCACCGTGAGCAATGGCGGTGGCATCGAGGTGGACTCCACCGGGGTCGTCAAAAACCTGACCGTTGGCCCCGGCGGCACGTTTGGCATCCGCCCCGGCGAAGGGGGGGTGATCGAGAGCGTAACGGTCGCCAGTGGCGGGATAATTAACGCCTCTAATATATCATCTGCAGGAGGCGTAACGATCCAGAACGGTGGCAGTATCGATTTCAGCGGCATGGCCTTCCAGTCAGATGGCAGTGCAACGCTTGAAGGCGATCCGGTTCTGACCCTGACCGAAGGAAGCGTATCGAGTTCCGTCTCGCTCAATGGCGATTACGCCGGAGAGCATTTCGTCCTCAGCAATGACGGAGCCGGGGGCACGATCGCCACTCTGGAGCCGGATGACGGCACGCCCTGCTTCTGCCGGGGCACGTTGATTGAGACTGAACGGGGCGAGATCGCTGTGGAAGATCTCGCCATCGGCGATCGGGTGCGAACCGCTTCGGGTGCCCTGCGCCCCATCCGCTGGATCGGGCATCGTTCGTATTCTGGCCAGTTTGTCAGGGGGAATAAGAATGTCCTGCCGATCGTCATCCGGGCGGGAGCGCTGAGTGACGGCCTGCCGCGACGGGACCTGTCGGTCTCCCCGCTGCATGCGATGGCTCTGGAGGGCGTGCTCATACCGGCGGTCTGCCTTATCAACGGGATCAGCATTCTTCAGGTGGAGCGCATCGATCAGGTCACCTATTTCCACATTGAACTGGAAACGCACGATATCCTTCTGGCTGAAGGGGCGCCTTCGGAAAGTTTCGTTGATGATGACAGCCGGAACATGTTTCACAACGCTGCCGAGTTCAAAAAACTCTATCCGGATGCAGCCCCACTTCCGGCAGCCTACTGTGTGCCCCGGATCGAAGAAGGGCCCATTCTTGAAACCGTTCGCGCACGCCTGAACGCCGAGGCAGGGATAACGCCAGCTCCAGCCTCATGTGGCATCGTCGAAGGCTATCTCGACGAGGTGACGCGAACTGTCATCCGGGGTTGGGCCAGACACCCTCAGTCGGAAGAGCCATTGCGTTTGTCCCTGTATGATAATGGGATCGCTATTGGCGAAGTTGTGGCCGATAGTCCTCGTCCGGATGTCGGGACCGACTGTGGTTTCTGTTTTGTTGTGCGGGGCGGCCTCGCTCCCGACGCACGCCATGTCATCGAGATTGGTCTGGCGGGCGACCCAGGCAGACCGCGAAACCTGCTCGGCCACACGCCATGGGTTCTGGACCAGCAGGCTGCCCGTGAGCCGCTCATTGCGCAATCAGCAGTGCCGGCATCGTCGACTACGATGCGCGGCTATATCGACAGCGCCTCTCGCGACCGGATCTGTGGCTGGATTTCTGATCCTGCGCAGCCCGAAGAGTCAGTCGCCATACAGGTCGTGGCGAACGGGACGATTCCCGCCGTTCAGCCTCGATAAATGGGGCCATGACGAGGCGGAGCAGGACGTGCATCACCGCTTCGCCCGTGGCGTACCGCCCAAGACCAAGGGCGATTACGCCTTTATCCTGCACATGATCAGCACCCTGAAAGACCGCACTGGCCGCATGGGCGTGGTTGTGCCGCATGGCGTGCTGTTCCGGGGCAGTTCGGAAGGAAAGATCCGTCAGAAGCTGATTGAGGAAAACCTGCTGGATGCCGTGATTGGCCTGCCGGAAAAGCTGTTCTTCGGCACGGGCATCCCCGCTGCCATCCTGATCTTCCGCAAGGACCGCAAGACGAAGGACGTGCTGTTCATTGACGCCAGCCGGGAATTCAGGGCGGGCAAGAACCAGAACGTGCTAACTGAAGACAACATCACGAAGATTGTGGACACCTACCGCGCCCGCAAGGACGTGGACAAATACGCCCACCTCGCCACGCCGGACGAGATTAAAGAGAACGACTACAACCTGAACATTCCGCGTTACGTCGATACGTTTGAGGAAGAAGCGGAAATCGACCTGAACGCCGTGCGCACGGAACGGGCGGAGATCAAGGCGGAACTGGCCAAGCTGGAAGCCCAGATGGACGCTTATCTGAAGGAGCTGGGTTATGCTTCCTGATGGGTGGAAGAAAGAGAAACTTAAAAACGTTTCCGTGATTACTACTGGGAATACGCCAAGCCCGAAAAATAAAGAATATTACGGCGGGAATATCCCTTTCGTATCTCCATCAGATCTTGGAATAGGAAAATATGTATTCAAAACAAACAAATACTTGAGCCACAAAGGGGCTGAGGTCTCCCGAGTTGTAAGGGCAGGATCTTCCCTTTTTACTTGTATCGGCTCAACCGTTGGCAAACTCAGCATAGCAGGAAAAGATGTTGTCACCAATCAGCAGATTAATTCCGTTTCTCCTCATGATAGATTAAATGATGATTTTGCTTTCTATTATCTAGACTTTATTTCTGATGAAATTTCCTTGCTCGCAGGAAAACAGGCATTACCTATTATAAATAAAAGTACTTTTTCAAGTATTACTATTAATCTTCCTCCTCTCCCCGAACAGAAGAAGATCGCGGCGATCCTCTCGACGTGGGATCGTGCGATTGAGGGAACAGAGAAGCTTCTGGCCAACAGCCAGCAGCAGAAAAAAGCCCTCATGCAACAACTCCTCACAGGCAAAAAACGCCTGCCGGGGTTCACAGGGAAGTGGAGAACTTTAAAATTAAAAGCTTTCCTTCAGGAAAGCGTAATTCCATCTCCACAACCAGACCCTAAAAAACGCATTACAGTCCGCCTTAGTCTTAACGGCGTTGAAAAACGTGAGGTACGTGGAACTGAATCTATTGATGCAACAAATTACTTCGCCAGAAAGGCCGGACAATTTATTTACGGAAAGCAGAATATACACAAAGGAGCTTTTGGTATAATTCCAAAAAATCTAGACGGATTTGAAACATCTCAAGATATTCCATGTTTTGATTTTCTGCCCAATGTATGCCCTGCATGGTTCTTCTATTACTTTTCTCGCGAGAATATACATCATACTCTTGAAACAAAGATGACAGGAACAGGTTCAAAACGTCTAAATCAGAAAACTTTCCTAAATCTTACCTGTCATGCGCCCCCCATCCCCGAACAGAAAGCCATCGCTGCGGTTCTGAGCGCAGCGGACGAAGAAATCACAGCCCTAGAATCCGATCTCTCGCGCCTGCGTCAGGAAAAGAAAGCCCTGATGCAGCAACTTCTGACGGGCAAGCGCCGCGTGACGGTCGATTAAGATATTTCAGCACACAGGATAGTTGAACACCATGGCTCCCGCCCCGAAATTTCAGGAAGAATACAGCGCCAAACTGCCCGCCCTGGCCCTGCTCAGCACGCTCGGCTGGCGGTTTCTGCCCCCATCCGAGGCACTGGCGTTGCGGGGTGGCAAACAGGACGCCGTGGTGCTGGACACACTCCTGCGGGCAGAACTGAAAAAGCGGCGCTTTACGTTTGAAGGGCAGGAACACAGTCTGTCCGATCAGGCGATCAACACACTGGTCTCCCACGTCACGCATCCGGATTTCGTCTCCGGCCTGCGCGATGCCAATGACAAGATGACCACGCATCTGCTGTTCGGCATCGCCATTACCGAGTTCATCAACGGGCGCAAGGCCAACCCGACCATCGCGCTGATCGACTGGCAGAACCCGGAGAACAACAGCTTTACCTTCACCGAAGAATACAGCGTCCTGCGCACGGATCTGACACAGACGCGCAGGCCGGACATCGTCTGCTTCGTCAATGGTATTCCGCTGGCGGTGATCGAGGCCAAGCGCCCCGATGGTCAGCCGGGCAAAGGCCCGACCGTGGAGGCCGGGATTTCCCAGAGCATTCGCAACCAGAACAAGGGCGAAATCCCCCAGCTTTTTGCCTACAGCCAGCTTCTGCTCTCCATCACCGGGCATGACGGGCGCTATGGCACCTGCGGCACCCCCAAAAAGTTCTGGGCCAGCTGGAAGGAAGAAGACATTCCCGAAAGCCGGATGGAGGCGCTCAAGAACACGCCTCTCTCGTCAGCCCAGAAAGACGCGCTGTTTGCCGAGCGGAAGGCGTCAGACCGGGCATGGTTCGAGGACTGGGCCTCCCGCCCGCTGCATGTCACGGATCAGGACCGGCTGCTGATCGGCCTGCTCTCGCCCGAGCGCCTGTTGGACATGGCGCGGTTCTTCACGCTGGTCGATCGCAAGGCAGGCAAGATCGTCGCCCGCTATCAGCAGGTTTTCGGCATCAAGCGTCTGCTAGAACGCATCGAGTCCCGCCGCAGTGACGGCGGGCGTGAGGGCGGCGTGGTCTGGCACACCACGGGGTCCGGCAAGTCCTTTACCATGGTGTTCCTCAGCCGCGCCCTCATTCTGGATGAGGATCTCAAACAGTGCCGCATTCTGGTGGTGACAGACCGCAAGGATCTGGAACGCCAGCTGAGCACCACCTTCTCCACCGGCGGCGAACTGGCGGACAAAAAGGACAGGGAAGAGGCACTGGCCACCTCTGGCCGCCGTCTGGCGCAGCAGATCGGGCATGGGCAGGAGCGCATCATCTTCTCCCTCATCAACAAGTTCCACACCGCCACCGGCTATCCCGAATGCCATAATGACAGCGCGGACATCATCGTGCTGGTGGATGAAGGCCATCGCAGTCAGGGCGGTGAGAACCATGCCCGCATGAAGCACGCTTTGCCCAATGCCGCCTTCATTGCCTTTACCGGCACACCGCTGCTCAAGGGCAGCGAGACCACCGGCCGCTTTGGCAAAATCATCCACTCCTACACCATGCAGCAGGCCGTGGCGGACGGGACCGTGACGCCCCTGCTCTATGAGGAACGCAAGCCCGATCTGGATGTGAACGACCGGGCCATTGATGCCTGGTTTGAACGCATCACACAGGGGCTGACCGAGGAGCAGGTCACGGACCTCAAGAAGCGCTTTGCCCGCGCCAATCAGGTCTACAAGGCGGACGACCGCATCCGGCTGATCGCCATGGATCTGGCCACGCACTTTGACAGCAATATCGACAGTGGCCTGAAGGGCATGCTGGCCTGTGACAGCAAGCTTTCCGCCATCCGCTACAAGCAGTATCTGGACGAGGTCGGTCTGTTCGAGAGCGCCATCGTCATGAGCCCGCCCGATACGCGCGAAGGCCATACAGAAGTGGATGAGCGCAAACAGCCCGAGATTCAGGACTGGTGGAAGGAGAATGTCGGCAGTCAGAGCGAGGATGACTACACACGCGGCGTCATTGAACGCTTCGAGAAGGATCCGGACCTCAGGCTGATCATCGTGGTGGACAAGCTGCTGACTGGCTTTGATGAACCGAAGAACGCGGTGCTCTATATCGACAAGCCGCTGAAGCAACACAATCTGCTTCAGGCCATTGCCCGCGTGAACCGGCTGCATGACCAGAAAAAGCACGGGTTGCTGATCGACTATCGCGGCATTCTGGCAGAACTGGACACCACCCTGGCCCGGTATGACGAATTGGCGGCCGACAATGTTGGCGGGTATGACCCGAAGGATATTGCCGGGCTGTATAGCCAGATGAGCACGGAATACCGCGAACTCTCGGCCCTGCACAAAGCGCTGTGGGCCATTTTTGAGGGTGTGAAGAACAGGAGCGACCTCCAGCAGCTGCGCGCCGTGCTGATGCCCCGC
This sequence comes from Gluconobacter vitians, assembly GCF_015244565.1. Classification (GTDB taxonomy): domain Bacteria; phylum Pseudomonadota; class Alphaproteobacteria; order Acetobacterales; family Acetobacteraceae; genus Gluconobacter; species Gluconobacter vitians. The sequence goes on along the minus strand of NZ_JABCQG010000024.1, from coordinate 3,335 downwards.
ATGGTGGAGGAACACGGCCAGATGGTGGACGTGAACCTCAAGCGCCGGGATGACTTCTATGAGGCGCTGACGAAGTTTGCCGCCTGCCTGAAGGTGGCGTTGCAATCCGTGGCGTTCTTTGAAGACACCAGCTTCACGGAAAAGGACCGCGCCACCTACAAGGAGACGTTGAAGCAACTGACCAGCCTGCGTCAGATCGTGATGCAGGATACCGGTGAAACCGTGGACTTTGACCAGTATGCCGAGCAGGTGAAGAAGCTGCTGGACCGGCATGTGGCGGGGGTGAAAGTCCATGACTCCCAGGGGCTCTATGCCGTGGGCAAAATGGGTCAGAAGCCCGAAGACAACCAGCCGGAGACCTGGAGCGAGGAGAAAACCCGCAACGAGACGGATCTGATCCGCACCCGTGTGACGAAAATGATCGACCACGAGATGCAGGATGACCCGTATGCGAAGGAAGCCTTCTCGGCCCTGCTGCGCAAGGTGATTGAAGAAGCCGAGAGCCTGTTCGACCATCCCCTCAAGCAGTTCATGCTGTTTCAGGAATTTGAGGAACAGGTGGCCAACCGCAAGCTGGACAATATTCCGTCTGTTTTTGATGGGCACCGGCATGCGCAGGCCTATTATGGTGTGTTCCTGAAAACGCTGGCGGCCATCAATTCCGAACAGACAGACGCAGAGAACCAGCGCTGGATTGATCTGGCGTTCGAGATCGACACCATCGTGGACAAAGCTGTGCGAGAGAATTCGCTCAGCCGCCCGGATATGGAAAAGGCGGTCAGGAAGGAGCTACTGCCCCTTCTGTTCAGCGCGGGCCAGAAAGCGGGCTTTGGCGTGGACAGGGCGCAGGAGCTCATCGAGCAGGTCATTCAGATCATGCGGGCCGGACCCGCTGATACCCTGCGTGGCTGAGCATGGAAACTCCCACTCGCGTCGTGACCTATGGGGGTGAGCAGATCCGGGTGGAACTGCTGCCCCGTGCACGTCCCGGCACGACATTGCGCATCAAGGTGCATCCAGACCTGACTGTGCAAGTGGTTGTTCCCGAAGGCACAACAGAGGCTGATCTGGGCAAGGCGCTACACCAGAAGACCCGCTGGATCTGGCAGAAGCTGCGGGACTTCCGAGCGGTGCAGGAGCACGCCACGCCACGTGCGTATGTCAGCGGGGAAAGCCACTTCTATCTGGGGCGGCGACATCTCCTGAAGGTTCAGTATCAGCCTGATGCGCCAGAGACGGTGCGGATGCTGCGCGGACGGCTGGAGGTGTCCGTGCAGGAGCGCAACGCCTTGCGGATTCAGAAGCTGCTGGAACTCTGGTATTTCGCGAGGGCACAGGAGGTGTTTCGGACACGTCTGAACACGCTGCTACCGTCAGCACCCTGGGTCAGCACGCCCCCTGCCCTGAAGCTCCAGGTAATGCGGACCCAGTGGGGCAACTGTTCACCCGGGGGCACTATCACGCTGAATCCACATCTGGTCAAAGCCCCGCGTGACTGCATTGATTACGTGATTCTGCATGAGTTCTGTCATCTGAAGGAGCACAATCATGGCCCAGCCTTCTGGTCACTTCTGGAGCGCGTGATGCCGGACTGGGAGCGGCATAAGGTCCGGCTGGACGGAATGGCGGAAATGATGCTGCAAAAATAGCGGTCTTTGACCGCAATGGGGGGACACCGGTCTGTCCGGTTTAGGAATCCAGGGGCCTGATAGCCGCCATTCATCATGGCGGCCAACGTCAGGCATGCACGTGCTTTTGCACTTCTGAGTCGGTCTCGAAGGCACGCAGAACCGCCTCCCAGAAAGCTCTATAAGTCGAATATCGGCCCCAATTTGGTGGTTCCTCAACATCCGCTATCGGATCAATCGAAAGCAGAACCCATGTCTGCGTGATCCGATCAATCTCTTTGTCAGAAAAACTCAAAAGGCGTTGTAGCTCATGGATCGTCTCAAGTTTAAACTGTAGGCTACGCCCTCGTGGTCCATCCTGAATTGCTTCGTCCAGCGTGTCACCACACATGTCGGCATCTTCACCCAATGAACTGGTCCCCACATTGGACAACCGGGGAAATGCATCTCGAATCTCAGCGTGCGAAGAGTTTGACGGTGAAAACATGGTAAATCATCCCATTATGCTCAGTGTTCTTAATTGTAACCTCTGCGCGGCGTGCTGCCCGTCTCACTCGATCGGCCTGATGGATAACGACAGTTCCATGCCCTGAAATACTACTTGAAATATCAAACTTTGCGTCTTTTGGCGCTGTCTTAAGCCAGTTATCAATCAAATGGGCGTTGTCTTGCAGAACCTGGTGGATTGTGCGCTCCGCCTCGTGCTTCGACGTAAAAAATGAAACGACAGGGCGCCCCTCTTTCGTGAAGCGTTTTTCGATATACTCTTTTGTCAGAGCAATGTGTCTGAGTAAAACATGTCCGCCTGCACGGCGATTATGCGAGGGGGCCTCATGATGGTCGAGATTTAGACTGCTCTGTCGATGAGGTATAAGCAGATCTTGTCTAGTCGGTTGTCCGAAATCTGGAGCAGGCGAGTGGAAATGCTCCGGAACAATATCACCATGATCGAAATTAAGATGACCACGATCAGCGGAGACAACCCGAATAGACCATGTGGCGGCAAGCGCACCAATTTTATGCAATATACTGGTGGGGACTAACGCGTCAGCAACAGCCCCCGTTATATCAGCTACGACCGGTGACGCATGTGCCATTAGAGCGGCAGCCCGTGCCGCTCGTTCGGTCATCGTCGGCGTAGCCTGACCGGTGGTCCAGGCCCGGTTTCCCGCAGCCATTGTATCCATTCCATGGGCGATGAGCGCAGCGCCGCCAATCTTGCTGAAGATCGGGTCTGGGTCAGCGAGGAGGGCAGCGCCTCCAGCCATCTCCGCCGCGCCGAAGCCCGTCCGCGCAAGCCCGTCGAGGCGGATGACTGTTTCCTGACTGGGTAGATGTTGCCTAACGATGCCGAGCAGGTGATGTGTGCTCATGACGAAGGTCAGGGCGGGATGCTGATCCGTATCGGGCATAAAATATCCTGTGATGCGGACATAAAAAAAGCCCACCGGTAAGGGCAGGCTTTGCATGTCGCATGAGTGGCCAACGCCAGACACCGGCGTCCATCAAAATACGAGCTTAAATTTATTGAAATTTTCAGAGTGAGTTCGATCCACTTCCGATCTAGGTGTTTAGTCCCGGGGTTTGATGGGGTATTATTTTCACGCGAGTGGAAGGAAGCCTTATGGGACAGATACGTCATGGCAGCGCCACGACCACGCACGCCGTGCGAGCAGCACTACAGCGATCGCAGGCTTCGCTCGCGAC
>NZ_JABCQG010000023.1 GCF_015244565.1 Gluconobacter vitians | reverse complement strand
AAATCCACAGTCCAGGAAAATGCTTCGAGCTGATCACCGAGCCCACTCAACCGGACAAGACGCTCTTCAACATCAAAGAAACCAGCCTGCTTCATAGCGCCATTCCCTTAGTCAGAACCAGACGAATGGAATCACAAAGATAGCCTCAAAACCAGAGAGTTTTTCGATCCCTCCAGCTGGACGCCTGTCTGCACGGCTCGAAATGCTTCTTTACCGCTATCAGCACCCGAACTTGGCGTATGACACGGACTGTATGTCAGGTAGGCCGCATGCCCGAAATGGTTGATCTGTTGATCGCGGCGCCAGCGATGGTGAAGGGCTACGTCGTGCTCACCCGCAACCGGCGACATTTTCAGGGAACGGGTGTCACAGCCTTTGATCCCTTTGAAAGCCTGCCAGCTTAAAGTTAGCAGGCTACATTTTCCTATAGATGAGGCGTGTCATGTCCATCTTTCATACGACGCGCTTCATGCAGAGCCGTGGCGAAGCGAGCGCGCGTTGCCTGTCCCATACGGCTCATGCCGCAGGCAGCGCGCATTCTCGCAATAGCATCCTCGTCCGGGCAGTCGATGGCGATAGCGCGGCAGGCAAGGTCTACGAGGGCCGCAAGAGGGACCTGCGCCGGGTCCAAGGATTTCTCAGCCGTTAATGATGTCAGGGACAGCCGTGGAACGACAGGCTGTCGATCCGACCACAGAAAAGTGCCAACATCTTCTTCGGTGCGTGCCATTGATGAGGGAATAGCGCGTTGGACGCGTTCACGAATCTCACGACCGACGCGACTGAAGCCATGTGCCCGTGACAGAGTCTGAATAAGAACATCTTCCCGAATGACCTTTGCCTGATCGATTGTGCGAACGACAAGGCGCGCCAATGTCGGCAAATAATCGTCCTGCGACAATTTGGATGGATCGGCCTCGACATCAGAACTGGTCGTGTCATCTGATGGAATATGTTCGGGGGCCTTTGCGTAAAGGAGCTCTAAATTCGTGATCTCTTCAGGTGACGGCTCTGAGAAGGGTTCGTCAGTGACAGATTCAACCTTCGGGGTTTCGGTCGAAACAGCAGGTTTCTCTTCGCGCTCATTCACAGTCGCGTTTAGCAGTGCTTCAGCTTTTGCAGCATCCCGCTCTGCCTGATCAATGCGCTTCTGACGGGCAATCTCCAGAAAGCTCTGTAGAGCAGCATCAATCCGTTCAACCTCGCGCGGGGCATTCGTCCACCAGTCCGTGGACCAGATGCGCAGAATATTCCAGCCGAGATTTTCAAGAACAGCCTGTCTCAGGCGGTCTCGGTCGCGCGCCGTTGCGCTCCGGTGATATGTGGCGCCATCGCATTCGACGCCTGCGAGGAACGTGCTGGGTAAATCGGGATCAATGACGCCAAGATCCACGCGGAATCCGGAAACACCGACCTGTGTGGTGACCTCCCATCCTTTTGTCTGAAGCATCGTCGCAACTTCGACTTCGAAGAGACTGTCATATCCTCCGACAGACCCTTCATGTGCGCCGGCCAGAGCCATTGGGCCTCGTTCAGCGAACAACAGGAAGCGGCGCAGATCCCTAACACCTGCGGCGCGTGTTCGTTCTATCGCAATCTGATCCCCCCGCAGCGACCCAAACACGATTAACTGTTCACGAGCACGGGTGATCGCCACATTGAGACGACGTTCCCCGCCATCACGGTTCAGGGGGCCAAAATTCATGGAGATTTTGCCTGCGATGTCAGGCCCGTAAGTGAGCGAGAACAGCATGACATCACGCTCTTCGCCCTGCACGTTTTCCAGATTTTTTACAAGCACCGCTTCATGAGCCTGCTCGCCTGTGAATCTTTCAAGCGCAGGGTCTTTTCGGACTTCAGCATCCAGAAGATCGACAATCAGTTTCTGCTGCTCTCCGTTGAACGTGACGATACCAACCGAGCGATCGGTACCATCGCGCATGATCCGGACAGCCTCGGCGATCACCATCCGCGCCTCCGCAGGATTGGTGTGCGACCCATTTTTGCCGGGTTCATAAATCCCTTTCGGGACAAAGCGGAAAGAGACTGCCTGATCCGCCGTGACCGGTGACGGAAAGGTAACCAAATCGCCGCCGTAATAAGCCTGATTTGAAAAAGCGATCAGGCTTTCGTGACGACTGCGATAATGCCACTCCAGACTGATGGCCGGGACACCTGCTCCGAGGCATTCGTCAAGGATCGAGTCAAGATCGGTCATCTCATCGGATGTATCAGCATCAGCCGCTGCCCGACCCGCCGTGAAGAAATCCGTGGGTGGCAACTGCTTGGGATCGCCAACCACGATGACCTGCTTGCCACGACCGATTGCGCCAATTGCGTCCCATGTTGCGATCTGGGACGCTTCGTCGAAGATAACAAGGTCGAACGGAGCAGCATCAGCAGGCAGGTACTGGGCGACTGACAACGGACTCATCATGAGACAAGGCGTGAGGGTCCGAAGGGCGCCTGGCATCTTTTCGGCCAATTGACGGACCGGAAGATGACGGGTTTTCTTGGCAATCTCGCGCGTCAGGACTTTGTATTCCGGATCGTGCTGCCGCGCGGCCTCGCCGGGAATACGTCCGGCAAGGCGTGCACGGATCAGACGAATGGCCAGGGTTTTCAGCTTTTCGTCCAGTTCGCGGAATCTGATGATGCGCCCTTCATGGGTTGCAGCCACGAAACTACTCAGCAGAGCAGAATCACTGACGGCGTGCATGGTCCACCAGCGCGCATAATTTGCTTCGAAAACGGCCGGTACGTCATCTTGCGCGACTAACCCGTGTTCGATGGCTTCGATCATGGGTGTCAGACCGAGTTGCGCGGCTTGATGGCAGGCGCGGCGCCATGAACACCAGTCGCGCAATTCGCGAGTGGCCTCTTTCCAGTTCCGCAGCCTGTCCGTGGTTTGTTCGAGCCAACTGGGATTTTCGGGGGGAACCAGCCGGGTAACGTCGCTGGCACTACAATTTCCCAGTGTTGTCAGGGCGGCATCAAGCTCGGCAAATGCCGCGAGATAACGGGTCAGGGATGCGTGGATTGTTCCGCCAGGTGCCAGAAGATCCTGACCTTCTACCAGCAGAGTCCTGAGATGAGTGCGGGCAGTGAGCAGCTCTCCCGTTTCGGCTGTGCAGCCCGCAAGGCGGGTGCGTGTTTCCTGTCCCCAGTCAAATGCGGCGTTGATTGCGTCGAAGTCAGTATCCAGACTCCGCCACATCGGACCGATGCTTGTCTTGTGAGAAGCATTCCCGAGCTTTTCAAGAAGGGCCGCACGTTCGACAAGAGCTTCAAGGTCGTTTTCGCAGTCTTCAGGCAGAGCGATGGCATGAGGTTCAAGCCGTTTGCGGATCGCCTTCTGCCCCATGGAACGGGCCAGCAGCCACTTTTCCTTGATGGTACGCCATTCTGCAAGGGTTTCAGCCAAAGGAAGAGCGCGTACGCTGTCTTTCCAGCGGGTATCAAGATCTGCTGTCAGAGCGTGGCACCGTGTAACAGATGCCTGTTCCAGTAATACGGCATCGCGTGTTTCGCGGGCGTTTTCCGTGAAGCTCCATGCCGCTGCGTGGGGCAACAGAAGATGGGAGCAAAGCGCTCTGATCTGCTCAAGCCGCTGATAGGAAAGATTGTTCTGAGGCAGCGAAAGCGCCTTGGTAACACTCAACGCCGCCTCTCTTAGTTTGTCGAGGGCGGAGAGGGCTCCATTGGCGGTGTCAAGCAGTCTGCCTTCCCACAGTGGTGACCAGTCCGTCTGCTCAAGACCTGCCAGTCTGGGTGAGACGACAATATCTCCGATACGGGCATAAAGGGTCGACAGATCCTCAACGGACTGAACCAATGTATCGTAATCGGCTTTTGAATGAACATCCGCATTGGCCCATTCCAGAGGAATGCGGACGATGGATGTTTCCTGAGCACGAAGAGTGACGCCAATTCCGCGATAGGGCGTCCAGCCATTGCGACGCGGCGTATGGAGATCGCGGACGTAAGCGTTCAGTTCAGTGCGAATGGTATCCAGTGTCTGTTTTGTCCGTGCATATTCCTCAGGCTGGAAATCCTCAAGCGCAGCCTGCGCTGTCTGAAACTGTTGCAGCACCGCCATCTTGTTCGCCTTGGGCGAGAACAGATCCAGACAGAATTCAGCAATGCCCAGTTTGGCCAGACGCGCACGGACCACTTCAAGCGCTGTCCGTTTTTCAGCCACGAAAAGGATCGTACGACCCTGTGCGAGCGTATTGGCAATAATGTTGCCGATTGTCTGGCTTTTTCCTGTGCCGGGCGGCCCGATCAGGACGAAATTTTCGCCCGCTGCCGCGCGTGCGATGGCCTTGAGCTGAGATGAGTCGGCTTCCATCGGGCAGACGAGATCGGCTTTGGCGAGAGCGTCGTCGAGGTCACCAGCAGGATCAAAACCGTTCGATGGGGCAGAACCTGTCTGCTCGCCGTCCTTGACTCCGTTGAGCAGGCGGCTCGCGACGTCGTTCGTGGCAAGATGCTCTTTCCGTTCCAGCAGATCCTTCCACATCAGGAATTTCGCAAAGCTCAATGTCGTCAGACTGACATGCTCGCGAATTTCCCATCCGGGAATGTGTCGAAGGTGCAGCCGGAAGGCTTCGATGATTTTTGGAACATCAAGGCCGGCGTCGTCCTCCGGAAGTGCCTCCCCCTCTAGCAGGGGAATCCGGATATCGTATTCGGCACGCAGCATTTCCAGCAGCGTTGTGTTGATACGGGTTTCATCCCCGTGCGCCCGTAGTGTGAAGGGCGATTTGATGCTCGCTCTTTCCAGAATGACCGGAACGAGAATGAGGGGAGCGAGATACGGCTTGGATTTATCCTGCGATGTCCAGGCCAGCGCCCCGATCGTCAGGAAAAGCACGTTCGTGCCGCCTTCCTGCTCGGAGCTTCGGGCATGACGATAAATTTCGGTCAGTGCGGTTTGAAGTTTGTCCTCTTTCCGCTGGACGACGATCTCGCGTCTTTTAAGGGCTTCCAGCGCATACGCTCTGGACGCATCCTCATGATGTCGTCCCTGATGGAGTGCTTTGTTTCTGGGATCATCGTCGTCCATGAGCCCGGGCGCTGCGACAAAACGAAGCGGCCTGGCATTGCTGCCCGAGCGCATCTCCGCCAGCATGTCTTCCAATGACGCCGGATCAGGGCAGTCGAGTTCAATCAGTTGCCGATCTGACTTGGGGAGGTTCAGCAATCGGTTCCGCGCGGACATGTCGAGCAGACGATTGCACCATCGTTGCACGCGATCTGCCGGACGGTCTGGCAGGCGCTCTTCTTCACGCTCCTCACGCAATGGGGGAGGGGCCTCGAATGTCGGTTGTCCCGCTGAATCATTAGATACGGTTTCTGCCGCTTCGTTCCCTGGCGAGGCAGCAGAGGTGGAGAGGGGACGGATACGGCGCAGGCGTGCCCGGTGAATATCGATAACTTCGCGGAACGCATCTGGATCGTCATCGTCTATGTCGCGCAGATGGGCCTCGCCCCGCTCGCATGCTGCGGCGAAGCTGGGTTTGCGTGCTGCCGTCGCCAAAGTTGTTTCAAAGACACGTAGATCGTCGAGCTTCAAGCGGTTGCGAATGCCAGGCAGATCCTGGACCACCGAAGAACCCGCATCCTGCTGGGCCAGCCACAGGCCCGCGAAAGCGTGCCCGCGCGTCAGAACGATCAGGGGACGCAGACCAATGGCTTCGAGACATGCGGCGAACAGAACGGTCGTATCGAGACAGGTCGCCAGACGTTCCTCGACAACCTGTGTTGGAAGACGGATACGCTGGCCGTTTTCAACGAAAGATGCAGGTGGATTGATGTAGGTGATATCAAGGGCGCAGATAGCGCACCACAGCGCCTGAGCCTGCGCCCATACGCGTGCCTTGTCCCCCTGATAACCTTCCAGGGAAGGGGATTGCCCCGCTTGCCGGAGGATCTCGGATGCGCTGCGCAGGATACGGGCAATAGCGGGGTCATTGGGAAGTACAAAGGCGGCGAGGATGTCGGGGATACCGGACAGGCCACCCCATTCATTGCGGGCAAGCATCCGGACATCGCGTGTTACCCTCGCAAGTTCCTGTTCTCCCGCACGGGCGACAATGGTCACGACGGCCCTTGATGCCTCGGTCTGGGCCGAAAGCAATGAGCCATCCAGTGTCAGGTCACGATCGTTCAGAACCCGAAGTTCATCGGGACCGATCTGCTGGAGCATCCACGACCGAGGCGTCAGAAAATGCGGCTCGCTGGTAATGGTTATTTCAATAACCGGATATGTATTTTCGCTTCTGTTGTCGAATTCCAACTCTTCAAGGATCGGGACACTATTCTCCCACAGGCTAGCGTTGACTGTTTCCTGTAAGACGATCCGAAGTTCGGGCTTTTTTTCTTCTGTGGTGATCTCAACGTCCTCAGCAGTCTGTTCATGGTCGGCTGTCACTGAAATCTCCACAACGCTCAATAATCTCACACATGCGCCTGTGATCTCGTTGAGCGCAATATGAAGAAAATCCATACTTCGTTACAGAAGACTGTCGGGGATCAGAGCGTGATTTTCAAGTGATCTTCAGGCGATCGACAGCGCCATCTGCGCGACGGCACATATCTGGCCGCGCAAGATCGTTCAGCCCGGATCGAAGAAATCCAGATCGAGCTTCTTGATCTCTACCGCGCGGCTGACACGCACACCTACGCCATGTTCAATCATCAGGTCAGCCAGGGTTGCTCCATCGATCAGAATGACGCGCTGGCTCAGATGGTGGACGAAGTCCATTGCCGGGGCGCTGAAGGATGAGGTGGTGACAAACACGCCTTTGTTCGATCCATGTTCCACAAGCGAGCCAACAAACGCCTGTATGTCGGGGCGCCCGACACTGACATGAGCGGCATAACGCTTCGCCTGCACATAGATCCGATCCAGCCCAAGGCGATCTTCGTTAATCACACCGTCCACGCCGCCGTCACCCGTGCCGCCAAGGCGTTTTGCCGCATCTTCGTGGCTGCCCCCGTAACCCATAGCGACCAGCAGATCGACAATCAGTTGTTCAAAGAAGGCGGGGCTCTGTTGCAGGATCTGTTCCAGAAGGTCCGAGCGCAATTCGGACATCAGTTCCGTGTGAGCTGCCTCAATGCGCTCTTCGGGCGTCTGGTTGGCTGCCGCAGTAGCATCGGTCATTATAGAGAGGGTTGTCTGTTCCGTAGTCCCCTCTGACTTGCCACTTACAAAGCTGACGAACGACGGATACTGCTCGAGCATAGTGCGCGTAATGGCAGACGGGTTGGAGGCAATAAGGTCATTACCCGCTGGCGTGATGGTGAACTGCCCTCGCGCGGGAGAAGACAGTAAACCCGCCTTCATCAGATAGGTTTTGGCCCAGTGAACGCGGTTGGGTAGCAATCTTTGCTTACCGCTGGGAAGCAATGCAGTCCGGTCTTCCGATGACAACGCAAACTCGTCCGCAATTGCCTCCGCGATTTCCGGCACGCGACGAATGCCAGTGGCGGCGAGGCGCAGGACGGGGAGCATGAGAGATTGGTAATCAGGAACGGCCATGAGCTGGATCAAACCTCGTATTCACATTCGGCGGGTGTGAGCCCGAGTTCCTTCTGGTACTGCCACCTGAACTCGTCGCGATAGATGATGGTCCAGTCGGGAAGTTCCGCTTTCAGGGCACACGCGATTTCGAGGCCCGAGGCTGTGAAGCCCTTCAGATCGAAAGGCGCTCGCTTTTCGCGTGGCAAAAAGTCCTCATAGTCGCCTGCCCATCTTTCCCATGCTTCCAGACGTGCCTTAAGCGCATCGGTGATCGGAAGATCCTCGTAAAACGCCAGATCGCCGGTGCTGTCCCACAGGCAGTTTGTCAGGTCTCCACCCATGGCGAGCCATTTGTCCGGCGGCAGCAACGGTTCGTCGGTCATGCCCGGCGTTTCCGTCCCGGTTTCGTATCCGCAGCACGTTCGGCCCGGATGCGGTCGAGCAACACGCTGGCGGGTTCGTCATTTGGGTCCTGCGTAACGAGTTCGCCCCGGAAGGCTTTGGCGAGAAGGGAAAATTCGAGGCGGTCGAGGAGGGTCAGGGCACGATCAATTTCTATTCGCTTTGCCAAAAGGCGATCACGACACAAATTCAAATATTTCACCGTAGCGTCTTGTAATAGGCGGCTCGGGAGCGGGCATGAAAAATTACCAACTTTTGATATGCTCAAAGTATGGAGGCCCGATGTTGATGAGGCGGATGTCTCGATATATTTTCGCCCCAGTGAAGATTCTAAAAAAAGCAGCAAAAATTCAGATGATATTGATTCGCTGGGACGAATTCTAATTAGATGATTTTGGTGCGTGCACCCGCCAATTTCGCCGTCCCATAGAGCTGCCCTTCCTACCTGATCGATACTTCCATTTCCTTCAACTATTAGAATATCGTTCTTTTCCAGTTTGGTTTTTTTATATTCTTTTTCCGAGCATCCTATTCGAGCCACATCGCTTAAACGCAGTTCATTGGCATAAACATTTGCAACACGGAGATATGGAACCTGCAATGGAAGTGAGCGGCGCTTGGCGTTTTTGGTAAGTCCTCCCGTAATTTGGGCTATCTGCTTTAAAGGTACATTTTCACACTTGAGCTTCTGAAAAGACTGATTGATTGCCGATTTCCAGGCCCTAAAAGAAAGCACTCGAACACGCTCCAACTCTGCCCGGGCGCGGGCGATGCGGGCGGTCAGGCTGTCCAGTTTGGCGACGATGCGACGTTGTTCGGCGAGAGGGGGAAGCCATACTTTATGCGCGAGGAAAGGGCCTCGGTTAATATGTTTCATAGTCGAGCCATGAAGATGTTCAGATTTCATCATCTCATAAATCGCTTTTTTGAGAGCAATAAATAAGAAGCGCTTGTCTACAACCGAAGAGGGGATTGCTTTGAATATATGCTGATTCAGAACCGCGTCCTCACGATCCCAAAAAAACACATCAAGGGTAGCCGACCAGCTAACAAGTATATCATCTCGCCTTACAAGATATTTTTCATCGAAATTTCGACGAGTCCTGTTGAGTGGTTTTTTGGGGTTAGTTAGATTTTGAATTCGTATAATACCCGTACCTTGATCTTCCCAATCGGATGGTTTGAACGCCATTCCATTGAGGTAATCCCCTAAATCATTAATTGTTGCTTCAACCCATCCCTGCGGCAACATCACTCTGCTGCCTCCGCGCCAGTATCTACCGCATCCCTCTCAAGCTCCGCCATTAGCGCCGCGATTTCTTCCAGAGCCGATTTTAGATGCCCCTCGATAGCCGCCGCGATATCCTCCGGTGTTTCCAGCCCGTCTTCGGCCTGATCGGTTGTGTCTTTCAGCCAGGTGATATCGAGGTTGTCGCCTCTTGCCGCGATCTCCTCGCGTGTGAAGCGACGGAAGCGGCCTTCCTCGCCCTGATCCTTGCGTTTTGCGCGTCCATTACGGTCCGAGCCGAAGGCTTTGACGAAATCATCCAGATCGCTGATGCGGAACGGGTTGGTCTTGCCATAGGACGGCGCGCCGGAGCGGGCGTCATAGATCCAGACGGCTTTCGTGGCGTCCGTGACCGGCGCCTCGTCTTCCGAACGGGTGAAGAACAGCACGTTTGTTTTCACGCCCTGCGCGTAGAAGATGCCGACGGGCAGGCGCAAAATCGTGTGCAGGTCGCACCAGTTCATCAGCATTTTGCGCAGAGCCTTGCCGCGCCCGTCATCGAACAACACGTTATCCGGGATAATAACGGCGGCGCGGCCGCCCGGCTTTAAGGCGCGAATGCAGTGTTCCACGAAGGGAAGCTGGTAGGAGGAGACGGCTGAGGTGATCGTCAGATCGTCGCGTGTCGGCGGACCACCTGCGGGACCGAAAGGGGGGTTGGTCAGGATCAGATCGACAGTTTTGAACTGAGCCCGTGCACCGGTCGGACTGAGCGTGTCGCCGAGCAGGACGTTGTTCGGGTCAATGCTGTGCAGATAGAGGTTCATCAGCAGCAGGCGATAGGTGTCGGGGACGTTCTCGACGCCGCGTAAGGCATCCTGAAGCTGGAAGGCCTGCTGTTTGGGAGACAGGGTGAAGTAATCGTCCGTTTCGGCTTTCATGTGCAGATTGGCGGCGATCAGGAAGCCGCCGGTGCCGCAGGCCGGGTCTTCAATAATCTCGCCGGCTTCCGGCTGCATCAGACGGACCATGACGTCGATCAGGGCGCGGGGGGTGAAATACTGGCCAGCGCCGCGTTTGGTCTCTTCCGCCATACGCTGGAGCAGGCCTTCATAGGCGTCACCGAAAGAATCCCGCTCTTCCGTGAACCAGTGCAGTTCGTCGATGGCATTGATGAGTTTTCGCAGGTTGGCCGGATCGCGCACGATGGTCGTGGCATTCTGGAAAATGGAGACGATGGCGCGATCAGAAACCTTTTCCCCGTCTCCAAGGTCAATCAGGGCTTGCCGATAGAGTTTAAGAACTTCGGTTTCGTTCGCGGTTTTCAGGACTTTCCAGCGGTATTGTGCGGGAATACGCGTCTCGTCCTTCTGCTCGGACGCCATTTTCAGAAAGAGCAGATAGGTCAGTTCCGTGACGTATTGCTGGTAGGTGACGCCATCTTTGCGGAGCAGGGCGCAGAGGCGCCAGAGTTTATTCACCAGATCGGCAGCGGGATTCATACGTCAGACACTTCCTGTTACGCGGCTCGGCCTCCTTCTGATCCGTCGGACCAGATGGCAGCATTGAGATCCTTCAATATATCACTCAGGCCAGAATCAAAGGTCTGGTTGATTACGTCAAAGCCACCTTGTTGTGCAAATAGCGGGTCGGACAGTAAGGCTGGGTCGCCCACGGGCTGGTCTTTCAGGGCGCGGCCGATACGGTTCAGCCATTGTGTCTGTCTGGGTGTCCAGTTTCGGGACGCAAGGATCTTCTGCACGCCGTTTTCCACGCGGGTTGCGTAAGGCACCAGTGGATCGCCGAGAGCAGCCTGACGGACGAAGCCGAGAATGTGGGCGGCGATGTCGGCGTTGCGTGCGGTGCCGTAAGCACGGCGGAGACTGGCTTCGGAGAAACCGTGTTCATCCAGTGCGGTGGCGAGGTCCTTGAGGTCCTGCCGTGTCAGATCGCGGGGCTTCTGTGTTGCCGCGATCAGGGCGGGAAGCGCGTTCATGTTGGCGCGGATATAGGCCTCGAAACTTTCGATGTAATCGGCGGGGCTGGCCTGTTTCCCGAAGGTATCGGTGATGGAGACAAGCTCGTCCTCATGCTCCGAGATATAGATACCGTTCGGGCGTGGGCGGTTTCCCGCGTGGCCGAGGATGGTCGCGAGGGAAGGATGCCGGGCGAAAAGGTCCGCCGTCGCCGATGGTGGTGCGTCACGGAGCTGGTCTGGCAGGGCGGCCAGCGGGCCAAGCACGGCTTCAAGCGGTGCGGCGTATTCGGGGTCAATGTGACGGACGCGCTGGCGCAGTTTTACGATGATCTGATCGCGGACCCAGGTGCGGTCTTCATCCGTGGTGGCGCGGTTCAGATCACTAAGAAGGGTCGCGAAGCTGAGCGAGGGATTGACCACCACCGGTTTCATGTCGGTGACGGTTTGCAGATTGGCGTAAATATCGACCGCATCGAAAATGCGGAAATATTCCTTGCCGATCTCATCGCACCGGCGTGTCGCGCGTCCGATCATCTGGTCATACAGGATACGGCTGTTGACGCGCCGCACGAAGACGAGATTGACGATGGAGGGGATGTCGATCCCCGTGGTCAGCAGATCGACGGTCACGACATATTTCGGACGAGGATCACTACGGAAGACCTTGATCCGTTCGTTCGGGCGATCCACCTCGCCGGTGATCTTCTCGACCATGTCATGTGGCTGGGGACCGTATTCTTCGATTAACGCCTGACGCAGCGCCTTGACCAGAATATCGGCGTGCGTATCGCGGGCCGCGAAGATCAGGGTCTTGCCGGGCTTGTCCGGCGGGCATTCCAGCGCGACGGCGGTGGCCACCGCACGGTTGAAGGCTTCCGTGTGGACCTTCTTGTTGAACTCGGCGACTTCGAAATCGACTTCGTCTTCAAGATCGAAGAGGTCGACCTGATTGGTGCGGGAGTCCACGACGGCGACTTCCTCGCCCGCGTCAAAGTGAATGCCCGTCTGGCTGAGAGCTGTCGTGATGCGGCGTGGCGGGCGATGGTCAATGAGATGCCCCGCGATGACGGCTTGACGATAGCTGTAGTGAAAGACCGGTGCGCCGAAAATCTCCCTTGTGTGCAGAGCAGGAGTTGCCGTCAGGGCGATCTGGGTGGCGTCGAAATAATCGAGGACACGCCGATAGGCAGAGAGGTAATCGTCCAGATTGCGGAAACCAAGATCGTCATCCCGCAATTCGGCATCCAGCACATAGCCACGATGCGCCTCATCGACGATGATGAGATCGTAGCTGCCCGGTGTCGGATGCTGGCCGTCCGGGTTGTCGAAAAGGCGACGGATCATGGCCTGTACGGTGGAAACCTGAACCCGATCCTCAAGGTCGGGGATCGCCTTGTCCATTCCGGCAATCGGAAAGATCTTATCGAATTTGAGCAGGCTGGCGGTTTCGGTATTGCTCATGGAATCCAGCGTCTGGATACCGAGGGCTTTCCGGTCGACCAGAAACAGGATGCGCCGGAACCGCTGGGCGCGAAGAAGCTCGTACATCAGCGCGATGGCTAGGCGGGTTTTCCCGGTTCCGGTCGCCATGGCGATGAGAAGGCGCCGTTGCCCATTGGCGATGGCCGCCTCGACGGCATGGATCGCATCAACCTGATAATCACGCAGGCCCGTGACGCCGAGCTGGCGGTCGGGATCTTCCAGGACTGCGAGATCGAACTTCTGCTCCAGTCTTGCGGTCAGATCATACGGCGAAAACCAGTCCATCAGGGCGCGTTGTGGCTCCCCGGTTCGGGCGTCCCAGAACCAGATACCGGAGAGGGTTTCCAGCCGTTTGAAATAGGGGCGGCCATTGGTCGCAAATACAAACGGAACGCGAAACGCTGTGGCGTCTTCCGATGAGGTGAAGGTCAGTTTCTGTTCGGGCGTCAGGATAATGTCCCGACCATAGCGTCTGGACTGGCCGAGGCGTTCGGCCACGTTCCTGATGGCGCGCTTGGCCTCAATGACGCCGACGGCCTGACCATCAATAAAGAGCGCATAATCGACGCGACCGCTTTCGGTCGGCCATTCCGCAATGGCGATCGCCCGCCCGGCTTCGGGGCGCGTGCCTCTGGCGTGGCGGAGTGTCCTGCTATCCGCTTCCCAGCCTGCGGCACGAAGCTGCGCGTCGATGAGTACGCGCGTGGTCGCCTCATCGATCTCTAGTTCCTGCGCTTTCTGATCGGCCATCCGTGCCAGATCCGAAAGCTCTGTCACAGGCGAGGCGACGGCCTGAGCCTGTACCTGCGCCAGAGTGCGTTCGGCTGTCTGACGTTCCCGGTCCGCCTCGGCAGCATAGTTCTCCCAGAATGCACGGTCTTCGGCTTCCCTGGCCGCGCGTTCTTGGAGGGTTATCTGTGCTGCGATGGCTTCCTGCGCGGCCATACGGGCCTTGGCTTCGGTGTCGGCACTATCAGAAACGACTTTGCGCAAGGCTTCGATTTCCTCACGCAGAGCCGGTGTCGCGTCTGCCGGAGGCTTTGGCGGGACGAAAGGTCCTGCGCGGAAATTGGGGGCCTGATTGTAAACCTGATGGAACCAGATGCCGATCAGGCGGGCCATTTTAAGCGCTTCAAGCGCTTCAGAGCGTGTGCCTACGTTTTCATGGACGGCTGTATTGCCGACGCGCTTGATATGAAAAAACAGGTCGGCAATCTGACGTTGCAGTAATCCGCGTCTCTGAAGAGCTCGAAGGACGTCGTCAAAGGTAGCGCGCGTGTCGGGCAGTTCACCATGCCTAGCGGCGATATCCTTGGCCGTCAGTTCCGCGAACTGCCGCGTCTTGATCAGAGATGTCGGCGGGTCGAGAAGAAAGAAATGTTCGGCGAGTCGGCCCAGTCTGGTCAGTTCTGGCGCGTCTTTTGCCAGAAAGGCGAAATTACCTGTCTGCTCCGCCATCTCCTTCACCTGTCAGACCTTTACCCTAATTATAATTTCAAAATAACATCTGTCATAACGGCGGGATAGTCAAACCAACATTGTACTTACAGTGACTTACATCAAACGATGCAGTCACAGATTTGCTTGCGAAGTTATGAGGGATTTTGGTTTGTATCTTTTTGATCTGGGAAAGATTTGCACAAAATAATTTCGGAGAATTAGCGTAAAGGGGTTTTCAAGAAAATTTATGTCCGATTCAAGATCCGGAGTTAGAAGCCGGAACAAAGTGTCCGGATGGACGACATCACCTCCGGGCAGAAGTTATCCTGTTGGTCTGATCAACGAAAAATTGCGCGCGTGGAGCGCGCTTGACGGCGCCTGCGAACCGGCGTGGCCGGAAAAAGGGATGAATGGCTACGGAATGGGAGGCGGATACGGTCTCGTCAATCAGTACGGCCAATATCCCGGACAGCCCACAACCTACACCACCGTCGATGCCGCCGGTAATCTCCACCGCGTCACACCCCACGTGGTCAACAACGGGTATGTCGCAACCACGCCATCACGTCCCATGATGCCGCTCTGGTAATCACACCCTCAGATCAGATCCTTCAGATACTCTCTTCGGCCATCCTCAAAAAAGAAAAATCCCGCGCCATCTGGCACGGGATTTTTTTTGGAGCGGCGTCCCTTCCCCAAGGCCGCCACTCCAATCACAGCCGAAATCGTCCCGACCCCGGCTGAACCATAGCGTTCAAAAACAGCCATGTTTTTGAATACATACACAAACACGAAAAAACACGTCGAACGCTTACCACTTCAGCCAGATCGCGAAGCATCGCAAATACGACAGAAACCACCATACGCCTTCAGCATCACTGTCGAAATCCAGACAGCGTTCAGAAAAACCCGCAAATCCGAATACGCTAAGCCAAGCATAGCATTTCCCGAATCTTCATCCGAAATCTCAAAAACCAGTACCGACATTCAGCAAAACTGCGGAAACCTGATGTATCCGTGAATGCAGGGCCAAAAAAACACACACGTCGAGAAACAACGGTCATTTTCCGAATCTTCACGTAAAATCTCAAAAACCAGTACCGACATTCAATAAAACAGCGAAAACCTGACGTATCTGTGAATGCAGGGCCGAAAACACACACACGTCGAGAAACAACGGCCGTTTCCCGAATCTTCATGTAAAATCTCAAAAACCAGTACCGACATTCAACAAAACAGCAGAAACATGACGTGTGCATGAATGTGCAGGGCAAAACACACACACGTCGAGAATCAACGGTCGTTTTCCGAATCTTCATGTAAAATCTCAGAAACCAGTGCCGACATTCAACAACGCTGCTGAAATCCGAAGCTGGTCATAAAAAGCCTCAAAACAGGACTTCTTTCAAAAACAGCCAGAAATCGACACATAATCGCCATTTACGCGAGCTTTTCGAGAAAAATCAGTAAAACCAAAAAACCCGAAAAAAGAGCCGCAGAAAACAGCCATATTTTAAGCCCTCAGGGCTACGCCCCGGGCCAACCGATACAGGATTCCAGAAGGCCCTCAGATCCCTCATACGGGCCTAAAAAACCCCTGAAAACCGCATAATTTTCAGTCTTAGGGAGGTCTGGAGTGAACGCGAAACAGATACAGAATAAAAAGACACGTTCAAAAGATTCACCTTTAGACTGAAAAGATAGCTTGAAGGCACGATACTGGGTTTTTGGAGCAAAGCTCCGAAAAACCCCGGAAAACAAACACTTACGCTTATGTTTTCCTACGTGCCCTGCCGGGGGCGTCGGCGCCCTTCGGGCGCGTCACTCTTGATGCACGCGCCACCTTCTGGTGTCGCGCCGCCCTGAGGGCGGCGGTGCAGAACTCGGCCTCTGTCCCTCTCTTAGGACGGGAAATGATCAGACAGGTTCTGTCGTTTTTTTTGGCTTCGCGAGGGAGGACCGGGCTGGTCCTCACCCCAGAGGGCTCACGCAGAGCGTGAGCTGGAATGGTCGCAGTGCGACCAGAGCGAGGGTTTTCTCCCTCGTTCTCTCTCTCTCTCTCTCTGGGGCTTCCCTCTGTTTGGAGCCTTTCGCAATGACCAGATTAGTCACCGAACTCGACACGCTTTTTGATGCCCATGCCGTGCTTGCCGGCGTCGTTCTTCCCACACTACGCGATGTGATCGCACAGCCCGGAGCCTTCACCAGCGACACCCGGCTTGAGGGCACGCTGATCGTTCTGGCGCAGACGGTCCGTTGTTTGAACCGGGCACTGACGCAGAACGCAGGAGACCGGACATGACGTCCTTCCTGTGCACGGATCTGGCTGTCCGCCTGATGGGTCTTGTCTCCTCCCGCGATCGTCCGGACGTTTCGGTCCGGCCGACCGGGAGAGCGGTCTGTCTGTACGATCTTGTTCTGTCCCGGTCCGAACCGTCCGCTGTGGCTGAACGCCTGGGCCTGTGGTTTCCCTGTCAGGAGGCCGATCAGGATCCGGCCAACAGACAGGCTCTGCGGGAGCAGATCCTGCAGCAGCCCATGCCGTCACCAGTCGGTGCAGCGGAGGACACTGAAGATGGCGCTTTTCTTTCTCCTGTCCTGCTTCCGGATCTCGTTCTGCTCATGGGTAGACAGGAGATGGCCTGGCTCGGCCCCTGCTCAACGAAAACGCCGCAGGTCATGACCCTGGGCGATCTGATGCACCGGCTTGCGCCAGAGTTGGCAGGGATTGGAGATGATCCGGAAAGACTTCTGGCCCGGTTTATCGCGGAAGACCGCTCGGGCGTTCATCCGGCTTCCGATCTCGTCCGTATTCATGCCGCAGCCCGGCTGATTGAAGCGATCTGCACCGGCCAGGTCCCCGAGTTCGGCCTCAAGTATCGCCTGTAACGCCTGACACGAACAGGCCGGACAGCTCCGGCCTGTCCTCTCATTTTCTCCCTACAAAAATCTGGATGCTTCATGCTTCTCACAAAAACTCCGGTCGCTGCGGCGACCGTGCCCCGTCACGTGCGCTCTTTCTTCGAGCCGACACCAGACGACCTCCGTCTTTACCGCGAGCTGAGCCTGCGTCTGCGCACTCAGCCGCCCAGCTCCTTGTTTCGTTATATTCCGACACCGGCCGGGCAACACCTGACCCGGCTTGGCGACTGCGGAACCTGGGCCTGGGCGGCAGTCATCAAAGCGGCCATGGCGCAGTGGCATGATCTGCCGACAAGGGGGAAAATTGCCGAAGATGGGACGCAGCTCAACTCCACACCCGAGCGGATCGTCTGGGAAGCCCTGCGTCCGATCACCCCCTCCGACATTACACTGGACGTCGAGCCCCGCATCCAGATCGCGGCACCGGCACTCTTCTTCTCCGACCTCGGGATCCGGTTGCAGGATCGGGTTCGGTATGTCGAAGTTGCGGGGTGCTGCGGTACGGACCGGGTCGTGCGAAACGATTGGGAAGCGCATCTGCTGGCGCAGTTCGACAGGCGTCTGGAAGTCTACCGGCAGCAGCGCCTTACGCCCCAGATCTGGTATCTCAACGATCTTCTTGAGCCAGCGCAGTTACAGAAGCGTTTCCTCGCTCTTGTGGCGCAGTTGCGCGCGGGAGTCAGGTCATGACCCAGGGTCCGATCCGGCTGCCGCGCTGGCCCGCGGGCCGGATCTGTCTCGTGGATCTCACACCAGCAGCATGGGAGGTGCCGTATCACGGCGCCTCCATCACCCTGTGTTTTCGCGAAGGCTTCTTCGAGGAGGGCGCAGAGATGACGTGGCTCACGGACGTCACCTGCCGACAGGGACATCTCGAAGAAAGTCTTGATGAGAACGGCCGTCCTCATCTGACAATCAGTGACAGGCTCTTTCGTAGTCTGATGCCTGTCGGACGCCCGGTGCCTCTGGTTCTGGCAGGCTATCACATGAGCTTTCTGAGGCGCATACTGGGTGGGCCTCATGACCGGCCCCCGTTTAATCTGTGTCTCTACAGAGGCCTTCGGCAACTCTGCCCGTGGGTGGCTGACTTCGGGCTGCAGCTATCCGCCATCGAGCTGGTGCCGGAAAACATTCCGTTGATGACTAGGTCCGGGCCTCAAGCCCGGTTCGCCTCTGCCGAAACCCTGCTGGATGTCCTGCTGGCCAGACTTCCAGTGAACCGACTGGTTGCGATGTCTAGCCTGGCTGTTCCTCCGCCACCAGAGGAGGAACCGCTGAGCGGAATGTCCGGCTGGTGCAATATGACGGCTGACCGCGTTTTTACAGCGGACCAGGAAAAGGAAACCTGACAGCCTTTTCCTTGAACGCCCCCCTCTGCCTTCAACAGCAGAGGGGCTTTCTCCTGTAACCTCAGAACAGCCCGCTGCCGGTTTTGACAGCGGAGGCATTCATGGTGTGATGCCAGACGACATCGCCGTTGAAGATCACGGTCAGCGTCTTTTCCGTGCCATGAGTGCCCTGATGCAGATCGCCATAGAGCGGAATAAAATTGGCAGCGTCAGACGAGGCGTTAGTGAACGCATAGCGCCACTGCTCATGACCGCTGTCGGTGAACGTGGAGGGATCGAAAAACCCTCTGGTTTTGAGTCTGTCTCTGTGATTCCATTTGTCTGGTTCTGACTGAGGGAATGGCGCTATGAAGCAGGCTGGTTTCTTTGATGTTGAAGAGCGGTTGGCCCGGTTAAGCGGGCTTGGCGATCAGCTCGAAGCGTTTTCCCGGACTGTGGATTTTGAGGTGTTCCGTCCTGATCTGGAGAAGTCTCTGGCCTATTCAGATGGAAGCAAAGGCGGACGACCGCCGTTCGATCCGGTGTTGATGTTCAAGATCCTGGTGATCCAGACGTTGAACAACCTGTCTGATGAACGGACGGAATATCTGATCAACGACCGCCTCTCCTTTATGCGCTTTCTTGGTCTGGGACTTTCAGATCGGGTGCCTGATGCCAAAACAGTCTGGCTGTTCCGTGAACGCCTGACACAGGCGAGAGCCATTGAAAGACTGTTTGACCGGTTTGATGCAACTCTGCGAAACGCCGGTTATCTGCCGATGTCAGGCCAGATCCTGGATGCCACGCTCGTAGCGGCTCCGAAGCAGCGCAATACCAACGCTGAGAAAGCGGATCTCCGGGCAGGACGTATTCCTGAAGACTGGCAGGACAAGCCATCCAAATTGTCCCACAAGGATCGCCATGCGCGCTGGACGCTGAAGTTCACGAAAGCGAAGCGGCAGGATGATGGAACCATGCCGTCGAGTGATCTCGCCATCCCGTTCTTTGGATACAAATCCCACATTTCCATCGACCGGAAGTTTCGGTTCATCCGGAAATGGAAGACGACGGATGCCGCCGCCAATGATGGCGCGCGATTGAGAGAAGGGCTGCTGGATAAAACCAATACGGCCTCAGGCGTCTGGGCGGATACCGCCTATCGCTCCAAAGCCAATGAAGACTTCATGGAAAAGCAGGGTTTTGTCTCAAAGGTTCACAGGAAGAAGCCGCATCTCAAACCTATGCCTCGGCATATCCAGAAATCGAATGCCGGAAAGTCCGTGATCCGATCCCGTGTTGAGCACGTCTTTGCCGATCAGAAATCGCAAATGGGTCTGTTCGTCCGAACTGTCGGTATCACCCGGGCCACCATGCGGATCGGCCTGGCCAATATCGTCTACAATATGCGCCGCTTCCTCTTCCTGGAGCGGATCAGCGCGAATGCATAGCAATCCAGCGGGGAGCAGTCCCCGATCTGCTCAAAACGCAGACCGAAAACGAACCCAAAAGTAGTCAATCAAATCGCCAAAAGCCTGAAATCATCAGCCAAGCGTATCAATTAACGGTTCTTCGATCCCTCCATCTGGGACTTTCCCTAGGGTATGATGTCTGGATTGCTGCCAATGATCGTGGCCGTCCATGGCAGGACGGTAAATTGGGAGATGGCTGTCTGTCGATGTTGCCGGGGTTCACGACGGAAACGCAGGGAGCGGAATCCGTGCGCCTGATCGATGTTCTGTGGCTCGGTCGGGAAAGCCACAGGATTGTGGCAGCCTTCGAGGTTGAGCATTCAACGACCATCTATTCCGGCATCGTGCGGATGCTGGATCTTGCTCTCGGGTCAGAGGCGCAGGCCCTGGAGGGACTGTTCCTTGTTGCGCCGGATAAGCGGGAAGCCGATGTGCGGGAACAACTGCGGCGACCGGCTTTCAGCAGGATTGCCGATCTGAAAGTCCAGTATCTGCCTTACGGGGCGCTTGAGAAGGATCGTAAGGCCATTGAGCGCTTTGGGCAGGGTATGAAACCCATTCAAGCTATATCCCATCTGCTGATCCCTGCGTGAAAATCTATGCTCTTGTAATGAACGGGTCATCGCTTCGTGTGGGTTCCTGTCGCGGATAGGCATGCCTTCCGAACGAAATAGGCAATCTGCTTTTATCGAAGTCTCAGGGCATTGAGCCGCAGTGCGTTTGTCACGACGGCCAGGGATGACAGGGCCATCGCGCCTCCCGCGAACATGGGCGACAGCGTAAGGCCAAAGACGGGATACAGGACTCCTGCGGCAAGTGGAATGCCGATCCCATTGAACAGGAAGGAGAATGCCAGATTCTGCCGGATGTTGCGCATCGTTGCCTGTGCCAGGCGGCGGGCGCGTACCAGTCCGGCGAGGCTGCCTTGTGCCAGTGTCATCCCAGCACTTTCGATCGCGACATCGGTGCCTGTGCCCATGGCGATTCCGATATCGGCGGTGGCCAGGGCCGGCGCGTCGTTGACGCCGTCGCCCGCCATGGCGACACGGGCTCCCTTGTGTTGCATGTCACGAATGATTGCGGCCTTGTCCTCAGGCTTGAGGTCGGCATGCACCTCGTCGATCCCCGCCTGACGGGCGACGACTTCCGCAGTCCGGGCGTTGTCGCCCGTCAGCATCACGATCCGCATGCCGACTGCGTGCAGTGCCGCGATGGTCTCCTTCGCGTCGGTCTTCAACGGATCGGCCACGACCAGCAACCCAGCGGCCTGTCCGTCGATGCCGACGAACATGACGCCCGCGCCCTCCGCCCGGTGGCTGTCCGCGACAGGGATCAATGCTGACGCATCGATGCCCTGCTGCCGCATCTGGGCCTGGTTTCCGACGACGACGGCATGCCCGTCCACGGTGCCGGTCACGCCCAGGCCGGTCTGAGAGGCGAAATCCCCGACCGATGCGGCTTGAAGGCCCTGCGCCGTCATCGCGGCGACCAGCGCCTGGGCCAGCGGATGCTCGGACTGCGTTTCCAGTGATGCCGCCAACCGCAGGACGATGCTGGAATCCCATGCACCTGATGTTTCGGTCGCGATCAGCCGGGGCTTGCCTTCCGTTACGGTGCCGGTCTTGTCGATCACCAGCGTATCGACCGTATCCAGCGCCTGCAGTGCTTCGGCGTTGCGAACCAGCACGCCGGCTCGCGCCCCGCGTCCCATGCCGACCATGATCGACATCGGAGTGGCCAGGCCCAGCGCGCACGGGCAGGCGATCACCAGGACCGCAATGGCGTTCAGCAGTGCGTGTCCGAAGCGCGGTTGCGGACCGACCAGAAGCCAGACGACGAAGGTCAGCAGGGACACAAGCACGACCAGCGGCACGAACCAGCCGGAGACCCGGTCCGCCACCGCCTGGATCGGTGCCCGTGTACGCTGCGCAGCCGCCACCATGCTGACGATTCGGGCCAGCATCGTGTCCGAGCCAACGGCCTCGGCCGTCATCAGCAGGCTGCCGGTGCCGTTGATGGTTCCGCCCGTCACCTTGTCACCCGGGCCCTTGGCGACAGGTGCTGGCTCTCCTGTCAGCATGGCTTCGTCCACGCTGGAGCGCCCGTCCATGACGGTGCCGTCCACCGGGATGCTTTCCCCCGGCCGGATGCGGAGCCGATTGCCGGGCACGATCTGGGCCAGCGGTACGTCGTCCTCGCGATCCTGCGCGCCGACCCGGTGTGCGATTTTCGGTGCGAGATCCAGCAGGGCGCGAATGGCGCGACTGGTACGGGCGCGGGCGCGCAGTTCCAGGACCTGCCCGGCCAACACCAGGACCACGATAACACCTGCGGCTTCGTAATAGACTGGGACCGACCCGTCATGCATGCGGAAGGCAGCAGGGAACAGGCCAGGGGCTACTGTCGCGGCGATGCTGTAGAGAAAGCCCGCGCCGACGCCCAGCATGATCAACGTAAACATGTTCAGATGCCGGGTGCGGAGAGACATCCAGCCGCGTTCGAGGAACGGCCAGCCGGCCCACAGCACGATTGGTGCCGTAAGCGCCAACTGAATCCAGTTCGTCAGGCCGCCATCGAAAAATGCCAGCCCTCCCATATCCGCCGCCATGGCGATGACGACGAGCGGGACCGCCAATATGCTCGCTCCCCATAGGCGCCGGCTGAAATCCACGAGTTCCGGGTTGGGCATGTCGGCGTCGGATGGCTCCTCCGGTTCCAGCGCCATGCCGCAGATGGGGCAGGAGCCGGGGTGATCCTGTCGGATCTGGGGGTGCATCGGGCAGGTCCAGATCATCCCGGCCCGCCTGGGCTGAGGCTTGATGGGCGTCGTGTCCGCCTTGTGCAGGTAATGACAGGGGGCGGCCTCGAACTTTGTCTGGCAGTGCGCGCTGCAAAAATACCAGGTCCGGCCATCATGGTCGGCATGATGCGTCGCCGTCGCGGGATCGACCGTCATGCCACACACAGGATCCTTGACCAGGTGCGCGTCAACTCCGGTCGCTGCCGGGGTGGGACCCTCTCCATGGAGATGGGACGCGCAAGCTGCTGTATTGTCGTTCGTCATGAAGCCCCCTTGCTTGTGGCCGCCAGCCGCGGCGTCGAAGTATGCCATAATCGCTTGCACTTCAAGGTATGCCCCTGTAGGGTATAGCGCAATGAGGCAGTCACGGGTAAAGATTTCGCAGGGCCTGAAACGGGTCGAAGGTCAGGTGCGTGGCATCCAGAAAATGGTGGACGAAGACCGCTATTGCGTGGATGTTCTGCTTCAGCTTCGGGCCGCCAAGGCGGCGTTGCATCGGCTCGAGGGGCTTGTTCTGCGCGAACATATCGCGGGCTGCGTTGTAGAGGCGATCGAATCCGGCGATCCGGTGGAGCGTCAGGAAAAAATCGGGGAACTGATCGAAACGGTCAGCAAGATGACGGGGTAGACGTGCAAGAGATCGGCGCGATACGGTTGGGACGGTTGCTGGCCTGCCTGCTTCTGCAGGTGGGGCTGATGCTGGCATCCGTCATGCCGGGTCATGCCGCCACGTTGCCCTCTACAGTTGCTGTGGTTACCCAGCCGATGGCCGACATGCCAGGGATGCAGATGCCATCCCGTGCGGATACGACGACCGCACATTGCAATCATGAACCGTGCCACGACCATCATCCATGTCATCATTGCGGCGATTGCTGCGCCCAGGGTGCCTGCGTCGCCAATTGGCTGATGCCGCCCTCCGTGACCAGGGCGTTTGATTACTCAGGTGTTACCGCGCCTTTCGGCCTGTCTCGCTCGGATCGCATGGTCGGCCGTGCGTTCGCGCCCGCCCTGCCGCCGCCCAGACAGATGGCCTGATTCTGTTCTGACAGTTTCAGGGCTGGTCATGGACCTATGACAGGTTCCGCCTTCTCTCTTTTGCGGACTATTATTCATGTCAATACGATCACTTACGGGACGGGGCGCGATCACGCGCCGCCGTTTCGTCATCGGGACGGGCCTGTGGGGGGCGGCGCTGGCCGTCCCGCAGCGCAGCGCGGGCGCCTACGCTCCGGTCTATACACCGGCGTCGGGTCGGCCCGACCCGCTGCCTGGCACCCGTTTCGACCTTACGGTCGGTTCTGTGCCGGTCAATATCACCGGTGCGCGCATGCACGCGGTGGGTGTGAACGGCTCCACGCCCGCGCCGATCCTGCGGTGGCGTCAGGGCGACACAGTCGAACTGAATGTCACCAACCGGCTGGATGAGCCCAGTTCGATCCACTGGCACGGAATCCGGGTGCCGGCCGACATGGACGGCGTGCCCGGTCTGAGCTTTGGCGGGATCGCGCCGGGTGACACGTTCACCTATCGCTTCCCGCTGCATCAGAGCGGCACTTACTGGTATCACAGCCATACCGGCTTCCAGGAGCAGACGGGCCTGTATGGGGCTCTGATCATCGACCCGAGAGACGGTTACGCGCAGCATTTCGACCGCGATTATGTGATGGTCCTGTCCGACTGGACCGACGTCGATCCTGAGGACATCGTCTCCAACCTCAAATTCCAGAGCGATTACTACAATTTCCGCCAGCGTACGGTGGACACGTTCTTCCGTGACGCACATCGGCAGGGGCTGGGTGCGACGATCCGAGATCGCCTGCAATGGGGTGCCATGAACATGGCGCCGACCGACATTCTGGATGTGTCGGGCATCATCTACACCTACCTGATCAACGGCCAGTCGCCTGCTGCAAACTGGACGGGCCTGTTCCGACCGGGCGAGCGCATACGCCTGCGCTTCATCAATGCATCGGCGATGACGCTGTTCGACGTGCGCATTCCCGGCCTGACGATGACCGTCGTTCAGGCCGACGGTAATGACGTGGAGCCCATCCCTGTCGATGAATTCCGCATCGGAACTGCGGAAACCTACGATGTGATTGTCGAGCCCACCGCCGATGGACCGTACACGGTCTTTGCCCAGGCTGAGGATCGTACCGGATACGCACGCGGCACGCTCGCCACCCGTCCGGGCCTTGCCGGTCCGGTCCCGCCCATGGACCCGCGCCCGCTGCGCACCATGACCGACATGGGCATGGGGAATATGGACATGAAGGGCGGCATGGCGGGCATGGAGATGGGGAGTTCGCCGGGGAAGCCCGGTGAAGCCCCTGCCAGCGGCGGCATGGACATGGATCACATGGACATGAAGGAGGCCAACAGACCCGGAGCCGCTGCGATGGATATGCCGGGCATGGCGGCTGCGTCGCGGCATAAAACAGAGCTGAAGCCCGGCGTCGCGGTGCAGAGTGTCGCCATGATGCCGATCAACCGGCTGGCGGAACCGGGCGACGGGCTGGAGAACAATGGTCGCCGCGTTCTGACATATGCCGATCTGCGGGCGACGATCCCGGGCGCGGACCCGCGCCCGCCATCGCGCGAGATCACCCTGCATCTGACCGGCAACATGGAACGCTTCATCTGGGGGTTTGACGGCAAGAAGTTCTCGGAAGCGGAGCCCATTCGTCTCACCCTGGGCGAGCGGGTGCGCTTCGTCCTGATCAACGACACGATGATGGAGCATCCGATCCACCTGCATGGGTTGTGGAGTGAACTGGAAAATGGGCAGGGCGAGTGCCGACCCTACAAGCACACGATTACCGTCAAGCCGGGTGAGCGGCTGAGTTACCTGGTCACGGCGGACGAACCCGGGCTGTGGGCGTATCACTGCCACCTGCTCTACCACATGGAGGTGGGCATGTTCCGCACGGTGGTGGTGTCGTGATCCGGGGTCTGATAGGGGGCGCGGTCCTTGCCGCTGGACTGGCTACCGCGGTACCTGGCACGGGACGCGCCCAGTCAGTCCCGGCACGCCAGAGCGAAGGAACCCAGGAAGCGCAGACCGCCTCGGCTCCCGCGCCCGTGGTCTATATCAACGGCATCCAGCCGGTCATGGACCATAACATCTACATGCATGCGCTGCTCGACCAGTTCGAGGCGCGCTTTGGTGCCGATGGCGGGCAGTTCCGTTACGATGGGCAGGCTTGGTTCGGCACCGACTACGACAAGCTCTGGCTGAAATCCGAAGGCACGGTCGGCACAAACGGCAAGTTCGGTGATGGAGACCATGAGGCCCTTTATGATCGTGCTATCTCCCGGTATTTCGATGTCCAGACCGGCGTGCGTCTCGATATTGACAACGGCCCCACACGGGCCTGGGGCGCGATCGGGGTCGAGGGACTGGCTCTATATTTCTTCAATGTGGAGGCCACGGCCTATTTCAGCGACCGGGGTGCGGCGGGGCGTCTGCAGGGCTCATACGATATCCTGCTGACTAATCGCCTGATTCTCCAACCCCAGGTCGAGATGAACTTCTATTCCGCGTCCGATCGTGCGCGCGGCGTCGGAACCGGGCTGTCCGATATCGATACGGGATTGCGGCTTCGCTACGAATGGCATCGGAAATTCGCGCCTTATATCGGCGTGAGTTACTCCGGCACGTTCGGTCAGGCCGCCGACATGGCGCGTTCAAGGAATGAGCGTGTCCATGACCTGAATTTCACCTTCGGGATCAGGACGTGGTTCTGACCGCTCCTGCCCGATGTGAAGTCGTTGCGGGGCGCTCCGTGCGGCCCCGTTTCAGATAACAAAAGATAAAGAACTTACAAATGCTGACTATCAATTTCAGGTTCTCGGCCGCTCTGGCCGCACTTCTGGCCACGGTCTCGGTTGCGCATGCCCAGACCCCCGCTCCGGCACCGGCCCAGCCGCAGGGTCAGGATATGTCCGGGATGCAGGGCATGTCCGGCATGTCGGGGATGGACCACGACAAGATGAAAATGGACGGCATGTCCGGTTCCGGCATGGAGGGCATGGAGAAGGGCATGAAAATGAAGGGAAAGATGGGAGACTGTATGAAGATGAAGGGCATGAATATGTCGAACGGCCACGCCATGGCGCCGTCAGATCACAAGATGAAAATGGGCTGCGGTGACAAGGAAAGCGGCATGAAGATGCCAATGGGGCCGCAGGGCATGCCTGACGCGGTTCATCAGCGCTGATCGGGTCCTGACCGGAGCGGGGCGGCGCCATCAGCGTCGCGCCTGGAAAGGCCAAGGGAGGCACGTATGACAAGACTGATCTGGGGGTTCGCCGGTATCCTGCTGTTTGGGATCGGCGTAGGAGCGACCGTCGCTTTCGGTGGTCTGTATGATGTGGGCGCCACCTCGCCGCATTGGCGGCTGACCTATCGTGTTCTGGAAACGGCACGCCTCCATTCAATCCGGCATCACGCCGAGGGCATTACCGCACCTGTCGATCTTGAGACGCAGGCACGGCTCGTCGGTGGTGCATCGCATTTTTCGATGCATTGCGCCTCATGTCATTCGGCGCCGGGCGTCGAGGCCGAGGATATGGCGGAGGGGATGTATCCGAAGCCACCGGTTCTGAAGGATGTGGCGCAACGCTATACACCGGGCGAACTGTTCTGGATCCTCAAGCATGGCATCAAGATGTCGGGCATGCCGTCCTGGGCGGATCATGGTGATGATGATCTCTGGAACATCGTTGCGTTTCTCGGGAGCCTTCCGGGAATGAACAGTTCTGACTACCAGGCGCTGGTCGCCCAGGCAGGAGCAGCTGGCGGACATCATACGCATCACGACATGGATATGCCGATGCCCCGACCGTAGATGCCGCTGCGATAATTGATCGAGATCAAGGAAAATATGCCATACCCCCGTATAGTAATTTCTTATTCCTGACGACGTCCGGAAAATGGGTCGGTATGCGCTTTGCCGAGGATGATGACGTGTTGGAGAAACCATGAGGTGTTGATTTTCACCGAGAACTGGGTTCTTCCGCACTTTTCGTGATGATGTTTTTTGATTATGCGGGCTGAAGGACACGCGCCCTGAGGAGTTCGAAGCCTGCTCTTCCGAACATGGTTCGCTTGATCATTTTCAGTCGGCTGATCTGTCCTTCAACCGGGCTGGTTGTCCAAGGTGTGACAAGAGACGCTTCAATGGCAGCCGCATCCCGTTCAAGCGCGGGAATCAGACGTGACAGCAGCGTCGTCTTTCCTTCTTCCAGCAGAGCCTTCAGATCGCCTCCCGTGCAGGTGTCACCCCTTTTACAGAGCAGGGTCTGCATTTTCCTGAGCCAGCAGAGTGTGACGGCAAGGTGCGGTTCAGCTTCCAGAAGGGCAGGAACCAGCAGTCCCTCCTGTCCGGCAGATAACGGATCCTCTGCGAGAAGAAGCCGCGCAAGTCTGCGTCCCCGAGGTGCAACGACATGCGCGGAAGGAACGGGTTTCGCGGAACATCCCTGTCGCGTCGCCACCCATTTCCAGACGGTGCCATATTGTCCTGCAAAGCCCTGCTCCAGGAGTTCCCGCCATAGCTGACGACTATTGCGACATCCTTCGGACCATCTCTTTTCCAGGTGGGCTGTGTAAGGCACGAGTATGCTGCGTGACGGAACCGTTCTTTTCCATGGTGGTGCATGGCCCCGCTGAAACCAGCGCCGCACGGTTTTTCTCTCTACCCCGATCGTTGTGGCGATAGCCTGAATGCTGTGTCCCGCTGCTTTCAGGGCAAGAGCTTCCTTGAAAAGAATGTCACGCCGTTCCCCAGAGGCTGACCTGACGACCGCCTGCGCCTCTTCTGGATGCGCTCTGATTGTTTCAGATATTTTGCTTACGACCGTTGATACGTTCATCTGTCGTGTCAGGGTCCTGACAGTCGTCGTAAAACGGTCCAGAATGCTGACAAAAGCGTCTGACAGGTTCTTCAGCAGATGCCAGCGGTCTGTCACCTGAAGAGCGGATGGTGCGCCTCTGCGGCATCCGTCTGCATAAGTACCGGCACGGTCTCTGGCAATGATTTCAATACCGGGGTGGACCTGCAGCCATCGGGCAAGGGTATCAGCGTCCCGATCTGGCAGGAGGTCAATGACATCATTTTTCTCAAGATCGACCACAATCGTTCCATAGTGATGTCCCCGCCGCCATGCCCAGTCATCCACCCCCACCACACGTGTAAGGGCCGTGCCTTTTGTGGTGTTCTGCACACGTGAGAGAAGACGGCGGACAAGAGTATCCACGCTGATGGGACAACACAGGCGCACGGTCATTCGTGCTCCAGCGGAACCGCCCAGGGTGTGGGCGATATAATAATGAAGATCGGCAAGACGTGTGGTCTGTCTGCCATGACGCACGGTTATCCCCTCGATGGGCATGACAAACGTCCGACGTGGACAAAGCATCGTCTGGCAGAAAAAGCGCGGCACAGAAACGATCAGCGTGGCTGGACGGCCCTGCCATGGAAGATCCGCGAGTTTTCTCTGATAGAAACTGTGAATGCGTTGTGTCGGGCACTGACAGTCCGGACACACTGCACTCCGTTTTCGCAGACCGACTTCGATCTCCACTCTGTTATCCAGTGCAACAACACGACGAACGACGAGGGAACGGGGAAGATCAAGAGACCGAAGGCGTGACACTGGGGAATATCCATGAAAGTGAACGACTTTCTGGATTTCCCAGTTCCGGAACCTCAGTACAAGATACCCATCACGAAAAGTGCGGAAGAACCCAGTTCTCAACGAAAATCAACACCATGAGCACCTTACTGACGTGTTTATCGGGCGCCTGCCGCCTAAAGCAGGATTGGGTAGGGCCAATGTCCGGAGTCGGGAATGTGATCTGGGCATCCGAACGACCGAGACGAAGGCGTAAGCAGCAGGTCCGCTTACGCCCTCCATGCCGACCATAGGACGCTATCACCCGCATTCCGAAAGCGGACATAGCTCTCGCCACTTATTTCCAGTTTATCCTCCGCTTCACACTACATGTCTTGCCGTAGGGTGTCATCGCATCCACCGTTTGGGTATGTTCGTAAGTTCCAACCTTCAGGCCGATAGCTGGTCGGAAATGTTTTGAGGCGCTTAAGTAATATAATGGAAGAATTTACTAATCTTTTTTCGGATGTTTCGTTTTCATTTGATGAAATGGCCTCATTGAGAAGCTTTATGATAGCAACCGTACTTGAGGCAGACAGTGCCGTTGAGATGGAGGCTATAGGCTATATTTCAGTAGAAGAGATACTATTGACATCAAATAAGATACACTCAACAATAAGAAGAGATATTCCAAATTACCATAATATATTCAACGAAGACGACTACCACAGAATCAGAAGCTGTATATTTTTTGGACAAATAACCCAGGGTATTTATGATAGATTTAAGGGGCATATTGACTATGGAACGTGTGATTTCCAGTTGACCCTAAACAGAATAAGTGAAATATTTGGTATATTATTTTAAGGTTAGAGCGCGGCGACAAAAGACATTATCCAGAGCTTGGCAACGGCGATATTGGTCAAACTAATGAGTAACTGGGCAGTGTCGTCGTAGATAGTGGCAATTCGGT
Source organism: Gluconobacter vitians (assembly GCF_015244565.1). Lineage (GTDB taxonomy): Bacteria > Pseudomonadota > Alphaproteobacteria > Acetobacterales > Acetobacteraceae > Gluconobacter > Gluconobacter vitians. The sequence goes on along the minus strand of NZ_JABCQG010000023.1, from coordinate 2,955 downwards.
ATATCTGCTTGAGCCGACTCAACATGCGCTCGATGCGGTTGGCCGCCATTATGAATGGCGACTATCAGGCCCCTGAACTGCCTGTCTGCCCAGTAATATGGAACCAGACAGGCGGCAGTCGCCCTCATCTCGGTCATAATCGAGACGATATGGGTTTCCTGAAAGCTGAAATGAATACTCGAGATGAAAACATTTCTCTCGATCGTTTCCATATCAGTTCAATCTCCAGAAAATTTTAAAGTTTTCCGTCACGTCGTTGCAGCGCTTTAGCCGCGCTTGAGAGCCGATTTCGCAATTCGGGCAAGTTTTTAAATCGGCCAGCGTGCTTGAAGCTTTTGATGCTCCGAATGGCAGTATCGATAGATTGCTTTAGAGAAAGCGATTGCTCTTGTGAAATATCATTCAAGTACTTATCAACAATTTCCACATATAGCCTCATTACGGAAAGCGGATGGTAGAGATCGTCGTTTCTTCTAGCCAATACCGATTGTAGCAATGAGATAGCCTCTCGTTCTCGGTTTCCATCCGGGCTGACACCGGTCTCCCGAGACTGTGTTAGTAGCACCCGGGCCTTGTGATTATCGATCTGGTAAGTGTCCCAGTTGATGCGTCGGCGCGCCAAGCTATAGGCGGTATCGATAAATCGAAACGCAATGTCAAACTGGTTGTTGTGCATCAGACATATTGACCGCTGTATCCAAAACAGCGGATCGTTGGCGGCAAATGTCAGCGAGCGGCAATCGTCATAAAAATTTTCGATAATCGCATTCTCACGATTGCTCTTGATGAGTCTTCCGTAAACCGAAAATTTTAGAAGAACCCTCGCCATTTTCACGAGATCATCTTCGCTGGAAAAATGACTATTGATTGAGTACAGGGCACGCTTTACTACGTTAAGAACAGCCTCAAGATTGAAGACATGTTTTAGAATAAATTCAGCGAGTGCCGGCGACCGAATGCTGAGATTACCTTTGTCGATCTGGACGAGCTTACCAAGCCCGTTATTGTTTAACGCCTCCCTGAGGTCTTCAAAAGCGCCTGAATAATCGAGCAAGTTTGTGAGAAGCCAGATCTCCGAAAACTCCTGAAATCCTGCAATGGTTAGGACCGCACTGAAGATGATGATGCTTTGCGCGTCCTTGTCGAGTTTCTGTATATTAACCAGAAGCTCCTCCACTTTGGAGTGTAAGACACCTGTCTCGTAGAGACTAAGAACAATATCGCGGATCTGTCCGCCGCAGGTACGCTCGATAAAATTCAACTTTTCCGAATCCGATAGGTCTGAATACTTTCCCAAAAGGCCGTTAAGTGTGAGATAAGCGACAATTCGTTGAGTTTCGTCGCGTGCCGGACTGTCAAGGTCGATTTGGATAAATGTCATGTTCCCGAGACGGGACTTAACCGTGAGTGGCGATATGTCGAGAAAACTTGTTCGGACTGTAGCCAGGATGACGAGATTACTCTTTCTCATCTCCAGGATTGCCGTCGGCAATTGTGGAAAACGCATGACATCATCGAAGATCAGTAACGTAGGATCGTCTAGTGTTTGTAGGTAGGCTAAGACCTCACCAATATTATCTGACTCGCGCTTGAACTTGAAAACGCGGTAGTTCTTCTGAGCGTAAAGATATCCGACTTGATCTGCAAAAATCGTTTTGCCATTACCGATGTCGCCATTGACCAAAATCGGCATCGTACCGGACGCATTGTTTCCTGCGCGAGTATAAGCGTTCCGGCTGCGAGATATTGTATAGGCTCCCGCATTGGCCGATATGTCGGCTTGGGACAGTTTGCTCAGATCCGTTGATCCGGAGATGAAGAGGCGTTCAATGTCTAGCGCCGAAATTGAGGCTTCCAACTTCGGGGTAAAAAATATTTCCTGCATCGAAATGGGAAGAGTCGGGTAGGATATCAAAGGGGCTCCCGCGCGCTTCGTTCCCAAATGGGCGGCTAAAGCCGAAAGTCCGATGGGATGCGGTGTCCCGAACTTGCCCAAGCGCGTGAGGATCGGTTGTCTGGTGCTCGGGCGAGTCACGAAATGAATCTTTTGCAGGACTTCAGGAGGCATGAGGTTAAGAAGCCTGCGGATATCGATATCAGTGAGCGAGAAGCCGACAAAGATAAGACTCGAAGCGGCGAGCACGTCGTTGTGAAAGGCACGCATCCACTGCGATTTTAAAAAAGGTGAGTTGTCTCTCTGCCGCTCCGTTAAGAGAAATGTTTTAGAGAACTCTGAGGCAGATGCTCTGCCTATGTTGCCATAGATGTGCAAAAGTTGCGTCGTTCCAGGCATTGGCTCGCTTACGGGGTCCTGTACGCCATGCGTTGTAATCGGCTTACGATTGTCAGAGCAAATTGTCTCGATAACGTCGTCGTAGTTAGTCGTGTAAATCCTTCTCCAAGGCTGGGTAACTATGGTTGCTTGATCGTCCGTGTATGCCTTCGTCCGAAAGTTGGAATGTAGAGCAGAAACGGTCGCCTCATCGCCGTATGCTTTTTGAAATTCTTCCGCCGCTGTGTCCAGATCATACCCATCTGATGAGGTAACATCTATTTGGTTGAGTAAATGGATAATTAACGCCGAAACATCCTTGATATCTTCGTCCCTCGTATTGGTGGCTTCGGCGGAAAAGCCAGCCCCTAGAAACAGGATAGATGTGCCGGTTTCAATCGTAGTCGCTGGTGGTAATTCCATCTGGGTTAGGGCCTTTAAAACTGAGATAATCAAATAAATTCGATTATCTCTCATCTGGTTACGAGATGGCAAGTCAAGTTCGGAAGCTGACTATAATCGTCAAACGGCGTCCATCATGCTCAGTCCATTTAACGGCAAAAAACATAGATTAGGTGTTTAGTCCCGGGATTTGATGGGTTGGATTGATGATGAATCTTTCTGGCTCTGAAGTCCAGATTTTGCAGACGTATTCGTAAGGGGTAAGGCCACTGAGGGTCTTG
>NZ_JABCQG010000022.1 GCF_015244565.1 Gluconobacter vitians | reverse complement strand
CCGCAGACGGCCCATCTGTTCGTCCGTCAGCCAAAACAGGTCGCTCATCTCCAGTCTCCTCACAGAGCCTGAATCAGATTTCCTCAATCAAATCAATGGGTCCTGAGCCTAACGATCAAGGTGTGTTGCTGGTGCGGACCTTCTTCCCGCCCTCCCGCTTCACCCTGTAGGTTCGCTCGACGATGCTAAGTTCATAGGCGCGCTCAAGGGCGCGGATCACGGTCCACACGGAGTAGCAGCAGGCGCGCGCGATTGCTTCATGACTGGGATACAGCCCTCTCCGGCCCAGAAAGGTCGCCAGCGTCATGAGGACCGATTTCTCGGACGGCTTGAGCGTTCCGTCGAAATAGAGTCCCATGACGTGCTTGCGGAAGGCTGCCTTGAGGACATTCGGGGAGGTGACGGAAGCCCTGACAGGGCGGTCAATTTCTGGTATGCTCTTCACATGCATTGTATGATTTAGCTTCGATCGTGCGTGCCATTTTTTGAACGTGTTTGACTCTGTAAGTCTCTGATTCCGTTGGGTTCAGCCGGTTTTGCCATGGTTGGGGTTACAGGTTCAATCCTTGTTGCGCCCGCCACTCGGTCCGGTAAGAAAATCCTGAAAAACAATCATTTTTTCTTCGTGTATTTATTTGGCTCTTGGAACATTCTGAACCGATCTACGTCGTTCATTATTAAATAAAATCGGCTTTTACTGGTAAATCCCGTTTTACCTCCCCATCTTCTGAAAAATAGTATTTCATCTGTCGTAGAAGCGGGTCTCATCAGAGACTACATAGCGGCTCTGAACAGATCAAAATGGCTTTTTGCGACTTCCTTATTAAACAGATCCGGCAGGGATCGTCCGCGTCTCGGAGTGGGCGGAATGTGCTGGCGACAGTTCCTGTTCGAGATGAGTTTCGAGTTCTTCCAAAGTCATGCCTTTTGTTTCAGGCAGGCACTTCATGACGAACAGAAGAGAACAGAGATTGATCAATGCGAAAACATAGAAGGTCCATGACCCTGCCCAGTGCAGCATGATCGGAAATACAAAGGCCACCGTTGCATTGAACATCCACTGGGCAGCTACTGAAAGCCCGGTCAGAACACCACGAGCGCGCAGTGGGAACAGTTCTGACATCAGCAGCCAATACAATGGTGACACCATCATCTGGATAAAGAGAAGCGCGAACAGGATGCAGCCCAGCGCTACTGCGCTTTCAAGTGTTGCGCCATGCAGCAGAAGCAGAGTGCTACCCAGGCCGAAATGCGCCACGATCACAGCACAAAGCCCCAGCGTCATCATGATACGACGGGGATAACGGCTTATCATCCAGATCCCCAGCAATGTTGCGCCAACGGCGACAATACCGTTTCCGATGGTCGCCACCAGCGCAGCCTCGGTACCCAGACCGGTTTGATGCAGAATGATCGGCGTGAAATACATGAAGGCGTTTACGCCCGTAAACTGCGCGGTAAATCCGAGTCCGATACCGATCAGGAGCAGTCTTCTGATCCAGGTCTTCCCAAGAACTTCCCGCCAACCCATCTGATCGGAGGATTCACCCTCCTGAGCGGAAATCTCGGACACTTCCTTGCGCACCTGCCGAGGCGTGGACCTGATGAGTTGCAAAACCGCTTCGGCTTCACCCATGCGGCCCCGGCTTGCGAGCCAGCGTGGAGAACGTGGGACAAAGAACAGCCCTACTCCCAGAAGAACTGCCGGAGCCGCTGCAATCACAAGCATGGTCCGCCAGATTGTGGGAGATTCCGAAATCTTGGCCAGTATGGCATTGAGAATGTAGGCAATCAGCTGTCCGGTAACGATCATCATCTCGTTCTGGCTGACCAGGCGCTCGCGGCGGCTGGAATGTGCCATTTCGGAGATGAACATGGGCACAAGGGCAGAAGCCCCGCCTACTGCAAAACCCAGGATCGCACGCATGGCCACCATGATCGCCACAGATGGTGACAGGGCTGTCCCGACTGCCCCAATTATAAACACGACAGACAGGACAATCAGACTGTCCCTTCTGCCGTAACGGTCCGCCACATGACCACAGACGAGAGAGCCAATGGTCGCACCGACGATAAGAGCAGACGTGACAAGCCCTTCCGTGAAAGGCGTCAGACCCAGGCCGCCCTGCGCCGGTGGACGCAACATGAACGGTAAAGCTCCGGAAATAACACCGGTATCGTAACCAAAGGCGAGTGCGCCCATGGTGACGACCATCACGATATTCGTCACGAACTTCTGTTCGGGAGTAAGTTTTGCCATTCGTGACCCGACAGCTTGCGCGTCGTCCTCCTTCATGCAGCCTTGAACAATACTAAATGCTGAGTGTCCCTGTTGGAAAACCTGCAGAACAACAGAACGCCACTCAGGAGAAAAGTTTTCCCATTAAAAGAAACAACACCCCAAAAAAGATGTTTTTTCTTGTTAAAAACAATGATCTGTGATGATGAATTTCATGTGAATGCCATCTCAACCGAAACAGACAGAGTTCTCGACAACAATACGGTTATCTGCACTTACAATTCAGACCAAACATAATTCTGGTCTTGCTCCTGAAGATCGCGCATGGTCGGGACAGTTTCTGTCCCGCACCGATATTGTTAATGAATGAAAATTGACGCAACCAGGCCAAAAATAAGGCCGCAGACCGCAATCAGTGTTTCGAGTACGGACCATGTTTTGAGCGTCTGGGGAACTGTCAGCCCGAGATATTCCTTCAACTGCCAGAACCCTGCGTCATTCATCGGCCCAAAGGCGACCGATCCTGCCCCTGTGACGAGAACCATCAGTTCCGGCGAGACACCCGTTGAACGCGCAAGAATAGGCGCAACGATCCCGGAGGCCGTGGCCATGGCAACCGTGGACGAGCCGCAGGCAACCCGGACAATGGCAGCCAGCATCCAGGCCAGAACAAGCAGCGGCACATGGGCTCCAAGGGCAGCATCCGTAATCGATTTGGAAACACCACTATCCACCAGAACGCGGCCAAAGCCACCGCCGGCGCCCACGAGAAGCATGATCAGGGCCGTCGGACCGAGACATTCATTTGTAAATCGCAGAATGGTCTCGCGTGAAAATCCCCGGGCCTGCCCCAGCACATAAAAGGACAGCACCGTCGCCAGCAAAAGGGCGATATCCGTATTGCCGACAAAGCGCAGAACGGCGCCCAGGGTCGTGTCAGGCGCAATGATGCCCTGAGACATGGACCCTGCGAGCATCAGGAAAACGGGCGACAGGATGGTGAAAACCGTAATGCCAAAGCTGGGCAGACTGGCAGGAGGCTCACTGTTCACGAACTGCTGGGCCAGAGGGTTGACGCCAATCGGCATAACTCTTGCCGCCGCAAAACGGCCGAAAAGCGGCCCTGCAATCACGGCAATCGGCGTTCCGATCAACACCCCTAGCAAAATCGTCAGTCCGATATTGGCGTGATAGGCGCTCAGAGCCAGAAGCGCAGCGGGATGGGGAGGAATAAGCGCATGGGTGATGGACAGCGCCGCACCCATCGGCAAGGCAACCCGCAGCAGAGGCGTGTCGGTCCGATCCGCCAGAACGAAAGCCAGCGGAATCAGCAGGACAAATCCAACCTCAAAAAAGACTGGAAGGCCAACAAGAAGTCCGATCAGCATCATGGCCCAGTCGACGTGACGACGCCCCGAGATGTTCGAGATCGTCAGGGCAATGCGATCAGCCCCACCAGACTCGGCGAGCATCTTCCCCAGCATGGTGCCGAGCGCAATGACCGTTCCTACATGCCCCAGGACGTGCCCTGCCCCAGCCTCGAACGACCCTACCACTTTGTCCGCAGGCATCCCGGCGACCAGCGCCAGGAGGATGGAAACCGAGAAAAGGACGATAAACGGATTGATCCGAAAACGGGCAATGAGGATGATAACAGCCGCAATCGCAGCGGTTGCGAGCGAGATGGCAAAGATGGAGCTCATCCGATGATAACTTCCCTGTGACACGTCCGACAGGATCACCGTTACTTAACGAAAACCCTTCTGTCCCCCAACACGGCAGACAATGCCCGTAACACAAATTTCGTAACAGGACACAGTCACTAAGCCCGAAATATTAAAGTGATATACTGATGCCGCCATCGACCATCAGCATATGCCCGTTAACGAAACTTGAGGCCGGGGATGACAGAAACACGGCTGCCCCCACCAGTTCCTCCACCTGTCCCCATCGTCCAGCGGGCGTGCGCTTGTTCAGCCATGCGGTAAACTCTTCGTCCGATACGAGTTTTTCGTTCATTTCCGTTGCAAAATACCCGGGAGCGAGGCCATTGATCTGAAGACCGTGCCTGGCCCAGTCCGTCGCCATGCCCTTCGTCAGATTCTTAACCGCCCCTTTGGTCGCGGTGTATGGCGCAATTCCGGGACGTGCGAGTTCACTCTGCACCGAACAGATATTGACGATCTTGCCCTGCCCGCGCGGAATCATGTGGCGCGCAACAGCCTGTCCTACAAAGAAAACAGCGTTGAGATTGGTTGAAATGAGATCATCCCAGTCCTTGCGCTGAAACTGCTCCAACGGCGCACGGCGCTGTATTCCGGCGTTGTTGATCAGAATGTCGATCGGCCCCTGCTCACGTTCGATCGTCTCGATCCCGTCAATGACCGCATCCTGATCCGTAACATCAAAGACCGCAGTACCGGCTTTCAGTCCATCAGCATCAAACTGCTGCTTCGCCGCATCGAGAGCATCAGCATTGCGGCCATTCAGGACGACCTCCGCACCATAACGCGCCAGTCCTTTCGCCAGAACCAGACCGATCCCGCGGGATGCTCCTGTCACAAGAGCGCGGCGGCCGGAGAGCGAAAAAAGGTCAGGATGGGTCATATCTGTCTTCCTTGAGCAATGACTGGTCTTCCATTCGTAACAGTCAGATCACGTCATGGATCCACAACTCCGCGTGCCTGCAACACATCATGGTGTGGACCTCAACTTTCATGAGGAAATTTTCTTATACCTATCTGGACACCATTGGTGTTATATGTAACAGAACAATTAATAGTTTATATCGTTCGAATGTGATTTTTTGAGTCCAGTCGAACAGTCTATGGTCTTCCGGGCATGGCACTCTTCCATTCCCGTTCTGTGTCTATTGCGATCTGGATGTGGCTTTATGGATCTTGTTCTGGGAATTGATGTTGGAACAGGGAGCGCCCGCGCTGGCCTTTTCACGCTGGACGGACAGAAGAAGGCTTCCTTTGTCCAGAAGATCCAGACATGGACACCGCGCGCTGATTATGCCCAGCAGTCTTCGGAAAACATCTGGTCTGCTGTCTGCACGGCCACGCGCAGCGCGCTGGCCGCATTGAAGGAACCTGGTCAGGTTGTTGGCATCGGTTTCGATGCAACCTGCTCTCTCGTTGTGCTCGACAAGAACGGACAGGGTCTTTCGGTCGATCCGGACGGCGCTGCGGGACAGGATATCATTCTCTGGGCCGACCATCGCGCGATTGAAGAAGCACGCGAGATCAACCGTGGCGGTCATGACGTCCTGCGTTATGTAGGCGGCACGATTTCTCCGGAAATGGAAACGCCGAAGCTCCTCTGGCTCAAGCGTCACCTTCCGCAGATCTATGAACAGGCAGGTCACTTCTTTGACCTTCCCGATTTCCTGACTTGGCGCGCCACCGGTTCCCTGTCCCGTTCAGCCTGTTCGACAGCCTGCAAATGGACCTACCTTGCGCACGAAAACCGCTGGGATGAGGAATATTTCCAGTCTGTCGGACTGGGAGACCTTACAGACGGCAATTTCGCGCGCATCGGAAACGACATTCGTCCTCTTGGCGGTATTCTGGATGCGCGCTTGAGCGATAAAGCCGCGTCGGAAATGGGATTGCAGCCCGGCATCCCCGTTGGTGTCTCCGCTATCGATGCCCATGCCGGGGGACTTGGGCTTCTCGGGCTTGATACCGAAAGCTCTCTCTCGGACACGCAACTTGAGCGCTCAATCGCACTGATCTGCGGAACGTCGAGCTGTCACATGGCGGCTTCGAAAAATGCACGTTTCGTGCCCGGCGTCTGGGGGCCGTACTGGGATGCCATGCTTCCGGAGATGTGGCTGAATGAAGCCGGCCAGTCTGCAACAGGCGCCCTGATCGACTTCATCATTTCCAGCCATAGTTTCGGGGCCACGGTCAGGCAGGACGCCGAAAAGACGGGCATCAGTGTCTATGCCCTTCTGAACGCCCGCATCGAGGCTATGGAACGCGGCACACTGCCCGGCACCATTACGGCCGGGCTGCATGTTCTTCCGGATTTCCACGGAAACCGCTCTCCCCATGCCGATCCGGATCTGACGGGCATGATCAGTGGCCTGACCTTGTCCGATACCCTTGATGATCTTGCGCGACTGTATCTCGCGACGCTGCAGGGCCTTGCCTATGGCACGAAGGATATCATCGAGGCTCTTAATGCGCAGGGCTACCGGATCGACACGATTTTCGCGACCGGTGGCAGTACCAAGAACCCGGTCTTCCTGCGCGAACATGCCAACGCAACGGGATGCCGCATTCTGCTGCCAGCCGAGCCGGATTCCGTCCTGCTCGGCGCAGCCATCCTCGGCGCGGTCGCAAGCGGGACATACGCCGATCTGCGGCAGGCCATGGCACAGATGAGCCACGCGGGAGACGAAATCCTCCCGGATGATCGCGTCGCGGCCTACCACGCCGCCAAGCGCAACATCGCCCATGACATGCTCGCCGCCCAGATCACCTGGCGTCAGCAGATGCGCGACGTTCTGGAAAAGGAGGGCACCTGCTGAAGCCAAGCTCTATCCGCTTCTCCTGCCTTCTTCCTGCTTCCGCTGCCGTGCCCATTCAGCACCAGCCTTTTCCAGAGGTTCAATTTCCATGTCCCGTCTGAAAACAACCCGTACAACCATTTGCACACTCGCACTTCTGCTGACCGGCTCCGCCCTTTCCGGCGCAAACGCGGCCGGAACCCTGACCATCGCGACCGTGAACAACGGCGACATGATCGTCATGCGGCAGCTTTCGAAAGAATTCGAGAAAGCCCATCCGGACATTCATCTGAACTGGGTCACACTGGAAGAAAACGTCCTGCGTCAGCGCGTGACGACTGATATCGCCATGAAAACCGGCCAGTTCGATGTCGTCACCATCGGCAATTATGAGGTGCCGATCTGGGCCAAGCAGGGATGGCTCACCGAGATCAAGCCCGACGCTGCCTATGACATAAACGACGTCCTGCCTGCCGTCCGTGACAGTCTGACAGTCGATAACAAGCTTTACGCCCTGCCCTTCTACGCCGAAAGCGTGATGACCTATTACCGCAAGGACCTGTTCCAGAAGGCCGGGCTGACCATGCCGGATGCACCGACTTACGACCAGATCCGCCAGTTCGCCGACAAGATCACGGACAAAGGCAATCAGGTCTACGGCATCTGCCTGCGCGGCAAGCCCGGCTGGGGCGAGAACATGGCGTATGTGTCCTCGCTCGCCAACACGTTCGGCGCACAGTGGTTCGACATGTCCTGGAAGCCGACGATGACGTCCGATGCATGGAAAGCGACCCTGAACTGGTATGTCTCGGCCCTGAAAGCTGACGGCCCTCCGGGTGCCACTTCCAACGGTTTCAACGAAAACCTCGCTCTGTTCGCCAGCGGCCATTGCGGGATCTGGATTGACTCCACCGTCGCCGGTGGCCTGCTGTTCGATCCCAAGCAGTCACAGGTTGCGGACAAGGTCGGCTTCGCCCCCGCGCCCAAGGGCCCTTACGGCAAAGGCCCGACCTGGCTGTGGGCCTGGAGCCTCGCCGTCCCTGCCAGTTCGCATCAGAACGCGGATGCCCAGACATTCATCACATGGGCAACATCCAAGGATTACGTCAAGCTGGTCGCCGCACAGAAAGGCTGGATCGCTGCCCCTCCGGGAACGCGCGCCTCCACCTATGCCGCGCCGGAATACCTCAAGGCAGCTCCTTTTGCGTCCTTCGTCCTGAACGCCATCAAGACGGCTGATCCGAACGGCCCGACCGCGCAGCCCCGTCCTTATACGGGTGCGCAGTTCGTCGGCATTCCGGAGTTCCAGGCCATCGGCACGCAGGTCGGCCAGACGGTCGCCGCCACCCTGTCCGACCAGATGACGGTCGATCAGGCGCTGGCATCCGCCCAGTCCTCGATCACCCGCGCGCTCCGCCAGTCCGGCCGTGCGCGCTAACACGACCCGCTCAAGGTAAAATGCCATGCAGGTTGTTCTCGATCACAGCCCGCCCGCCGGGGCTAACGTCCGGAGCGGGAAAAGGACAGGCTTCCTGCTCCTTTCTCCGTCCGTCCTGATCCTTCTGGTCTGGTCGATCGTCCCACTCGTCATGACGCTGTGGTACTCGGTGCAGAACTATAACCTCGTTGACCCTACGCTGCATGGTTTCGCGGGGATCGACAATTACTGGTACCTGCTGACCGACCCCGATTTCCTGCATTCACTGCTCAATACGCTCGTGCTGGTCGCGGGCGTCCTGATCATCAGTGTTGGTGGCGGCACCCTGCTGGCCGTCCTGTACGATCAGGAGTTCTTCGGGCGCGGCATTGCCCGGATCCTGGTCATCTCGCCATTCTTCATCATGCCGACGGTCTCCGCTTTGCTGTGGAAGAACCTGATGCTGCACCCGATCTATGGCGTCTATTCCGCCATGATGCGGGCTGTAGGTCTTACGCCGATCGACTGGCTGGCGCGCTTTCCGCTCCTGACCGTCATGATGATCGTCGCGTGGGAGTGGCTGCCCTTCGCGGTCCTCATCCTGCTCACGGCCGTGCAGTCTCTGGACGGTGAGCAGCACGAGGCGGCTCGTATGGACGGTGCAGGCCCGGTTGCGCGTTTCCGCTACATCATCCTGCCACATCTGGGCCGTGCGATCAGCGTCGTGGTCATGATCGAGACGATTTACCTGTTGACGATCTTCGCTGAAATTTCCGTCACCACGGCCGGCGGTCCCGGCGTGGCCTCCACCAATCTCGCCTATCTGATCTATTCCCGCGCCCTGCTTCAGTTCGACGTGGGCGGTGCATCGGCCGGCGGCGTAATTGCCATCATCATCGCCAATATCGTTGCAATCTTTCTGGTGCGCGCCGTAGCCCGCAATCTGGAGGCCTGACATGGCGCTCAAGACAAAAAACAGCACCCGGATCGGCGTCACCATCCTCGGCTGGGGCATTGCGCTCTGGCTGTTCTTCCCGATCTTCTGGATGTTTCTCACGAGCTTCAAGAGCGAAGTCCAGGCGATTTCCACGCCGCCAAAGCTGTTCTTCATGCCCACGCTGAGCAGCTATGCCGAGGTGTTCGAGCGCGCAAGCTACTGGCATTTCACGTTCAACACCGTGATCGTCTCGGTGGGTGCAACGGCCAGTGCCATCGCACTGGCCGTCCCGGCGGCTTACTCGATGGCCTTCATGCCCTCGAAGCGTACACGCGGCACCCTGCTGTGGATGCTCTCGACCCGGATGCTGCCGCCCGTTGGCGTACTGGTTCCGATCTATCTTCTGGCCCGCAACACCCACCTGCTCGATACCTGCACCGGTCTTGCCATCGTGGACATGCTGACGAACCTGCCGATCATCGTCTGGATGCTCTACACGTTTTTCCGCGAAGTCCCGGCCCCGATCCTGGAAGCAGGCCGGATGGACGGTGCCACGCGCTGGCAGGAAATGACGATGGTCCTCCTCCCGCTCGCCCTGCCCGGCATCGCATCCACGGCCCTGCTGTCACTCATCCTGTGCTGGAACGAGGCCTTCTGGTCCCTCAACCTGACCTCCTCGCACGCCGCCCCGCTGACAGCGTTCATCGCATCGTTCTCCTCTCCGGAAGGCCTGTTCTTCGGCAAGCTCTCCGCAGCCTCGACCCTGGCCGTCGCACCGATCCTAGTTTTCGGCTGGATCAGCCAGAAACAGCTCGTCCGCGGCCTGACTTTCGGAGCCGTCAAATGACGCGGATCCCGGCTCATTCCATCCAACATTCCTGCACGAACGGGGCCTGACCCATGGCGACTGTCGAACTCAAGAACCTCCGCAAGACCTATCTTACGGAAGAAATCATCAAGGGCATTTCCCTCTCGATCGAGGACCGCGAATTCGTAGTTTTCGTCGGCCCGTCAGGCTGCGGAAAATCCACGCTCCTGCGCATGATCGCAGGGCTTGAGGACATCACCTCCGGCGATCTCCTGATCGACGGCCAGCGCATGAATGATGTCGAACCTGGCAAGCGTGGTCTGGCGATGGTCTTCCAGTCCTATGCGCTCTACCCGCATATGGACGTGTACAAAAACATGGAGTTCGGCCTCAAACTGGCCGGAATGCCGGAAGCCGAGCGCCGCGAAAAGATCGAGCACGTCGCCCATACACTCCAGCTGGAACCCTATCTGCATCACAAGCCCGGACAGCTCTCCGGCGGCCAGCGCCAGCGCGTCGCCATCGGTCGCGCCATCGTCCGCAACCCGAAGGTCTTCCTGTTCGACGAGCCGCTCTCAAACCTCGATGCCGCCCTGCGTGGCCAGATGCGCGTGGAACTTTCCGCCCTGCATCGCAAGCTCGGCGCCACCACGATTTATGTGACGCATGATCAGGTCGAAGCCATGACCATGGCGGACAAGATCGTCGTCCTGCAGAAAGGTGTGGTCGAACAGATCGGCTCCCCGCTTGAACTGTACCATCACCCCCGCAACCTGTTCGTGGCCCGCTTCATCGGCTCTCCGCCCATGAACTTCTTCCCGGCCATTTTCCAAGGCGGTGATTCCGCGGGCTCCAGCGTCCAGCTCCGGGACGGCTCGACCCTCTACGTGCCGGTCACATCCCCCGGCATTCTCCCGGGCACAAAGGTGACGGTCGGCATCCGTCCCGAACATGTCGAACTGGCCCCTTCAGGTCCGAACAGCGGCACTGTGGAAGTCATCGAACGCCTTGGCGCCATCACGCTTGTCCATGTCCGCATGTCGGATGGAGAGATCATCGTCGTGCAGACGGACGGCGCGGTTCTGACAGATGTGGACACCCATGTCAGCCTGACCCTCCCCCCGCAGAACTGTCACCTTTTCGCCCCTGACGGTCTGGCTTTCGAAGCCTGCCGCCGTCATCCGCTCGCTGCCTGATTTTTAGGAACTGCATCTCATGTATATGGAAAAACTCCGCCTCGATAACCGCGTCGCCATCGTCACCGGCGGTGCACAGAATATTGGTCTGGCCTGCGTCACCGCCCTGGCCGAGGCCGGGGCCCGGGTCATTATCGCCGATCTTGATGAAGCCATGTCGGCAAAGGCCGTGGAAGACCTCCGCATGGAAGGACATGACGTCAGCAGCGTCGCCATGGACGTCACGAAAACAGACAGTGTGCAGAACGCCATCCGTAGCGTGCATGAGCAGGAAGGCCGTCTGGACATTCTGGTCGCCTGCGCCGGCATCTGCATTTCCGAGGTCAAGGCCGAGGATATGACGGACGGTCAATGGCTCAAGCAGGTCGATATCAACCTCAACGGCATGTTCCGCTCCTGTCAGGCAGCAGGCCGTATCATGCTCGAACAAAAGAAAGGTGTGATTGTCGCAATCGGCTCCATGTCGGGACTGATCGTCAACCGCCCGCAACAGCAGGCCGCCTACAACGCATCAAAAGCCGGCGTTCACCAGTATATCCGCTCGCTGGCCGCCGAATGGGCGCCTCATGGCATCCGCGCCAATGCCGTCGCTCCGACCTATATTGAAACGACCCTGACCCGCTTCGGCATGGAAAAGCCGGAACTCTACGACGCCTGGATCGCCGGAACCCCGATGGGCCGCGTGGGCCAGCCCGACGAAGTCGCTTCCGTCGTGCAGTTTCTCGCCTCCGATGCAGCCAGCCTCATGACGGGCGCGATCGTCAACGTGGATGCCGGTTTCACCGTCTGGTGAGCCGCATGATCCGGGCGCTGTCAGGGCGCCCGGACACCTTTGGCAAACCCCGTTACACTCGGTTTCTTAGACGAAATATTTCAGGGTCTCATTTTCGCCGCAGTCTACTTGCAACTCACTCGCAATAGCGATACCTGCCTCTGATCACGCGCCAGCACGAACAGTCATTGAGGTCGGGTATGCACCGCAGCAGGATTCTTTACGCGATACCCCTCTCCCTCGTCATGAGCGGAGAAGTCTTCGCAGCCGACCAGACCATCCCACCCGCACAACCGCAGCGGTCAGGCAGCAAAAAACCCGTCACGACGGAAACACAGGCCCAGACCGTCGAAAAACTCAAAGTCCACGCCCGCAGAGCCTCGACGCTGGCCTCGTCCGCGACCAAGTCGGACACACCGCTGATCGAAACGGCCCAGTCTGTCACGGTCATTACCCGCAACGAGATGGACATCCGCAATGTCCTGAACCTCAATCAGGCCGTGCGTTATACCGCTGGCATCACACCGGATCTGCGCGGTGGTGGCGTTGGCAGCCGCTACGACCAGTTCGCCCTGCGCGGCTTTTCCGCGCCCACCTTTCTTGATGGCCTGAAGCTTCAGGACAGCCCCACCGGCTATGCCGTCGCCCAGACGGACACGTCGCGCCTGGATCGTGTCGAGATCCTCAAAGGCCCGGCCTCCGCCCTGTATGGTCAGTCCAGCCCAGGCGGCCTTGTCACGCTGTCCAGCAAGATCGCTACGGATCAGCGCTCTTATGGCAGCGTCAACGCGACCGGCGGCATGTTCGATCTGTATCGCGTGGATGCCGATGTCGGCGGCTATGTGACGGATAACGGCTTTGTCCGCTATCGCGTCAACGGTACGGTCAACGGACAGCACAGCCAGCTCAGCCGCACTGGAAGCCGCCGCTTCTCCATCAGCCCATCTTTTACCTTCGGCGGTGACGGTCCCACGACGCTGACGATCCTCGGCAATTATCAGTACGATCCTGAAAACGGCACCTATGGCGGCGTCCCGCTGGTCGGTTCGCTCAAACGCGCATCCTTTGGCTATCTGCCCCGCAATTTCTATGACGGCGACTCATCATTCGAAAAATACAACCGCCGTCATGGTGCCATCACCTATATCTTCAACCACCGCTTCAACAATGACTGGAGCTTCAGCACGCGCGGCCGCTACGATGACATCAAAACCCAGTACCGCAGCGTCTATGACAGCGGCTATTACGTCTCGGACGACACGCTTGCCCGCTCGGCCATTGCCACCAACGAGCATACGCATAACCTGACTTTCGACAGCCAGTTCAAGGGCCATGTCCGGACCGGGCCGCTGCGTCACAGCATGATGTTCGGTTTCGACTACATGCAGCAGAGCGCCTCGGAAGTCGGCTATTATGGTTCTGCGCCTGATCTGAACGTGTTCCACCCGAACTACCAGATGGCCATTCCTACCCCCTCACCCTGGGTGAACTACAATACCGACTCCCATCAGGCCGGCATCTATGGTCAGGACGAGATCCACTGGCACCGCCTGATCCTGACGGGCAGCATTCGTAACGACTGGTACCGGTCCCACCAGACCGACAACATGTACAACACGACGACCAACCAGAGCCCGAGCCAGATCACCTGGCGCGCCTCGGGACTGTATCATTTCGACTTCGGCCTCTCGCCCTATATCAGCTACTCGACGTCGTTCCAGCCGCAGTCCGGAAGCGTTTCGACGGATGGTGGCAAGACCGTGCGTCAGGCCAATCCGTCCCTTGGCAAGCAGCTTGAAGGCGGCCTGAAATACCAGCTTCCGGGCACTTCACTGCTTCTCACAGCAGCGGGTTTCCATATCGAGCAGACCAATGTCCTCGTCGGCGTCGGCAACACGGGTTACAGCGCCGAAAGCGGGCTGGTCCATTCGGATGGTTTCGAGTTCGAAGCCCATGCCGAGCCGTTCCACAACCTCGTCCTGACAGCAGCCGTCAGCATCCAGAAGGTCCATGACGACTCAACCGGCAAGCCGCTCATCCAGTCCGGAAAAGGCAATGCCTCGCTGTTTGCGTTCTATACGATGCCGTCCGGTCCGGCGAAGGGGCTCGGCTTTGGCGGCGGCATGCGCTATTCCAATAAATCCTATGGTGGTGAAGCATCTTACGGGAGTGTCTGGGTGCCACAATATGCCGTGTTCGATGCCTCCGTGCGGTACGATCTCTCCAACCTGTCCCACAGTCTGCGCGGCTGGAATGTGGGGGCGAGCGTCCGCAACCTCTTTGACAAGAACTTCGTCGCCAACTGCCTGAGCTATGCCTCCTACGGTCAGGAATACTGCTACTACGGAGAGCGCCGTAACGCGCAGGCCAATATTGGCTTCAGTTGGTAAACCAAAGCCTGAAAGACCCACACGCTACGACATCGCCCTGCGCCTCGTCGTGGCGTTACCGGTCGGTTACGCCCTCTCCGCCCTGGCGGGGATCTGCATCGCCTTCTGGCTCCCCCTTTCCAGAGCAGACGCCGCCATGGCCGGGATCTTCCTCGGCCTGATCCTCTGGCCCGTCATTTTCATGGCGTCCTTCGGTTTCAGCAGCATCCGGCGACTGTCAGCAGGACTGTTTGTGTTGGCGGTTCTTGTGGCCGCTCTGGCTTTCGGTGGCGGCTGGCGCCCATGAGAAACACCTTCCGCGCCTCCATGGCTCTGGTTCACACCACACTGGGCCTCATCACCGGCTGGGTTCTGTTTGCCATCGCGCTTTCAGGCGCACTGAGCGTATTCCGGCAGGAAATCAGCCTCTGGGCCAGACCGGAGCTCTCCGTATCACGCCCCGATCCCCTTCTCGCAGACACGCATGCACTAGACTGGCTGAGCCACAATGCCCCTGCTGCAAACGCCTGGTATGTTGCAAGCGCCAATGACCGCAGCCCTGTCGTCAGCGCACTCTGGCCTGATGCAAAAGGCACCTATATCCAGCGCGCGCTCGATCCCGTAACCGGCAGTCCGGCTGGCATCAGGGATACGCTGGGCGGCGAGTTCTTCTATCGCTTCCATTTCGAGCTTCAGCTTCCCTATCCCTGGGGGCGGCTGATTGCGGCAGTTGCAGCTCTGGCACTTGTTGTCGGGTTGGTCACCGGGATCATCATCCATCGGCGGATTTTCGCGGATTTCTTTACATTCCGTCCGTCACGCGGCCAGAGAAGCTGGCTGGACATGCACAACCTGCTGGGCGTCGCCGCCCTGCCTTTTCACCTGATGATTTCACTGACCGGCGCCGTAACACTCGGCTCCCTGCTCCTGCCCTGGAGCACGCAGGCCCTCTACCGGCACGATCTGACCGCGTCCTATACCGAACTGAACGCGGCCCTCTATTCTCGCCCCCCCAGCGGACACCCGGCCCATCTCGCACCAGTCCTTCCGATGCTGCAGGAAGCCGACAGACGGTTCGGTGGGACAGGCCTGGAACAGATCTATGTGTTCAACCCGTCCGACCAGAACGCCCTGGTCACGATGATTGCGGGCAATAACGGCACTGTCAGCACCGCGTCACATGTCATCACGTTCGATGGCCCTTCAGGCCAGATCATCAGAGAGCATATCGAGAACCTTCCTGTCATCGGGGCCTATACCTTCCTGTACGGACTGCATGTCGGACGGTTTGCGCCTGGCCTGACCCGTTGGCTCTATTTCCTGTCCGGCCTTGCACTTGCTGCTGTCATCGGGAGCGGCATGCATCTGTGGACGCTCAAGCGGCTGCGTCGTCCGCACCATATGGGACACCGGATTGTCGCCCGGATGAACGTTGGCGTTCTGATGGGCACCCCGCTCGCCTTCTCCGCATTCTTCATCGCAAACAGACTTCTTCCCGTGACGATGCATCACCGAGCCCATCTCGAAGTGGTCAGTGTATTCGCGGTCTGGGGCGCT
The DNA here is from genome assembly GCF_015244565.1 of Gluconobacter vitians. GTDB lineage: Bacteria > Pseudomonadota > Alphaproteobacteria > Acetobacterales > Acetobacteraceae > Gluconobacter > Gluconobacter vitians. Next base: position 17,889 of record NZ_JABCQG010000022.1, on the reverse strand, counting down.
GCCCTGCTTTACACGCTCCTGCGGCGTCCGGACCGAAGCTGGCCGGAGCTGCTCGGCGGCAATGCCCTGAGTTGCCTGCTGGTCGCCCTGCTCAGCCTGCCCTGGCAAAGCCCGGCAATTGCCGGCGTCAGTATGACAGCACTTGCCCTGTCGGGAGCCTTTTCCTGCGCCATGGTCCGTACGGTACGGACAGCAAGATGAGCTGGATTTCGCTTCTGTGCGGACAATGCGCCATGCTGATTCTGGTCGCGGGTTCCATACGTGGAAACCGCGTATTCTGGCATGATAGGCTGATGGATGGGCAGCGACTTATCCTGAAGTGCTGTGCAGCCGCCGGTCTACTTTTCAGCTTTGCTCTTCAGGTTTTGTCTGACGATCCGCCCGTTCTGACGGTTATCGAGTGGATTCTGCTTCTGGGGCCCGAAACCATGATCGCGGCTCTCGCCTGCTCCTTGTGGGAGCGCAAACCGCGATCATGACACGGGGAATATTCAGCCAGCCATCGCCGGATCGCTGACTGTCGGCTGTCCGGTCTCCATCCGGCCTCCAAGAACCTGTCTGAAGTCAGGATCTGCCGGGGATGTCAGCGTCACATCATACCACTGATGAGTGGCCGACAGATCCAGCCTGATCTCCTGATGACCGCCAGCTTTCACGATAACCGTTCGCAGCGGTCCGGCATTCCCTGTCCGATACTGAATGCTCAGCGGAACCTTTCCGCCATTGCTCAGCGAGAGAACAATTCCGGGCGCCTTTCCCTTGCCACCAATTTCGTACCGGCAGGCCGACCGAAGCACGACCCGGTCATGATGCCCGCGATAGGCCCTGTAAAAGCCGTTGGGCGCATGAACCACAACGTCATACAGTCCATCTACGACCGGCAATGTGACATCCAGCATATCCCCGGCAGCCACCGCATATGTTCCCGCCTGAAGATCCCGGCCGCCATTGCGATAGTCATAGACATTGAACGGCGCACCGGCGGCCCGCTGACCATGAACCGTCTGCCCAGCCCGCAGCGTCAGACCAACCCGGCCCTGTCCCACGTCCAAACCACCATCACAATAGAGTTCATACGGGAGAGCACAGGCAGGGCGCGTCCCCGTTTCCTGACGCACCGTCTTGTGCAACAGCTCTGGCTCAGCCCTGAGTGCCGCGATTTCATCGGTGGACAGGGAATGGAAACCGCCCGGCATGGGCCGATCCCGCGCGTCCTCGATTGCCCGCAGATGCGTGTTCCGGTCCAGATACTCCAGCGATGGTGCCGGCTCATCATGGGGCTGGAAGCAGGACGTCAGATCGCCACAGATGGCCCGACGCCATGGAGAAATGTTGGTCTCCCGCACAGGCTTGCCGAACTTCTTTTCAACAAAATGTTCCAGGAACTGCAATGTTGAGCTGTGGTCGAAGAGCTCGGAATTGACCCTTCCTCCCCGGCTCCACGGAGACGCCACAACCATCGGTACGCGGAAACCGAGCCCGATCGGCCCGCTGCGGGCAAGGCGCTCCGGCACACCACGGCGGGTTTCATCTTCGGCCGTCGTATATTCCAGCCCGTCCGAACCAATCGCCGCCGATGAGCGACCCGTCTCCGGACGCTGGGGGGCTGGTGCGGCGTAGGAACAGCAGTGATCGAAATACCCGTCATTTTCATCATAGGTCAGGATGAAAATAGTCTTCTTCCAAACTTCGGGATTTTCGGTCAGGATGTTCATGACCTCCGACACATACCAGGCTCCGTACCAGGCCGAGGTCGGGTGATCGGAGAAATGCTCAGGCGCTGCCATCCACGACACCGCCGGAAGCTGGCCCGTCCGCACATCCTTGCGAAACTGGTAAAGCACGTCCCCTTTCGGCGCTTTCATGCCCTTTGCGTCCGGGTCGTCTGCAAACGCCAGGTCTTCAAGCGTGTGATAGTCGGGATCGGCACGGTTGGTCACGAAAGCCTTGGTGAAAAGCGCGCGTTCTTCGGGCGTCAGCTTCTCATATCCTTTTGCAGATTTCTGGCGCCGGCGCAGAACATCCATCAGGGCCTTTGCCTCGACAAGCTGCTCCTCACGGCTGCCGGAGACCAGCATCTCAAGTTTCTCAAGCCGGTTGATATGCTCGGAACATTCCTTGATCCGTTCCGCAATCCATACCTCAAAGCCTGGGTTGGAGCTGACATGAAAGCTGTCGAAACATTCCAGCACGTTACAGCCGAAATTGGACAGCCAGGAACGCTCTGCCGGTGACAACCCACCCGTCTGGCTGATCTCGTTCTGGTAGAACTTCCATGAGACGCCGATCTTTTCCAGCCGCTCCGGAAAGGTCGTCCAAGTCATGCCTCCTTCAAGGATTTCCGGATTGCGCATATAGACGTTCGACGCCGTATTCTGCTGATCGCGCACGGTTCCGGTCCAGAAGATGAGCCGGTTCGGCGTCGTGCTGGTCATCGCGCCGCAGTAATTCTGGTCGCAGACCGTAAATGCATCGGCCAGCGCATAATAAAATGGCAGATCCTCACGGGTATAATACCCCATGGTCAGCGGATACTGCTTGTATTCCTTCTTATGGGGCCGCTTGACGTCAATCCAGCGGTCATGATGCCCCCCGTTCCAGGCATCGACCTGACTGTCGCGCGAATGGGGGATCGAACCCATCCACGTAACCTTCGTATCATGGATGTTCAGACGCCAGGGCGTATAGGTCTCGCCGCTTTTGCCCGACTGCACGAAAACGGAACTGCCGTCTTTCTGGCGCATCGCCCGTCTGTCGTTGAAGCCGCGAACGCCGGCCAGCGTGCCGAACATATGATCGAAGGAGCGGTTTTCCTGCATGAGAATGACGACATGCTCGGCATTCAGATAGGTAGTCCCCGGCTCGGGAGCGATGGCATAGGCGCGGCGGATTGCGGCGGGCAGGCCTTCGGTTGCAGCAGCGGCACCACCGAACAGGGCATATTTGAGGAAGGTTCTGCGAGTGGACATATCAACCGTTGCCTGAAACCATAAGGATGCATCTTGCGCGGAAAAGAAGGTAATCCGGGCAACAGTAATCGCCCCTGCGCCCTAATTCATCCCATAGTTCCGCAGCTTCATAAAAACTTCATCCTGCAACAGAATTCGGGCGGGCACAGAACCGTTTTACCGATCCCATGCCCGCCCGTTGTTCCAGCCAGTCCGGAAGCTGCGTTTCTGCCAGCGATCAGAAGTTGATCGAAGTCTTCACGTAATACATTCCGCCGTTGAAGCCGTAGGGCGAGTATGAGGCGTACTTCGACAGGCCCTGCTGCGTGTTGGAGATCGAGGACGGAACACGCGTCGGATACTTGTTGCCGATGTTGTTGTCGCCCACACCGATCGTCCAGCGGGGTATGATCTTGTAGTCCACTTCAAGATTGGTCAGCAGCGCCGGATTCTGCATGAACGGCACACTGCCCGGACCTGTCGGTGCTGCCATGTAGATGATCGAGCCGTAACGCATTTCCTGCACGAACACCGACCACTTGCCATAGGTCCAGTTCACGCTGATCTGCTCACGGTTCTTCGGCGCCGAGTGCAGCACGACCTGCTTGGTGTACTCGTTGACGAAATTCTCTCTTGCCGAACGGATTTCCGTATCAGAAAAGTTGATGCCCATTGCAAACCGGAACTGACCCAGGTGCTGCGTATGCAGTGTATAATCGGCGCTGAAATCACCACCGAAAGTCTGGGTGTTGTAGAGGTTGGCGTAATAGGACAGTGACGTCGCGCTCTCAAGATTGTTCTGTGCGAGCAGGTTCATGAGCACGGAATCATTCGTGTTCACGTTATAGGTCTTGGTGCTTCCCAGGCGGGAATTGATGGCGATGTAATAAAGATTCCCCGTCACATGGAAATCATTCACCGGCGTCGCATCAAGCCCGATGCTGTAGCTGCGGGAATACTCGCCCTTCATGCTGCCCGAGCCAAGATACTTGGCAATCGTGCTGTTGGCCGGGACCTGATCGACCGTATAGCCAGGATAAGGCGCCGAATAGAAATAGGACATCTCGCCCAGCGTCGGTGGACGATAGCCCGAATTGATGTTGGCGCGCACAGCCCAGCGCTTGGTGAAGTTGTATCGGGTACCGACGGATCCGGTCTCAACAGTCGCCAAATTGTTGTAGCTGGCAACACGCCCACCCAGCGTCCATTCCCACTTCTTGGTCAGATAGAAATCGAGATTGGCGAAACCTTCATAGACATCGCGGTTCTGGTTGGTCACAGCCATCGGAACGTTACCCGGATGGTCAGTGGCGCCCAGCCCTTCCCATGATGCGGTCTCACCTTCCGTCATCTGGAACGTGTCATGCCGGTATTCCGCACCGAACTTCAGATCGATCGGCCGTGGCAGCAGACCTGTATGAAAGGAGCGTGATCCACGAATGCCGCTTGTCAGTTCGGTTGCGATGGAGGAACCATCATAGAATGAGGTCTGGGTGCTGTCCGGGAGGGAGACGTTCTCGGAATCCTTGGTGCCGTATTTCTGCGCATCGCGCCCGAAGGTCACATACGCATCCCATGCGAAACCGAACTTGTGAGTGCGGATGCCATTATCCGTCTCAAAGTCGTACTGATCCATCGTGATGTAGGGCTGGTTGCCGTTGGGATACAGATCGGTATTGATCCACATATCCGAGTCCGCAGCACTCCGATACGTCTCGGCCACATTGGCGCGGCGGTGCGAGAACGTGGATGTGCTGTAGGCGCTGAACCCATGCCCCAGCGGGAGCGACATGTTCTCGCTCAGGGTTTCAAGCGTGGATTTCGGAATGCCAAGCCCGCGCTGAACGTCGCGGTTCGCGGTCTCGTTGCGGGAATCACTGAACAGCGTGCCGTAGAAATCACCACCACGCGTCGTGGGAAGCTGATGCGTCACCTGAGCCGCAAGGTCGAGATACCCGCCGTTATTGCCCAGGGCCATGCCATAATTGGCCGAGCCATCAAGCCCCTGACCGTCACCGGCATAATAACCGCTGTTCTTGAAGTTGATGCTGCCGCCATGCGTATCGCGCTTGAGCACGATATTGACCGCGCCTGCAATGGCATCCTGCCCGTACAGCGCCGAAGCCCCTTCCGTGATGACTTCGATATGATCAATGGCAGAGACAGGAATCAGCGAAATATCGCTCGGCTCACTGCCCCAGTTCGTACCGGCATTGGAATTGAAGTTCGCACCGATATGGCGGCGATGGCCGTTGACGAGGATCAGTGTATCGTCCGGAGACTGTCCGCGAAGCTGCATTGTCTGGACAAACGCGCTTGCACCACCGCCCGGCAGAGCTGCGGTCGTGATCGCAGGGTTGGCCTGCGCCAGAGCGGACAGGACGTTGGTCTGACCCGTTTTCAGAAGCTCAGCGCCCGTCACCACGGTCACCTGCGTCGTGCTGTGACGTGCCGTTACTGGTGAGAAGACGGAGTTCGTCTGTCGTCCACCAACGCGGATACTTTCAGTTGCTTCAGCCTGAAGCGACGTCGGAGCGCGATGGACCGGCGCTTTACTCCGCACAGGAGCAGCGTTCGCACTCTTCTTGATGACCTTGTGGTGTTTTACCGGCTCGGATGCTGCAGTCGACGCAGCAAGAACGATATCCGGCATGAATGCGCCCAGTGCAGCACTTGCGACCAGACAGAGTTTCCAATTTGACCCAATCAACATTGCATCCCTCTCAAGTCGCCGGAATCCCGATACGAAAGCATGAGTTTATGGTACGGATACGTTATGTTTTGGCGTCATATGGATTAGTTATATTCCAATTTCGCAACGAGGACGCATGAAAATTACGTCTCGGGGCAGACAGCCGGAAGATACAGCGCTCTGCCGCATGAGCTTAAAAAAACGGCCATATTCCTGTAACTTTATTGACGACCCTCCCCGATAGGCAGACTATCAGGGGCAGGTTTGTTTACCCGAGGAGATGGATCAGTTGGATATCAGGCGTCTGCAGGCCTTCGTGAAGATCATTGACCTCGGCAGCATTTCACGCGCTGCCGACCTGCTGAACATCGCCTAGCCAGCACTCAGCCAGCAGCTCGCAGCGCTTGAAAGTGCGTTCCGCCAGAAGCTGGTGATCCGCAGCAAGAGCGGTGTTACCCCGACCATCGCCGGATCCGTCCTCTACCGCCATGTCCAGATCCTGAGCAAGCAGTTCGACCGGGCCATGGTCGAGATCACGCAGGGCGATGGTCCACTTGTCGGCAAGGTCTCCGTAGGCCTTTCTCCCTACAGCGCTGGTTCCACGCTGTCTGTTGAGCTTCTGCGCCGCATCCGCGCGGATCTCCCGGGCATCATCCTGCATCTGACCGAGAGCTTTGACGACATCTATAGTGAGCTCGTCATGACCGGCCGTCTGGATATGGCGGTCATTCATGGTTCCGGCCCCATGAAAGGCGTCAGCTTCACGCCGCTGATGAAGGAAGAGTTCTTCCTCCTCGCCCCCCATGCGCTTGAGATCCCTCACGACAACGACGATGCGGTCCAGCTTGCAGACGTTACGGATATTCCGCTTCTGGTCCCTCCGAAACACAACTTTGTCCGCAAGGCCATCGACATGGCCTTCATGCGCAAAGGACTGGAGCCGACCATCGTCGCGGAAATCGAAGCCCTGACAACGCTCCAGGGTGCGATTCAGGAAGGGATTGGCAGCACCATCCTTCCCTGGTCTGTCGCCAGCCGGATCGCCGTTGAGGGCAAATCCCGGATCTATGCCCTGCGCAATCCGGTCATCAGCGAGAACGTCTCGCTCTGCATTCCGGAACTCGTGCCTGAAACCGAGGCCTCGGTTGCGGTGCGGGAACGTCTGATCGACCTCGCCCGGACCATGGCGTCGTCGCACAACTGGCCCGGAACGCACCCAACTACATAGCGCCCGCACTCGTCCTTCCGACATTGGGCTGCGTCAGGAATTCAGGCCGCAACAGATGGCCAAGCTCTGTCTCGGACAGCAGTTTTTCCTGAAGCACGAGTTCGGAGACCGTCCGGTTCTCCGACAGGGCCCGTCGGGCAATCTGCGAGCACGTGTCGTAGCCCAGTACGGGCACGAGCGCGGTGACAATGCCAATGTTGCGCTCGAACAGGTAACGGCACTGATCGGCATCCGCGGCGATGCCGGCAACGCATTTCGTCGTCAGCAGCGTCACGGCCGAGGTCAGCGTTTTCAGAGACGAGAACAGGCAGTATCCGATCATAGGCTCAAACGGATTGAGTTGAAACTGCCCGCCTTCGGCACACATGCTGAGTGTCACATCATACCCTGCAACGAGATACGCTACCTGATTGACGGCCTCCGGAATGACCGGATTGATCTTCCCAGGCATGATCGACGATCCCGCCTGCACGGCGGGCAGCGTAATTTCGCCAATACCCGCACGTGGCCCGCTGGAAAGCAGGCGCAGATCGTTCGAAATCTTGGACAGCTTGAGCGCAAGCCTTTTAAGAACACCCGAAAACAGGACGAAAGCCCCAACGTCCGAAGTCGCCTCGATCCTGTCCGCGGCTCCCGCTACAGCCAGACCAGTCAGCTTGCCAAGCTCTGCGACAACGGCGTCCGCATAACGCGAATCTGTATTCAGCCCTGTTCCGATCGCCGTCCCTCCCAGATTGACTGTCAGGAAAGTGGCGGACTGATCCCTGATATGGCGGATTTCCGTCTCGACCGCATGCTGAAAGGCCCTGAATTCCTGCCCGAGCGTCATGGGCACGGCATCCCGCAACTGCGTTCGCCCGACCTTCAGAATGGAGGCAAACTCATCGGCTTTCTTCCCAAATGCGCAGGCAAGATCTTCCAGCGCAGCCAGCAAGGGCCCTGTTGCGGCCAGTACGCCAAGCCTCAGTGCCGTGGGATAGACGTCATTGGTGGACTGCGCCATGTTCACATGGTCATTCGGATGCAGGACGCGGTAATCGCCGGGTTTCTTTCCAGCCAGTCCCAGCGCAACATTGGCGATCACTTCGTTGACGTTCATGTTGGTGGACGTTCCCGCCCCACCCTGCATGGCATCCACGATGAAACTGCCGCGATAGTCCTCGCTCTTCAGCAGCGCCTCGCAGGCTGCCTCAATCAGGTCGGCCCGCTTCTGATCCAGATATCCGAGCGCCCTGTTCGTGCGCGCCGCAGCCTGCTTGACTGTCACGAAAGCGCGGATGAATTCGGGAAAAGCGCCAATCGTTTCACCGCTGATCGGAAAGTTCGCCGCAGCCCGGCTGGTATGAACGCCCCACAGCGCCGTCGCCGGAATTCTGACGTCTCCCAGCAGGTCTTTCTCGACGCGGAAACCGGCTGGTGGTGGCATATCCGTCTGCTGTGGCATCATGTCGGTCAGAGCGTCTGACTGGAGTGCAGATGGCGTCATTTCGGATATCCAGAGCTGTAATTGAACCAGAGTACGACCCTTCGCCAAAAGGATCTGCAGAAGTCTCGCAACTCCTGACTGAGCCCGAGCCTATTATTGCGACTTCGATTCAACCCCATATGATTGTGATATAGGGTCAGACAATTTTCGGCAGTATCTCGACGCCATCGAAACGACTTACGATACCTCCATTCGCGCACACGCCCTTAACCCATGCGGCAATGGAGACCCATCGATGCCCGGTTTTGCAGATCGACTGAACGGAATTGGAGTTTCGGCCTCCGCCGCCATGACGGACAAGGCCCGCGAACTCAAGGCGGAAGATCTGAAGATCGTCAGCCTTTCCTCCGGCGAGCCAGATTTTCCGACCCCCGACCGTGTCGTGGACGCTGCCATTGCTGCGGCGCGTGGTGGTGATACGAAATATCCGCCACAGGACGGCAAACCCGCGCTCAAGAAGGCCGTGCAGGCCAAGTTCCTGCGGGAAAACCATCTTGACTATGCGCTGGACGAAATCCTCGTCGGCAATGGCGCCAAGCAGATCATTTTCGGTGCCATAATGGCGACCTGCAATGCAGGAGACAAGGTCGTTCTCGCCTCCCCTTACTGGATCAGCTATTCCGATATCGCCCGCCTGTGCGGCGCAAAACCGGTGCAGGTCCCCTGCCCAGCTGAGGACAATTTCCGCCTGTCCGCCAAGGCGCTGGACGCGGCTATCACGCCGAAAACCAAATGGCTTCTGCTGAACTTCCCCAACAATCCGACCGGCGCTGCTGCCCGCGTGAGGACATGGAAGAGATCGCGGCCGTTCTCCTGAAGCATCCGCATGTCTGGATCATGACGGACGACATTTACGAGCATCTGATCTATGACGATTTCGAGTTCTGCACCATCGCCGAAGTCGAACCCCGCCTGAAAGATCGCGTGCTGACGGTCAATGGTGTCTCCAAGGCCTATGCCATGACCGGCTGGCGTGTTGGCTATTGCGGCGGGCCGCGTGATCTGATCGCCGCCATGAACAACATGCAGGGACAGTCAACGAGTGGCATCAACACTATCGCCCAGGCTGCTGCCATTGCCGCTCTGGAAGGTCCGCAGGATTTCCTGAAGGAGCGTGCCGCAGAATACCAGTCCCGTCGTAATCTGGTGGTGGGTCTGCTGAACGAAATTCCCGGCGTAACCTGCCACACGCCGCAGGGCGCTTTCTATGTCTATCCTGAGATCGGTGCCTGCCTCGGCAAGACCACACCCAAGGGCCGGCACCTTGCGACGGACGCTGATTTCGTCATGGCGCTTCTAGAAGAAAAGCAGGTTGCATCCGTCCAGGGCGGCGCTTACGGCATGAGCCCGTTCTTCCGCATTTCCTATGCGACCGACCGGGAAACGCTGAAGGAAGGTTGCCGCCGCATCGCAGATTTCATCGCATCCCTGACCTGAACAAAAAACGAGGAAGCCTTACGGCTTCCTCGTTCCTGTAGACCCGATATGCTTTGCCGCGATCAGACAGTCGGCTCGATCCGTACGACAACGGCGCCATAGCCGGTCAGCACACCATCCTGCCCGACAACCTCCACGACCGTTCCCTCGACAGGAACCGTGACCGGAACCTGCAGGGTTCCGATCCGCATCTGGGCCACAACATCGCCCTGTCGCACCAGCGTTCCAATTTCCGCCAGATCCGTCAGCGCCAGCACTCCGAAATAAGGGGTCTTGACCGCAATATCAGTCTGCATTGCCTCAGCAGGCGCCGGCGAGACATCAGAAGTCGGCACATGGGATGCAGAAGCAGGAGCATCTACACGCAGAAAGCACCGCGCGCCCTTGCCGTCGGAAAGCTCGATCGTCTCCAGTCCAGCCTGAACCAGCAGATCTGCAATCCGTGCGAGATCGTCTAAGGACGGGATTCCTTGAAACACCGGTACCTGATTTTCCACAGTGCTCATGATGGTGACCTCTCTGCCAGCCAGCGCTCGAGATAGTGGATATCGACGCCACCCTCCTGAAACTGCGGGTCAGCCAGCAGATCCTGATGCAGCGCGATATTGGTCGAAATGCCCTCGACCCGCATCTCGGCCAGCGCCACCCGCATCCGGGCAATCGCCTGTTCACGCGTTGCTCCATAGCTGATGATCTTGCCGATCAGGGAGTCGTAGTAAGGCTGAACCGTATAGTTGCTCACCACATGCGTATCGACGCGAATACCCGGACCACCCGGCAGATCCCACCGCGTCACCGTGCCCGGAGACGGCATGAACGTTGCCGCATCTTCCGCATTCAGACGGCATTCGATCGCATGGCCCTGCATCAGGATATCTTCCTGACGCAGATCCAGCGTCTTACCCTGCGCGATCCGAAGCTGCTGCGCCACAATGTCGATACCGGTCGTCTCTTCCGTAATGGGGTGCTCGACCTGCACGCGGGTATTCATCTCGATAAACGCGAAGATCCCGTCTTCATACAGGAACTCGAACGTCCCCGCCCCGCGATAGCCAATCTGGCGGCAGGCCTCAACACAGCGCTCCCCGATTTCGGCGATCGTTTCGGGCGGAATACCGGGAGCCGGTGCCTCTTCCAGAACCTTCTGGTGACGCCGCTGCAGGGAACAGTCCCGTGCCCCGAGCCATAGCGCGGTTCCATGCGTGTCACACAGGACCTGGATTTCCACATGGCGCGGTTTCTGCATGTATTTTTCAAGATACAGCGTCGAGTTGCCAAAAGCCTGCTGGGCCTCCTTGGCCGTCAGGGCCACGGCATCATCCAGTTCGTCCACACTGTGCACGACCCGCATGCCACGGCCACCGCCGCCACCGGACGCCTTGACGATCACCGGAAAGCCAACCTCAAGCGCAATGGCCCGGACCTCTTCCGCAGAAGACGGCAACGGCCCGTCGGACCCCGGCACGCAGGGCACACCTGCGTCGCGCATGGCCCGCTTTGCCGTGATCTTGTCGCCCATCATGCGGATGGAGTCACCTGTAGGCCCGACAAAGGTCAGACCGGCCGCTTCCACCACATCCGCAAAATCCGCATTTTCAGAAAGGAAGCCATATCCCGGATGAATGGCCCCCGCTTCCATCACTTTCGCAGCAAGAAGCAGACCTTCCATATCGAGGTAGCTTTTGGAAGCTGCCGCCGGACCGATACACAGCGCCACATCCGCTTCATGAACATGACGGCTGTCCGCATCCGCTTCCGAATAGACCGCGACCGTCTCCAGTCCAAGCTGACGACAGGCGCGCTGGATCCGCAGGGCAATTTCCCCGCGATTGGCAATCAGAACTCTTTTGAAACGCTGCATGTCACTCATACCAGGCGGAACAGAGGCGTTCCCATGTCAACTTCCGTGCCGGCAGCCACGAGGATCTCTTCAACCACGCCCGCAGCCGTTGCGCGGACCGGATTGAAAACCTTCATGGCCTCAAGCAGCCCGACCTGCTGCCCTGCCTCGACCTTCTGGCCGACAGTGACATAAGGCGGCGCATCCGGCGACGGAGCGAGGTGAAAGACACCGTAGGACGGCGCGGTGATGACGGTCCCGGCTGCCTTGGGCGCTGTCGCTATGGGCGATGGAGCCGCCGGTGCAACAGGGGCCTTTGCTTCTACCGGAACCGGAGTGGCCGCCACAGGCGACACACCCGTCTTTCCACCGCCCTTCGCAAGGCGGATCTTCCGACCATTTTCCTCAATCTCAAGCTCCGCAATCGGAGCCTGAGACATGAGATCGATCAGGCGTCTGATCTGTGAGATATCCACTGATATCAGGCCGGATCAGAGGTTTTCTTCGCAAAGTTCAGACCGCCCACGACCTGCATCGTCGGCAGCACTTCCATGAAGCTGACATTCATGCGCTGGGGAGCCAGAACCGCAAACGCCACCGAGTTGGCAATGTCTTCCGGAAGCAGGGACTCATACTCGTCAAAGAAGCGCTTCTTCGCCTCGGCCATGTCCCCGATCAGACGGCCGAAGACCTCGGTTTCCACACGAGCCGGCGAGACTTCCGTCACCCGGATGTGACGGCCGAACAAATCACAGCGCAGCTGCTGGGACAGCGAATGCACACCGGCCTTCGTTGCATGATAGACCGTATTGCCGCCTGTAAAGGCATAGTGACCGGCAATGGAGCTGATGTTCACGATGTGCCCGCGGTCCCGCTCGATCATTCCCGGCACGACCAAGCGCGTCAGCTGCAGAACGGCACGCAGGTTCACGTCCACCAGAGCGTCGATGTCTTCAGGCGTCGTTTTCGTGATGTTGCCCGTGCGGGACTGGCCGGCATTGTTGATCAGAACGTCCACTTCCAGACCGGCGATCAGTGCCTCAAGCCCTGCCTGATCCGACACGCTGACAGCATGGGGAATGCAGCCTGTCTCGCTGGCCAGTGTCTCAAGGCGCTTCGCATCGCGGGCCAGGGCATGAACTTCAATGCCGCTTTCGCTCAGCCGCCGAACAATGGCAGCGCCGATGCCGGAAGAAGCGCCAGTAACGAGAGCGGTGCGGTAAGGAGTATTGCTCATGCGAGTGAGACCCATTGCTGGAGGACAGGAAGAGACCGCCATCAGCACCGCATGAAATACGGAACATCCGGCAGGAGTATTATTCCGACGCTAATGGAGTTATTTCACAAACACCAAGAGCCGTTCGTTCTTGCCCCATAACATAATCCGATGGAACCCTCGCTAGCCCCCTGAGAACCATAAGATTATCCGATGCCCTCAAACGCCGAATTGCTCTGGTCATCATCCGCGCACCGGTCATATCGTTTCGTTGCCGCCTCAAAAGCGGCTTTGAGACCATGAGACGGAACCGTCACAGCCCGGGAACTGCATGTTTTGACCGCAGACACGCTCCTCACACCGGACCGGCATCACGCCACCAACGCCCCGGTCATCAGCATGATGGGCACACGCGCCATGCTGTTCGAAGCCCCTGGCGAATTCACCATGCGGCAGCAGCAGCGGATCTGGGCCCTCATCGCCCATACCGAAAACCGCCCCGACATTCAGGAACTCGTCCCCGGCGTCACGAACCTGCTCCTGATCTTCACCCATGCCCCCGAGCATCCGGAACAGATCGCAGACTGGCTCCGGAATGCCTGGGAGACACTCCCGCCCCTTCAGATCGAAGGACGGCTCTTCGAAGTGGGCGTGCAGTACGGAGGTGCGCTGGGTGACGATCTGGCGGCGGTTTCCGCCCATACCGGCCTGTCTCCCGAAGAGGTCATCCGGCTTCATCATGAGGGCGAATACACGGTCTGTGCCGTGGGAAGCGCACCGGGTTTCGGCTATCTGCACGGCCTTAATCCCCGCATCGCCACGCCGCGGAAATCCGTTCCCTCCCTCAACATGCCGGCAGGAACCGTAACAATCGGCGGGATGCAGGCCGGGATTTCCGCGCTGACCGGCCCCAATGGCTGGAATTCCATCGGCTATACGGAAATCTGCCTTTTCGATCCGCATCGCAGTTCCCCCTCCCTCTTTGCCATTGGCGATCGTATCCGCTTTTACCCGGAGAGCATCGAACTGTGATCACGATCCTCGAAACCGCGCCGCTGAATACGATTCAGGATCTGGGACGCCCGGGATATCGTAATCTCGGTGTCGGCAGTTCAGGCGTCATGGATCCTCTGGCCCTGAAAGTCGGGAACATTCTTCTGGGCAATGAGCCGGGCGATGCCTGCATCGAACTTCAGACCTACCCGTTTGTCATCCGGTTCGAGACACCAACCAGTTTTGCTGTCACAGGTATTGATGCGCCGCTGACACTGGACGGCAAGCCTGTGCTTGCATGGTCCGTCGAGACTGCCGCTCCCGGACAGGTTCTTCAGGTTGGTATCCCGAAAAAGGGTGCCCGGGGCTATGTCTGTGTGAGCGGCGGTATTGACGTGCCTGTTGTGCTCGGCTCACGCAGCACGCAGCTTCGGGGCAGCTTCGGCGGCGTCGAAGGACGGTTTCTGGAAGCCGGGGACGAGCTTGTAACGCAGCCTGCAACCGGACATCTCTCGGGTTATGGTGCTGTCCCCCCTGCCCGCATCCTTGATACAAGACCGTGCGAAGAAAAAACCGTGCTCCTGCGCGCAATCCTCGGAACGGATTATGCCCGTTTTACGGAGGAGTCCCGCGAGCGTTTCTGGAATCATCCCTGGCGGATCACGCCGCAGAGCAACCGTGTCGGTTATCGCCTCAGTGGCGCGCCTTTGACTTTGCATGATCGGATCGAACTGCGTTCCTATGGCATCATTCCGGGGATCGTGCAGGTTCCGCCAGCCGGCGAACCCATTGTTCAGCTTGCAGACGCCAACACCGCAGGCGGCTATCCGCGGATCGCAACCGTCATCGAAGCCGATCTCTGGCGCCTGGGTCAGGCCCGGATCGGGACAGCCATCCGCTTTGTGGAATGCAGCCACGAGGCCGGTGTTGAAGCCGAACAGCCAATCAGCCACTACCTTGATGACCTGCGCCTGATGGTAGCCCATTACCGCGCGTCCTGTCAGTCACGAAACGGCGTCAAATCCGGAGGCAAAGCATGAAGATCGATCTTAATTCCGATATGGGCGAAGGCTTTGGTCGCTGGCGGATCGCGGATGATGACGGGCTGATGGATGTCATCTCGTCTGCAAACGTGGCCTGTGGCTTCCATGCCGGTGACTACGCGATCATGAACCGGACCGTTCAGCTCGCCAAGGAAAAGGGCGTCGGGATTGGCGCACATCCGGGCCTGCCCGATCTCATGGGATTTGGTCGCCGCGCCATGTCCATCTCGGATGCCGATATGGAAGCCATGATGGTCTACCAGATCGGAGCACTTCAGGCCGTTGCCGCCCTGCACGGCCATCGCGTGACCCATGTCAGCTATCATGCCGCCTTCGGGAATATGGCCAATGCCGATGAAGGCCTCGCATTGCGGCTTGCCCGTGCCATCGCGGCTCTGGACAGGGAACTGACGGTGTTCTGCATGCCCGGACAGCTTACCGAGCGTGCGGCTGACAAAGCCTGCATCCGCGCCCAGACCCTGTTCCTCGCCGATCGTGCCTACACAAGCCTCGGTACCCTTGTGCCACGTGGCCAGCCCGGTGCCGTCATCCACGATCTTGATGCCGTCCGGGCACGTGTCAGACAGTTCCTTGAGGACGGCTCCGTCACGACTTCGGTCGGCTCACGGCTTGAAGTGAGGGCACAGTCCATTCTGGTACACAGCGATACTCCGGGATCGCTGGAACTGGCCAAGGCCATTCGTTCGGAAATTGAAGCGACCGGCGCAGTCCTGACTCCAGCCTTCCAGCTGCATGACTGACAGCCATAAGAAATTCTTATTACGCCGCCGGAAGTTCCTATAGCCGGATTTCGTAAACATGCATTACGTTTTCATAACGTAGCAGGAGATCATTCCTGCATCAGTTTCGGGCCTGTTATCAAAGCACTGCTGCGTCAGTATCGTGCATCGGGGTATGAGTTGAAATGAAGCATGATCTGAAACGCGGTGCAGTGCTTCTGGCTTCAGCCACGTTTTTCGTTGCGGCTCTGAATGCACTGCAGAAACTGACAGGATCGCGACTTCCTACTCTTGAAATCATATTCTTCCGCAACCTGTTTTCGCTTCCCTTTGTTCTTCTGATTGCTTCCAGAACGGGGATTATTCTCAAAACGCATCACTTTGGCGGTCATCTCATCCGCTCCGTCGTCGGCCTGATCAGCATGATCATGGTCGTCATCACGGTGACGCGTCTGCCGCTGGCGGAACAGCAGGTCCTTTCCTACACACAGCCCCTGTTTCTGGTTCTGCTCTCGATCCCGCTGCTGCACGAGCGTCCCTCCCTGCAGCGCTGGATTGCAGTCCTGATCGGGTTTGCCGGCGTCGTGGTGGTCGCTCTCGGGAAAGGACTGCTCAACACGGACGCAACGTCCGTCTCCACCGTCATCTATCTGCTTGCGCTGGCTCAGGGTGCAGTCGGCGCGCTGACGACCATGCAGATCCGCCAGCTCTCGGCCACGGAAGCCAGTACGACCATCTCGCTCTGGCAGGCCATTCTCATGACGGTCATGACCGCAGCCCCGCTCCCGTTCATCTGGGTCACGCCCGGCTGGCAGGACGCGCTGTGCCTTGTGGTTGTGGGAGCCTTTGCAGGTATTGCACAGGTTCTCCAGACCGAGGCTTTTGCCTCCACGCAGGTCTCGGCCATCGGGCCCTTTGCCTATACGGGTCTGCTCTGGGCCGCGATCATCGGCTGGTTTGGCTTCGGAGAGGTTCCGAGCGTTGCCATGGCTCTGGGTGCGCTTCTGATCATCGGATCCGGCATCTGGATGCTGCGTCATGACCGGGCTTCGAAAGCAAAGACAGCAGTAACCGCAACAGTTGAAGCGGCCGAGGGCTCCTGACCACTCGTCCGGCTTCTCTTTTCATCAAGTCCTGATTTCAGACACCATCCGAAACGACAGAAATTCCCGGAGAACGGCAGCGTGACAACAGCCCAGACCACGACCTCCATATCCCGGAAACGAAACGTTCCGTCTGCTACATATTCTTTTTTCTTGTCTTCCTGATGTATGTCATCAGCTATGGCGACCGCGCGGCCCTCTCCATCGCCCTTCCCACGCTGGGCAAGGAATTCACGCTTTCCCCGGTGCAGATGGGATGGGTCTCGTCCAGCTTCCTGTGGTCGTATTTCCTGCTGAACCTGCCCTCGACCATGCTTCTGGACCGCAAGGGAGCCCGCCTGATCGGCAGCCTGGCCGTCTCGCTCTGGTCTTTTGCCATGCTTCTGGGCGGGATGGTCCACAACATCACGCAGTTCCTGATGACCCGCGTTCTGCTTGGTGTGGGTGAAGCCCCGACCTTCGGTGTCGGCGCCACTGTCGTCCGCAACTGGGCGCTTCCGAAAGAGCGCGGCTCCGTCATGACGGTTCTGCTCACCGGCATGCAGCTCGGTCTGGCTGGCGGCACGATCGCCGGTGCCTATCTGATTGATCTGTTCGGATGGCGCTTCGAGTTCATGGCGCTTGGCGTCATCGGGCTGATCTGGGCCGCGATCTGGTGGAAGGTCTATCGTGCACCGACCGAGAAAGCCGCCACCCCAGCCCACGCTCCTTTCTCTTTCACTGCGGCCCGGTACCTTTTCCGTTCCCCGTCTTTTCTGGGCATTCTTGTTGTCCAGTGCACCCAGAATTATCTCAACTTTCTGGTCATGTCCTGAATGCCACTTTATCTTATCCATGAACTTCATATCGATATTACGGGAACAGGAACGCGAACGGCGCTCTGCTACCTGTCCGCAGCACTTGGCGCCGTCGTTATCGGGCGTGTTCTTGAACACATTACGTTCCGCAACGGTATTCACCCGCCTTATCGCCGGTTTATCGTGGCCATCTGCCTTGCAGGCGCTGCCACAATCGGCTTTCTCCCGCATTTCCATACCATGACACCGATCCTTTTAGGGCCTGTTAGCACTTGAAACACTTCCCATATTATAGGGATGGAAGAAGGAGACGGAACAGGCACTTTTACGGACGAGACATGGGCGATCTGGGAGCCTCTGATTGAA
>NZ_JABCQG010000021.1 GCF_015244565.1 Gluconobacter vitians | reverse complement strand
GCGCCAGAAAATTGCTGCTATCGTACGCCGCAGATCATGGGGCGGCGTCTTGCCCCTTGGGCGAACCGCTTCAATCAGAGGTTCCCAGATCGCCCATGTCTCGTCCGTAAAAGTGCCTGTTCCGTCTCCTTCTTCCATCCCTATAATATGGGAAGTGTTTCAAGTGCTAACAGGCCCTAGACGGTACTCGCAGGCTGCAGCCAGCCTCAGAGCTGTCCGTAGATAAGATTTATTTTCCGACGAACTCTATGAATAGATGCGTTCGCTCCCTGTTAAATGGATTTTGTTCTACGGAGAAAGTGGCTGTTGAGGCTTCGCTCAGTGCGAATGCATTACTGTCAGTTTTTCTCCAGTATCTCTCCGATAGCGGACACTCCGCTTTCCCCCTCATGGCAGTCAAATAGAGCTATTTTTGCAGCATCATTTCCGCCATTCCGTCCAGTCTTGCCTTATGGCGCTCCCAATCCGGCATGACACGTTCCAGAAGGGACCAGAAGGCCGGACCATGATTGTGCTCCTTCAGATGGCACAGTTCATGCAGGATCACGTAATCAATGCAGTCACGCGGGGCTTTGACCAAATGTGGGTTCAGCGTGACGGTGCCACCTGGTGAGCAATTACCCCACTGGGTTTGCATCACCTGAAGCTGGAGGGTTCGAAAAACCTTCTGGATTTGAGGGTTCCTCTGTGATTCCATCTCTCCTGCGTTGATTGGGGATGATGGCAGATGAAGCGGCCTGGTTTCTTTGATGTTGAAGAGCGGCTGGCCCGGTTAAGCGGGCTTGGCGATCAGCTTGAGGCATTTTCCCGGACTGTGGATTTTGAGGTGTTCCGCCCTGATCTGGAGAAGGCTCTGGCCTATTCAGATGGGAGCAAAGGTGGACGACCGCCGTTTGATCCCGTGTTGATGTTCAAGATTCTGGTGATCCAGACGCTGAACAATCTCTCCGACGAGCGAACGGAATATCTGATCAACGACCGCCTGTCCTTCATGCGTTTCCTCGGTCTGGGACTGTCGGACCGGGTACCTGATGCCAAAACGGTCTGGCTGTTCCGTGAGCGTCTGGCCCAGGCGGGAGCTATTGAAAGACTGTTTGACCGGTTTGATGCCACTCTGCGGACCGCCGGTTATCTGCCAATGTCCGGCCAGATCCTGGATGCGACATTGGTAGCCGCCCCAAAGCAGCGCAATACGAACGCTGAGAAAGCTGACCTCCGGGCAGGGCGTATTCCTGAAGATTGGCAGGACAAACCCGCAAAGCTGTCGCATAAGGACCGTCATGCGCGCTGGACACTGAAGTTTACCAAAGCGAAGCGTCAGGATGACGGGACGATCCCAGCCACGGACCTCGCCATTCCGTTCTTTGGCTACAAGTCCCATGTTTCCATCGACCGGAAGTTCCGGTTCATCCGGAAATGGAAGACAACGGATGCTGCTGCCAGTGATGGTGCCAGACTGCGCGAGGGCCTTCTGGATAAAACCAATACGGCCTCAAGCGTCTGGGCTGACACGGCGTATCGCTCCAAAGCCAATGAGGACTTCATGGACAAGCAGGGCTTTGTCTCGAAGGTTCACAGGAAAAAGCCGCATCTCAAACCTATGCCCCGGCATATCCAGAAATCGAATGCTGGAAAGTCGGTGATCCGATCTCGTGTCGAGCATGTCTTTGCCGATCAGAAATCGCAAATGGGTCTGTTCGTCCGAACTGTCGGTATCACCCGGGCCACCATGAGGATCGGCCTTGCCAATATCGTCTATAATATGCGCCGCTTCCTCTTCCTCGAAAGATTGAACGCGAGCGCGTAGTCCTCCCACTGGCGATGGACCGTGATCTGCTCAAAACGCAGAGCGAAAGTCACCCCGGAAACCCTCAATCAAAGCGCCAAAAAACTAAAATCATCAGACAAGCGCATCAACAAACAGTTCTTCGATCCCTCCAGGTTCAGGTCATGCGCGATCGCAATGCCGAGAGGACCCAGCAAAACCCAGATCATGAATGAGACGTCGAAATATAGAAAAGCGGCCAGCAGGGTCGGTGCGTGCCCGGCTTTCAGGAAACCCCTGTCCACAATACATTTCCAGACGACACATCAAACAAGAATGTGTCATCGCCCATTTGGCGCCAGTGGACCGCCATTGATCCACTCCATGCGTTTCTGTCCTAGCCGGACAAACCCGACTCTCCACCGGCACTGATGGAGTATCGTTACATTATGTGTAGAGACTATATTGCAGAACGATCTGATGTCAAAATAATAAAGTATAGTTGGAACGATTCCTTCTGCGATTAGATTTCTGGTTCTGATAAATAAAATTTTCATAGAACCAAGCATAATTTTGAAGCTGTTGAAATAAAAAAATATACTTAGTGAGTATTTATGATTAGTATAAATTTACATATAATAAAAAATATAGTTCTTCATGAATTATTTTGTAATAATTCAATAATTATTTATTTAAAATTATACGAGACGGCTTCTGCTTGATGGGTTCGACGAAAGACGGATCATCGGAGGAGAGAATATGTGTGATCAAAACCTGGGGTGGAAACCTTTAGATAGAGGAGTCGAATTTTCTAGATCACCAAGCGAGTGAGCTTTTGCGATATGGTGGTAGGCGCTTTATGAACGTAAGCGTATTGGCGTGGGAGCGCATAATGGGACATTACGTACCCTCCATATCCGGGTATTGCTGTGGAATAGGTTACAAAGGTTATGTCGAAACAAAATTTTGATAAAAACAACGGTTTGTCAATCGACTATATCATGCCGTAATATTCTTCACGAAACCGCTCATAATGCGCAGTTTTCTTTGGTTGTGTGCCCCCGCAACCATCTTCGAAAAACCCCGCTCGGTCAGAGACCAAGCGGGGGTTTTGCGTTCGGGGATAGCGGTTATAGCGTGTTGTGAAATGTCATCAGTCTTGAGTTTTTAGAACATGATTTCGGTGCGGTTGAGGCGCTTGAATTTCCGCATAACTTCGGTCTGCCAGCACTTATTGTGCTGCAAAAAGACTATCCAGAGGAGTATATGCAGCTTTGTATTCACCACCTTTTGTCGCACCACCGCAAACCGTTTCGTTTTCAGTTTCATTGCAGAACCTGAATTAGATTTCCTTAATTAAATCAACAGGTCCTGAGCCGACTGATATTTCCAATGGTCATCTGGAAAATGTTCTGTTTTCGTCTTGTGCTTTTCCAGACAACGGCCCGTCCAATCTGACGATATATGTCACATTAAATCGTGATAAATCACAGATAAATGTGTTCATAATCTCATAATAGATGTTATGGGTGCTCATCGTTGTGATCGCTTGATGATCAGTCACGCCGTCTGGAGGGTGTTCGATGCGCCAGGATTTCACCATTGGGATCGACAGTGGTTCCACGACGACGAAAGCCGTCGTGTTTTCGCCGACCGGTGCGATCATGGGGACGGGGCGTCGCCGTGTTGCGCAGCATATGGACCGGCCTCACCATGTTGAGCGGGACATGCACGAGGCCTGGGAGGCTGTAACGGGGTCGGTTCAGGATGCATTGGCAGATGCCGGGCTTGACGGTTCGGATATTGCCGCAATTGGCCTGACCGCACACGGAGATGGTGTTTTTCTGCTTGACCGCTCAAGTAAACCTCTAGGCCGAGGGATCATGTCGCTCGACAGCCGTGCCACTGTGCTGCACGAGCGGTGGCAGCGCGATGGGATATCAGATCTAGTTCTCCCGGTGGCAGGGCAGCGCCCCTATGCCTATTCGGCCAATACGCTTCTGGCCTGGATCCGTGAGAACGAGCCGGAGCGTTATGCAGCAATCGGGTCTGTCATCTTTGCCAAGGACTGGATCCGCTACTGTCTGACGGGTGAGATCGCGACGGACCTGACGGAAGCCAGTACGTCTTTCACGGATCTGCATACACAGGATTACAGCGACGAACTGCTGGAAATCCTGGGGTTGCAGGGCATCCGTCGGGCGTTGCCGGAAATGCGGCTGTCCTGCGAAAGCGGTGGCAGCCTGACAGCCGAGGCCGCAGCCCTGACCGGCCTGAAAGCTGGGACGCCCGTTTCAGTCGGGCTGCATGATGTTACGGCTGCGGCAGTCGGGATGGGATATACGCAGGCCGATGATCTTTCCATCACGGCCGGAACATTCTCGATCAATGAAGTGTTCCGCGATCGGCCGGTTATCGGAGAGGGTTGGGCCTGTCGCGCCGGATATCGCCGCGGCCTGTGGAATTGCATGGCCATTTCACCTGCGTCCTCCAGCAATCTCGAATGGCTGGCGAAACTTCTGAAGCCCGAGGAACAGGACGCGGCCCGCCAGCTTTCGGCGGAAATGGAAAGCCGTCTTTCGAAGCCGGGCGGGCGTCATCAGGTTCCGCTGTATCATCCATTCTTGTTTGGCTCGCCTTATGAAGTGCCAGCCAGCGCTTCGCTGTTCGGGGTCCAGTCCTGGCATGATCGCGCGGACCTGTTCCAGGCGATGGTGGAAGGCACGATCTTCAATCATCGCGAACATGTCGATGCACTGCGTCAGACGGGGCCGGTCCGCAGGATTGGCGTGTCCGGTGGCGGCAGCGGGCAGCCTGTGATCGCCCAGATGTTTGCTGATATTCTGGGCTCGGATGTTGAAATCCCGGAAGTGCGGGAAGCGGGTGCGCTTGGCGCTGCCCTGACGGCCAGTGTCGCGATCGGACATTATGCCGATCTGGAGGAAGCCGTTTCCGCCCAGACCATTCCGATGCAGATTTACACGCCCCAGACCGAACGGCGTCGTATTTATGAAGGGATCTATCGGCGTTACGTCGCCCTGACCCAAGCCATGCGGCCCTTCTGGTCGGACCTTTATGACGGTGGAACAACGCAGGTCGAGCCTGTTCCGGAGCCAGTTGCCGTGGAGACAGGTGTTGTCCTGAACTATGCTGCAATCGGCTTTATTCCGCAGGAAGCCCGGCCATGAACGGACTTGCTGGCATCACGGATAATGCGGCCTTCGACGTTGCGATCATCGGGGCCGGGATCAACGGGGCAGGCCTGTTCCGCGAACTGACCCTGCAGGGGCTGCGCGTTCTTCTGGTGGATCGGGGTGACTTCTGCTCCGGTGCGTCATGCGCACCATCTCGTCTGATTCACGGTGGTATCAAATATCTTGAGACCGGCGAATTTCGGCTCGTGGCGCAGTCCACGCTGGAGCGGAACCTGCTGCTGCGTAATGCACCGCATGTGGTCAAGCCGCTGCCAACCGTTCTGCCGATCCGGTCCTGGTTCGGCGGTATCATTCCTTCGTTCCGGAAGTTTCTGGGGCTGGGCGGCAAAATGACCGACCGAGGCGCGCTCGTTCTGGAAGCTGGTCTCCAGATCTATGATTTTCTTGGGCGCCGGGCCCGTGTGATGCCCCGTCACAGCCTGTTCCTCAAACGCAGGACGCACGAGGAATGGCCGCATATGGCGGCGGATGTCATGGCGACGGCGCAGTATTATGATGCCGCCATCACCCAGCCCGAACGTCTCGGCTATGAATGCGTGCGCGACGGTCTTGATGTGGGGACGGATTGTGCCGTTTCGACCTATACGGTGCCGCTGTCCTTTACGGATGGGGTTCTGGCTCTCCGGGATGAAAGAAGCGGCGAGACGCGCCACGTCCGCCCGCGGATCATCGTCAATGCCGGGGGCGCGTGGATTGATCGGATCAACAGCGTTCTGGGTCATCCGACCCATTATATCGGCGGAACGAAAGGCAGCCATCTTCTCCTGCGCCATGAAGGGCTTCTGCGGGAACTGAATGGCCGCATGATGTATTTCGGAACGCCGGATGGACGCATCTGTCTGGCCTATCCGTTCTATGATCATGTGCTTGTCGGATCGACCGATCTGCGGATTGATGATCCTGACAGTGCCGTCTGCACGGATGACGAACAGGACTACATGCTGCGTATGCTTGGCAGCCTGTTTCCGGGATTCCGGTTTGGCGCAGACGATGTGATCTACCGCTATAGCG
The DNA here is from genome assembly GCF_015244565.1 of Gluconobacter vitians. GTDB lineage: Bacteria > Pseudomonadota > Alphaproteobacteria > Acetobacterales > Acetobacteraceae > Gluconobacter > Gluconobacter vitians. The sequence continues at coordinate 27,808 of NZ_JABCQG010000021.1, read as the reverse complement.
GCGTGCGGCCACTGCCTGCGACCGATGCGGCCGATCCGGGCGCCATCAGTCGCGACCATATCATTCATGAAGATATTGTGGGCGACACGCCGCTCCTGTCTCTGGTCGGTGGAAAATGGACCACATTCCGTGGTCTGGCGGAAGAAACCGCAGACAGGGTGCTGGACATGCTGAGTATAGAGCGGCGTCTGTCCACGCGGGATTTCCCGATCGGTGGCGGTCGAGACTACCCCCAGCCACAACGATATTCCTCCTATCTAGACGAGTTCTTCGTCACATATGGTCTCCCGCGCACCAGAGCGGCGGCGCTGCTGGAGCGGTACGGCTCCCGCGCGCGGGCCTTTGCGGTGTTCTGTCAGGAGCAGCCGGATGCGCCGCTGCGCAGTCTGCCCACCTATACGCGCCGTGAACTGGCATTCATCGCTACGGATGAACTGGTGCGGACGCTGTCGGATGTCCTGTTCCGTCGCACGCCGATTGCCCTGAGCGGCCTTCTGACGCCGGACGTCGTGCGCGAAGCGGGGAACATCGTCGGAGAGGCGCTCGGCTGGAATGCGCAGGAGACGGAACAGCAATGCCAGCAGACCTGGAAGGAAGGGCAGGACCGTCATCAGCTGAAGGGTGAACTGCCAGCAGCATCATTTTCACATCCAGCCCTGAGGGCATGAACCATGAACCGTTATGAAGAAAAGATTGCCCGCATGGTCTCCGGTCAGGACAGCCGGACCGACTTCATTCTTGCGGATGCCAAGGATTCCGACATGGCCGCCGGGATCAGCGCCACGGGTCTGCAGCGTCATCCGTCGCCTGTACAGGACAAGCGGTCCCGTTTCCGCACGCGGCGGGAATATGTCGATGTGATCAGGACGATCCTCAGTCAGGATACCGTGGACATCATGCTGACTTCGGCGTCAATTCTGGAGACGCTGGTTCACGAGGATGCTTTTGAAGGCACGCGCATCCAGTCGGCGATCCGCGCCAATGACACGACCGATCTGTGGCGCGGTCGGGGCAGCAATTATCAGACCCAGAAATCAGTTCCATTCCGTTCGGCGTCCCTGAAAAAGGCACAGACCAATCTCGGCCTGTACTCCATGACGTTCAACGGCGATGCCGATCAGGATAGTCTGGCGCTTGAAGAATTCGCAAGCTTTCGCGAGGAAGCGGCAGAGCGGCGTTTTTCCTATTTCCTTGAGGTTTTCAATCCCAATGAAGGGCGGATTTCCCACGCGGATCAAGGCTTTTTCCTCAATGACATGATCGTCCGCTGTCTGGCCGGGCTTCGGCGTGAAGAGCGGCCGGTTTTCCTCAAGGTTCCGTTCAATGGCGCGGAAGCACTGACGGAGCTCTGCGAGTTCGACCCATCAGTGATCGTGGGCATCATGGGCGGCGGAAGCGGCACGACCCGCGACTGTCTGGAACTTCTGCATCAGGCCCAGTGCTGCGGGGCCCGTGCTGCGCTGTTTGGCCGCAAGATCGTGGATGCGGATGATCCCGTCCTGCTGATCGAAGCCATGCGCAGCGTAACGGATGGCGCGCTGTCACCCATGGAAGCGACCCATCTCTATCATGAGAAAATGGGTAAACGCGGACTGGTCGCCGGGCGCGATGTGGAGATCGACAGTGTGGTGACGGAAGCTGTCCTGCTGGAGCGGGCAGCCTGACGTTCGCGTGAAGGGGTGGGAACCTTTCGATCGTATCGTTATTTTTAGAGATAATAACATTTGTAATGTTATTGTTTAGCGCTAAAGTGTTCTGAATATCAGTGGGGCTGGGAGAATCGGCATGAGCATTCAGCCAGTTGGGCAGTCTTTCGGGAGGTCGGTTGTGGATCAGAAGACTGTCTGGATCGGGACAAGCTGGAAGATGAACAAGGGACCGGCCGAAGCCATTGCGGCGGCCAGGGCTCTTGAGTCTTTCCAGCCGCCCGAAGGGATCCAGTCATTTGTGATCCCGCCCTTCACGTCCCTGCGGGATGTGTGTTCGGTGCTGGAAGACAGTGCGCTGATGGTGGGCGCGCAGAACATGCACTGGGAGGATAGCGGCGCCTGGACCGGGGAAGTCTCCGCGCCGATGATTGCCGAATGCGGAGCCTCCATCGTGGAGATCGGCCATTCGGAGCGCCGGCAGCATTTTGGCGAGACGGACTGGACGGTGAACCGGAAGGTTCATGCGGCGCTCCGGCATGGGCTGCGGCCGCTGATCTGCATTGGTGACACGTCTGATGAATTCGACTTCGGGGTCTCGCAGGAGACGCTGGCACGTCAGACGAAAATTGCGCTGCATGGCGTGTCCCAGAAGGATCTCGGGCGCGTGCTGATTGCGTATGAGCCTGTCTGGGCCATCGGCTTGGCGGGGCGTCCGGCCGAAGCGCCGTTCGTATCCGAAATTCACACAAAGCTGCGGGCTGTCGTGCGTGACATGGTGGCTGAGAGTGGCGTGCGGATCCCGCTGCTTTATGGCGGCAGCGTTTCTCAGGCGAATATCCGCGATTACGTCGCACTGCCCGATGTGGACGGTGTGTTTGTCGGGCGCGCCGCCTGGGAACCAGCGGATTTCATGAAGCTGGTGGGCAGTGTGAGCGAACTGGTTTCCCGCAAAATCGCGGCGTGATGACGGCCACGTCAGAGTGCCACGGCGTCATATCCTGTTCCCGAGCGGAACAGTCTGACTGAACTTTAAGAGACGGAGAACACTCATGCGTATTGCGATTGGTGGAGACAGTGCCGGCGAAGGTCTGGCACGGCTTCTGGTTCAGCATCTCTCGACGCTCGGGCGCCATGTTGTCATCGACATGTCCCAGCCTGATGAAGATCGTGTGGAACTGTATTCGGAACTGAGCGAGCGTGTGGCGCTGGCGGTTCTGCATGGAGATTTTGACCGGGGTATCCTGTGCTGCGGGACGGGGATTGGCGTGTGCATTTCCGCCAACAAAATTCCTGGCATCCGCGCCGCACTCACTCACGACACATATTCCGCCGAGCGGGCAGCGCTGTCGAACAACGCCCATATCATCACGATGGGATCTCGTGTCATCGGGCCGGAAGTCGCGAAATCCATTGCCGAAGCCTGGCTGGCCTGCACGTTCGATCCACGCAGTGCTTCGGCAAAGAATGTCGCGGGTATTGATGCACTAGGAAAGAAATACCGCCAGCAGAGCCCTGTCGGCGCAAGTTGCTGAAGTAAAACTTTCCGTCCGGAACTGATCCGGCCGGTTCTTTGAAAGAATACGATTATGAAAACGGCATTTGCTTTTGCCGCAATGCTGACGGCTGCGCCATTTCTGACGCCGCTGGCGGCAGGTCAGGCCCATGCGGCGGATAGCAGCGCACCTCTGCGGTTCGTGCTGATCCCCAAGACCGTGCATCCTTGGTTCGACAAGGCGAATAACGGGGCGCAGGCGGCTGCGGCGATGATTTCGCAGACGACGGGCCGCAAGGTTGAGATCGAATACCGCGCGCCGCAGACGGCGGATGTGTCGTCCCAGAACGACATCATCGAGCGTGCCATTGCGACCCATCCGGACGGGCTGATCCTCGATCTGCTGGACGAGAAGGGCAACCGCGCGACGATGGACGAAGCGGTGGACGAGAAGATCCCCATGACGGTGTTTGATTCCCTGCCGCCCGAAGGCATGGACATCACCGCAGTGGGCGCGGATTTCTGCGAGCAGGGGACAATGGCGGCCGAGCGGCTGGCAAACCTTGTGGGCAAAAAGGGCGAAGTGGCAATCATGATGGGGGTGCCGACGGCGCCGAACCATACGCTGCGGGCCGAGTGCGAAAAGAAGGTCTTTGCCAAATACCCGGACATGAAGGTCGTCGCGACCGGCGTGGACAATGACAGCATCGAGACCGCGCAGAAGCAGGCATCCGCCATCATGCAGGCGCATCCGGATCTGGTCGGGTGGGTCGAGTGTGATGCGTCTGGCCCGGTCGGCGTGGGGCAGGCCATTCGTGAAGGCGGCAAGACGGGTAAGGTCAAGGAAGTGGGGCTCGATAACCTCAACGACATGATCCAGCTCATCAAGGAGGGCGTTGCTGAATCCTCTGCGTCCAGCCGTCCGGAAATGCAGGGCTACTGGGCTGTCGTGTCGGCCTGGCAGCGGGCGATGGGGCAGAAGACGCCCAAATACATCGATACCGGCATTGATCTTCTGACGGCCAAGAGCCTCTGACGCGGCAGGGCAGGGAGTAACGGTCATGACAGTTCTTCAGATTGAAGCCGTTCGGAAGACCTATCCCGGCGTGGTGGCGCTTGATCATGTCGATCTGACGCTGGAGCCGGGGAAGATCCATATTCTCGCCGGGGAAAATGGTGCTGGAAAGTCCACGCTCATCAAGACGCTGACTGGGTTGGTCGTGCCGGATGAGGGGGCTGTCCTGATCGAAGGGCGGGATGCGCTGCATGACCGGACACTGTTCGAGAAGGTCGCATATGTGCCGCAGGAGCTGAACCTGTTCGGGCCGATGACGGTGGCCGAGAACATGTTCATGCCGTTCAACCGCTCCGGCTTCGGGCATCTGACGGTGTCGCGCCGGGCCATGGAAAAGGCGGCTGCGGAGCTGATCAAGCGGTTCGGCATTCATGCGAAGCCGGGGCAGTTCGTGAACCGGATCAGCGTGCCGGACCAGCAGCTTCTGCAGATTGCACGGGCAGCGTGCCGCGAAGAGTTCAAGGTACTGATCCTGGACGAGCCAACGTCTTCGCTGACGGCGAACGAGACGGAGCATCTGTTCCGCATCATCCGCACGCTGCGCGACGATGGCTGCGCAATCGTGTTCGTGTCGCACAAGATGGAAGAAATCTTTGCGCTGGGCGATACGGTGACGGTGCTGCGCAATGGCCGCAGTGTGGGCACCTATCCGATGCGGGAGATGACGGAAGATCAGCTGATCCGGCTGATGTCGGGCAGTTCGGTGCCGCTTGAGGAGAAGTTCCAGCCGCGCGTGGTTGCGACTGAATCTGACGTCATCTTGAGCGTTAAAGATATGTCGGGACCGGGTTTCTCGGATGCATCCTTTGTTCTGCGGCGCGGGGAAATCCTCGGCTTTGCGGGGCTAGTGGGCGCTGGTCGTTCGGAGCTGATGCAGACGATCTTCGGATATCTGCGCTCGACGGGGGGTCATGCCTTCCTCGAAGGTGAAGAAATCCCGAAGGGCCGCACTGACCGGGCCGTGGCTCTGGGCATGGTTTACCTGTCCGAAGAGCGCAAGCATCACGGCATTTTCCCGCTCCTGAGTGTGCGGGAGAATATCAGCCTCTCGGTTCTGGACCGCATGAAACGCGGGGGGATCATTTCCTCGGCACGTGAGAACGAGGTCGTGGCTGATACGATCCGTCAGTTCGATGTGCGGACATCCTCGGCTGGCAAGAAAATCGCGCATCTGTCGGGCGGAAACCAGCAGAAGGCCATCATCGGCCGGGCAATGGCGCGGCGGCCGCGGGTGCTGATTTTCGACGAGCCGACCAAGGGCATCGATATCGGTACGAAGTTCCAGATCTATCGCATCATACAGCAACTCGCGGAAGAGGGCGTGGGGATCATTCTCGTCTCGTCCGAAATGACCGAGCTCCAGCGCTGCGCTTCGCGGATCATCACCATGTATTCCGGCCGGATCACGGGATCGTTCGATCAGGCCACTACTGACGTCAACACGCTTGTCGGCGCGATTATCGGCGCCCCGGAGAACCGTCATGTCGCTTGAAACCACTGTTCCGGCAGCGCCCTCACAGCAGCCGCCGAAACTGCCGCCGTTCAAGGCGCTCATCTCCCGTCTGGCCGTCAATCCGCTGGGTGGGGTCGTGGCGGCGCTTGTCATTATTTTCGGCGCGTCCTGTGCGCTTTCGCCGCATTTTCTGACGACCTTCAACATGGTCATCATCGCCCGGGCACTGGCCTTTATCGGGCTGGTCACGATCGGCCAGTCCATCCTGATGATCCTCGGCGAGCTTGATCTGTCCGTCGGTGCGATTGGCGGGCTTGCGGGCGTGGTGGGCGGCATCCTCATGGTGCAGCTCGGGCTCAATCCCTGGCTGTCGCTGGGGCTGTGCCTGCTGATGGGTGGGGCGTGCGGCCTGCTGAACGGCGCGCTGATCACACAGCTCCGTCTGCATTCGCTGGTGCTGACGATCGGCATGGCCGGCGTGTATGGCGGCGCAAATCTGGTGGCGACCAAGGGTGTTGCGATCACGGGTGTGCCGCGGGACATCACGTTCCTGGGCCGCGGGCTTGTGATGGGCGTGCCGGTGCCGTTCCTGGTGCTGCTGGTCTGTCTGGCAATCGTGGCGTTCGTCATGCTGCGCACACCGGTCGGGCGTTACATCTACGCCATTGGCAGCAATCCCGATGCAGCGCGGATGCTGGGGATCCGGGTCAATGCAATCCGCATGGGCGCGTTCGCGCTGGCCGGTTTCCTTTCGGCGCTGGCGGGCATCCTGATGGTGGCGCGTCTGGGCACGGCCCAGCCTTCCATCGGTGACACCTGGGTGCTGGGGCCGATTGCCGCGGCTGTCATTGGTGGCGTGGCGACGACAGGTGGCATTGGCAGCCCGATCGGCGCGGTTCTGGGCGCCGTCATCATCGGCATCATCGAAGACATCATCGTTCTGTTTGGCATCTCGCCGTACTGGCAGTCGGTCGTCAGTGGAGGGATCGTCGTGCTGGCGATTTCCTTCGATGCGCTGGCCCGCCGCTACCTCAACCGTGATGCCGTCTGAAATCTGACACGGAGACGTACCATGACCAAGATCTGCGGTGACGCATCGACTTTCGCAGCGTCCGCCCTCCGGGGGTTCAGCCTTCTCCATCCCGATCTCGTACGCCACGTGCGCGGCGGTGTGCTTCGGGCCACGCCGGGCCGTCGCGGCAAGGTTGCCGTCGTCCTCGGCGGCGGCTCGGGACATTATCCGGCCTTTGCGGGCTATGTCGGACCGGGCTTTGGCGATGCGGCAGTGGCGGGGGATATCTTCGCCTCGCCCTCCACGCAGGCCATAAAGAGCATTGCGCGTCAGGCCGATCTGGGAGGCGGGATCGTTCTCGGTTACGGCAACTATGCCGGGGATGTACTCAATTTCGGGATCGCGGCGGACCGCCTGCGCGAAGAGGGCTACGACGTCCGCGTTCTGGCGACAGCGGATGATGTGGCCAGCTCGGATGCCTCCACACGGGAGAAGCGGCGCGGAATTGCCGGTGATCTGGTAATTTTCCGGATCGTAGGCGCTGCGGCCGAAGCGGGGCTGACGCTCGATGAAGTCGAGGAAGTTGCGCAGCGGGTGAACCGGCAGACCTGCACGTTTGGTGTGGCGTTCGATGGCTGCACGCTTCCGGGCGAGAAGGAAAAGCTGTTCGAAGTTCCGAAGAACCGCATGGCGCTCGGGCTGGGCGTGCATGGCGAGCCGGGCATTGACGAGCAGGATGTTCCGGATCCGGAGCATCTGGCGCATCTCCTGATCGACCGCCTGCTGGCCGAGCTTCCGGAAGGGGCGTCGCGCCGGGTGGCGGTTCTGCTGAACGGTCTGGGCAGCACCAAGCAGGAAGAACTGTTTGTTCTTTGGGACCGGCTGGTTCCAATGTTCGAAAAGGCAGGTCTGACGCTCGTGGCGCCTCTGGTGGGCGAATATGTCACGAGCCTTGATATGGCGGGCTGTTCGCTGACACTGACCTGGCTGGATGAGGATCTGGAGCAGTACTGGCGTGCGCCTGTGCAATCTGCTGCGCTGAGCCACGGTCTGCTAGCCGGAGACGGGATCACGCGGCTTGAAGTGCCGGAGGAGACGGAGGTTCTGTACATGCGCTCCGGGACGGCACAGGGGCGCCGGGGCGGGGCATGTGTGGCGGCCGTGATGGACCATCTGGCAAAAACGCTGGCAGAGGTGGAGTCCGATCTCGGGCATATTGATGCCGTAGCGGGCGACGGGGATCATGGTCAGGGCATGGCGCGTGGCTCTGCGGCGGCGGCGAAAGTGGCACGGGCTGCGGCGGATGCCGGTGCGGGGCCTGCGACGGTGCTGGCTTCTGCGGCGGATGCCTGGGCGGACCGGGCCGGGGGAACATCCGGTGCGCTCTGGGGCGAAGGGTTGCGGGCATTCAGTCTGGCCTTCGATGACAACAGCCTGCCCGATGCACAGCAGCTTTCAGGCGGTGCGCGGAACAGCATGGAGCGCATCATGGAGCTTGGCCGTGCAAAGCCCGGCGACAAGACGCTCGTCGATGCGCTGGTGCCGTTCGTCGAGACAATGGAAGAGGCTCTGGCCGCCGGGCACGGGCTTGTGGAGTCCTGGCGGATCGGGGCGGAAGCGTCTCATGAAGCGGCGCAGGCCACGCGTGATCTGCTCCCACGGATGGGCCGTGCGAAAATGCATGGCGAGCGCAGCAAGGGACATCCCGATGCAGGTGCGCTCTCACTCGCGCTCTGCGCGCGGATCGTGGGCGAGGATCTGAAAGCGGGCTTGGCGTCTGTGGGAGAGGATCCTCCCCTGACCAGCCGCGTGGGGTAGGCCTTACGGAAAACTGCTTCCTGTCGGGGGTGAGCCACAGGCCGGAATTCGGCCCGTGGCTCACCCCTCAGTTGTGGCGTGTTACGGTTTTTCCGCGCCCGGTCTAGTAGCGTTCCGGAACAAGCATGTCCTCGGGCGTGGGTTCGCGTTCGTAGTCCGGATGGAACACGCGCTCGGGCAGGACGACTTCAGGGCGATTGACGGGTTCGTAGGGCACGAGGGACAGCAGATGCGCGATGCAGTTCAGGCGCGCACGCTTCTTGTCGACCGCGGGTACGACCCACCACGGGGCTTCGGGAATGCTGGAGCGTTCCAGCATGACTTCCTTGGCCAGGGTATAGTTTTCCCAGCGGCGGCGGCTTTCGAGGTCCATCGGGCTGAGCTTCCACTGCTTCAGCGGGTCCTCGATGCGGGCGCGGAAGCGTGATTCCTGCTCCTCATCGGTGATCGAGAAGCAGAACTTGATGCCCCGGATGCCACTGCGGACCAGCATCCGCTCGAATTCCGGAACGGAGCGGAAGAATTCTTCGTATTCTTCCTCCGTGCAGAACCCCATGACGCGCTCGACGCCGGCACGGTTGTACCAGCTGCGGTCGAACAGGACGATTTCACCAGCGGCGGGAAGATGGGCCACATAGCGCTGGAAATACCACTGCGTACGTTCGCGGTCATTCGGGGCGGGCAGGGCGGCGACGCGGCAGATGCGCGGATTCAGGCGCTGGGTGATGCGCTTGATGGCGCCTCCCTTGCCGGCAGCGTCACGGCCCTCGAACACGACGACAATACGCTCGCCCGTGGCCTTGACCCAGTCCTGAAGCTTGATGAGCTCGCCCTGAAGGCGGATCAGCTCGCGGAAATAGGTGCGACGGAAAGCACGTTCCGCAGGATCGAGGCTTTTTCCTTCGTTCTCTTCCAGAGAAAGCTCGAATTCCTCGTCCAGGTCATCAATGATGTCGTAGCGCATGCGCTCCCGGGCCTGTTCGTCTGCCGAAAGGCCCACGAAATCGTTGTCCTGCGTCATGGATTGGTTCCTTTGTCATCGGCATCACGGGCCGTAAACGGAACCTTACCGGGCACAGGGGCACCGAAGTTTGAAAGTTAATTGAAATCACAACACAGGTTTTCAGAACGTGGTGGTCATGTTCAGTCCCAGAACGGCGCCGCGGGATGCAGAAGCCGCGCCTTTTTCCGGCTCCTTTCCGCCAAGGTTCCAGAAATACTGGAAGTCCGGCTGAAGGGTGATGTAGTCGCGCACGGGAAGCTGCCATGTCAGCTCGATATGATGTTCCGGAACCAGAAGCCTGCCCGAACTGTCCGACAGGCGGATGATGTCACGCGCGTTTTCCTTTGCGCGATGACTGTAAAACCCGGTGCCCCAGCCGATCCCGATCACATCATTGGGGCGGGACGGGACGAAGCCCTGAAAGGTCAGACCGGCCTCCACTTCCGTTGTGAAACGGTTGCGCGTCCCGCTGGCGAGAGTGGCGCGGACGAAGGCGTTGATGGCTTTGACGGGCTCGCTCACCGTACGCCACAGGGCCTGATCCAGCACGACATATCCCAGCCAGGTTCCGGAATGATACAGCGGTTTCCCCGTGCTGTCGGGACTGCCGAGCAGGCCGCCATGACTGTCGTAGCGCGGGTCGGGGAAGCGCCCGGTATCGTACAGGCCGCCGATTTTCCATGTTCCCGGAAGGGCGGGTGCGTCCTTTCCCGAAAGACTTTGGGCGGCATCCACCCAGAGCTGTGCCTCCCCCATGAACAATGTGCCGCCACTGGTGGAAAAGGTTGTGCCCGACGGGTCGATGCGGGTCGGGCTGATGTCGCTGTAGAACGGCCCTTTGGTCGGGTTGTCGTCGGTGATGGCCAGCATGAGCACGAGCGGATAGGCGGGGGACCATTTGATCCGTGTCCCGACGGCGGAAAACGGCCATGACGGGCCGCCCGAATAGAGGTTGCTGGACGTCGAAAGCGGCCAGCCGAAACTGGCATTCAGGAACAGGGACGCGTTCTGGCTGACAAGGAACTCGGTATCCAGATCGATCGTACCGACGCGGATATCCAGCCGGTTTCCGAAAAATCCCTGCCCGTACCAGAGTTCGAACAGGCGCGTCGTGCGGCCCGCATCATAACCACTCACCGGGTTCAGCGACCCAAGGCGCTCTCCGGCGAGCGAACGTCCCCGCACCTGAATGGCGCTGATATTGAGCAGCCCGTCATGCCAGCCGAAAGCCCGCCGCGTTTCCAGCAGGAGTGTCGCGGCTGTCATGCCGTCATAGGTCGGGCCGGGATGCTGTCCGCCCGAGGTCAGACCCCAGATTTCCTCGACATCCTGAAGATTGAACCGGATCCCCTTGCGGGCCAGCCAGGACCGCGCCCCACCTGCATCGCCCAGAAGCTCGGTGCCGGTGTCTTCAGGCGGCAGGACAAAACCGGGCGCGGGAGAGGGCAGCGGCACACCGGAGGGCAGCACGTCCGTCACCAGCGGTGCTGTGGCCGCGTGTCCCGTTCCGATCAGCAAACCCAGAACACTGCACAGACCGGCCAGATGCCAACGATCCGGAACGCGGCCTGACAAGACGGGCCCCCTTTACCCAAGGTGCTGGAATGTTCCGACCATTCACAGTAAGGGGAGGGGGATGGGAAGTGAAGTTATTATGACGTCCGCTCAGGGCCAGCCGGACAGGACCCTGTCTTTTACGGGGGCAGGCAACGGCACGTAATCCAGATCCCGTGCAATATCGTCACCCTGTTTTAGGCCATACCTGAAAAAGACCTTTGTGGCAGAGGCTGCGGCCTTATTCGCTGGGTGGAGAGGGACCAGCGCGAAGGTCGCGCTCATGATCGGCCAAGCCTGTGGTGCCGGGGCATTCAGAAGATTTACGGCGTAATGGTCTGCATGGGGCCAGTCTGCGCTGAGGGCCGCACTTGCAAACGCATCCGTTCCCGGTGCGACGAACTGGCCCGCACGGTTTTTCAGTTTTACGGTGTTCAGCCGGTCCCGCCGCGCAAAGGCATATTCCACAAATCCGATGCCTCCGATGGACTGACGCACGCTGGCTGCAACGCCGTCATTGCCCTGTGCTTCGGCCCCATCGCCCCACATGCCGGTTTTCCAGTCCGGAGCAACGCTGTGAAGATAATCCGCAAAGACATGACTGGTGCCGGAGGCTTCTTCGCGATGGATGGGCAATACGTCCAGATCCGGAAGCCGCAGACCGGGATTGAGTGCCCGCAGACGCGGGTCGGCCCATGTGGTGATCCTGCCATCGAACAGCGCGGCGAGTGTGGGTCCGTCCAGCTTCATCTGGTTGGCCGGAATTCCGGGAACATTGATGACCACCACGATCGCGCCAATCGCCGTCGGGAACTGGTAGAGGCCTGCTGCATCCAGAACCCTGCCCGGAAGCGGCAGGTCGGAGGCTCCGAAATCCACGCTCCGGGCCATGACGCGTTTTTGCCCCTGACCGGAACCAAGGCTCTGATATGTCAGAGACAGGCCGGTCTGATGATGGATGCTATCGGCCCAGGCCCGGTAAAGGGGTGCGGCAAAACTTGAGCCGGCGCCTGTCAGATCAGCGGGATATGCGGTCCCGCAGATCATGAGGGCAAAAGCAGCGCTCATGCCGCGCGCGAGAAACTTCACATGATGAAACACGTCCGACCACGCTCCGCTTGGATGTTCTGGCTGTGCTGTCAGTATCATTGCAGGGAATGTCATGGCCATGGCTGTCTTTGTGGCCTGGAAGTGTGGCGACGGGGACACAGCATTAGTATTACACAATATTGCTAATGAGAATCATTTGCATTAACAACTGGAGTGAGGGAAACAGGGCTCAGTCAGAACGTCGCGACGGTTTCTTTTCCGATGGCGGATCATGGGTGCGCAGGCTGAAACCAAGGGTGTTTCAGTCGCAGGGAGCAGCACCTGGTCCGATCGGATGAAAAGCTGTCGGAAGGTCTGTGGCGTAGTTTCCAGAGTTCAGGTGTTGCATGCCGCAAGAAAACGATTTTTCGCTCTCCTCCCTGTCGGGTCCGTCTTTCCGGTCCTCCCGTGAGGGTTCAGGCCAGAAATGGTCTGCCCTTGTCATGCTCGCGCTCGGTGCGGGGCTGGGTGTAGCTGAAGCCGGCGAGGCCGAGGCGCAGGACGGAACAGACACGGCAGGAACAACCGCGACCGACAGCACGATCAACCTCTCCGCCGTGCGCGTTCACGGTCAGGTGGACGCTGAGAGCAGCAATACGAACAACACGTCCCTCGATATCGGCCGGATGCCGGGTACGGTCCGTGATACGCCGCAGACCATCAGCGTCGTGCCGAAAGACCTGATCATCCAGCAGCGCCTGTTCACGCTGGATCAGGCGCTCGCCAATGTTCCGGGCATTACGATGTCCACAGGCGAAGGCAATGGCGGTCTGAACGGCGACCAGTTCCGTATCCGCGGCCAGCAGGCGCGTGGCGACATCTATGAAGATGGCCTGCGGGATTTCGGAACCTATGTGCGGGATACGTTCAATACCGAGAGCGTCGAAGTCATCAAAGGACCGAGCGGCGAGTATTTCGGCGCGGGCAATGTGGGGGGCGTGATCAACCAGACGCTTAAAAAGGCGCATCTGGGCAACCATTATGATCTGGACCAGACCTTCGCCAGCGGCATGCAGTATCGCGGCACGGCGGATGTGAACTACCAGCTTGGCAAGCACACGGCCCTGCGCGTGAACGGCATGTATAACAAGCAGGACGTGGCCGACCGCGATAATATCCGCACGGACCGTTATGGCGTGGCTGCGGATCTTGGTTTCGGGATCGGGACGAAAACAACCTATCACCTGAATTACCAGTGGCTCGGCAGCCGTGGCACGCCGGATTACGGTGTTCCGATGATTCAGATCGGAGGCATCTATTCTCCGATCACGAGCCATGGTCTGAACCGCGATACGAGCTATGCGCGCAGCTTCAACATGGATAATTCGAACATCCACATGGTAACGTCGAAGTTCTCGTCGGAAATCGCGCGCTGGCTGACGTTCAACAACGATACGCGCTTTACGCACTACCATCGTGACTACTCCGCAACGACCCCGAATGCCTGCACCGGGACCTGTGTCACGTCGTTCCTGTCAGGCGGCAATTCGACGCTGCCTTACGGCGCTGGCGGTGGCGTGGCCTATCAGCAGGATGGCTGGGGCATCCAGAACGTCATGATGGCGCGGGCGAAGTTCAACACGGGCTTCCTGCATCACGACGTCAGCGCGGGTGTGGACATCAACTACACCAAGGACAACCGGATCATGGGCACATATGTGAACCGGGTGAACGACCAGACGATCCGCAACCCGTCCTATTCCTCGCCCGGCACCTATATCACCTGGCCCTCCAGCGGCCACCGGACGGCGGATTTCCGCGATCTGGGTCTCTTCCTGGCGGACAAGATCCACATCACCAAGCGTCTGTCCCTGTTCGGAACGTTCCGCTGGGACAGCTTCGAGAGCACATACTGGAGTGCGGCGGCAGCTTCTTCGGGCGTGCAGTCCCAGTCGTCCAACAAGTTCAGCCCGTCCGCGAGCCTGATGTATGACCTGGACGACAACAAGACCGTCTATTTCACGTTCTCCCGCTCCTACAAGCCGGTCGGCACGGATGCCTCGTCTGAAATCACCAATCAGGCGAGTGTTGGAGACGTCCCGGTCAACGGAAAGAACCTCAAGCCGCAGCGCAGCGACCTGTTCGAAGTCGGCACCAAGATGGACTTCCTCAACAAGCATCTGGGCATGACGGCGGCGCTGTATCAGATCGAGCAGAACAACTCGTACACCTATGACGAAAGCGGTAATATCATTACCGGCTTCCAGGATGCAGGAACCGGGCGTGAGATCCGCGGTGCGGAGCTGAGCCTGACGGGCAAGATCACGAAGGAATGGGAAATCTACGGCGCCTATTCCTACATGGGCGGCAAGGTGACCAATTCGTCTACCACGGCCGGCAAACAGGCCCCGCAGCTTCCGCACAACAATTTCTCGGTCTGGACGTCCTATAATCTGTCTCCGCTGCTGCTCAAGCCGGGTCAGGGCAAGCTGAGTGTCGGCGGTGGCGCTCAGTACAGCTCCGGTTACTGGGCGAACGAGGCGAACACGGCCCGCATGCCGTACAATTTCTCGCTGAATACCATGATTTCCTACCAGTACGGCCGGTATCATGTGCAGTTCAACGCCAATAACCTGTCCGATCATCTGAACTATGCTTCGGCCTTCAATACGGGCCGCGCCGTGCCACAGTCTGGCCGGACGTTCATGGGCAATTTCGGCGTCGGGTTCTGAGCCGACCTGTCATGAATGACCGGGCTTCATGAGGAACGCGATGTCATCAGGTCTACAGGACTGTCAGGATAACGGGATATCGCATCCCGTTGTGCCTTTGCCTGTTCCGCAGCAGGTAAAGGCACAGCTGATCCTGGCGCAGACCCATCTTGATGCGGGATGTGCGGAAGACGCCTTTTCCTGTTTCGCAATTGCCGCACGGAGCGGGCATCCCGTGGCGCTGAACATGCTTGGCCGCGCCTATGAGCGTGGCTGGGGTGTGACGCGCAATCCGGCACTGGCGGCCTGCTGCTTCGAGGCTGCCGTGCGTGGCGGAGACGGGTGGGCTATGTTCAATCTGGCCGATCTCTTTTTCACGGGAGAGGGCGTGCCGAAGGATTACCGTCGGGCCTACCGGCTTTATGTCGATGCGGCCCGCTCCGGGAACGCGAAGGCGCTGAACATGCTGGGGCTCATGCATGAAGAGGGGACCGCACCGGGAGGGAGGCCTGATCCGGAAGGCGCGCGCCAGTTCTATCAGGCCGCCGCCGAGGGCGGCGATTGCTGGGCATGGCTCAATCTGGGGCGACTTTCACTGGAGGGCGGCGAATGGTCCGACGCGGTGGAGGCGTTCACAAAGGCACTGGATGCGGCAGTCGATGGAGTGTCCGAGGCCGTGCTTGGCCTGATCCGGCCATATGTGCAGAAGCCTGTTTTTCAGCCTGTTCTGAGCCGGTGTCTGGCGAAGCACGCCGTGTCTTCAGACAAGAGGGTGTCCCATGCAGCCTGACCTGAAACAGCCCACTACAAACGGTTTTTCTTTCATACAGAATGGTGACGTGACAGCGTCTGAAACCGTGACAGGATGGGCATCTGGAGAAAGGAAACACTCTCATGGATGATCGTGTCACACAGGTTCTCGAACTCTATCACGAGCGGCTTGAAGCCGAACGGCAGGAGCGGATTGCCGGGGTTCAGCGGCCAAACTCGGAGCGGTTTCTGGCGGTAGGGCGCCGGACAGGACAGCTCATCAGCATCCTGGCGCGGGCTCTGGACAAGCCGACCATCCTCGAACTGGGAACATCCTACGGCTATTCCAGCATCTGGCTGGCAGAAGCTGCACGCAGTGCGGGCGGACGGCTGGTGACGATGGAGCTTGAGCCGACCAAGATCGCCTATGCCCGCGAGATGGCTGAACGCGCCGGGCTCTCGGATTACGTTGATTTCCGCCACGGTGATGCGCTGGAGCTGATCGGCCAGATGGATGATGGCATCGACTTCGTCCTGATGGATCTGTGGAAGGATCTGTACGTGCCCTGTCTTGAGGCCGTTCTGCCGAAACTCAGTCCGGGCGCCATTATCGTAGCGGACAATATGCGCGTTCCCGGTGGCGAGGATGCACAGAAATATCGGGAGGCCGTCCGTGCAATCCCGCACATGCTGAGCGTGCCCCTGCCTGTGGGGACGGGGCTCGAAGTCAGCCGCTATTGTCCTGAGTAATTCCCTTTTAACTCAACCTGCGTCTGGGCGTGTCCCGGCACAAGAAAGCAACATGTTCAAGACATTCATGAACCGATACGGAACCCCACTGACGACCGGGTTCTTCATTGTCTCCGGCGTAACGGGCGTGGCGCTGTTCTTCCATTGGGGGCCAACAGCGTTGCATCCCATCCATGAATGGCTGAGCATGGTGCTTCTCGCACCCTTCATCCTGCATCTGGTGAAGAACTGGACATCGCTGGTCAATTATGCCCGTCGCAAGACGCTTTATGTGCCGCTGATCATCGCGTTCGCAGCCTGTATCCCGTTCTTCTTTCAGGCGCCCAGCGGACATGCGGGGAACAGGCAGACGGCATTCATGGCACTGCCGGTTCTGGAACATGCGCCGCTCACACAGCTTGCGCCGCTGCTCCATATGGATGCGGACGGACTGGTCCATCGGCTCCAGTCGCAGGGTTATACGGTCGCGTCAGGGGATCAGACGCTTGAGGATATTGCAAAAGCTTCAGGGCATCCTGTCAATGACGCCGTGGTTGCAGCGCTGCAAAATCCGCATGCTGGCGGGCCGGGCCATGGCGGCCATCATCCGCATCAGGAGTGAGACAGAAAGCCCCGGTCTGACCGGGGCTTTTTTTATGAGGGCCCTTTCAGGACTGCGGACACGATACGACACGGAAGAGCACCCGAATCATCCTTGATAGTGAGAATGACTCTCATTATCGTCAATTCAATATTTCCGCAGTTCCAACGGGTGCCGTGATGTCCCTTAGCTTTTCCCCCTGGCAGATGTTTCTCGACGCCGGCCCGGTCGTGCGGGGCGTCATGACAATTCTTGCAATGGCCTCGCTCGTGACCTGGACAATCTTCATTGCCAAATCCATCGAACTCCAGCGCCTGCGCTCGCGTCTGAAGAAGTCCGAAATCACGCTCGAAGACGCCGAGACGCTGGATATCGGCGAGGAATGGACGCGTACCGGATCGGGCTCCGGCATTGCGCATGCGATGGTCATGGCCGCCGAAGTGGAGCGTCAGCGCTCGCAGGATATTCCCGGCGACCGCGAAGGCATCAAGGAGCGCATCGTTCTGCATCTTGAAAGGCTGGAAGCCGCCGAAGGCCGCCGCCTGATGCGGGGGACGGGTGTTCTTGCGACCATTGGCGCAACCTCTCCGTTCGTCGGGCTGTTCGGCACGGTCTGGGGCATCATGTCGTCCTTCACGGGCATTGCGGCCGCCCATGCCACCAGCCTCGCTGTCGTGGCGCCGGGCATTGCCGAAGCGCTTCTGGCAACCGCACTCGGCCTCGTCGCCGCAATTCCGGCCGTGGTGATCTACAACCATCTTGCCCGCCAGACGGCAGCCTGCCGTGCCTGTGTCGCGGATCTGACGTCGCTCGTGATGCGTCTTGTTTCGCGGGATCTGGCGCGTGGGATTACTGGCGGCAAGGTGCTCCGCTTCGGCCGCGATACGCTGGCTGCGGCAGAGTAAGCTTCCATGGCCATCCGGATCCGCCACGCGGACGAAACCGTGCTTGAAGCGCACGAAATCAACGTCACGCCGTTCATCGATGTCATGCTGGTGCTGCTCGTGATCTTCATGGTCACGGCACCGCTCACCACCGTCAACGTGCCCGTCGATCTTCCATCCTCCACGCAGCAGACAGCACCCCGGCCGGACGAACCTGTTTTCCTGACTGTCAAGGCGGACCACAATCTGGCCCTCGGCGAAAACGACGTGCCCGCCGCCCAACTAACCGAAGCGCTCGCGACCGCGACCAAGGGCAACCGCGACGAACGCATCTTCCTGCGCGCTGACAAGACCGTGGATTACGGCACGCTCATGGACGTCATGGATCATCTGCGCAGCGCGGGATATCTCAAAGTGGCCCTCGTGACGCTTCAGGGCCAGACGACCGGAACGACGCCCTGATGTCGGACGGGCTGATCTCCGCGCAAGCGACGCTGCCGAGTTTTCGGGAATGGTACGCCGCAACCTGCCGTCTGGAAGACCGCCGGAGTGCAAGGCTCTGGGGTGGCTCCGCGCTGGGGGTTGTCGTCCTCACGGGAGCTGTCCTGTTCTGGGCGGTCACGTCCGCCCATCCCCAGCCCATTCTGGCGGCTGAACCGCCCCCGGCTGCGATCAGCATCGATCTCGCTCCTGTTCCCGCGCCGGTTCCGGTCCCGCAGCAGGATGTCGATCCCGGTCCGCAGCAGGCAGTGGCCTCGACGGAGCCGCAGCCGGAAGATCCGCCCAAGGTTGAAGCCACACCAAGTCCCGCGCCCAACCCGCCGGTCCCGGTGCCAAAGCCGGAAAAAATCAAGCCGCACAAGCCGAGTGTGCACAAACCGCTCCCGCCCGTTCCGGTCAAAGCGCCGCCTGCGGAAAAGACAACGGCCCCGCGCACTGTGGAAGCCCCGCCCACGAGCAGCCCGAGCGCCGCTTCGGCCACCACGTCCAGCCATGCGTCGCATGATCCCGTGACCTGGCAGGGCGAGCTTCTGGCGCGTCTGGAACGGTTCAAGCGCTATCCGCAGGAAGCCCAGTCCACGCATCAGGAAGGAACGTCCCTGCTGCATTTCGTCATGGACCGCAAAGGCCATGTCCTGAACGCCAGCCTCAAACGCAGCGCGGGGCATGACCTGCTGGACGCGGAGACGCTGGCCCTGATCCACCGTGCCGAACCGCTGCCCATTCCGCCCGACAGCGTGCCGGGTGATTCGCTCTCCCTGACGGTTCCCATCGAGTTCTATCTGGAACACTGATCCGCTTTCCCCCCAAACAGCGTGCAGGGGGAAATGACATGGATATCGTTCTCGGCGCCTCAGGGCATGTGGGCGGCACGGTCGCCAGACGCATGCTGGAACGGGGACGGGCGGTCACGGTCGTTCTGCACCGTCCGGAACAGGTCTCTGAGTGGTCTACCCGAGGGGCCAGCGTGGCCGTGCTCGATGTTCACGACACGGCGGCCCTGACAACGGCTTTTTGCAAAGCTCGGCGCGCATTTCTGCTGAACCCGCCTGCCAGCCCGTCGCTGGATGTAGACCGCGAAGAACGCCGCACGATCCAGTCCATTCTTGACGCTGTCCGGGGAGCATCTCTGGAAAAGATCGTCGTGCAATCGACCTATGGCGCGCAGGACAACCCGCATTGCGGGGATCTCGGGAGCCTGTACACCTTTGAGCAGGGCGCACGGGAGATGGGAGTGCCGCTCTGTATCGTGCGGGCGGCATATTTCATGAGCAACTGGTACGGCGCCCTGTCGACTGCGCGGCAGTCAGGGGTATTTCCCAGCCTGCTTCCCAAGGGGCTCAAAGCCCCGATGGTCGCGCCGCAGGATGTGGGCGAACTGGCGGCCCGTCTTCTGGTCGCCCCAGTGGAAGAGACGGGCACTTACAGCATCGAAGGCCCCGAAACCTATACGCCGGAAGACGTCGCAACCGCACTCAGCGCCGTGCTGGAGCGGGATGTGCAGGTGGACGAAATCCCGCGTCCGGAATGGCCGGAATTCTATCGTCGTAACGGCTTCTGCTCCGAAGCCGCGCAGTCTTACGCCCCCATGACGGGGATTTTCGTGGATGGGCGCTATGACCGTCCGCGCACGCCCTTGCGGGGTGCAACGGACCTTCAGACCTGCCTGCGCGATCAGGCGTCGATATCGTCCAGATAATCGGCTGACGGAACAAAGAACAGCGTGCCCGTGACGGGGCGGCTGTAATCCAGCAGGCGGTCGTAATTTCCTTCCGGCTTGCCGACGAACATGTTGTGCAGCATTTCCTCGGTTACGGATGGGGAGCGGGCATAACCGATGAAATAGGTGCCGAACTCGCCCTTGCCGGCTTCACCGAACGGCATGTTGTCCCGCAGGATATCGACCTGTTTGCCGTTGCGCGTCACGACGTTCAGGGCGTTATGGGCGTAAGCAGGCTTTGTTTTGTCATCAAGCTCGACATTGGAGAGCTTTCTGCGGCCGATGATCTTTTCCTGCATTTCGATCGGCAGGGTGTTCCAGGCGTCGAGATCGTGGAAGTATTTCTGGGTGATGACGTAGCTGCCGCCTTTGAAAGCCGGATCTTCATCGCCGATGATCGCAGCTTCGCATGCTGCGGCGTTTTCCGGATTTTCCGTGCCGTCCACGAAGCCGATCAGATCCCGGTCATCGAAATACTTGAAACCGTGAACTTCATCGACAACCGTACACACGTTGCGCAGGCGGTCCATGACCAGCTTGGCCATCTCGAAACACATATCCATGCGCGTGGCGCGGATGTGAAAGAGCATGTCGCCGGGCGTGGAAACGGCGTGATGGACGCCCTTGATTTCCTGAAACGGGTGCAGTGCCTTCGGGCGCGGACCGGGAAAAAGACGGTCCTAGGCGGCAGAGCCAAAACCCAGAACACAGGACATCTACCCGTTCAGGTCCCGGAAACCGACCGTACGACGCAGGCCCGAGAGGTCCGCGCACAGGCTGCGGATGGTCTTTTCCGCGTCTGTGCCGGGATTGATGTTCAGGACCAGAAAAATGGCGGCCCGGGTAAGGGGCGCGGCAACGGGCTGGGGCGTGGGGTCGGGCATGGGAACGGTCTTTCCGTCAGCATTGCGTGATGTGTCAGGCGCCGTTGATAGCGCGCCGTGCGCTGAAGGAACAGATTATGAAAACGGGCGAGCTCCGTTTTGAAATGTGCTGCGCGTGCAGTAGGGTCCGGCCACAAACGAGAAAGGTCGATCATGGACAGCAATCTGAAATGCCCCGTCTGCGGGTGCGAACACGTTTATCCGGATGGTGCGCTGTGGATGTGCCCGGAATGTGCGCATGAGTGGAACCCGGCCGAGACGGCAGCGGAAAGCGGCGAGGCTTCTGCTGAAATCCGCGATGCCAATGGCAATGTCCTGGCGGATGGCGACAGCGTAACGGTCATCAAGGATCTGAAGATCAAGGGCTCGTCCATGGTCGTCAAGGGCGGCACCAAGGTGAAGAACATCCGTCTTTCGGACGGCGGCGACGGGCATGACATCGCCTGCAAGATCCCCGGGATCGGCGCGATGAACCTCAAATCCGAATTCGTCAGGAAGGCCTGACGGTTGGAGGGGACGCTGCGGTGTCCCCAAGGATCTGGTGGGCGGCTTTCAGCGCCGTATGCAGTTCGGCGTAGATATTGCCGTCCCCCAGCGCCGGGGTGATGTGATGCCGGTCCATATCGGCGCGCAGATAGACGCTCACCCGCCCGAAGAGCAGCGCGATACCGCGCTGATGCAGTTGCGCGATCAAATCCCGCAGGTCGGCGGCGGCGGAATAGTCGATGTCGGTGACGGGGCTTGCATCCAGCACGACACAGCGGACGGGATGGGGCGCATGCTCTACCAGATCCAGAAGATCCTGACGAAAGCGCGTCGAATTGGCGTAGAACAGATCCGCGCAGAAACGGAAGACGATCAGCCCCCGCGCGCTTTCCAGCCCGTCTTTTGCGGGCAGGGCTTCCAGAACACCGGCCGTCGGGGACTGCTGAAGCACCATCGTATGCGGCTCGTAGCTGTGCCGGACATGGCGGAACAGCGAAAGCGCGATGGCGAGGAAAATGCCTTCCTCGACGCCAACCCCCACAACAACGGCAGCTGTTGTAACGGCCAGCCAGAACTCACCGGGGCTTTCCTGCCGGATCGCGCGCAGGCTTTTCAGATCGATCATGCCGACCGCGACGGTAAAGACGATCCCCGCCAGAACGCAGCGGGGCAGGGCTTCGAGCGGGCGCGTGAGGAACAGCAGCACCATGAGCGTCACGCAGGCGAACGTGACCTGCGCCAACTGCGTGCGGGCACCGGAGCGCACGGCCATGGCCGTCTGCGTCGGGCTGCCATTGACGGTGAAAGTTCCGCTCAGTCCCGCGGCAACATTGGCCGCCGACAGCCCTAGAAGATCACGGTCCTCATCAACGGTTTCATGAAACCGCTCTCCGAACACGCGGGACGTGGCCGCACTCTGTGCGATGATGACAAACACGCACGACGCCGCGACGGGCAGAAGGGCCAGAAGCTCGTTCCAGGAAACATCCGGCAGGCCTAAATGCGGCAACCCGCCCGCGACATGCCCCAGTGTCGGGACACCGTGATGGGACAGGTTCAGCCCCATGCTCAGCGCAATACTGCCGATCACGACGCAGAGCCCGGCCGGAAGATGCGGCGCAAGACGCTGCCCGGTCATGAGAATGCCGACCGTGACCGCTGAAAGACCCGCGACCATGGGGCTCCCATGCGGGATCTGACGGAAGGTTTCGTAAGCCTGCACCAGCGGATTATGCGCGCTGACGGATACACCCAGCATGTCATGCAGCATCGCGATGCAGACCTGTACGCCCACCCCGGCCAGAAATCCCGTCAGCACGGTGCGGGACAGGAAATCCGCCAGAAACCCCAGCCGGAAAACCCGCGCCACCAGCAGAAGTGCCGCGCAGAGCAGCGCCGTCATGCTGACGAGCGCGATGTAATGCGCGCTTTCGGGCGGTGCCATTTTGCCGATCGCACTTGAGAAAATGGCGGCCGTCGCGGAATCGGCAGCCACGACCAGATGCCGCGATGATCCGAACGCTGCAAAGGCCACAAGTGGCAGCAGGACCGTATAAAGCCCCGCGACTGCCGGCATGGCCGCAATGCGCGTATAGCCCAGAACCTGCGGAATATTCACCGAGGCAAGGGATAGGCCTGCGACAATATCCGTCCAGCCGCGACGGGGCTCGGTGGGGTTCTGCTGTTCCGACATGAGATGTGTTCTAGGCCTTTGCTGGAGGGATGTCTTCACAATGTCCAACAGGTGGTTGGGTCCGGCCCGAAAATGCCTCATGATCTGGCAGCTCAAAGACGGATCTTTCGTCAGTGCAGTCAGAAGGAACAGGATCATGACCCACAGAGTAGCGCTCATTACCGGTGGATCACGCGGTATCGGTGCGGCGATCGCGCTGAAGCTGGCGCAGGATGGCTTTGATATCGCCATCACCTATGCCCGCAACGAAAAAGCTGCGCAGAAAGTCGTGTCAGAAGTCAAGGCGCTGGGCCGCAAGGCCGTCGCCGTTCAGGCCGATGGCGGCAGCACGGATGGCAATATCGCAGCCATCACGAAAACGCATGAGGCGTTCGGACGTTTGGACGCACTCGTGTGTAACGCGGGCATCTATCCCTATGGCCCGATCGCCCAGATGACCGTCACGCAGATCGAGGATGTTCTGAACCTCAACCTGCGCGCTGCGATGGTCGAGACGGTCGAGGCGCTGAAATACATGAAGACCGGTGGCCGCCTGATCTATATCGGTTCGGCCTTCGGTGAGCGCGCGCCGTTCCCGGGCATCTCGCTCTATTCGGCAACGAAGGCCGGTCTGATCGGCTTTACGAAGGGTGTGGCGCGGGACCTCGGTCCGCAGGGCATCACAGCAAATGTGGTCGAGCCCGGCCCGATCGCCACGGATCTTAACCCTGAGGACGGCGCGGCCGCTGCTGTCATCCGCAAGTTCACGGCTACGGAATCCTACGGCAAGGTTAATGACATTGCCCGTACTGTGTCGTTCCTCGCCAGCCCGGATGCGTCTTACATCACCGGTGCTTCCATCCTGGTGGATGGCGGTCTCGTCGCCTGAGACCGAAAACGGCTCCCTCGATATGAGGGAGCCGTCGTTGCTTCAGAAGCTGGTGGAGAGCGAGCCCATCATCGAGAAGGGCGGCTGGATGTAATAGGACGGTGCGGAATCCGCCGAGATCTTGTTGCCATACACACCCGTCGTGGCCTTCGCATTTTCCGCGAAGTAATAGACGCCACCCAGCTTGTACTGGCCGGTCAGGTTGGTGAAGTTCAGCTTGAAGACCGGCGACTGCGCGATGAAGAACTTCGGCAGGTGGTAGCCCAGGGACAGCGAGTCCGAGAAATAGGACGGCATGGCCTGGTCGTTCATGAACGAGGAATACTGCTTGTCCGTGTAGCGGATGCTGGCATTCAGGAAGAACGGGCCTTCCGTATAGGTCAGGCCGACGCTGCCCATGAACTTTGGCGTCATGATCGGCGTCCTGCCCTTGGTCTTCAGATAGTCGATCGAACCGTTATCCGCAGCAACCGGCAGGTTGTTGTCCATTGTGGCGTGCAGGTATTCGAATGACAGATACGGGCGGAAGCGGTGGAACAGCGGCTTGGTGGACAGCATCAGGTCCACGCCGCGGATCGTCTCGCCACCCGTATTGAGCGTCGTGCTGACAGGCACGTCATTGCTGTAGGTGTTGAGCGATAGCAGGCGGTTGGTGACGTTGAAATTGTAGACGCTGATATCCGCCAGGAACACGTTACCCGTATAGCGGTAGCCCAGCTCTTCCTTGATGGAATACTGCGGCTTTACATTGGCCCCCGAGGTGGTCATCGCACCCGTGGAGGTGCTGTAACGCGTGATGAGATTGACGGGGGACGGTGCGCGGAAATCGCCCTCGGCATTGATGTAGATCTGGTGGTGGGGTGCGATGTCCCAGGACCAGGACATGCGCGGCATCGGTGAGACGAAGGTATGGTTCGAGCGGCTGGCCGTGCTGGTCAGGAAATCCTGTCCACGCAGTGTTTCGGAGACAACCTTGATGCCGCCGGTCAGCGACATCGTACGGTTCAGGAAGTGCTGCGTGTCTTCCATGAAGCCGGAATTGAGGCTGTAGGAGCCGAGATAGTTCGTCGAATAATAGATGTTGCCGCTGCTGGTGCGGTAATAGGCGGCCGTATCCGTGTCCGAAGGCTGGGCCCCGGTGACCTGATTCATGCGCGAGAGAGGCGTCTTGAGGGAATAGGAATTCTCCTCGTGCCAGTAGCCGATCTGGCCGTCGTTGTTCTCGCCATGCCAGTGCAGGCTGGCGACGACGCCGCCCTGCTGGTTGAGGGACATGGCATTGCTCGAAACGGCCGCGCGTGTGGCCGTGCTGATCTTGCCGTCACCGTTCAGGTCAACCTTCTGCAGGGCCGTTCCCGCATAGGTATGGCCTTCCTGCAGGCGCGAGGCGCTGTTCAGTGTGATGGCGCCGCGCTGGTAATAGGGCGTAATGGTGACGCTGAAGAGATGGTTCAGCGCGAAGTGCATCGGCAGAGACGCGTAGAACTGGTCCTTGTCTGAGCCATGCGTGCCGTAATAGCTGCTGGGGGACGTCGCGCTGAAGGTCGCGGTGTAGCTGATGGGTGTTGTGACCGGCAGGCCATTCTTGTCCGCGTAGAAGTTTGCCATCGTCGGATAGCGGTTCTGGTAATAGAACGAGTGGTTGTAGCCCACGAACAGATCAATGGCGCTGCGCTCACCGATCTTCTTCGTCATCCGGAAATCCATGTGCTTGCGCTCGCTGGTGCCCGAACCGCGCCAAGCGTCCGAATGCATGTTCGAGAACGAGGCATAGCTCGTGATGCCGGAATGGCCGATCTCGCCACTGTCCAGACGGATGAACTCGCGCGACGTGTTGAAGGACCCGTAGCTTCCGGAGATGAAACCGCCGAATTTCTGCGAAGGCGCGCGGGTGGTGATGCTCAGCGCACCAGCCGCGGCGGAGGTCAGCGGATCTTCAACCGAGATCGAACCCGGCGTCATGGATTCCGAGGCGATGTTGTTGCTGTCGATGTAGTTCTGGATAAAGTTCGACGCAGACGTCGAAGATCCGTTGGCGATCGGCATGCCGTTGAGCAGGAAGCCGATGTCGTTGTCATACAGGCCACGGCTGCTGATGGATCCGCCTTCATTGCCGGAAGGATCTGGCGTCGAAATGTTGACGCTGGGCAGATTCTTGATCAGGTCGAGCGGGGAACTGGTCGGGCTCTGCATCTCGATATAGGCCTGCGTGACCGACTGGACCGAACGCGCCGCCGTTTCCGCCCGCATCATGCCGCCGCCAGGGGCCTGACCGCGCTGTCCGAGAACGCTGATGGATTCCTGACCGCCCTTGGGCTCCGCCATGGTGCGCGGCGCGTGCTGGGCCGTCTTGCGGCTGTGCTTCGGCTTCGTAGCATCTTCGGCACAGGCCGCATTTGCGGCCAGAACTGTTGCGCTGCTGAGGATCGTGGCAGTCGCCAGAAATTTTTTCCCTCTTCCCATCAGAAAGGAGAACGCGGGCAGTCGGCTGGGACGCACGGGGCCTGACGGAGAAGGGATTCTGAAAGACATTTCTGGCGGGATCCTGAAAAAAACTAACGCTACGGTACCGTTATGAATCTGTGGCTTGAGATAAAGGAGGCGTTCATAAGAACATTCCCAAGGAAAAATTGGTAGTTTCATAGTCTGTCATAAAGCAGGGGTTTCCATTGCGTCATGGCAATATGGAAACTCCGGAACGTTCGCCTTTCAGATCAGGCGTCGTGACAGGAAGATCGCCGTTGCGGAGATCAGTGCGGTCAGGCCCAGATAGAAGGCCGGGGCCTGCTCCGTACCACTCCAGGACATGAGGGCGGCATTTGTCAGCGGAGCCAGACCGCCGAACAGGACTACCCCGAAGGAATAGCCGATTGTCAGGCCGCGTCCGCGCAGCCGGTCGGGGAACAGCATGCCGATGAAGCCGTCGAGGGCTGCGAAATAGAGCAGTCCTGCGACATTGAAGAGCAGCGGCATCAGCAGAATGCTCTCGGGCCAGAATGCGACCAGCCGGAACATCGGCCAGGGCAGGCAGAACAGGACTGCGCAGGACAGCAGCATGGGCCGGATGCTGTGGGTCCTGTCGAAATGGTCGGCCAGTTTCCAGCGCAGGGGTGTGAACAGAAGCTGTCCGCCATAGGTCAGCAGCGCTGAGGCATAGGCGTGGGATGCGGCAACATGAAAGTGCAGGCGGGCATAATGCGGCATGTAGATGCCGAGATAGGTGATGCCACTGCCCAGAGCGACAGCGCCCATGACGGCGACTGTGCGGAACAGGTTCTCACGACGCAGGAAAGGGGAAGAGGGGGGCGATGTGACCGGCAGGGCAGGCGGCTGATCCCGAATAAGCCTGAAGCGCAGTATCAGAGCCGCCAGTCCTGCAAGCGCGCCAAGCCCGGCGGCGATGCGAAAACCGTAGCTGTCAAAGGCCTGTACCGGCAGCAGGAGAGGTGGACCCGTCTGTTCGGACAGTTTTTGGGTTTGAATAAGCTATACCCGGTTATTGTTATGCCGCCATTCTGACGGCGTTGCTGTTGGCCCTCTGGTCCTGGGTTAACCCCCGACCAGAGGTCGTCGGCGCGCCATGATACGCCTCATCGGGCGTGCGTCCAGCCAGTGCCGTATGCGGACGCCTTTCGTTATAATGGGCGATCCATCTGCCAAGCCCGGCCCTCAGCTCTGATCCGGTCTCGAATGCGTACAGGTAGACGCATTCGTATTTCAGCGACCGCCACAGACGCTCAATGAACACGTTGTCCAGCCGGCGCCCACGTCCATCCATGCTGATGCGGATCTGACGCTCTTCCAGGAGCCCGGTAAAACGGGGCGTCGTGAATTGTGAGCCCTGATCCGTATTGAAAATTTCCGGGGCGCCATAGCGCGTAAAGGCATCCTGTAGC
>NZ_JABCQG010000020.1 GCF_015244565.1 Gluconobacter vitians | reverse complement strand
TCAAGGAGTGGCGTGCAGTCGCGACCAGATACGAAAAAACAGCGGCGTCATTCCTTGCCGTCATACACATCGCTGCTGCTGCAGACTGGATCAAGTGCTAACAGGCCCTAGTTTTTATTTGATTGTTTCCAGTAAAAAATTATCGCTGCCGTGCGGAGCCGGAACCGTGCCGGAAGAATTCCGGCACGGTTGGGCGGGAAAGTCAGAGTTCGGCCCACTGGCGCAGCAGGTTGTGATAGGTCGAGGTCAGGCCGAGGACAGCGGGGTGACTGTCGGGCAGCGCCTTGCGGGTCTCGATGATGGAGCAGTCAAAGTCGTAGAGCAGTCTGCGCTTGGTGTCGTCGCGGACCATGGACTGGGACCAGAAGAACGAGGCCCAGCGGCTGCCGCGTGTGATGCGGTTGACGCTGTGCAGGCTGGTCGAGGGGTAGAGCACCATGTCGCCTGCGGGGAGTTTCACGCTCTGGGTGCCGTAAGTGTCCTGGATGACGAGTTCGCCGCCGTCATATTCATCCGGACCGGTGAGGAAGAGCGTGGAAGAGACGTCCGTGCGGATGCGCATCCCCGCACCGGGGATCGGGCGGATGGCATTGTCCACATGGGCATCGAAATGCATCCCGGTGTCGTAGCGGTTGAAAAGCGGCGGATAGACGCGCAGGGGCAGGGCAGCGCTGTTGAAGGTCGGGTTGCGGCCTAGCGCGCGCAGGACGAGCTCCCCGAGTTCACGGCATTCGGGCGAGTCCTGCGGGATCTGGAGGTTCAGCTTGGCTTTGGCGGACTGCTCGCCGGCGGTGACGCGGCCATCCGTCCATTCGGCGGCTTCCAGTCTGTCACGGAAATAGCGGACTTCTTCAGGGGAGAGGACATTGGGGATGTGGACGAGCATGGGGTTCGATCTCTGGAAAATTTAGTTGAGAATGACTCTTATCTTGGAGTCATAAGGCCGTTTGTGAAGGGCGGCAATCAGGCGCCGGACCGGGTGTCGCGCATCCTTTCGTTGACACGTCTGGCAGAGCGGGGGATGAGACGGGGATGGCATTTCATTCCCTTTCCGTTGCGTGGTGTGCGGGACTGTCGCGTCGACAGGTGGCTGCCGCGTGTCTTGTTGCGCTGGCATGTAGAGTGGCGCCGGTCCGGGCCTCGGAAGGGATGGGGGCGCCGCTGTCCATTCACGATGCGATTGCGGCGGCCTGGAGAACGGACCCCGTGCGGGCCGAACTGGAAGTTAATCAGGATTCTGCCGATGCGCGGGCGAAGGCGGCGCAGTCCTGGTTTGCAGGCGGGCCGACGCTGACGGGCGACTACTATGATGACCGTATCAGCGGCTCCAATCATGGCTACATCACCTGGCAGGGCGGCGTTTCCGTGCCGCTCTGGCTGCCGGGGCAGGGCACGGCGACCGAGAATGTGGCGAAGGCCGAGGCGAAGACAGCAACCGTTCGTCTTGATGTAGAGCGGATGTCGGTTGCGGTGCGGGTTGTGGATGCGACCGGGGCTGCGATCATGGCCATGCGTCGGCAGACGGCGGCTCTGGCAACGGTGGCCGCGCTTCGGCGGATCGAAGGAGACGTGCAGCGGGCCGGGCATGTGGGTGAAATCGCAGTGTCGGATCAGCAGGCCGTGGAGGCGCAGCTGGCGCAGGCGCGCAGCGAAGCGGACATGGCGGCTGAGGAAATCGAAACCACTGCGAGCCAGTTGCGGACGCTGACGGGGCTGCCGGGTGTGCCGGACATTACGCAGGCGGATGAGCACTGGCTGGCGCTGACGCGGGCCAATGATGCACGCTGGGTCGAGGATGTCGATCCGCGGGTACGGGCGACG
Source organism: Gluconobacter vitians (assembly GCF_015244565.1). GTDB lineage: Bacteria > Pseudomonadota > Alphaproteobacteria > Acetobacterales > Acetobacteraceae > Gluconobacter > Gluconobacter vitians. The sequence continues at coordinate 32,710 of NZ_JABCQG010000020.1, read as the reverse complement.
CATCAGGCCGTGATTGCGGCGCAGAACCAGATGAAACTGGCGCGCAAGAGCTTCATGCCCAATCCGGAAATCGGTGTCGATGCGATTGATCAGGGGCAGTATGACAGCCCCTGGGACACGCAGGTGGGCGTCAATCTGCGGGTGCCGCTGCCCAGTGCGGTGACGAATACGCCGCAGGAATCCGCGGCACGGGACCGGATGGCGGCGGCAACGCGGCAGGAAGTCGAGGCGCGGCGGGCTGTGCGCAACGAAATGGCGCAGGTGCGGGCGCATCTGGTCGCGGCGACGGGGTCGCTGTCGAACTCGCGCGTCGAGGCCAGTTCCATGCTCCGCCGGGCGGACGGGATGGAGCGGTCCTGGCGGGTGGGTGAGACGCCGCTGATCGAGGCGTTGCGGGCACGGATGGATGCGTATCGGGCGCTGCTGGATCTGAACCGTGCGGAGATTGCCTGGCATGCGGCGATCATCCGGATGGGTATTGCGACGGGGACCATTCCATGAGCCGGTTTGTGCGTTTTCTGGTCTGTGGGGTGGCGCTGTGCGCGCTTGGACATGCGGGTGCGGCGGATGCGCCGGGCTGGATGCAGCCGCTGACGCTCGGGGCCGAGGCGCAGGAGGGTGAGCATCTTCAGACCGCGGGGTGCGGCAGGGGACGCTGCATGACACGGTCTCGGCACTGGCGCGGGTGAGCGCGGATCTGTCGCGGACGGTGGTGATTCGCACGAGCGGAGACGGGAAGGTCACGGCGGTGCGAGTGACGCCGGGGCAGAACGTGGTGCCCGGGCAGGCGCTCATTGATTACACGGATCATTCCCTTCACGTGCTGCATCGTCAGCTGGAGCAGGACGAGGCGGCTCTGGCGTCAGCGAAGGCGACGCTGGGGGAGGCCGAGCTGGCCTATCGGCGCGGGCAGTCGCTTGTGGGCAGCACGGTGTCGGCCGGGGAAGTGCGACGGCGTCAGGCGGCGGTGCAGCAGGCGCGCAGTGCGGTCGTGGCGCGGGAAGCGGATATCGGGCTGATCCAGCATCGGCTGACGGAGGAGTTCACCTCCGTGACGGAAAAGATCGTGCAGGATGAGGCCTCCACGTTGATTTCGCCGGTGCGGGGTGTGGTGCAGTCCATCCAGACTTCCGTGGCGTCGGATGTGACGCCGGGGCAGCCTGTGGCGACGGTCGTGGATCTGTCGGGCGTGTGGATTGTCGCGGATCTGCGGCCCGATGAGGTGTCGCGGCTGGTGCCTGGTGGTGTCGTGACGGTTCGTCCGTCGGGGAATGCGCGGGCTGAGCCGTTCCGGGCGAAGATTACGACGATTGATGGCGTGGCTGATCCGGTGACGGGGCTGGTGCGGGTGGTGTGTGTCGTGGACCGACCGGTGGCGTTTCTGCGGCCGGGGATCATGCTGGATGCAGCGCTGGAAACCAGTGAGGCCGTGGACGGCATGATCGTGCCGTCGAATGCGGTGCAGACGATCGAGGGGCATGACCTTGTCTATGTGCAGACGGCCGATGGGCAGTATGCGCCGCGCGAGGTCCGGGTGCGGCTGGCGACGGATAAGAGCGTCGTCGTGCAGGGCAATCTGAAGGCGGGGGACCGTGTGGTGACGGAGGGCAGCTTTGCCCTGAAATCCATGTCGCTCGTCAGCGGGCTGGATACGGACTGACCGGGTTTCATGCTGCATTTTTTTCAGTCCAACCGTTTTGTCCTGCTGGGTCTGCTTGTTGCGCTGATGATCGGCGGGGTGATGACCGTGCCGGGCCTGCCGGTCGAGCCGGTGCCGGATATTTCGCCCAAACAGGTCATGGTGTCTGTCACCGCACCGGGGCTGGCGACGGAAGAAGTCGAGAAGCTCATTACCTTTCCGGTTGAGGCGAGCCTGACGGGTATTCCGGGTGTGACGGATCTGCGTTCCGTGTCGCGGACGGGGGTCTCGGCGGTTTATCTGCAGTTCGATGACGCGACGGATATTGATCTGGACCGGACGCGGGTTTCGGAGCGGCTGCAGGCGGCGCGGGACAGCATCACCATGCCGGGTGTGAGTGTCTCGATGGGGCCGCTGGCGACGGGCATGGGCGAGATCATGCAGTTGCAGATCCGGGGCGCCGGGCTCTCGCTGATGGAGCTGAACCGGCTCATGACCTGGACGGTCGTGCCGCAATTGCGGCTGGTGCCGGGTGTTGTGGACGTCAACGTCAATGGCGGGTCGGTCCAGACGTATCAGGTGGCGGTTGATCCGGCGCGGATGCGGGCCTTCGGGGTCTCGGTCAGCGAGATCGTGCAGGCTGTCGATACGAACAATGCGTCCTCCGGCGGCGGCTGGATTGCGCATCATGCCGAGCAGAACGTGGTGGTGGGCCGCGCACTGGTGGGCAGTCTGGCGGATTTTGGCGCCATTCCGGTGAAGCTGGGAACAGGCGGGCATGTGATCCGGCTGCGGGACATGGGCGTTGTCTCCGCCGGGCCGAGGACGCGGCTTGGGGCCGTGACGCGTGATGGGCAGGGCGAGGCGGTCATTGGCGTCGTGATGATGCAGACCGGGGCGAGTTCGAATGCGACGCTGGATGCAATCGGGCGCGTGCTGCCGGCGATCCGGCAGTCTTTGCCGCCGGGCGTGACGCTGGAACCATTCTACAGCCGGGCGAGCCTGACGGGGCAGACGATCCATACGGTCAAGGAAAACCTGCTGATCGGCGCGGCGCTGGTGCTGTTCGTGCTGGTCGTCGTGTTGGGGGACTGGCGGGCGGCGCTGGTGATCGTGTCCGTCATTCCGGCGTCTCTGGTGGCGGCGATGGCGGGGATGCGACTGTTTGGTGTGTCGGCCAATCTGCTGAGTCTGGGCGCGATTGATTTCGGAATGATCGTGGACAGTTCGCTCGTCGTGGTGGAGCACATCATGGTCGAGCGTGGGGAGCGTCGGGCGTCCGGATCCTTTGCCGCGCTGACGGCGGATGCTGCACGGGCCGTGGTGCGGCCGGTCAGTTTTGCGATCTTCGTCATCATCATGGTCTATCTGCCGGTGCTCACGCTTCAGGGCATCGAGGGCAAGATGTTCCGGCCGATGGCGCAGACGGTCATCATGGCGCTGCTGGCTTCGCTGGCTTACTGCTTCGTCTGTGTTCCGGTGCTGGCGGCGCTGGTGATGCGCAATGCCCAAGCCGGACCGGGAGACCTGGTTCGTGCGGACGGTGCGGCGGTATTACGAGCCGGCCCTGCGCTGGACGGAGCATCACAGCGGGCGGCTTCTGGTCGTGACCGTGGCGGCGTTTCTGCTGGCGGTGCTGGTTGGCGGGCGTCTGGGCGGGGAGTTCGTGCCGCAGCTTGAGGAAGGCTCGCTGGTCCTGACTTCGACGCGTCTGCCGGGGGCGTCGCTTGATACGGTACTGGACGGGGTGACGGCGGAGGAGAAAATCCTGCGGTCTTTTCCGGAAGTGCAGACGGTCGTCAGCAGCACGGGAACGGCGGCGATCCCGACCGATCCGATGGGAACGAATGAGACCGATACGTTCATTTTCCTTCGTCCGCATGACGAATGGAAGACGGCGTCCACGCAGGCCGGGCTGGTTACGAAGATCAATGACGTGCTGGAAAAGACGCGGCCGGATGCGGCGTATTCCTGGTCGCAGCCGATCCAGATGCGGATGGATGATCTGCTGGCTGGCGTGCGCACACAGCTTGCGATTTCGGTCTATGGCGATGACCTTGCGGAGCTGAACCGGATTGCCGGGCAGGTGGTTGAGACGCTGCGGACGGTGCGCGGTGCGGCGGATGTGGCATTGCAGGGGAGCGGGACGGTGCCGTTCCTGCATATTGACGTGAACCGGGATGCGGCGGCGCGGCTGGGGGTGTCGGTGCCGGATATTCTTGCGGTTGTGGAAGCCGTGGGCGGTCATGTCGGCAAGCCGGTGACGGTGCAGGGCGCGATCATTCCGACGCAGGTGCGTCTGCGGGAGGATGCAGTCAGTTCAGCGGATCGGATCGGGCATCTGCAGGTACGCCGGGCGGACGGGCAGGGCTGGGTTCTGCTGTCACAGGTGGCGGATATCGTGCTGTCGGACGGCGTATCGCGGATTGACCGGGACAATATCCACCGCCGGGTGATCGTGCAGGCCAATATCCGCGGGCGGGACGTGAGTTCATTCGTGGCGGCGGCGCAGCAGGCCGTGGCGCAGAAGATCAGGATGCCGCAGGGGTACCGGATGGTCTGGGCCGGGCAGTTCCGGAATTTGCAATCCGCGCTGCACCGGCTGTTCATTGTCGTGCCGATCGCGCTGGCGCTGATTTTCCTGCTGCTGGTGGCGGCTCTGGGATCGTTCGGGGCAGCGGCGCTGGTCTTTGCCAATCTGCCGATGGCGGCGACGGGCGGGATTTTCGTACTTGCGCTGCGGGGGCTGCCGTTCAGTATTGCGGCGGGGATCGGGTTTATTGCGCTGTTTGGCGTGGCGATTCTGAACGGTGTGGTGCTGGTCAGCCAGATCCGGGTGTTCCGGTAGGAAGGTCTTGCGGCGGCGGATGCGGCGTTTCAGGCGGCCCGGAGCCGGTTACGGCCGGTTCTGGCGACAGCGTCCGTGGCCAGTCCGGGCTTCTTTCCGATGGCGTTTTCGGGCGGGTCGGGTGCGGAAGTGGAGCGGCCTCTGGCGTCGGTCGTGATCGGAGGGCTGGTGTCCTCGACGCTGCTGACGCTGTTCGTATTGCCGACGCTCTATGCGCGGTTTTTTTGGCCGTGACGATGAAAGCGCCCCGGACAGGGGGTGAGCCTGTCCGGGGTGGGGGCACTTACTGGAAGGGCAGGTAGCGGAAGTCGAAGAAGATCTGGCTCATGCTGGTATGTGGATCGCCGCCAATGCCGGACCAGATCTGGCGGCGGGCATAGGCGAGCTGTGTGCCGGCTTCCACCGTGCCGAACTTGCCCTTGAAGAAGCGCCACCATGCGCCGAGCGTGACTTCGGACACGCCACGGGTGTTGGCGGTGCAGGACAGGGCGGAGAGTTCCTGCAGGCAGCCGGCATTGGAATAGCCGGGATTGCCGTAGCCGTAGGAACTGCCGTTCTGGTTGAAGTAGGAATGGCCGACGCGCTGGGTGCCGAAATAGCCATAGACATCGATGCGCGGGTTGGGATGCGCGATGATGCCGGCCTGGGCCTGGACGCCGAAGAGCGGATCGGGGCTGCCATTGGCCTTGAGCGTGGCATCGGGCAGCAGGACGGAGCCGTAGCGGTTGATGCCCCAGCCTGCGAGGCCGGCCATGCGCAGTTCCACCTTGCCGGGAATGAGCGGCAGGATCATGGAGCCGCCCGCGCCGCCGCCGATGGCGGTGTTGTTATGGCCGGTATTGCCCATGGTTACGCGGTCATGGGGGAAGTGCAGGATGCCTTCCATTTCGTAATGGCCCCAGACGGGATCGTAGGCGACCTTGCCGATGACGTCAGGCGCAATTTCATTGGAGAAATTGGCCGTGTCATTGGTCAGGCCAACACCGTTCTCGCCGATCGTGACGGTGGAGCCGTTGGGCATCGACACCGCACCGTTGCTGGTGGAAAAGCCGGTCGTGTCATACAGCGTGGCCGGGTTTTCGATTGAAAGACCGGTCCACAGACGGTGATGGAAGAAATCCTTCACGATGCGGACCTGCCACTGGCGGGACCAGGTCTGGCCCGCCAGCATCGAGGCTTCGATCGTTTCCGGAAGGCTTTCCTGTCGTGCGACGATACCGGCACGGCCCGGCGTCAGAAGGCTCCAGGCCTGACCGCCGAGGAAATGCCAGCCTTCCTTGTTGTCGTCATAGGCCAGATAGGCCTGACGCAGACGGAAGGAGTAGCTGTTGCTCTCGTAAGGATCGGTCGTAACGGCGCCGGCGCCGAAATCGGATTCAAAGAAGCCCGAGATCGTGGCTTCGGAATTGATGTTGCCGCGTGCGAGCAGGGACAGGCGGCTGTAGCGGGCGCCGCCGTCAAAATTGTTGGTGTGATAGCGCGGCTCGTTCGGATACGGCATGTCCTGCCAGTAGTTGAACGTATCGGATGCGACATGGCGGTTCTCGAGCACGGCGGCCGTATCGACGAAACCGCCGAGCATGAGCGTGACCGGGCCGAGATGGAACACGCCGTGATCGCCGACGGCACCCGCGGACTGCGCGCCCAGCGTCTCACGCGGATGCGGACCCACGCCGTTTTCCGCGAAATGGACGAGCACGTCTTCGGCGCGATGCCCGACGACTGCGAGTTCGGAGCCCTTGTCCGTGTCGATCACCCCGCGTCCGGTGGGGGAGAGGGAAACTCGGTCGCGCCGTGCCACAGCGCCGCGGACAGGTTCGGCTCCGGCGGTGGCGGTCATTTCGCCAGGCGTAGCCGTGAACTGGGGAGCTTCGGCGGTTTTAAGGCCATGACGGCGCGCGGATGCGGTGGTGATCCGTTCGCCATGCTCTGCGTGGAGGTCAGTGCGGGCGTCCGGACGGGCGGCGGCGAGCTGTCCGTCATGGGAGGCGGAGGCATGGGAGGCAGAGCTGCCCGAGGCGTGGTGTCGGGCGATTTCCGCTTTCAGCACGGCCATGTCGTGATTGATGGCGCGCTGTTCTTCCTGCACATGGGCCTGAGCGGCCTGAAGGCGGCTCATTTCCTGTTCCATTTTTGAAACGATATCATCGTCGGCCCGGGCTTTTGTCCCCAGTACGAGGACGCCAAGGGTTGTTCCGAGAAACAGGCATCCACGTCCTGATAACCGCAGGACGTGCAGAGTGCGGAAGGTGAGCAGTTTCAACTAATTCCCCCATGTCAAAAGATGTCCCGAACATGTGCATGAACTCGCGCGCGATAGCTTCTAAAAAGATTTTCAGGTGTGGGGGCGGTGTGGGACGGCGGAAAACTGCTGTGAGTGGAGGGAAATATTCGGAGCGGCTTCTGGGGTTATCACGGAAACGTGAGTTCGGTTTCGCAATGTGAATTCCGTGATCCTGCTGTGCCAGGAGGGCAGTGTGATGGAAGACGGATAGTAAAAAACGCAACTATATCGTGGATTTTCTTTTGAATACGGACGTGATCCGGATCGGGAACTTCGGGTCTGTTTTTCCTGAAAGGTGGGGTGCTCCCTGTGTTCTTTGGAACCGCTGTTTTTCGAGGGAGCGGATATCCATGGTCTTTGTCTGTAAGGAAAAGTATCAGATCCGTTTTTCCGTGATGTGTTGAAGAAGCAGGAGGTGAAAGTTCCGGCTTCACCGCACCGGGACGGTCGGGCATGCTGGGGGGAACGAAATGGGGAGGCGTTGTTCTTCCTCCGGAATGGGGTGCCGTGATGAAAGTTGCTCTGGGACAGTTTGCCGTTGCGCCGGACTGGGAGACCAACCAGCGCCAGTGTCTGGATCTGATCGGGAAAGCGCGTGAGGGTGGGGCCGAGCTTCTGGTTCTGCCCGAAGGAATTCTGGCGCAGGATATCAATAATCCGGAGCTTCTGCCGCAGACGGCGCAGCCGCTGGATGGTCCGTTCATGGAAGGGCTGCGCAAGGCCAGTCAGGGCATTGCCGTGGTGGGATGTGTGAATGTTCCGGACGGGGCAGGGCGGTTCTACAACACGCAGTTCGTGTTGCGGGACGGAGCGTTCATTGCGACGTATCGCAAGCTGCATCTGTATGACGCGTTCAGCATGAAGGAATCCCAGCGCACCTCGCCGGGGCTGGAGCTGCCGCCCGTGGTGCAGATCGGGGACATGAAGGTGGGTCTGATGACCTGCTATGACGTGCGTTTTCCGGAACTGGCGCGTCATCTGGCACTGGCGGGGGCGGAAGTTCTGCTGCTGCCGGCGGCCTGGGTGCGGGGGCCGGGCAAGGAGCGTCACTGGGAAATCATGTCCGTGGCGAGGGCGCTGGAAAACACCTGCTATGTCGTGGCGGTCGGGGAATGCGGCGCGCGCAATACCGGCTTCAGCATGGTGGTCGATCCGCTGGGTGTTGTGACGCTGGCGCTGGGCGAGGCGCCTGCACTGGGCTTTGCCACGCTGGACCGGGAGCGGATCGCTCATGCGCGGCGGGTGCTCCCGGTTCTGGAAAACCGGCGGTTTGCGGCACCCGTTCTGGCGGAGCTGCAAGGCTGAAGCCTGGCTGCAGGAGAGGTCTATCTTCTGCAAACGGCTGTGTTACGGTGCGTTTCTGTTAAACAGTCTTGCAGACGAATGATGAAGAACCGTATCGCGTGGGGTTTGGGGGCCGGTGCTCTCGTTATGGGGCTTGGTGTGATCGGTCTGAGCCTGCGGAATCCGCACGCAATGCAGGCTCAGGCGGGCCGGCCAGACCCGTGCGCTTCTGCGGCCGGGCAGGCCCAGCGCCCCCAGAACTGTTCGGATTCCGGCCATTCCTCGGGCGCCGTGTATATTCCAACATCCACCAGAAGGTCCGACGATAAGAGTGGCGGCCACGGTGACGGGGATGAGGGCTCGGCGGGCCATGCCGGATTTGGCGAAAGCGCGGGTGGCCATGCGGGCGGGGGCGAATAGTTTTCGCGCATGGTTCAGCTGCGCCGTCTGACGTCTTCTGCAAGGCCGGACTGGCAGGCTGAGGCGGACCGGCTCGGCTACCATTATTACCGCAATGCCGATGGCAGCTTCGCCTGGCGCGAGGATGTCCGTTACGAATTCGATGCGGCTGCGGTCGCGCTCATCCGGAAAGTCTCGGAAACGCTGCACCGGCTCTGCCTGTCGGTCGTGGACGAGGCCGTCAGGCAACCGGGCGGACTGGATGCGTTTCATATTCCGCCTGCCGTGCAAGACGTGGTGCGCCAGTCCTGGGCGCGGCGTGACCCGTTCCTGATCGGCCGCTTCGATCTCGCCTGGTGCGACGGTCAGCCCCGGCTGATCGAATATAATGCCGATACACCCGCAACATTGCCCGAAAGCACGCGGATGCAGAATTCATGGCATCGGCAGAAGGGGCATCCGCATGCTCATGCACCTCTGGATGCGCAGGCTCTTGTAAATCGGCTAGCGGATCTGCGACGGAAGGGACGGATTGATTGCACCATTCACATCGTGCCCTATCCGGACAATCTCGAGGACACGACCCATGCCGTCTATTACCGGCAATGGGCCGAACAGGCCGGATTTGAGGCGATCCATTGCGAATTGCGCGATCTGGAAATCACGCATGGCGGCCAGCTTCTGCATCGCGGACGCATCGTCCGGAGCATGATCCGCATGTATCCTTGGGAGTTGATGTTTCGCGATTCCGGCGCGCGGCATCTACAGAACTGTGGATGTACGTTCCTGAATCCGCCCTGGACGGCGCTTTTATCCAACAAGGCGCTGCTGCCCGCCTTGTGGAAGCGTTATCCGGGGCATCCCAATCTGCTGGCGGCCGGTTATTATTCGGCGCAGGACGTGATCGGCAGGCGCGGACGTTCTTCTTCCCGCGCCTATGTGGAGAAACCGATCCATGCACGTGGGGGCGAGAATGTGCGTATCCTGCGCGATGGCCGCGCCCTTTGCGCCGAAAGCGGGACCTATGGCGCATATCCGAAAATCTATCAGGAATTCGCCGATCACCGCGTTGACGGGGTGACGGCATCGGTCGGGGCTTGGATTGTCGGGGACAGCTTCGCCGGTCTGACCATGCGGGAGAGCCAGGACCCGATTGTGCGGCACACCTCGCCGATCGTGCCGCATCTGGTCCGCAGGCCGGGCTTCATGCGCAGACTGCTGCGCCCGGGGTGAGCGATCGCGGAGCATGTCTGAAAGCTTCACACAATACCGCCCCGGTTTTGCCACATGATGGGATCAGCGTCCCTTAGGGTGCCGACTTCCGACATCGTGAGGATGCCATGCGACCTGTCAGTGCAATCAACAGATTTGGATGGGGCCAGCGGGACAGCGCGCGGGAGGGCGCGGGTCTGTCACTGCATGACTGGCTCGCGCATCAGTTGACCGGGCCTGACACGGCCATGTTCAGAGGCGTGTCTTCCTGTGCGGATGGCCTGATCGCATTGCGGGAACAGCGTCGCACCAAGGTGCAGGGTGACCCGCTGGTCAAACCGATCTTCCAGGCGGAAGTCGCCACGCAGATGGACACCCTGCTGCTGACGGATCAGCCTTTTCGGGAGCGGCTGGCGTGGTTCTGGTTCAACCATTTCACGGTCAGTCTGCGGCAGGGCAGCACGCGGGCTGTCATCGGCGCCTATATGCGCGAGGCCATCCGCCCGCATGTGACCGGGCGTTTTTCGGACATGCTTCTGGCGGTCATGCGGCATCCGGCCATGCTGATGTATCTGGACAATGCGTCCTCCATCGGGCCGGACAGCGCGGCAGGCCGCAAGAGCCATCACGGGCTGAACGAAAACCTGGCCCGCGAATGTCTGGAACTGCACACCGTCTCGCCCGCCGCCGGATACAGCCAGGGAGATGTGACGTCCTTCGCCGCGATCCTCACCGGCTGGGGCGTGGACATGAAGGCAGAGCGGCCGGGTTTCGTGTTCCGGGAAAAGGCGCACGAACCGGGACCGAAAACGCTCATGGGACAGGCCTTTCCGGAAAGCGAGGACGGCGGCGTGCAGGCCCTGCACTTTCTTGGCACGCATCCCGCGACCTACCGCCATATCGCCACGCAGATGGTCCAGCATTTCGTATCGGACACGCCGTCACCCGCTTTCGTGCGGCATGTCGAGACCGTTTTGCGGGACAGTGAAGGCGATCTGCAGGCGGCATCCCTTGCGCTGGCGGACCTGCCCGATCCGGGGCCGGGCGGGGGCAAGTTCCGCTCGCCCATGGACTACGCCACGGCCGTGCTCCGGGCATTATCCATCGGTGGAGAGCCCAGCCGGCCGGACGATCCGCATTCCCCCGCCCATCAGCTGGCCTCGGCTTTCAGTACACTGGGACAGCCGCTGTGGACCGCACCGCTGCCCAATGGCTGGAGCGACAATGCCGCGGACTGGTGCGCGCCTGCGGACATGCTGGCCCGGGCGGACTGGGCGTGGCGGGTGGGCAGCTATGCCCCGGCCGGAAGCCAGCATCCGGACGCCGATCTCTATAGCCAGATCCTCGCCCTGAATGCCCATGACCCCGTGACAGGCCCCGCTTTCCGCAACGCCCTGAAGGCCCGCGGATTTTCCGAGGCGTCCCGGATGGACATGGGCGGCACAGCGGTTCCGGAAAAGTCCCGCAAGCCCGATGCCTTCGCCCGGCTGTCCACGGCGGCTGGGCAGATGCTGGCTACGCCACATGGGCCCCGGATCGCGGCTCTGGAAATCGGCGGATGGGACACGCATGCCGGGCAGCTCGGACGGCTCGGCAGTCCGCTGGCACAGCTCGATCGCGGTATCGGGGCGCTGCGTCAGGGGCTTGGCGAGAGCTGGAAACGCACGGTGGTTCTCGCGATGACGGAGTTCGGACGGACCGTCCGTATCAATGGCACGGGCGGGACGGATCACGGAACGGGCACGGTCGCTTTTCTGGCCGGTGGAGCCGTGGCGGGCGGGAAAGTCGGGGGAACCTGGCCGGGTCTGCGGAGCAGCCAGCTGTTCGAGAACCGGGACCTCGCCCCCACGACGGATCTGCGGGCAGTGGCGGCAGGCGTTCTCTGCGACCACCTGCATCTGCCGTCGCGTGCCGTTGCAACGGTCTTCCCGGGCCCGACCGTGGACCCCATGACAGGGCTGGTCGTCCCGGTCTGAATACGTTTCAGAACTCCGAGACGACCGCGAAGAACATGCCCCGGCGCTGACCGTACTGCGCCTGATAAATGCCGACCCCGCTGCCATCCCGGAGCTGATAGCGTTTGTCGAACAGGTTGACGACATCGGCGCGGACCTTGATGTCATGCCCGAACGGCACTTTCGTGAAGGTGTGCTGGTAGCCGATATTGAAGACGTCGTATTGCGGCTCCTTCTCCAGATTGGCAAAGCCACTGCGCAGGCCATAGCCATAGACGAAATCGGCATAGGCCATGTCATGTTTCGTGGTCCAGGAGGCCCCGGCCGTAGCGGTGAATTCGCCCTGATGGTCAAGCTGGATCGCGTGATTGCGGATATAGGCCAGTTCGACCGGATCGAACTGGTACTGCGCGGAATTGATGTCGCGCGCCGAGGTTTTGACGTAGGAAAAATTGCCGAAGAGCGACCACGGACCATGCCGCCAGGAACTGCCGAATTCGGCACCATAGACGCGCCCGCGCCTGTAGCTGAAGGGGGCCAGAATGACCGCACGGCCGAACTGCCCGAGATCGGTAAGGTCATGCGCCCATTTGGCATAGGCATCGAGCGTGATCTGAAACTCGGGCGTAATGCGCTGAAGGATGCCGCCATCCACATAATGCGATTTCTCGACCTTCGTGGCGCTGTCGATGGTGTTGGCCGCCGCGTTCGTCGTCCCCGCAAAGCGGGCCAGTGTGGACGGGTAGACATATTGCGGGGAAGGCGGGGCGAAATAGCGCGAATAGCCGAGATGCAGGGTCGTGCTGCGCGTTGGTTTCCAGACCATGTTCGCACGCGGGCTTAACTGGCCTTCCTTGTCGAAAGATGACGCGAAACGGTCGTAGCGGATGCCGTAATTGAAGGTCAGGTTGCGGGTGATTTTGTACTCGTCCTGAATATAGGCACCGGCCTCGACCGACCAGTTCCCGGTATTGTCGATCAGACGCACGGGCGTGTTCGCGCTCTGGTTGCCCATGTCATCCACGGGAAAAGCGAGCGTATCGGTATCGAGACGTTCGGACGTGTACTGTCCCAGCAGCCCGGCCCGTAAGGTATGATGGCGTGCAATGTCATAGGACAGGTCAGCCTGCATGCCGCCGGTCGTGAAATCATTGACCTCATGTTCGGACACGCCCTGATAGATCAGGTCCGGGTTACGGTCCGGCGTGTAGTCGATCCGCCCGTAGCGGAAATAGGGCGAAACCTGAAGGTTCAGCCGGTCGGTCGTGCGCTGATAGGACAGGACGGCGTAGTAGTTCTGTTCCGTCTGGCTGTCGTTCAGGCTGGCCCAGTTCATGGCCGGATCATGCGGGTTTACGCCTGCGACATCATAAAGCGTCGTGTAATCCGGGCTGTTCGTATCGAAGGTCTTGAAGGAGTTGGGGATCTCGAAATCCGCATAAGAGGCGCTGGTCAGCAGCGTAAGGCGGCTCGTCTCGTCCAAATGCCAGGACAGATAAGAAAACGCCTTTTCCTGTTCGGTCACATCATGGATCGCGCGGAACGTGTTGCTCGGATTTTCGATGCCGATGTTGTTGCGGGTGAAGGACAGCGTGGTGAAATAATCCAGCTTTCCATGCTGGCCCCCAATCTGCACGGAGGGGACAAACGTGTTGTAGCTCCCCCCGTAAAGCGAGACCTGATTGTGTTTGAGGCTGTCACCGGTCTTGGTGGTTACGTCCACCACGCCGGCGGTGCGAAAGCCGAACTGAGCGGGGAGGGTGCCGGTCAGCAGGTCCACGGACTGGATGATGCGGGTGTCGAGTTCCTGGCCGAAACCGTTCAGCCCTTCAGGCAGCAGAACTCCGTTGACGCGGTAGGTCAGCCCGCCATGCTCACCCCGCACATGCACCTCGCCATAACTGTCGAGAACGACACCGGGGACGCGCAGGAGGATCTGGTTGAAGACCGCGTTCTGACCACCCGGTGTGGTCGTGATGTGGTGCTGGTCGATGGTGTAATCCACCGCGCCAAGGCTCGGAAAAATGTGGGCCCGTTCGCGGTTGAGATGGCCGACGACGCTGATCCGTTCGGAGCTGGACGGTGTTTTCGGGAGGGCTGATAGCTTGGTGACAGCAGGCTTTTTCGTACTCGGGGATTTGGCTTCGGGAGAAGCTGCATTTGCGATGCTTATTCCCACAAATAGCATAATGACCAAAATATAGCTTTTGCTATATAAAAAATGGGGCGTAAGCGAATATCTTCGCGCGGGAAGAAGCATGAGGGCGAGCCTGCACAATAGATGTCAGCCATCATGAGCGATGGAGCGAGGCTCTACTTAAAGCACCTACGATATAATATGCAACATGCTATATAGATAAGTTCATGGCATCGTAGGGAATGCGGCAGACTTCAGGAATGGTGCGGGCGATCGGCGAGCCAGAGCATGACGTCGAGCTGGCCTTTCAGCGTGACCGTATGGATGTTCTCAAAGCCTGCATCCTCAAGCCAGCGGCGCATGTTTTCGTTCGAGAAGCCGAGCCAGGCATGGGCGGCCTGTTCACGGAGTTCTCTGTGATCGTGGGTGATGAAATCCACGATCAGCAGGCGGCCGCCGGGGGTGAGGACGCGGCCGGCTTCGTCGATCGCAGCGCCGGGATGCTGGGCGTAATGCAGTACCTGATGCATGACGGCGGTATCGACGGAAGCCGCGGGGAGCGGGAGGGCGTAGAGGTCGCCTTGGCGCCAGTCGATGCGAACCGTGGTGTTTTCGTCCAGTTTCGAACGCGCCAGTCTGAGCATGGCGGGGCTTCGGTCCACGCCAATGGCGCGCTCCGCTCCGGGGCCGAGCAGTTCGATCATGCGGCCGGTTCCGGTGCCGATGTCCAGCAGGCGGCCCAATGGGTGCGGAGCGAGAATCTTACGGATGGCCGCCTCCACTTCCTCTTCGGGAACATGGAGGGAGCGCAGGCTGTCCCATTCGGCGGCGTGGGCCTCGAACCAGTCTTCGGCCTCGGTGGCACGGACGGTTTTTACGGCGGAGAGGCGGGCACAGTCGGCCAGACGTTCGGTATCAGGTTCCTGATCCCAGGCATCCATGGCGGCTAGGGCGGGGGCAATAATCTGCCGGTCGCCGAGGGTAAGAAAGACCCAGTTACCTTCCTTGCGGCGGGAGATCAGGCCGGCCTGATCCATGATTTTCAGATGGCGTGACACCCGGGGCTGGCTCTGGCCCAGGACCTGCGCCAGTTCGCCGACGGACAGTTCCATCTGGCGCAGGAGGGCAATGATGCGGAGGCGCGTGGCGTCGGCCAGGGCCTGAAAGAGAACCAGAGACTGTGTCATGTACAAACTATATAACAATATCATTATATACGCAAACAGTTTGACAGGCTGTTTCGGATGGTTCTATCTCGGAACGCCATGGTTCTCCGGCCGGGTTGTGAATCCGGGTGGAGCCAAGAGGGAAGCTGGTGTGAGGCCAGCGCTGTCCCCGCAACTGTGAGCGGTGAGTCGGTGCCACGATGTCACTGGATTGTCCTGATCCGGGAAGACGGCATGACGATGATGACCCGCAAGCCAGGAGACCTGCCATGGCCGCAGCGAGCCGTCCGGCGGGGTGTCTGGATGGTGAGGGATCCACCGCGTCCGAACGGTCGGACGTGCATGGATCCTGCTGCCCAAAACGGCTTCGGCCAGTGATTTGGGAGTAATGTCATCATGGGCGTCAGTGTCGCCTCACTCGGATTTCCGCGCATCGGTCTGCGTCGTGAACTCAAGACCGCACTGGAAAGCTACTGGTCGGGTCGTTCGGAACTCGATGCGCTTCTGTCGACCGCATCCACTCTGCGCAGGGTCAACTGGACCAGCCAGAAGGAGCATGGCGCGGATATCGTGCCGTCGAACGATTTCTCGCTTTACGATCATGTCCTGGATATTTCGGCTATGCTCGGTGCCGTGCCCGAGGCCTATGGCTGGAAAGGCGGGACGGTTGATCCGGTCACCTATTTCGCGATGGCCCGCGGGTCCCAGGGGTGCTGTGCACATGGCGTGACTGCGGGGGAAATGACGAAGTGGTTCGATACGAACTATCATTATCTCGTGCCGGATCTGACGGCGGACCAGACATTCCGCCTGTCCACGACGAAGGTTGTTGACGAGTATCGTGAGGCCAAGGCGCTTGGGTTTCAGACGCGGCCGGTGCTGCTCGGGCCTGTGACCTATCTGCTTCTGGCCAAGATCCGTGGCGACCAAGAGGTGAGTCCGCTCGGGCTTCTGGAGCGGGTGCTGCCGGTCTATCAGCAGGTTCTGGAACAGCTGGTGGCGGAAGGTGCGGACTGGGTGCAGTTCGATGAGCCGGGGCTGGCGCTGGATCTGGATGATGCGGCGCGGGCAGCGTTCCGCACGGCCTATGCGACGCTGACGGCCGCTGTTCCCTCCATAAAGATCATGCTGACCCCGTATTTCGGCGCGCTGGATGACAATCTCGACACCGCGCTGTCGCTGCCGGTGCATGGGCTGCATCTGGATCTGGTCCGGGCCCCGGAACAGCTGGCCGATGTGCTGGGCAAGGTACGGCCGGAGCTTCTGCTGTCGCTCGGGGTTGTGGATGGTCGCAATGTCTGGCGTGCCGATCTCAGCCGGCTGCTGAACGGGCTTGAGCCGATCTTCCGGGCGCGGGGCAATCTCGTGCTGGCGCCGTCATGCTCGCTGTTGCATGTGCCGATCGATCTTGCGCGCGAGACGGATCTGGACCCGGAAATCGGGCAGTGGCTGGCTTTTGCCGTGCAGAAGATTGCGGAACTGCGCACGCTGGCAACGGCGCTTGAGCAGGGGCGCGATGCCGTGCGTGATGTGCTGGAGGCGTCCGACCGGGCGGCCAGTCTGCGTCGCAGTTCGCCGCGCATTCATGATCTTGCAGTGCAGACCCGTCTGATGGCCGTGACGCCGGAACAGAGCTGCCGGAATGCGCCGTTTGCCCGGCGTCGCGATGAACAGCAGGCTTGGCTGGACCTGCCGCTGTTCCCGACAACGACCATCGGATCGTTCCCCCAGACACCGGAAATCCGCGCTGCGCGTGCGGCCAATGCCAGGGGCGAGTTGCCGGAAGCGGACTACACTGCGTTTCTGCGGGAGCAGACCAGCAAGGCCGTGCGCTGGCAGGAAGAGGTCGGGCTGGATGCGCTGGTGCATGGCGAATTCGAGCGCAATGACATGGTGCAGTATTTCGGTGAGCAGCTTTCGGGTTTCGTGTTCACGAAGCATGCCTGGGTGCAGTCCTATGGGTCGCGTTATGTCCGCCCGCCGATCATTTTCGGGGATGTGTCGCGCCCGCACCCGATGACGGTCGAATGGTGGCGTTATGCGCAGTCCCTGACGGAGCGTCCGATGAAGGGCATGCTGACAGGGCCTGTCACGATCCTCAACTGGTCGTTCGTTCGTGATGACCAGCCGCGGGCGGCGACATGCCGTCAGATCGCGCTCGCCATCCGTGACGAAGTGCAGGATCTGGAAGCGGCCGGTGCGGCGATGATCCAGATCGACGAAGCTGCACTGCGCGAGGGTCTGCCGCTGCGTCGCAGGGACTGGAAGACCTATCTGGACTGGGCCGTCGAAAGCTTCCGCCTGACGGCATCGGGGGTTGCGGATCGCACGCAGATCCACACCCATATGTGCTATTCGGAATTCAACGACATCATTGTCGCCATTGCGGCGATGGATGCGGATGTCATTTCCATCGAGACGGCGCGTTCGAAGATGGAACTGCTCGATGCATTCGTGCAGGACGCCTATCCGGCCGAGATCGGTCCGGGGGTTTACGACATTCATTCCCCGCGCGTTCCGACCGTTGAGGAAATGGTGGCGCTGTTGCGTGCGGCACGTGAGCGTCTGGAAGACCGGCAGATCTGGGTCAATCCGGATTGTGGTCTCAAGACCCGCAAATGGCCGGAAGTCGAGCCTGCGATTGCCAACATGGTGGAAGCGGCCCGTCTGCTTCGGGCCGAGGCTGCGGCCTGATTTCCTTTCGTTCCGGAACGGGAAGGGGGCGGCCTGTGCCGTCTCCTTTTCGATCCGGTGGTTTTTCCCCATTCTTCAGCCTTGTCCGAGAGTGATATGTCTGCCGATTTTTCAAAGCTGGCGCCGTTGTGCAAGCCCAGGGTCTCGTTTGAGTTCTTTCCACCCAAGACGCCGGCCGCAGCAGAGGCGCTGGAGAACACGGCCAGCCGGCTTGCGGCCTATGGGCCCGGATTCATGTCCGTCACTTACGGGGCGGGAGGGTCAACGCGGGACAGGAGCATCCGGACGGCCGAGCGTCTGGGGCAGCGGACGGGGGTTCCGGTTGCGGGGCATCTGACCTGTGTTGGAGCGTCGCGCCAGGATGTTGATGATGTAGCGCGGGCGTACTGGAACGCCGGGGTGCGGCATATCGTAGCGCTTCGGGGGGATGCGCCGGATATGGAAGCGGGTTTCGTGCCGCATCCGGAAGGGTATCGTTCGGCGGCGGAACTTGTGCGGGGCTTGCGGGATGTGGCGCCGTTCGAGATTGCGGTAGCAGCCTATCCGGAAGTCCATCCGGAGGCGCTGAGCGCGCAGGCGGATCTGGACAATCTACGGCGCAAGCTGGATGCCGGGGCCACGCGTGCCATCACGCAGTTCTTCTTCACGCCCGAAGCATTTCTCCGCTTCCGGGACAGGGCTGTGGCGGCGGGGATCACGGCAGAGATCGTTCCGGGAATTTTACCGATCGGCAATGTGGCCCAGGCGCGGAAATTTGCGGAGATGTGCGGCGCGCATATTCCGGACTGGCTGCTGAGGCAGGTTACGGATCTGGAAGATCAGCCGGAAGTGTGTTCGCAGGTCACGACGGCACTGGCCGCCATGATGTGCCGGGAGTTGCAGCGCCATGGGGTCGAGAGTTTTCACCTCTATACCCTGAACCGTGCAGAGCCGGGAATCGCATTGTGCCGGCTTCTGGGTCTCGATACCGTGGGATGAACAACTGAGCAGAAGAGTTCTCTCGCCGTTCCGGACATGTGATGATACGGAACCTGCGGCAGGGGATGTGTCAGGAAAGCGGACATAAAAAATGGGATGGCATCGAAATGCCATCCCATTGCTGTTGTTTCTGCAGGGTATGTGACCCTTGGGGAAACTGGTCCTTCAGAGGGTGAGCGTTGCACCGAACTGGAAGGAGCGCATGATGATCCCCTTCTGGGCCCAGGAAGAGTTGTACAGATAGGACCCGTAGGTTGCGTAGTCGTACGGTGCTCTGAAGCCGAGCAGGTTGTAGACGTTCGCATAGACGTTCAGGCGCTTGTTGACCTGATAGGACAGCGTGAGATCGACATCCCACCAGTTCTTCACGTGGCACTGGTTGGGAGCAAAGCTGTTGTTGACCTGTGCGAGAGACTGTCCGCAGCCGAGACCGGCCTGGTAGTCTTCAGACACCGTCTTGTAACCGCTGGTGTAGTAGACCGTCGGCGTGACCGAGAGCGACTTCCAGGTGAAGGTGTTGGCCCAGTTGGCTCTCCAGCGCGGCGTACCCGATGCGGACACTGCTTCCCACGGACCGATCGTGCCGGCGTAGTGCTGAACGCTGCCGTTCGGGAGGGTCAGGTTGAAGTTGCGGACATAGGTGAACTGTCCGTGACTGAACCACATCACGTCGTGCAGCGGACCCGGCAGGCGGTGCCGTGCGGAGAATTCAGCGTCAACACCATCCGTTACGAGCTTGTTGGCGTTGATATAGCCGATATTGATGATGCCCGGACGGACGGAAGCGCTCGGGTCCTGCGGATCGACCGTATCCGGGGTCACCGTGACACCAGGCGCCGAGTAGGAGCCACCATTCGCGATATAGGCTTCCGCGACGTCGCCGGCCTGGATCGGGTTAGCTGTGATGTAGCGCTGCTTTTCGATGTAGTAGTAATCGACGCTCAGGCTGACCCAGTTCGTCGGGTGGAAAACCATACCGCCTGTAACGTTGGTCGAGATTTCCGGCTTGAGGTTTTTGTTGCCGCTCGAATTGACGCCGAGGCTGTAGGCGTTCGTGTAGGCGTCGCCATTATGTTCGGCGATCCAGTCGGCATTCTTGATGGTGTAGTTCGTGTAGCCGACGTTGGAGCCGCCCGTTTCCGCGAAGCTCGGGATACGGAAGCCGCGGGAGAAGGTTCCGCGCATCGTCAGGGAGTCTGTCGGACGGAAGTTCACGCCGACCTTCGGCGAGAAGTGACGGTTTCCGGTCGAGTAATTGTCGTAACGGCCGGAAATGTCGGCATCAAACATCTTGTGGAAGGGCAGGGCGACTTCGAAGAAGCCGGACTCGACCCAGCGGCTGCCCTGCGCGTTGAACGGGTTGATGCCCGCATAAAGCTGCGTGGCTGCAACATTGTTGATCGTCGGGTTTGCGTTGGGATCGTTCAGGGCTTCCCAGCGCACGTTGCCGCCGATGGCAAGCGTGGTCATGCCGCCCGGCAGGCGGAACAGTCCCTTGCTGGCCGTCATTTCACCGGAATATTCCTGCGAACGCGAATGGGTCGTGATGTTCGGGAAGATCGAATTGACGACCGAAGCCGGCGTCTGTGACGGGTTTACGAAGTTGTACGTGCCGTCATTGACCGCGTTCTGCAGGGCGTAAACATTGGGATAGCCGGTATAGGTCTGGTCCAGAAGCGTATTCATGCCAACGAAGTTGACGTCGTACTTCCAGTCACTGCCCCATTTCGACGGTTCCCATCCGCTATAGCGGGCGGATCCACGGAAGGTCTGGCTGAACTGGGTGTTTCCGGGAACATTATTGCCGAAGGTGCCGTAGATGTTGGCGTTCTGGCCCTGGGCAGCGAAGGGATCGTTGGGGTTCAGCTGTCCGTTGGGCAGAACCGCGGGAAGCTGGATGCCGATCAGGCTGACGGACTTGTTCTGGTTAGACGTCTGGACAGGATACGGGTTGTGCGAAAGCTCGTACGTATCCGTCTGTGCGTAGTTGAACATCGTCGTGAACTGCGAGCGCGGGGTCACATTTGCGATGAAATGTGCGCTTGCGCTGATGCGTCGTACGGATGGGACGACCATTCCGTAACGCTCGCTGTTCATGGTGCAGGCCTGGTTGTTGTTGCCAACGCCACCATTCACGGTGCCTGACACGAGACCGCCACCACCGGTTGCGGAGCAGCCTGCGGAGGGGTTGAGCAGCTGCCACGGTCCGGCTGCCGTGCCATTGCTGTTGACCGGGCGGACAATCGCGTTCGGTGTGGCTACGAAATTGTTGATCGCACCGTTTGAAGCGACGTTGTAATTGCCGTTGCCGCCGCCAACTCCGGTCAGGTCACCGGAATTGTACGGATAGCCGAGCTGGCGATTATACAGCGCGTCATCCTGCTGGTATTCGGAGTTGATGTAGACGTTGTAGCCGTCACGATCGAGGTCGCCATGGCCGAATGTGGCATAGAGCCGCTGGTGACCGGTGTCGCCACGCTGGCTCAGGCCGCCTTCGGCATTGGCTTCCACGCCCTTGATCTGCCGGCGTGTCACCATGTTGACCACGCCAGCAACGGCATCTGCGCCGTACGTTGCCGATCCGCCATCCTGAAGAACGTCCGTGCGTTCCATGATGGAGGACGGCATCCACTGCGTGTCGACAAAGTTACGTTCGCCGTCATCGGACAGCGGGTAATAGGACAGGCGCTGGCCGTCCATCAGGACAAGCGTCGAGTCAGTCGAAAGGCCGCGCAGGGACGGCGCGGAAGCACCGGCCGCGAAGGCACCGTTGGCACTGAAGGCGGATGTCAGGTTGCCGGCACCATTCGATGATAACTGCTGGAGCGCGTCGGTGACTGTCTTGATGCCGCGCTGCTGCAGATCCTGCCGTGTGAGCTGCGTCATCGGGGAGGCGCTGTGCAGGTTCGGGTCGTGAATCAGCGAACCGGTGACGATGATGTTCTCTGAACCGCTTCTGGGCTCCGAGTTCCCCCGGCGGGCAGACCGCAGGACTTCAGCGTTTCCGCTATGTCGTGCGCTGGCCGCAGCGGGAGCCGGTGCAGCGGCAGGTGCGCTTGCGGTCTTTTTGACTGTTTTTTTCGTTTTGCTAGCTGTTGTTGCATCCGTATCCGCAGCGTGAGCCTTGAGGATCATCGCCGGCGTGACGACAGTGCCAAGGATGGTAGCGCTGCACAGCGTGGCGCCAAAACGGAAACGCCTTCCCATTCGCATAAAAGTAACTCCGAAAACCGCTTTGAAGCGTAAGATGCTTAATCGAAACAGTATGAGGCAGATACGCAAGCTGGAATCGTCTGTTTATGTTACGGCAGATTAACTTAAGGTATAAGTTGTGACAGATCTGCAACATGTGGTTTCATGCAAGAGGGAAAAATGATTTCCATTTTCAATGACACGGCTTGTTTCTCGAAAGGGTGGAATTGTCATTATGTCTGTACGTATATTTTATAAATATAAGCTATAATTATCGCGTAAAATTAAAGTAAAAATACAATATAAGATAATATTTTCGTTTCCAATGTTGGAATTTGTGGTCTTTTTCAGTGGCTTTCTTGCCGCTGTTTTTGTTCCGGTTTGGTTTCGGGATGCGCCCTGAAGGTTTTTCTTTGGCGATATAATAAGGCGGACCTGCGAGGAGCGGCTGTGCCACGTCTTTCCCGGGCTTGTCGGCAGGAATTTATTGTAGAATAAAAATGGTCTGCTGATTTTGTGCACCGTGTATTGTTCTGATGCATCGGGCGAAGTGAACGGATGACATGAAAAGATTCGCAGATCTTGGCCGGGTGATCGCATTCTCTCTGGTTGCACAGTCGCTTTCCGTAACACCCGCCCTGAGTCAGTCGGACGTGTCTGGCCTGATCGATCTGTCGCAGGATCGTACTGGTCAGACCGGAGCGGGATGGCACCTGTCATTTGGGGGCGGGCCGCAGAAAGACGAGGTGCTGACGGCGCATCCCGACAGTGGCTTCACGGGGCGGGATGCCCTTCGTTTCGATGTGACGGGCAGGGCGGTTTCAGCGGTTATTGCGCATCCTTCAGGTGCGCAGCCGCTCAGGGTCGGTGCCCATGGTGTTTTCAGCTATCTGATCTTTCCGGTTTCCGATCCGCGGTCTCTGACTGATCCGGCGACATTTACCACGCTTGATATCGTCTTTTCCGATGGAAGCCGGGCTTCGGCTCTGGGCGCGCGGGATCTTTCGGGAGCGGCGCTGACCGGGCGAGGTCAGGGCAATGGACGCGCGCTCTATCCCAATCAGTGGAACCGCGTTGAGGTGCCGCTCGGGGCTATTGCTGCGGGCAGGACGGTGTCGGCGATTGAAATCCGGTCGGACGCGCCAGGCGGTGGGCCGTATCACGTCTATCTTGATGACGTGGCGATCACGGACAGCGGGGAGACGCAGGCGCGCAGTCCGGTGGACTGGGTGGATACAAGGCGTGGCACGAATGCGAATGGCCGGTATTCGCGCGGGAACAACTTTCCGGCTGTTGCGATGCCGCATGGTTTTAATTTCTGGACGCCGGTTACGCGCGGTGATTCCAACTGGCTCTATCAGTATCAGGAGCGTAACGGCGCAGATAACCGTCCACGCCTTGAGGCCCTGTCGCTCAGTCACGAGCCCAGCCCCTGGATGGGGGACCGTCAGACGTTCCAGATCATGCCGGTCCCCGGCAGTGACGTGCCGTCCGCGGACCGGACGGCGCGGAGCGTGGCGTTCGATCATGAGCATGAAACGGCACTTCCCTACCGCTATGCCGTGACGCTCGCCAACGGGATCGTAGCGGAGATGGCGCCGACCGATCATGCCGCGATCATGCGCTTTCGCTATCCGGGAGCGGAAGGGCAGCTCGTTTTCGACAACATCAATGATCACGGGCATCTGGTCATCGCACCCGACGGCCGAAGTGCGGCGGGTTATACGGATGTGGCCAGCGGGCTGTCCACGGGCGCGACGCGGATGTTTGTCACGCTGGCGTTTGACCGTCCTGCAAAAGCACAGGGGCGGCTGACGGGTCAGAAGCGTGACGATGTGGAAGCCTGGGCGTCGTTTGATACGCATGACGGGAAGTCTCTTGAAGTCCGGATTGCGACATCGCTCATCAGTCTCGAGCAGGCCAGACGCAATCTGGCCATGGAACTGCCGCCGAGCATGACGTTCGATGCGGTGGCGCAGGCTGCGAAAGAGGCCTGGAACAGTTGTCTCGGGCATGTTTCGATCCCGGGCGCGGCGGAGGATGAACAGGGGACGCTCTATGGCAATCTGTATCGCCTCTATCTGTATCCCAATGAGGCGCATGAAAATGTCGGAACGGCTGAAGCACCGCGCTTTGCGCATGCAAGCCCGTTCGTGACGCCAGCTGGCGCAAATACGGACACGCGGACCGGGGCACGGATCGTGCCGGGCCGGCTCTACGTCAATAACGGCTTTTGGGACACCTATCGTGCGGCCTGGCCGGCTTATGCGCTGCTGACGCCCGGAGAAGCCGGCACCCTGATCGATGGCTTCGTGCAGCAGTATCGGGAGGGAGGCTGGATCGCGCGCTGGTCATCGCCTGGCTATGCCGATCTCATGACGGGGACGAGCGCGGATGTGGCTTTCGCGGATGCCTGGCGCAAGGGCGTGCGCAATTTCGATGCGACAGGCTTTTATCGCGCGGCTCTGAAAGATGCGACGGTGGTTCCGGATGATCCGGGCGTGGGCCGCAAGGGGCTGGCCCGCTCGGCCTATCGTGGCTTTACGGATACCGATACGGACGAGGCGCTGTCCTGGTCGAATGCGGCGACGCTGAATGATTTCGCGCTGGGCGAGATGGCGTCTGATCTTGCAGCGACCACATCGGGCAGTTCTGCGGCGCGTGCGGATTTTGCGGCGGAGGCCTGGTATCTGCATAACCGGGCGCTCGATTACATCCGGCTTTTTGACCGGGATGTCGGGTTCTTCGTGGGGCGTCGGCCGGACGGAACGTGGCGTGTGGCGAAGAAGGACTTCGATCCGCTGGCCTGGGGCGGGGATTATACCGAGACGAACGCCTGGACGATGGCGTTCGATCCCGTGCAGGACGGGCGCGGGCTTGCCAGTCTGTACGGCGGGCGGGAAGGGCTGGCCCGGAAGCTCGATGCGTATTTCGCAACGCCAGGGGATTATCATGTTGGCGACTATGGCGGCGTCATTCACGAGATGCGGGAAATGCACGACATCCGGATGGGGCAGTACAGTCACAGCAACCAGCCGGCCCATCATATCCTTTATATGTATGATTATGCCGGGGAGCCCTGGAAAGCGCAGGACAAGATCCGTGACGTCATGAACCGGCTCTATCGTGGGTCGACGATCGGACAGGGCTATCCGGGTGATGAGGATAATGGCGAGATGTCGGCCTGGTGGGTGTTCAGTGCGGCCGGGTTCTACCCGCTGCGGATGGGGACGCCGACCTATGCGATCGGAGCACCGCGTTTCGAGACGATGCGCCTGTCTGTGCAAGGTGGCAGAACGCTGACGATCCGCGCACCCGGTGTCAGCGACGAAAACCGCTATATCCAGTCCGTGACGTTCAATGGTCATCCTCTGACGCGCTGGTGGATTTCGCAGAAGGATATTGATGCGGGTGGGGAGCTGCGCTTCACCATGGGGCCGCGTCCCTCACAATGGGGCGCTGACGAAGCGGCTGCGTTGCCGTCGCTGACAAGCGGGCAGGAGCAGCCCGATCCGGCGGCTGATCTGATGGATATCGCGGGTGCGCGGGTCACGGGCCCGGCTGCGGCATTTGATAATGATGCGATGACGAAGGCCGTAATTCCGGCGACGGGGCTGTCTGTTGAACTGCCTGTTGCAACACGGGTGCTGGCCTATACCATGACATCCGGCGATGCCGTAGCGCGGACTCCGTCCTCATGGGAGGTGCTGGCTTCTGACGATGGCGTACGGTGGGACGTGATCGACCGGCGGCGCGGAGAGCATTTTGCCTGGAAGCATCAGGTCCGGCCGTTCCTGCTGACGGATGAACCTCCGCATCGTTTCTATCGCTGGGTCCCGCATGACGGGCAGGGAAGCGAGATCGGTGAGTTCGAACTTCTCGGGCATGATGCCGGCCAGAAACGCTAGGCGGGCCGGTTTTTTCTTATTACGGTTTTTTCGATTTCTCATGGTTCTGGTCGGGTCGTTTCAATGAAGCATTATTTCCTGTGCGTTCTGAGTGTTGCGGGTTCGGTTCTCCTGACGGGAGGGGGGCTGCATCCGGTCCGGGCTGATGACGGAGCAGTGTCCGCGGTTGATCCGCGGATTGGAACCGGAGGAGCGGGGCATACCTTTCCGGGGGCGACGATGCCGTTTGGAATGGTTCAGGTCTCACCCGATACGGATATGAAGGATTTCAAACATTCCTATCCCTGGGCCGCCGGGTATCAGTATGACGATCCGACCATTCTGGGTTTTTCGCACACGCATTTTTCTGGTGCGGGTCATTCCGATCTGGGCGATGTGCTGGTTATGCCGGTTTCGGGAGACGTGCGGCTGGAGCCGGGGGATGCGGCGGTGCCGGGCAGCGGGTATCGGTCGCGTTTCCGGCATGCGACCGAAGTGGAGCATCCGGGGTATTACGCGGTCACGCTCGATGATTATGGTGTGCGGGCCGAACTGACGGCGGGCCAGCGTGTGGGCTGGCATCGCTATGCGTTTCCAAAGGGCAAGCCTGCACATCTGCTGCTCGATCTGCGGCCGAGCATCTACGACTATCCCGGTAAGGTCAGCTGGGCGCGGCTGCATGTCGCGGCTGACGGCACCGTGTCAGGATGCCGTATGACGCGCGGGTGGGCGCCCGGGCGGGTGCTGTGTTTTGCCATGCGGTTTTCGCGGCCAATGGTGGGCCGGACGCTCTACAATCGTGAGACGGATGTTCTATACAAGGGCTTCAAAGGTCCGGGCAATCGGGCTGTGGATCAGGATGCGCAGAACGGTCGTGCACTTGAGGCGGTCTTTGACTTCGGTAAGCCTGATGCGCCTCTGATGGTGAAGACAGCGATCTCGCCGGTCAGTGAGGCGAATGCAGTCGATAATCTTGATCGTGAAGGGCAGGGCTGGGATTTTGATGCGCAGCGCGCGAAGGCACAGGAAGCCTGGAAAAGCGCGCTTTCGATCATGGATGTGGACGGCACGGCCGATCAGCGGACACAGTTCTATACGGCGCTGTATCACGTCATGCTGGCACCGACGCTGAGCATGGACGCCAATGATGAGTATCGCGGGCCGGATTATGAAGCGCACAAGGCGAAAGGGTTTGATTTCTATTCAACCTGGTCGACATGGGACGTCTATCGCGCACAGCAGCCTCTGCTGGCGCTTCTGCGGCCTGATCTGAGCTCGCAGTTCGTCCAGTCCCTGGTTGCGGCGGCGAAAAACAGTCCGTTCGGGCTGCTGCCGGTCTGGTCCTATCAGGGGCTCGAGACCTGGTGCATGATCGGGTATCATGCGGTGCCCATGATTGCCGATGCCTATCTTGCGGGTGTACGGGGCTTTGATGCCGAGGCCGCGCTCAAAACCATGGTGCACAGTGCCACTTATGCGTCCTATGGCGATCTCGCCGATTACATGAAGATCGGTTACGTGCCGATCGACAAAGAAGCCGAGGGCGCTTCAAAGACCCTTGAATATGCCTATGACGACTGGGCGCTGTCACGAATGGCCCGCGCCATGGGGCATACGGATATTGCCAGTGAGTTCGAGCGGCGGTCCCATAACTGGCGCAATGTCTGGGATCCGAAATCGGGCTTCATGCGGGCGCGCAAAAGTGACGGTCAGTTCCGGATGCCGTTCGATCCCGCTTCGGCCGCCTATGGCAGCGATTATACGGAAGGCAATGCCTGGCAGTATTCCTGGTATGTCCCGCAGGATATTCCGGGGCTGATCTCTGTCATGGGGGGCAGGACGCCGTTTATGGCGAAGATCGATACGCTTTTCGATGCGAAAGTGGATCCTGCGATTTTCAAAAATGTCGAGGATATCAGCGGTCTGATCGGATGGTATGCCCACGGCAACGAGCCGGACCATCATGTCGCATATCTTTATGACTATGCCGGTGCGCTTTGGAAGACGCAGCAGCGTCTGACACAGATCATGCAGACGCAGTATGCCGTTCGCCCGGACGGGCTGGCTGGAAATGACGATCTCGGTCAGATGTCGGCATGGTATATTTTCACCGCGCTGGGCTTTTATCCCGTCACGCCGGCGAGCGGAGAGTATGCCATCGGACGGCCGTTTGTTCCGAAGGCTGTGATCCACCTTGGCAACAACCATACTTTTACGATGATCGCCGAGCATCTTGATGCGCAGCACCCTTATGTCGGGTCCGTCACGCTGAATGGTCGGCCGCTTGAGACGCCCTTTCTTTCGCAGAAGAGTGTTATTGCAGGTGGGGAACTACGCTTTGTGATGCAGGAACAACCTTCCCGCTGAAAAATCGAAATCCCGCATCTTCATGACTGATGCGATCCACCGCAAGGCAGATCGCATCGCGTGAAGTCTGTTACGAATTCTGAGCCTGAAAATGTGGTCAGAGTTCTGGATGTTTTGAAAAATCTCCTGATCAGGGACTTTTGCCAGAATGTTCTTGATAAAATTGAGCCTCAAAACAGGTTCAACAGAACAGTCTGAACATTTTGCAAAGTCCCCGAAGGAAGAGTGATATAATAACTGCTACTCTATACAAACATGGTGGTTAAAGACCTGTTTTTTACTGGCATGCCGTTGCGCTGCGGTAAAGCTGACCGGCAGCGTTGAGGCAGGCGAATGCGTTTCCAGAGCCCGTCAGGGTCGTAGAAGTAATCGCGCCGGCCACGTCCAGCGGACTGTTGGACTTGATATGTCCGTTACGATCCGACTGAAGGTACAGATGGCCATTGCCGTCAGCCGCGATATGAGCCTGCGTAACCGCAGCGGACCCATTTCCGATCTGATAATACGTCGTGCCCTGTTCGTAAGTATTTTTGGCGACCACGTTGTTGATCGTTGCAGTGAGGTCACCAATGACACGAAGGCTGTCCACGCCGGCATTCGTAACGACATCAATGCCGCCGGTATTTCCCTGATACCCCCAAACAAGACGCGCTGTCGGGCTTCCGCTGCTGCCAAGGCTTCCCTTGGTCCCGTCAACATTACCGCCCAGATTGATCGATGTAGTCGTCCACCCGTTCGTGTTGTCGGTTTCGCGGTTCAGCCACATGCCCCAGTGCATGTTGTTCCCGTTTGCGTACATATTATACTCAAACGTCTCGGCCTTGTTGTTCAAAGCGGTTCCAAGCATGCAACCGCCCGGAAGATGGTAGCCACCACTGTCGATTGCGTTCTGTCCGCAGACATCAGCTATCTCCAGATAGTTCGGAAGACCATCAGCGAGTTTGAGGCCATAGCTTTCACTGGTCAGGATGCTCGGCTTCGTATTCGAACCGCCGATGGTGTAGCCATGGAATGAAACGCTTTGGTCCGGCGTATTATCCACGTTGGCCGTGTTGAAATCCATTTCCTCGCCCTCAAACTGTCGGACAGAGGATGTTGCAGGCTGTCCCGTATCGCCCGTGCGGGAGCCATCATAGGTCATATAGGTGTTCCGTCCGAACATCTTGGTCGGGGCACCGATGAACACATAAGGCGATGTGTAGTTCTGCCAGTAATAGCTTTCGAGCGAGGTCATGCTCGGCACCGCCCCGGAGGACTTGCTGCCAAGTGGCGCCCATCCATAGACCGTAATCGTCAGCCCATCGGAGGAAACGCTTTTGATAATACCAGCGTAATAGTCTTTCTGAGGCAGGTTGGCGTCGCCAATGACACTTGAACCCAGACCAGGAACAAGAGAGTTCGTGGAAATGAACATGCCCTGTTTGACGTGCAGAAGCTGCGCGGCATTGAGCGCCGTGGAAAGCACGACGGAGTTTGCCGTATAAGAGGCGACCGGAAGTGCCAGGCGTGCGTTCTCGGTTCCGGCTGACGCAAAAAATGCTGCGACGTCAAAACCCGATGCGACCTGGCCGCCCCGGTAATCATCGCCTGCAAGAGCCGCGACGATGGTGTTCTGGTATGCTGCATCAGTGTACACGCAGAGTGAGCAGCCTGCATTATATGGCCCGGAAGGGCTGCCACCGACGACCAGATTGACCGGAAAAGCCGCCCAGTTCCCAAGCGGACTGCCGGCTAGATTCGGCTGCGGATAGGCCCCGAGATACACATCTGAGTTGCCACCAAAAAGGAATGGCTGTTTCGTAACGGAATCAACGGCCTGAGGGTCTGTGCCGATCTTGACTGCGGAGATAAAATTCCCATTTACAAACGGACCTGTGGCCACCGGGAAAGTATCGTATCCGTTAGCGTCAAGACTTGGAATGCCGAGCGGCTTTCCAATCATGTCAGAGCTGATGTTGTTGCAATATTTGGGAAAACCATTGCTATCCAGCCCACAGGCTTGCGAGACAACGACGGACTGATGCCACTGACCGTCATTCCCCTTGAACGTGGGGACTACGGGCTGGTTGTTACTTCCTAATGCTGAGGTGACTGTGACGCTTTTATAGCGATTATTCTCCTTGAATGCCTGTGAAATAGTGTCGGCTTTTGCTGAAAAGCAAAAAAGCAATAAAAGGATTGGGTACAATAAATACAATGGATTTACTGCCATATTTGTGAGGAATTTTCATATGGAAACAGCTTTTCCATACTATGCCTTTATGCCACAAATCGCGTTCAATGGCAATAATTTTTTAGATAACTGTGAGTGGGATCTACAGGTCTGAAGATGAATTTCAGATAGTGCGAATTGTCTGTTGGAGAAGAAAGAAATAATCTTTATCGCTTATGGAATAATCAGTAGGTCTGAATCTGGATGAAAAGAGCTATTAATTTAAGGACTAATATGTAAATACTTATTTGTTGTTTAATATATTTAATATTAATTGACGAAAATCCTTTCGGAATGCTGTGGATCTGATCCACTGTCTCTTTCAATAACACAGTAGGATAGGTCGAGCACGGTACGAAGTGATCTGACAAGTCGGGATTAGACGATGATTAGTCTGCTTTCGCCTTCTGAGCACGGAAAGACGGTCTGCCCGGTCGGAGGCGATGGCCTTTTTCCAGTATATTCTACATATTTTGTACGAAGACGACGCGCATGAACACGACGGCAAATAGCACTCTGTCAGCAACGCCGTCCCGCCGGGATTGCAGCATTTTTTGGAAAACGGGCTGGGCGCTATCAGAGCTAAAAATCCAACGGCAACGAGAAAATTATTTCATCCAATTCATTCTTTGAGACAGGGCTAAAAATTGCTATACAGGTCAGTAACTTGGCTTCCATAATCTTGAGTTTGAGAAATATTTATTATGAAGACAGCTATTATTTTCAAAACTCATATATGGGATAATATTGTCGAGAGAAATTTCCTCTTATGTAAGGAAAATAGTAAAAATTCAGATATTTTTATTATTTTTGACCCTGTTCTTGGTCGCCCACTTCCTGAAAAATATCAAAAGGAAGAAAAAGTTTTCCTTGTTCCGTACTCTGATATCGAAAAACTTGGTCTTGAGTATGGTATGGACGAAAGGCGTGGAGGGTATTGGTATAATGGAGACTATCACCAGAACCTTTTCATACTATCCCACCCTGAATACGACTATATCTGCTCCGTTGAAAATGATGTGGCGACCCATCTGTCAATAGATGATATTTTCTCTCAGATGGCTGCAAAAAATGTAGACGTTATTTATCATCCCCAAACACAGCCAAATGAACAGTGGAGCCATCTTGAAGGTAGTATAGGCTATACTGATACTTCTGAATATATTCACAAAGGACTCTTCTGTGTTTCGTTTTTTTCAAGAAGAGCGGCTTTCTACATTTTGCGGCGTCGTATGGAAATGTCGCACCTGAAAAGGGAGAAAGGCCTCTCTACATGGCCGATTGGTGAGACGGTCATGGTACATGAACCCGTTCAAGCCGGAATGAATGTAGATCTTCTAATCAATTATTGTGATCATCTCCAGATGTATGACTGGGCCCCCTGTTATTTGGAGTGCGAAGAAATTTCTGCAGAAGGCAGAACATTTATTCATCCGGTCACAAATCTCAATAATAAATTTATCATTTCAAATTTCTATCAAGACTATCATGCGATGTTTTCAGAAATGGAAGTTATTGAAGGAAAATCTCGCCACAGGGCGCGTATTATAAACGATCTGGAAATATACAGCCGTCTTTTTAATTCGGTACATGCGCAATGGTCTCCAGACCGATGGGAACCAATACTGCAAGACGCCGAAACATACCTTAACAAGGATGGAAAAGAGATTCTTGGCGGTAAAAACATTTTAGGTTCAGAAAATATTATGATCCCGGCTGCGCAGAATCCGCATCATATCGACAAGATTTTTACATCTGCACTTCCTAACTGGGACCAGAGATACGCAGTTTCATTGCAGCCGGATGAAATCATGCATGTGGTTATCCCAGAACAGGCTCAGTGCCTGACAGCAATAATTGGAACGACGCAGGATAATATTCTGGAAAATATGAGAGCAGTACGTTCAGACAATGAAAATCTGGAGATTGAATATAGAAAATCGTGGCGAGGAATGCATTTCTTCAGCGTGAACATTCCAAGTGGAACGAATGCCTTCTGCATTAAAGCTCTTTCCTTCTCCTTGGATCTATATTCACTTAGAGTTATCTCAAATGATGATTTTACTTAAATAACAAATACAGGGTCTATCTTGAGGTGATCATCTCAAGATAGACCTTCTTCATTGCAAGAGATCGGTTTGTCATTGGCTGACAAGGTATCGTGAAGCAGCAGAATGGGTCTTTTTTGCATTCGAAGCCTCAAGAGGCACGAACAACCGTACTGCCGATCATGTGTTGCAAGCCATAAGTCAGTTTCAGATCGATAAGGGGATGCAGCAGAACAGCCCGTATCTTTGTCCGGTTCAATGCTAAAACCGGTCAGATATGGAGTTCAGCTGACATGCCCCCCTTTTTGTTACCACTCAAAAAGAGAGTTTCCGGTTTTTATGGTTTGGGGTTGATGGGATGACAAGCGTCTCGGGGGCATGCCCCCGAGACGCTTGTCTGGCGACCTG
>NZ_JABCQG010000019.1 GCF_015244565.1 Gluconobacter vitians | reverse complement strand
CGCACGGCGTGCGTGGTCGTGGCGCTGCCATGACGTATCTGTCCCATAAGGCTTCCTTCCACTCGCGTGAAAATATCACACCATCAAATCCCGGGACTAAACACCTAGGTCGGGCGTGAAGGGGATGAGGCAAATCGTCTCACGAAACGCACGAAAAACGGCGGTTTCGTAGGGGAAAGTTCTGACGTTTCACTCGGCCAGATTTTTTGTACTGGCGGTTATGTCGTTTTGGCCCGGATTTGTAGAAATATTTTCCAGAAATCCGGGCTTGTTTGCGTTTTACGGGTGAGCTTCCGCGTATGCGGCGGCCGCGCCAAAGAGGCCAGGCTGCGGATGCGTGATGATCTTGACCGGCATTTCGGTCATCATTGCTTCAAAGCGGCCCTTTGCGACAAAGCGCTCAGCGAAGCCGGAATGGCCGAGGCCATCGGCGAGCCGCAGTCCCAGCCCTCCGCCAATAACAACGCCGCGGGCGCCATGTGCCAGAGCCAGATCGCCTGAAATGGCGCCTAGGCTGAGGCAGAAGCGTTCCAGCGCGGCAACCGCAACAGTATCGGAGCCATCCAGAGCATTTTTCCACAATGTCCGGTTGTCACGCAGGGTGATGGGCCAGCCCTGCATCTCCGCAATGACTTCGTAAAGATTGGTCAGGCCGGGACCGGAAACGATCCGCTCGGCGGAAACGCGGCGGAAGCGCAGACGCAGGGCGCTGAGGATTTTGTCTTCAAGTTCGTCGAGTGGCGGATAGTCCAGGTGGCCACCTTCGGTCTCCATGACAAAATATCGGTCTTTGCGACGCAGCAGGCACGCGGCTCCCAGCCCCGTACCGGGACCAACAATCGTGATGGCGCCTTCGGTCGGCAGATCGATATCAGGCCCGCAGAGATGCCTCATATGCGACGAATCGACCTGTGCCACGGCATGTGCCACAGCGCCGAAATCATTGACGAGCACGAAATTGTCGAGATGCAGACGTGCCCCCAGCTGGCTGGGCTGGATGATCCATGGGTTGTTGGTGAGCTTGAGGATTTCGCCACTTACCGGACACGCCACCGCAATTCCGGCTTCGCGCGGAAGCGTCCGGTTCAGGGAGCGGCCGAATGTTTCCCATGCCAGAGCGAGGCTGCCATGATCCGCACATTTCAGCGTCGTGGCTTCACCCAGTGTGGCGACCTTGCCGTCCTCAATGGTCGCAATTGCAAACCGTGCGTGCGTTCCACCGATATCGACGGCTACGATTTCCCTCATGGCACCTCAAATCCTCTGACGATGCTGGCCGGTGGCCCGCGCTTTTTCTTATGGGCAGCAGTTACCTACCGTCCCGGCCACGTCAAGTTCCGGAGGCTTCCAAAGAATTTTCTTCAGCGTGCAGGGCGCTGCCGGACCTCGGCTGTTCTGAGCAGTCGGTGAACGATGGCCCGCGGCACGATCATCTCCAGAAACCGGGCAATGGCGAACGGCCACGGAAAAAGCAGATGCGCCCGTCCCTGCCCGATCGCGCGGGCAATCATCTGCGCAGCACGACGCGATGACACCAGGAAAGGCCTTGGCCCTTCAAGGCGCTGGCTCATGGGTGTGTCCACATAACCCGGGGAAATCAGGGTGACAGAGACATGATGGGGGGTCATGGCAGCGTGAAGGGCTGTGCTGAACCTCGCAAGACCGGCTTTGGAGCCACTATAGGCCGTGGCGATCGGCAGATCGTGGAATGCGGCGACGGAGCCTACCAGTGCGATACGTCCACCTTTGCGAGCGGCCATCCGCGAAGCCATCTCGGTCGCAAGCGTTGCAGGGGTTGTGAAATTGACCAGGGAAATGTTCCGGACTTCCTCGGCTGTTTCCGTGAGCGCATTTTCAGGACGGATATCTCCGAGGCCTGCTCCCAGGATCAGGATATCGATCTGCCGCGCATCATCCGTCTTTCGGAGTGCTGCCAGGGCATCGTCCGTCTGACACAGATCGAGCGAAAGGGTATCGGCCGTTGCCCCCCTGCGCACAACCTGTGCCGCAACTTCGGCGAGACGCTCGGGGTTGCGCCCCCAGAGCGTCAGATGTGTCCCCGGACGGGCATACTGGAGGGCCAGGGCGGCGCCGATGCCGCTCGATCCCCCGGTAATAAGGACGTGAAACGGGGCGCTGGAGGAGGAAGCAGAAGCATCTGACATGGAAAACCGCTTTATTCGTGGTCGGATCGGGGCTGGAAGGGTATAGCCCTCCCATGCAACAAGATGCGACCCCGTGCCGTACTGGCACATCACCCCGTCTGACGGGATGTTTTTTTCGATCAGAGGTTCACCTGCCATTATGACACTGCCCGACAGGACTGACATCCCTGCGCCACATGATGATCTTGTGGTCCGGCCAGTGACCACGCGGGCTGACCTCAAGCTGTTCATGACCCTGCCGCGTCGCATCTATGCCGGCATGGCTGGCTTTGTTCCAGCTTTCGACATAGAGCAGGATGACCTGCTCAACCCGAAAAAAGCACCGATTTTCCGTCATGCAAGCATCCGGTATTTTCTGGCCTGGCGCGGCAATACGGCTGTAGGGCGCATCGCCGCAATCGTGGATCATCGTGCCATCGAGCACTGGGGCATGAAGATCGGCTGCTTCGGGGCCTTGGACGCCATTCCGGAAGGGAGCATCGTCAGCGCTCTTCTGGATACGGCACGGAACTGGCTGCGGCTGCAGGGCATGCAGACAATGCGCGGCCCTGTCACACTGAGCGGTAACGGCGAATCCGGTCTGATGATCGAAGGACAGGACCAACCCCTGATGGTTGCCATGCCCTGGCATCCGCCTCTGCTGGGCAAACTGGTTGAAGAAGCGGGCTACACCCCTGTTGAGGACCTGCTCAGCTACAAGCTCGATCTGGATGACCAGACGGAGTCGCGCTTCAAGGTTCCGGGCGATCTGAAAATCGGTGAAGGCCGGCTGGGCGCCATTGCCATCCGGCGTCTGTCAAAAAAGCAGATCGCACAGCAGGGTGAAATTCTGCGCCAGCTTTACAATGATGCCTGGAGTGACAAATTCAATTTCGTTCCGCTTCAGGATTACGAAATGAAGGCCATGATCAAGCAGCTTGGCCCGGTCCTTCGTCCGGAACATTACGTCCAGATCGACCAGAATGGTGAGCCTGTCGCCATGGCGCTGGTTGTTCCCAATCTCTATGACATTGCAGGCGATCTTGGTGGTGCCCCCTCGCCTCTCGGCTGGGTGAAGCTTGCCGCGCGTCTGGCAACGCATCGCTTCCATTCCGCCCGTGTCATTCTGCTCGGTGTGACGCAGCGGCTGCGCGGAACGGTTCTGGGAGCGCTTCTTCCGTCACTGGCCATTGCCGAACTGATGCGTCGGCGGAAGTCCCTGCCCTATTCCTGGGTGGAACTGGGCTGGATCCAGGCGTCTGACTCCAACATGCGCAATCTGGCTGAAAGCATCGTGCCAGAGCCATACAAGCGCTACCGGCTCTATGAGCGGGTTATCGAAGATCCCGCCTGAGGCTCCACACTCACAGCGCGGCTGTCAGAAATGCTGCCAGCCGCCCTGTTTCGGGATGATGTCCCGTCCCTCCGCGTCCAGAATACGCACGCCTGTGCCAGAACACACCGTTCCAATGCGATGGACCGGGATGTTGGTAGCCTGAAACGCGGCCTGAAGGGCTTCTGAGCGTTCAGGCGCGCATGTGAGAAGCAGTTCGTAATCGTCGCCGCCGCACAGGCGTCGCATGAGCAAGTCATGTCCCAGCGACGCTGCAGCAGGGGAAACCGGAACGACGTCCGCTTCAATAACAAGCTGGACGCCTGATTCCTCGGCGATATGGCCGCAGTCCTGAATCAGTCCGTCCGAAATATCCATCGCAGCGCTGACGATGCCGTGCAGGTGAAGCCCTGTTCTGGGCCGGGGCAGATGATATCGCTCTGCCAGGAAGCCCGATGGATCCTGCAACTTGCCCTGCAGGACAAGCAGCCCCAGAGCCGCATCACCGATCGTGCCGGTAACCCAGATATCGTCTCCGGGACGGGCGGTGCTGCGACGGAGCGCCGTATTGTGCCGGAGTAGTCCAAACACGGTGGCGGAGAGGACCAGCGGTCCGGAAATGGACGTGGTATCGCCACCAATCAGATGAATACCATAGAGCTTCTGGTCTTCGGCCAGTCCACGTGAGAAGGCAGCAAACCAGCTTTCATCATGTCGTCCGCCACGTGGAACCGTAACGTTCAGCGTATAGGCATGAGGCCGTGCCCCCATGGCCGCCAGATCCGAAAGATTGCAGCGCAACAGCTTGCGGCCGAGTGTCTCGGGTGGATCGTCAGGAAGGAAATGGACGTTTTCGACCATGGTGTCGGTCGAGATGGCGAATTCCTCGCCTTCGGGGCAGCGCATCAGGGCGCAGTCATCCCGCAGGTCGAGGCTCTCTGGGCCGGCCAAGGGCCGGAAGTGACGGGCGATGAAGCCGAACTCGCCTGCTTTCGTCGCTTCGGCCCCTGACGTGCCCGTCATGGATCAGACGTTGCCGTCGCTGCCGCGGCGGCTGAGCGTATCGAGGATACCGTTGACCATCTTGGGCTCGTCGCCCGAGAAGAAGCCGTGAGCGACATCCAGATATTCGTTGATGATGATCCGGTCAGGCGTATCCGTGGCGATCAGTTCAAAGACGGCAGCGCGCAGAAGCGCCCGAAGCACGGGGTCCAGTCGCGGGAGTGGCCACTGCTCGGGCAGGACGTCGCTCAGCTTCGCATCGATATCGTCCTGACGACGCGTGACACCGAGGACGATTTCCTGAAACAGCTTCAGATCGGCATCGGGGATATGTCCATCGTCGAATGAAGCGGTGGAGCTGACGCGGCGGTGACGGATGAACTGGCTGATGACGGTTTCCGCCGTGTCGCCAGACTGTTCGCACTGGAACAATCCCTGGACGGCCGCAACACGGGCAATGGTCCGGCTGCGGCGCGTCGGGTTCGTGGCGGGGGCGTCGGTGGCGGTCATGGTGTCTCCTGGGAGTCGTCGGGGGACGGTGTGTCCGTATCCCCGGGAATGGGTTTCATGTCGGCGAGGATTTTCGAGAACGCCTCGACCTCGCGGAAGTCGCGGTAGACGCTGGTGAAGCGGACATAGGCCACACCGTCCACTTCGCGCAATGCGTCCATCGCCAGCTGGCCGATGCGATGGGAAGAAATCTCGTGTTCTCCGGACGCCTCAAGCTGCCGGACCAGCCCGTTGACCAGACGCTCCTGACGTTCTTCGGCAACCGGCCGCTTGCGCAGGGCCACGCGGATGGAGCGTGCGAGCTTGTCCCGGTCGAAAGGCACGCGCCGTCCGTCTGCTTTGGTGACGGACAGCTCGCGGAGCTGGACCCGCTCCACGGTGGTAAAACGCTGCGTACATGCCGAACAGACGCGCCGGCGACGGATGGCAACGCCGTCTTCCGTGGAGCGGCTGTCCTTGACCTGGGTATCGTCATGTCCGCAAAAAGGGCAACGCATTCGCGATCCTGAGTGTTCGGGCCTTGTCGTGGCCGGGGAAATGGGAGCACTTTACCGGATGATGCGTTCCGGCCCAAACGGGCTTCGTGAGATCGCGCACAACACCGGGAGACTGTCGTTGAAACGGGTATCTGTCCTGACCGCCCTCTTTGCTCTTTCCACTGCCTCTGCCATGGCCCAGCAGGTTCCAGCGACTACGGCACCGGATGCCGATCATAACGCACAGCGGGTGGTGGTCATGGACGGGACGTTCCGTCCTTCAGCGTATTTTCCGAACCGCGGCGCCGGCTATTTCACGATTCGCAATGATGACAGTGTCGATCATCTGCTGAAGGGTATTTCGTCTCCGCTCTGCCAGAACGTCGTTGCCCATCATACGAACCAGCAGCAGACCGATGGCGCGAATGATCTTTTCACGCATCTGGCTCTGCCGCACAATTCGACGATGATTTTTCCGCGGTCTGGCTATCACATGATGTGCATGGGGATCCGGCAGATGCCAGCGAAGGGCGACAAGGTGCCTTTCACGTTTGATATTCTCAATGGTGGCAGCATCACCGTCAGTTTCACCGTGACCGAGCCTGACGAACTGACCCACGACTGATTTTTTGGCGGGCGGTCAGTGAGCTGTCGCAGGCTCACGGATCTCTCGGAGTACGGTCAGCACTGCGGCGCCGTAGCGGTCCAGCTTCGATGCACCCACTCCTTTGATGGTTCCCAGCTCTTCGCGGCTGACAGGCTGCTCTCGGGCAATGTCGCGCAGAACCGAGTCATGAAAAATGACATAGGGCGGAATTTCCTGCTCCCGCGCCTCTGACAGGCGCCACTGACGCAGGGCATCGAAATACGGTTTTTCGTCTGCTGACAGGCGGTCATTTTCCGTATGACCATCCGAGCCCGCGCTGGCAGTCAGGGCTGCCTTGGCTTCAAGCCTCAGGGCTACGCGTTCCTCACCACGTAGGATCGGGCGGGCGATCTCGCTTTGCAGTGCCAGACTACCGTATTCACCGTGCATCCGGATGGCACCGCGCGCAATCAGCTGACGAATGACAGCGCGCCACCACTGCTCACTGTGGTCTTTGCCAATCCCGAACACCGAAAGATGCTGATAGGCATTGCGCTCGATGGTTTCGTTGAGCTTTCCGCGCAGCACATTGGAAAGTTGAACTGCTCCAAGGCGCTGTCCGGTGCGGTAGATGGCTGAGAGAACCTTTTGGGCCGCCTGTGTGCCATCGAATGTCGAGACCGGGCTGATGCAGTTGTCGCAGTGACCGCAGGGCTGAGGAAGGTTTTCTCCAAAACACGCCAGCAATGCCTGTGTGCGGCAGCCCGTGGTTTCCGTGAGCGCGATCATGCTCTCAAGCCGGGCCTGCATGACGCGCTTTTCATGATCTGGTGCGCTGGACTGTTCGAGCCAGTAACGGGCCCGGGCCATGTCTTCGCCGCCATAGAGCAGGAGCGTATCGGATGGCTCCCCATCGCGCCCTGCCCGTCCGATCTGCTGGTAATAGGCTTCCGGCGACGAGGGCATGTCCAGATGGACCACGCAGCGTACGTCGGGCCGGTCGATTCCCATGCCAAACGCAATTGTGGCCACGATCACCATTTCCTCGCCGGAGCGGAAACGCAGCAGGGTCGCCCGTTTCTCGACCGAGGACAGGCCTGCGTGAAACGGAAGAGCGGTCAGGCCCTTGTCCCGCAGCATCGTCGCGACACGTTCCGTCTTGTTGCGGCTGCCGCAATAGACGATGGAGGCCCCCTCACGATGGCTCTGCAGGGTCTCGAGAAGCTGCCGGCTTTCGCTGGCCTTGGCTCTGGCTTCCACAATCAGGTTGGGACGGTGAAAGCTCGCCATCAGGACACGTGCGTCGGGCATGCCGAGCGCGTTCAGAATATCATCCCGCGTCCGGGGATCGGCCGTGGCCGTCAGGGCAATGCGCGGCACACCCGGAAACATCTCCGGCAGGCCGGCGAGTGCGCGGTATTCCGGTCGGAACTCATGTCCCCAGGCCGAAATGCAGTGCGCTTCGTCAATCGCGATCAGCGAGATCTGGCGCTTTGACAGGAAATTCGCGGTTGAGGGCTGAAGGAGACGCTCTGGCGAAATGTAAAGAATATCGATCCTGCCACTGCGAAGATCGCTCTGCAGTGCATCACGTTCGTCGGGCTCAAGTCCGGAATGCAGGGCTGCAGCACGAACGCCCAACTGTCTCAGGCCTGCAACCTGATCGTCCATCAGGGCAATCAGCGGGGAAATAACCAAGCCCATGCCATCGCGGCAAAGAGCTGGCACCTGATAGCACAGGCTCTTGCCGCCACCGGTCGGCATGAGGACAAGGACGTCCTCACCCCGCATGACAGTCTCGACAGCTTCCTGCTGGAGGCCGCGGAAACCGGGAAAACCGAAAACTTCCGCAAGCACGCTTTCAGGCGTGGAAGGCGGATGTGATCCCGGGGCGACGGGAGGGCTGTTCTGCGCCTGCGTCATCCCGGGCGCCGGATCAGTGGCCCGGAACGATGGTGATGGAGACGCGACGCAGGGCGACGTGGGAATCCTCAAGCTCGCTCGGCGTGTACGGCGTCATTTCGATCCGGGCACCATTGATCCCGTCATTGCTGAGCTGGGTGGCGACGGTCTGGGCGCGGCTCGTGGCCAGTTCCTTCAGAACCGCGGCATCGCCGCTTGCACCGGCCGAACCCGAGACGCGAACGACGGAGGCATGTTCAGCGCGGGCGGCCGTGGCAGCCTTTGTGACGACAGCCTGTGCGACAGGGCTGAGGGTTACGGATTCACGGTCGAAGAAAACCACGTAGCTGTCACGCGACGGCTGCTGGGCGCATCCAGCCAGCGCAGCTGACAGAACGAAAACCGGGGCCGCGATGCGGACGAAGGAGAGGAAACGTGCCATGGCGTAGCGTCCTGTCAGGATGAGTAAGCGTGAAGCTGGATCGGCGCGGGCCGGTCAGCACGCACTGGAAATAACCTGTCCGTCCTCGAGGCGCCAGATGCGGTCAAGTTTTTCCACGCCGGTCAGACGATGCGCGATCAGCAGGACGCTCCGTCCCTCGGTCGCATTGTTCAGCGTTTCGAGGAAAGCCCGCTCGGTATCGGCGTCCAGTCCGGTTGCCGGCTCGTCGAGAACAAGGATCGGAGCATCGGACAGCAGGACACGCGCCAGAGCGATACGCCGTCCCTGCCCGCCCGAAAGTTTCGAGCCACCTTCACCAATCCACGTATCCAGACCATCCGGAAGTTCGCGGACAACATCGGCGATCCTGGCTTGCTCGAGTGCAGCCCAGAGTGCCGTGTCGGAGATGTCAGTCCGTCCGAGAAGCAGGTTGCCCCGAATGGTATCATCAAACAGGTGACTGGCCTGTGACAGCCATGCGATCTGCGAGCGCAGGTCACTGTCACGCAGTGTGGTGATGTCCGTTCCTCCCAGCAGGATCCGTCCCTTTTCCGGGGACGCCGCCTTGAGGATCAGTGCGGCCAGACTGGACTTTCCTGCGCCGGAAGGTCCGATCAGCGCTGCGCGCTCGCCCTGTCGGAGTGTGAGGTTCAGGTCACGAAAGATCGGTGCACGCTCCGCTGTCCAGCGGAACGTCACATTTTCCAGTCGCAGATCCCGTCCCGCCGGAAGTGGCGCATTGCCTTCCGGAGCCGGGGGCGCACGGTCGGCAATCTCGACAATCCGTTGTGCCGCGTGATTGACCTGCCCGCTGAGCAGTCCTGCCCGGGCCAGCCCTGTTACGCCTTCTAGAGCTGTAATGGCGACAAACAGCGCCGTGATACCGGCAATGGCTGGAGCCTGTGGAAACAGGATTCCTGCGACCGCGCACAGGATAACTGCAATCCCCGCCTTGGCGATCAGGCCAGCGAAACCGTGCATGAGCGCCATACGGGTCTGCTGACGGCGCTGGGCCCTGAACAGGGTTTCCTGACGGTCCGTCACTGCGGCGGCAAGCACATCTTCTGCGCCGAAAGCCCGGGCTTCGCGGAGGCCGGATGTGAGATCAAGAGCGGCAACCCGCAGGTCGGACTCCGCACGAAGAATGTCCGGACCGAAACGACGGGACAGCCGCGCACCCATCAGAGGCAATATGAATGCGAGAACAGCAAACAGCGCGCCGGTCAGAAGGCCCGCTTCCATTCCGGCCCGCATCCAGACGAGTGTTGCGATCGGGAGTGTCAGTAGGGCTGAAATCAGCGGAACAAGAATGCGCAGATACAGGTTGTCCAGTGTCTGGACGTCGGACACCAGACGCGACAGGAGATCTCCTGAACGCTGGAAACCCAAGCCCGCCGCAGCACCACCTGCAAGTTTGCGGTAGAACCAGACCCGCAGATCCGCCAGCGCGCGGAACATGGCGTCATGGGTATAAAGGCGTTCGCAATAGCGCAGGACGATCTGGGCCACACCCGAAAGACGCAGCAGAAAATAGGCAGTTCCTGCTCCGATTGCAGCGCCGGCGACTCGTCCACCTGCCTGTCCCATCAGGGCCAGGCCGGCACAGACAGCCAGTTCAGCTATGACAATGCCGGTAATGAGACGTGTATACTGGGGGCGCCAGACCTGCAGAATGCGGGAGAGCGCCGTCTCGCTGTTTGGGGCGGAAACCGGGCTGGTTGGCAGCGGGGTGCTCATGCAGCTTCTCCTGTAAAGGCGACAGCGCGACCGCCATCAAGGACAAGATGACGGCCGTGGAACTGGCGGGCCTGTGCGGAATGGCTGCACAGGATGACAGTCCGGCCCCTGGCCAGTTCTTTCAGGCTGATGAGGATTTCCGCCTCTGTTTTCGGATCGAGATGGGATGTTGGTTCGTCCAGAAGCAGAAGCGGCGCGTCTTTGAGATAGGCACGTGCAATGGCAATACGCTGCGCCTGTCCGCCGGAGAGGCCAAAGCCCCCCTCGCCGATCCGCGTTTCCAGACCTTCCGGCAGGGACGACAGATACTGATCGACGGCCGCAGCCGAGACGGCATGTTTCAGATCTTCGGCAGAGGCATCCGGACGTGCGAAGAG
Organism: Gluconobacter vitians; assembly: GCF_015244565.1. Classification (GTDB taxonomy): domain Bacteria; phylum Pseudomonadota; class Alphaproteobacteria; order Acetobacterales; family Acetobacteraceae; genus Gluconobacter; species Gluconobacter vitians. The sequence goes on along the minus strand of NZ_JABCQG010000019.1, from coordinate 31,687 downwards.
AATGTTTTCCCGGATCGTGCCGGCAAACAGGACAGGCTTCTGTCCGATCCAGCTGATTCGTGATGAAATCTGGCGCGGAGACAGGGTCTGCATGTCCTGACCATCGAACAGGATGCGGCCCTGTGAGGGTGCAACGAAGCCGAGAAGCAGTTCCAGAAGCGTGGATTTACCTGCGCCAGAGGCTCCTTCAAGGATCAGGGTCGATCCAGCCGGAAGAGCAAAGCTGACATCATGAATGACCGTGCCGCGCTGCTCGTCCCAGGCAAAGGAGACATGCTCTGCAGTCACTGAAATTCCGCCATCCGCATGAACGATATCCGGACCAGCAGATGTCCGCTCGGTCAGCGGTGCGAGTTCATGCATGGCTTCTGCAGCAGCCGTGGCATGTGCCCGGTCCTGATAGGCGGCAGACAGGGCACGGAAGGATGCAAAAGCTTCCGGTACCAGCAGAACGGCATAAAGGGCGCGGGTCAGAACAGCGTCCGAAGGATGTCCCATCAGCGTGTTGGCCTGTGTCACGACAATCAGCACAAGAGCCACCACCATGGCGACATCAGTCGTGGCCGACGCCACAAAAGCGATCCGCAGAACCTTCATGGTGCGCTGGCGCAGGTTATCGGCGCTCTGGGCCAGAGCCTGTGTCTCGCGATCGGTGCCGCCGGACAGGACGATGGTCGCAATGCCTTTCACCCGATCGAGAAAGCGCGTCTGAAGCCGCGTCATGGCCAGAAACTGCCGGCGTGATGCAACAGCGGTGGCGATTCCGAAAACAGCCTGGAAGATGGGAAGCGATGCACAGCAGGCGGCGAGGATCAGGCCAGCTTTGTGATTTTCCAGATACAGCGCAATGACAACCAGCCATTGTGACACCAGCCACAGCGATGCTGCCGGCAGCCAGCGGGCAAAATAGCCGTCCAGCGCCTCGATACGATCGACCAGAGTCGCTGCGATGGCCGCACTATGGTGGCGGCGCAGCAAGGCTGGCCCCTCGCCGATGATGCGATCCAGCACCTCACGGCGCAGACGGCGCCGGGCATGGATTCCTGCCGCCGCAGCCGTCATGTCCTGCACGGTGGAGAGAATGACCCTCAGCACACAGGCCAGCAGGAAAACGGCGATGGCTGGCCCGGTACTGTCCGTATCCCGCGTCAGGACGGATGCCAGCGTTCGTGCCAGTGCCCATGCCTGCAGCAGTCCCAGCAGGGTCGAGAGCAGTCCTAAAAATACGACGACAGAGGTCCGGGAGCGGCTTGCTCGTCCCTGTGCCTTTACCCACGCTTTTGCGATTGTCTTGTCGGCCTTCATGATCCCTGCATATAGGTCGCAAAAGCTCCACAAGACAGTGCTTCACACAATTCTTGCCGCTTATTTAGATTTTTTCGTGGATTTTCGGGCGGAACCTTGAAGGTGACCGGCCTTTACAGACCCGAGTCTTCTCCGTGACTGATCGCCTTGCGGGCCATGGCCAGCGCCGTAAGTGAGGGCTGTTCCGGAACAAAACGCAGGGTATACCAAGTCCCGTTTTCATTGCTGACTGTCATCTCGGCGTTGATCTGCCGTGCGAACCCACGGATGAGCTGCATCCCGATACCTTCCCGACGTGTGCGGGACTCGGAGGCCTGACCAGCATTGATACCGATGCCGTCGTCTCCAAGCTTCAATTCGACCAGCCCCTCCTGTTCAGGAGGCGCCGGGATGACCTTGTGCAAGGCGATGACGATGTGCCCTGCCCTGTCCTCCGGGAAGGCATAGCGGAGGGCATTGCTCACGACCTCGGTGACGATCAGGGCGATTGGCACGGCCTGATCGGGTGAAATCAAAACATGTTCAATGTCGAGCTGCAGGCGGATGCGCGTCTGGGCGTTCATCCCGTTCGCAGACAGCAGGATGCTGCAGAGTTCTTCCAGAAAGCTCTGGACGTCCAGCGCAGAGAGACCGCTCTTGGAATAAAGGTAACGGTGCAAGGTTGCGAGCGCCCTGACGCGATCGCGCACAAGACGGAACTCCTCACGAGCTTCATGAGAACGAATGCGGCTTGCCTGAAGGTTCAGCAGAGACGCGACAACCTGCAGGTTGTTTTTGACGCGGTGATGGATTTCGCGAATCAGCATGTCCTGATTACGTCCCGACTGCTCCAGATCCTGTTCATGCTGGCTCAGTCGCCGCGTTGCCCGAAGGAACGCTTTCTCCAGATGCCGGATTTCCAGTGGTATGGAACGGCTTATTCTTGGTGCAAATGGCGCGCCCCGCCGCCAGTCGGCCACGGCCTGAGTCAGTTTTTCGAGCGGATCAACGAGGAAAAGCCGGGCCCCCAGTGCGACGGCCATCAGTTCAAGAACCAGCAGCCCGACAATAAGGCTGACCCGGATCAGAAAGATATTGAGCGCATGGCTTTCCTCGGCAGTGCGCTCGGTGGAAACGATCAGGCTTACGGGGCCATAGGCGTTCTGGAAGGCATAAGTGATGCCGCGGCTTGTAAAGACGTCGTGCAGGTTAAGAGACGAGATGTCCCTCTTCAGGCGGGCCAACGCTTTGGGCGGCAGTGTCGCAACCACAGGACGATCGGGAAAAAGTGAGTAAAGGGAGCCGTCCGGCATTGCGAGAAAATGCTGTGCATTGTCTCCTGTTCCAAGGAGAAGGCGACTGTCCCCTTTCGGGAGATGACTGCGCTGCCAGCCAAGGGTTCGCACGGCAATAATGTAGCCGGAAACCGAATTATTGCTGAGAATTGGAACAACAAATTTCAGAAGCGGACCGCGGTCACCTTTTAGGACATCTACCCCGACAACGGGGAGCTTTGCCGGCGTCGATGTCAGTGACGGGTCAGCAAGTTCAGGAGACCGGCAGATTGCGGCTTCCTGCGTTGATGCAGGTGGCAACACAACCGACGGACGCCCTGAAACATCTGTCAGCATCAGCAGGCAGTAATGATGCTGCGACACCGTTTGGACGAGAGAAAACTCCCGTAGGGCATTGCCTGAAGAAATGTCGCCATCGGCGAGCATGTCCAGAAGTGTATGGGTCTGATCGAGATCGGTTGTGATTTCCGAAATCGCAAGCTGGGTATCCCGCTCGGTGCGCAGGGCTCCGTTACCGACATTCTGTTGATAACTATGCCATGCGAGCAGAGAGGCGATGATAGCGAGGGGAAGAGTCGTTGCCACGATCAGCGCCATCACCCGGGCACCGACAGTATCCAGCATCCGGATATTACGCAGGGCGCCCCGTCTGTAGAACAGACGGCGCCAGCGCCGCGGACTCAGGTCTGGAAGCCCAGACCGGGTAACAGTCACTTGTTTCGGTCTTCCTCGATCAGTCGGAGAAGCTCATCGGGAATCGGCTCGTTTGCAACATCATCGAAAAGCTGATGCAGGCCCCGGCTCAGCCAGATACCAAAAGGCGAGTCCTTTTCCTCACCTCTGGTATCGCTGACTGAGGACTTCCGCTTGTCTCCTGCGGTCATTGGCTGGTCTGAACCTTCCTGTGACGTCAGAAGATGCAAATCCTGCACCCCTGATACTGACTATGGCGCGAACTCCGAGTTTTCTCCTAGAGAAGCCGCTATGGCATGAACTGCCAATCCAGTCTTACGAAAACAACTCGTTCTCTGCAATCGCTGCCAAACCGCAATGGACGCAGATTCCATCGTTTGTAACCAATTAAGGTCAGGAAAGCATCAGATCGTCAGAAGACTTGCCAGCGCGACGACGGGCATCCATTGCATCGCGCAGAGCCTTGACCTTCACGCGCAGCTTGTCGTTGGTCGGCAGTTCGCCGCTCATCCATGCTTCCAACTGACGGCGAGCACGGAACACGCGGCTCTTGGCCGTGCCGACAGCGCAATCGGTTGCTTCGGCCAGAGCCTCATAGCTCATGCCCTGGATCACAACCATGACAAGCGCCTCGCGCTGATCGGCCGGGAGACGGGACAGCGCCATCGACAGATCCTTGAGAGCAAGGCTGTCTTCATGCGTTGCCGGGCTGGCAAAGGAAGATGCGGGCACATCATCGATGTCGGTCGTCTCACGACGCTTGCGAAGATCGGAAATGAAGCGGTTCCGCAGAATACGATGCATCCAGGCCGAGAAGTTCGTCCCCGGAATGAAGCTGTTCTGGGCAGCCAGGGCGTTGCACACGGCGTCCTGTACGAGATCCTCCGCAGCAGCGCGGTTACGGGTCAGGGAGAGGGCCTGAACACGCAGCTTCGGAAGAATGGCAATGACCTGATCGTGGAACGTCATGGAACTAACTCCTGATTTCGCTCTGTTTTCATGGGATCAATGAACGGTCGGGAGAAAATGTTGCATCGAGCCGCAGAAAATCTTCCCAAGAGCGAAAACAGGGCGCCAAAAGCCGCTGAAAACCGCCGGAAATCAGGTGATATTTTTTTCGGATTCCGTCTGCGGATCAACGCTTTTTTCTGCAGCCAGCTCCGCAAGCTGGGCTCTGGCACGGGAAACACGGGCCCTCATGGTTCCGGCCGGCACATCACAGACGCGGGCGGCGTCTTCATAGGACAGTTCCTGTGCCCCCACGAGAATAAGCGCTTCACGCAGAAGGTCCGGCAGCTTCCAGAGCAGCTCACCCAGATCCTGAACCGCGTCACGCGCGTGCTGTCGTGATGGTGCCGCGGTAGAAGGCTGCATATCGAATTCGATATCCTGCATGATTTCCTGTTCGCGGCTGCGGCGACGGGTCTGCTCGTAAAAGGCATTTCGCTGAATTGTGAACAGCCAGGCTTTCAGCACCGTTCCTTCCTGGAACTGGTCCTGTGCTGCCAGGGCACGGACAATCGTGTCCTGCACCAGATCATCAGCTGCAGCCGTGTCCCGTGTCAGAAAACGTGCAAAACCCCGCAGATCCGGAAGGGTCTGAAGCAGACCCCGATGGAAACTGCCTTTTTTCGCAGTCGGGCCGGATGGAGTGCCCCCGGGTGCTGGTGTGCTCAGAAGAAGATCCTTCATGCGACATTGCAGGCGACCGAGGTGGCCACGAAGACTATACGAAGATTGGGCATCGTGTCATGATTATTCAACCTTCATAACGGGATGCATCCCACTCGGGATGGGTCGGCAGCTATCTTTTCAGGAGGCCACGGACACATGACTGATCTGACACGTCAGGAACTCGTCAAGGCACTTCCCTATGCACGTCGTTTTGCCCGCGCGCTGGTTGGTGATCAGAAGACGGGCGATCAGCTTGTGGCTGCGGCCCTGAAAGAGCTGATGGAAAATCCGCCTCAAAGCGGTCTTTCCGCACGGCAGGCTCTTTATGGCCTGCTCGTGAACGTGTTTATGGCACAGCACGGCGCGGATGCTACGGTGGGCATGCCGCTGCGCCAGCGTGCACTTCTGCTACTGACCTCTCTGGAAGAGCAGTCGCTTGCGTCGAGTGCGCAGGCTCTGGGCATTACCGATGAAGAGGCGGCTGCCGAACTGAACAAGGCCCGCCAGGGGCTTCAGGGAATTGCGCAGACCAACGTTCTCATTATCGAGGACGAGCCGATCATCGCCATGGATATCCAGGATCTGGTCGAACGGTGTGGTCACAAAATCGCCGGCGTAGCCCATACTGAGGCGGACGCCGTTGAACTTGCTGCAAAAACGAAGCCCGGCCTTATCCTTGCAGATATCAATCTTGGCGGCGGCGGTGATGGCATGCAGGCCGTGGGACGGATCCTGCGCACACATGAAGCCCCGGTTATTTTCGTGACAGCTTATCCGGAGCGTCTGCTGACCGGTGAGACGCAGGAGCCATCCTTCGTTATCACCAAGCCGTTCGAGCCGATGACGCTGGCCGTCGCAACCTATCAGGCCGTAACAGGTGGTGTGACACCCGTCTGAATTTTATTCGGACAGAGGCGTCTTGCGGCAGACGTCAGGCTGCGACACATAGGATGCCATGTCGGCACCCATTCTTTCTCTTCAGAACATTACCTACACTCTTGGTGGACGCCCGCTCCTAGATGGAGCAGAGCTAGGCGTCCTGCCCGGTGAACGGATCTGCCTGGTAGGGCGGAACGGCTCGGGAAAATCCACGCTGCTGAAAATTGCCTCTGGCGATATCGTCGCAGATTCTGGCGAGCGGTTCGTCCAGCCCGGGACGAAGGTCCATTATCTGGCGCAGGAGCCGGATCTTTCGCGTTATGCTACGACCTTTGATTACGCGTCTGAAGGGCTGGATGAGACCGAGACCTATCGGGCGCGCTCGATGCTGGCCGAACTCGGCATGACGGGTGAAGAAAGCTGCCAGAACCTTTCGGGCGGCGAAGTCCGTCGCTGTGCCCTCGCCCGCGCCCTTGCAGCCGAGCCGGATCTTCTGCTGCTTGATGAGCCAACGAACCATCTGGATCTTCCATCCATCACCTGGCTGGAAAAAGAGCTCGCTGCCACCCGCTGCGCCATGATTGTCATCAGCCATGACAGACGCCTTCTGGAAACGCTGTCTCGCAGCGTGGTCTGGCTTGAGAATGGGGTCACGCGCCGGCTGGATCAGGGATTTGCCCGCTACGAGAGCTGGCGGGATGAGGTTCTGGAACAGCAGGAGCGTGATGCGCACAAGCTGGACCGCCAGATTGCGCGCGAAGAAGATTGGATGATTTACGGCGTTACCGCACGCCGCAAGCGGAATGTCCGGCGTGTCGGAGAGCTGGCAGCGCTTCGGGCGCAGCGCCGTGAACTGGCGTCCCGTGGCAAGGGGACGCTGCGGATGGCAGCGACGGAAGCCGAGAGCGCAGGCAAGATCACCATTGCAGCCGAGGGTGTGAACTGGGCTTATGATGACCGCGCCATTGTCCGGGATCTCGATCTGCGGGTCCTGCGTGGAGACCGGCTCGGTCTGGTGGGCGCCAACGGCGCCGGAAAGACAACGCTCCTGCGTCTGCTGACCGGCAGGATGGAGCCACAGTCCGGCACAGTGAAGATGGGGCCGTCCGTGGCCATGGTCACGCTGGACCAGCAGCGGGAAAGCCTTGATCCTTCAAAGACCCTTGCTGAAACCCTTGCGGGCGGCAGCGGAGACATGGTGCAGGTTGGCGACGAGAAGCGTCATGTCATTGGCTATATGAAGGACTTCCTTTTCCGTCCGGAGCAGGCCCGCACTCCCGTAGGAAAGCTTTCGGGCGGTGAGCGCGGACGGCTTGCACTGGCCTGTGCTCTTGCCAAGCCGTCCAGTCTTATGGTGCTGGACGAACCGACCAACGATCTCGATCTTGAGACACTGGATCTTCTACAGGATATGCTGGCTGATTATGCGGGTACGGTCCTGCTGGTGAGCCATGATCGCGACTTCCTCGACCGGGTCGCAAGCTCGGTGCTGGTTTCCGACGGTGGTGGAGACTGGATCGAATATGCAGGCGGCTACTCCGACATGCTGATCCAGCGTGGGGATGTTCCGGCCGGTCGTGAACCTGCGGAGTCGGAGGCGGAAGAAATTGCGCCAAAATCTGCTTTGAAAACAGAGAAGAAGCCGAAAAAGCTCAGCTATAATGACAAGCGGGCCCTGGATCTTCTTCCGCAGAAAATGGCGGATCTGGAAAAGAAGATCCAGACATACCGTGACGTTCTGGCTGACCCCGGTCTCTATAGCCGGGATGCTGCAAAATTCCAGAAGACCACACAGCTTCTGGAGGCTGCCGAACAGGATCTTACCCGGTCCGAGGAGGAATGGCTCGAGCTGGAAATGAAAAAAGAAATCCTCGAAAATCAATAATTTGGCAGGATAAAATCATTTACACTTTCAGGAGGGGATCAGGCCTGAAAGCTCCATGATCTGCCGGGACTGCCGGATGCTGTCCGTCACGCGGATGGCGGCATCGAGTGCCCTGATCCCCGCCTGGGCGTCCACTAGCACGGGCGCACCATGAAGACATGACGCTGCAAAGGCGTCATGTTCGACTGCAAGGTTGTCGTGATCCTTCCAGCTTATGGCTTCACGCCGGAAGCCACCTGTGCCGGGAAGCGGTACGCCGCGCTCACGGCCAATGAAGCTCAGTTTGCGCTCCATGAAATCGGCAGACAGATAGCCGTCCTGTGAGAAAAGCCGCATACGCCGTTCCGTTTTTAGGGAAATCCGGCTGGCGGTGATCGTGGCTACGCAGCCATTCTCGAACCGGACGCGGGCATTGGCGATATCTTCATGCGCGCTTGAAACAGCTGCTCCCAGAGCATCGATGTCCGCGATCGGGCTGTCCACGATTGCCAGAACGAGATCAAGATCATGGATCATGAGATCCAGAATGACCGATACGTCCGTTCCCCGTGGCTTGTAAGGTGCAATGCGGGTGGCTTCGATGTAAAGCGGCGCCTTGATCCGCTCTGTAATGGCCCGGTGTTCTGCTGAATAACGCAGCAGATGGCCGACCTGAAGGACCTTGCCGGTCTCCCGGGCAAGATCGGCAAGGGCATGCGCTTCGTCCAGCGTGGCCGCGATGGGCTTTTCGACCAGAACATGTCGCCCGGCCCTGAGGGCCTGGCTTGTCAGGGCAAAGTGATACTCGGCTGGTGCAGCGATGATGACGGCATCCACCTGCTCCAGAAGATTTTCATAGCTTGTGGCAATTGCGCAACGAACTTCCCGTGCCACGATCGCCGCACGGGCCGGATCGGGATCGTAAAGCGCGACAAGCTGTTCGGCCGGGTTTGCGGCGGACTTGAGTGCATGAAACCGTCCGAAATGGCCGGCCCCGACGATGCCGACCCGAAGCTGTTGCGCTGTATTCATGCTGACAGGCTTATCAGCCACGGCGATCCTCGCAAAGGCAGCGTGCCCTCAAAGAGGCAAAAGGTTGCATCGGCATGGCGGAAACGGCATGGTCCCGCCCTGAAAATGATCTGAAAAACGATCTGTCCAAATCCGCCGAGGACGTCTCGACCTGATATGATGTATTACAGCCGGCTCAGACTGCTGGGCGTCGCGGGCATCTGCCTGATTGGCGTACTCCTGTGTCTGCCCAATTTTCTGCGTTCTCCCGCACCGTCCCTGCCCTGGCGGCAGATCCATCTGGGGCTCGATCTGCGGGGTGGGTCCTACCTTCTCCTTCAGCTCGATCTGAAATCCCTTGAGCATGACCGCCTCCAGTCCCTTCAGGATCAGGCGCGCCAGACGCTTCTGGACCGGTCTCTGGGATATCGCGATTTTGCCCGCGACGATGCAACCGCCAGCCTGAGCTTCATGCCGCGTTCGGATGCCGAACGTGACGCCGCGCTCAAGGCCATGCAGTCCCTGCCCCCGGTGGTGCCGAACGAGTTCACGACGTCTGAAAAGGACGGACGCATCGTCCTGACGCTTCAGCACGACGCGATGCTGGCCCGTGCGCGCGAAGCCGTGGCACAGTCGATCGAGATCGTCCGTCGCCGTATCGACGCAACGGGTGCGATCGATCCGAGCATCGCGCGTGAAGGTGACGACCGGATTGTCGTGGAGCTTCCGGGCGTCAGCGATCCGGAGCGGATCAAGAGCCTGCTGGGAACGACAGCGCGTCTGACCTTCCGTCTGCTGGCCCCGAACCCGAGCGTTGCGAGCCCTGGCTCGACGATGCTTGAGGACGAGAGCGTGCATACGCAGGTTGCGGTTCAGGATCATGTCGATGTAGATGGCACGGACCTGACCAATGCGGGTGCCGTGATCGATCAGCAGAGCGGTGGCTGGGCTGTGACGTTCCAGCTCAACAGCGCTGGTGCAACGGCCTTTGCGAACGTCACGCGGGCCAATGTCGGCAAGCGCTTTGCGATCGTGCTGGACAACAAGGTCATCGAGGCTCCGAACATTATCAGCCCGATCACAGCCGGAAATGGTCAGATCACGGGTGGTTTCGATGCTCGCAGTGCGTCTGATCTTGCGCTTCTGCTGCGCGCCGGTGCCCTTCCTGCTCCGCTTTCGGTCGTAGAGCAGCGGACGATCGGTCCGAGCCTTGGCGCGGCGTCCATCCATGCCGGTATCATCAGTCTTCTGACCGGACTGCTTCTGGTTATCGTGTTCATGGTGCTGTTCTACGGGCGGTTTGGCCTGTATGCGGATATCGCCCTGTTCGCGAACCTGATCCTGATGGTGGCGATCCTCTCGCTGTTCCAGGCGACGCTGACCCTGCCGGGCATGGCCGGTATGCTGCTGACCCTTGGTATGGCCGTGGATGCCAACATCCTGATCAATGAGCGTATCCGTGAGGAAGTGAAGCGTGGCCGTGGTCCGCTTCAGGCCCTGCAGGCCGGTTTTGACCGCGCGACCGGTACGATCATCGACAGTAACGCCACGGCGTTCCTGGCGCATGTCATGCTGTTCGTGTTCGGAACGGGTCCTGTCCGCAACTTCGCCCTGACGATCACCATCGGTATCGTCACGACACTCTTCACGACCCTCCTGCTGTCACGCCTTCTGGTCGTGCGGTGGTACGCCCTCGCCCGTCCCAAAGAACTTCCGGTCTGATCGTCATGCTGTCACGTCCCCTTTTCCGTTTTGTCCGTGACGATCGGCGCATCAACTTCATGCGCGGCCGTCACATGGGGCTGATCGTTTCGGCAGTCCTCTCCATTGCTTCCGTCATCCTGTTCTTCCAGCCCGGGCTGAAGCTCGGGCTGGATTTCCGCGGTGGCATCATCGTTGAAGCCCAGACCCCCGGCCCTGCCGATTTCGGCAAGCTGCGCGCGGCTCTGGATCATGCCGGCATTCATCCGGACGCCGTGCAGGCATTCGGTTCACCGCGGGATGTCCGCATTTCGATCAATGCTCCGGAAGGTGCGGATCGCGAAGCGCAGACCCAGAAGCTGGTTGATGGCGTCAAGAGCGCCATTTCGGCTGCCGAACCCGGAACGCAGGTTCTTCGTGCCGATGCCGTAGGCGCCTCGGTTTCGTCCGAACTGTTCCGTGATGGTCTGCTGGCGCTTGGCTTTAGCCTTGCAATGATCCTGATCTATGTCTGGGTCCGCTTTGAGCGTGAGTTTGCCATCAGTGCGGTGGTGACGCTCATTCTCGATCTGACCAAGACGGTCGGCTTTTTGGCCATTACGCGCTTCGAATTCGATCTGGTGATGGTTGCAGCCCTGCTCACGATCCTAGGCTATTCCACCAACGACAAGGTGGTGGTCTATGACCGGATCCGCGAGAACCTGCGCAAGTACCGCACGATGCCGCTGCGGGAACTGCTGGATCTGTCTATCAACGAGACCCTGAACCGGACACTCGGCACGTCCATGACGGTCTTTCTGGCCGCCCTGCCGCTTGCCCTGTTCGGGGGCAGCACGCTGACCGGTTTTGCGACGGTCATGCTGTTCGGCATTGTGGTCGGGACGTCTTCGTCGATCTTCATTGCAGCGCCCCTGCTTCTCCTTATGGGTGAGAAGCGGTTGCGCAAGGAAACTGACGCAGGCTGATTACGTCTGTTCCAAGCACAAAAAAACCGGCGTCCCTCAGGGGAGCCGGTTTTTTTGTGTCTGTTCTGCCGGACTTCGTGGGAGCGGCGGTGTCTTCTGCGGAAGATCTGCCAGCAGGTTGGAAAGCGCCTGATCGGCCTGCCGGTTGGCTGACGAGCTTTGCAGCTTCAGGGCGTTTACCGTGGCCTGCTGTGCGGCCTTGTCCAGAGTGACGAGCCGAACCAGTCCCTCGGGGCCAATCTGGCCGGTCATAACCGCGCCCCGTGCCATGCCATGTGCAATCAGATAGGCATAAAGACGCGAGTTCGGCGATGGCGGCAGCCCTGTCATGACAGGGCGTGCCACACATCCGGCCAGAAGGCTTCCTGCTACCAGCAATACGGCTGTAGAGCGCCAGACTGCAGCAGGGGAAGCCTTCAGGTCAGTCATCAGACGCTCTTTTTTGCCAGAAGATCGCGGATTTCCGTCAGCAGAACTTCTTCCTTGGTCGGTGCCGGCGGAGCTGCAGGCGTAGCTTCTTCCTTGCGGTGCAGCTTGCTGAGGATGCGTGTCAGCCAGAAAATGAAGAAGGCGACGATCAGGAACTGGATCACGGCGTTCAGGAAGACGCCGATGTTGACGGTGACAGCGCCCGCCTTCTGGGCTTCGGCCAGAGTGTCCTTGACCGGGCCTTTGAGCGTGATGAAGAGGTTCGAGAAATCGACACCTCCCGTCAGCAGGCCAATGAACGGTGTCAGGATATCCTTGACGGCACTGTTGACGATCGCGCTGAACGCAGCACCGATCACGACACCGACGGCAAGATCAAGCACGTTGCCGCGCATGATGAATTTCTGGAAATCGCCAACCCAGCCCGGGGTGTGCAGTGTATGTTTGGTTTCGCTCATATCAAACCTTTCTCGGTATCCGTGAAACCACGGTCGCAGGCCTGACTTTCGAGCCCGCATTCATTTCAAGGGATAAACGGACTCATATGATCCAGTAAAGGCTACTTTCATCCGACAGCGGTTTCCGTTATATGCGCCTCATGATTCGCTCCGGTCGGCATCGGAGCTTTCTTTATGGAGTAGAAATTCATGAAATCCGGCATCCATCCCGATTACCACGAGATCACCGTCATCATGACCGACGGGACTGAGTACAAGACGCACTCTTGCTACGGTGAACCGGGCGCAACGCTGCGTCTTGACGTTGATCCGAAGTCTCATCCGGCCTGGACTGGCGTCCAGCGCATGATGGATACCGGAGGCCAGGTCGCAAAGTTCAACAAGCGCTTTGCAGGCATCGGTACGCGCACGAAGTAATTCGGCGCCCCTCCTCCCGTCTCCTCTTGAAGGCGGGCAGGTCGGAACCTATCTGGAAAACCAGTCGCGATGCCGTTCGGGTCGCGGCTGGTTTGACCATAGCATTTTGCCATACCGGGAAATGCGCCAGATGATTCCTGCCAGAAGGAGGTTTCAGTGACCTACGATTTTACACCGCTGTTCCGCAGCGCGATCGGTTTCGACCGTCTTGCCAGAATGGCCGGCAGTGTTGCCAACGCCCAGGCAATTCCAAGCTATCCCCCTTACAATATCGAAAAAACCGGCGAGACGAACTACGTCCTGACGATGGCTCTTGCGGGCTTCCGGCCAGAAGACGTGGAAGTTCTTCAGGAAGAGAACACGCTTGTCGTGCGTGGCAGCGTCCCTGAGAACAGCCGTGACCGGGACTGGCTCCATCGTGGCATCGCTACGCGGGCTTTCGAGCGCCGTTTTATTCTGGCCGACCATACGGAAATCGATCAGGCGGATCTGGTGAATGGGCTGCTGTCCATTGCCGTCCGTCAGGTCGTACCGGAAGCTGCCAGACCGCGCCGTATTCCTGTCCGGACAGGATCGGAGCATGTCGCACAGGCAGAAACTGTTCAGGCAGCCTGAACGTCAGAAAGGGAGCGTCCTAAAAGCGCTCCCTTTCTTTTTGGTGCTTGACCACGGCGGTGTCGGTGGCCCATACCCATCTGCATTATCGCAGAGCATCCAGCAGGTGCCGCGATCATATCCCGGGCGGGATTGGTTCCTCGCCGGATACGCCCGATCGGTGCCTGCGGAAGCCGGCTCCATCCGTGTCCCAGCAAGGAACGCACCGACATGACCCTGCCTTTGATGCCCAAGGCCACGGCCGTCTGGCTGATCGAGAAAACCGGTCTTACCTTTACCCAGATCGCAGAATTCTGCGGCATGCATCCGCTTGAAGTTCAGGCGATTGCGGATGGCGAAGTCGCGGCCGGGATCAACGGTTACGATCCGGTCAAGAATCATCAGCTTGCCGAAGCCGAAATCAAGCGCTGTGAGGCAGATACCAACGCACGCCTGAAGAGCATGCCGACGGCCAGCCCCGTGAAGCGCCGTGCCAAGGGTGCGCGCTACACCCCGGTTGCCAAGCGCAATGACCGTCCGGACGCCATCGCGTTCGTCCTGCGTCAGTTCCCGCAGTTGTCCGAAGCCCAGATCGTCAAGCTGCTCGGCACGACCAAGGACACCATTACCAAGGTCCGCGACCGTCAGCACTGGAACAGCGCGAACATCAAACCGCGTGATCCCGTGATTCTCGGCCTGTGCACCCAGACGGATCTGCATGCTGCTGTGACGGCTGCCAACGATCGTCTGGCCCGTGAAGGCCATGCGCTTCCGGTCGTGGACGCCTATGTGCCAGACAGCGACAGTCATGCCTGATTGCGGCATCCGGACGGCCTTGTGAAGGGCTGGTCCGGATGAATGCCTGACGGGCACTGGTCCGCTGCCCGTCAGGCATGATACTGCAATGAAAAGAGTGGAAAGAATCAGTCTCTCCACAACGCCTGACCGTTCTCCGGGACCGGATGCCATGATGACTGACGACAATGCCATGCTGAAACGTCTGCACGAACTGCGCAGCGAGCATCGCGACCTTGATACCGTCATCGAGCGTCTCGTCCATCATCCCCTCAACCAGCTGCAGCTTCAGCGTCTCAAGAAGCGCAAGCTCCAGCTCAAAGATGAAATTTCGTGGATCGAGACCCGTCTCATCCCGGATAATATTGCCTGAATGAGCCAGATCCTCTCCGCCGACGAAACCCTTCAGGACGACATGCCGATCCGTGTTGGTGTGATCATGGGAAGCCAGTCCGACTGGGATACCATGCGCCATGCCTGTGAGATCCTCGACGATCTTGGAATTGCCCATGAAAAGCGGATCGTCTCGGCTCACCGTACGCCTGACCGTCTGGTGGACTATGCGAAGACGGCCCGTCAGCGTGGCCTTCATGTCATTATCGCCGGTGCAGGCGGTGCGGCGCATCTTCCAGGAATGTGCTCCGCCTGGACAAGCATTCCCGTTCTTGGCGTCCCTGTGCAGAGCCGTGCCCTGAACGGGCAGGACAGTCTGCTTTCCATCGTGCAGATGCCGGGTGGCGTGCCTGTGGGGACGCTGGCGATCGGCAAGGCTGGTGCGATCAATGCGGGGCTTCTGGCAGCATCAATTCTTTCGGTTTCAGATAGCGAGGTCATGGCTCGTCTGGATGCCTGGCGGGCAACGCAGACTGCGGCTGTTGCGGATGTTCCGGTCGAATGACGAAGCAGAAGGTTTTTGCTCCCGGCAGCACGATCGGGATCATTGGTGGTGGCCAGCTTGGCCGCATGTCAGCCGTGGCGGCCTCGAAGCTTGGCTTTCATGTTCATGTGCTGAGCACCGAGGCGCCAAGCCCGGCTACGGAAGTCGCGGCGTCGGTAACGGTCGGGGCCTATGACGATCCGGCGGCGCTTGAGGATTTTGCCTCGCGCTGTGATGTCGTGACGTTTGAGTTCGAGAATATCAGTGCCGAAGGGCTGGCTCTGCTGGAGAAGCATCGGCCGGTGCGACCTGCGGGGGAAATCCTGCGGATCAGTCAGGACCGGATTGCGGAAAAGACGCGTCTGTCCGAAATCGGCGTCAGTCTGGCCCCCTGGCGGGCCGTCAATGGCCCCGAGGATCTGGCAGGGCTTGAGACGCTCGGTTTTCCGCTCATTCTCAAGACGACCCGCTTCGGTTACGACGGTAAGGGTCAGTTCCGGGTGTTGGATGCCGAGGCCCTCGCAGCCCTGAAGGATCTGCCCTACCCGCTCGTTGCGGAGAAGATGATCGATTTCGAGCGTGAGCTCAGCGTGATGGTGGTCCGTGGGCTGGACGGAACCGTGCGGTGTTTTGATACAGTCGAGAACCGGCACCGCAACGGTATCCTGGACGTGACGCTGGCCCCGGCCCGCATCATGCCGGACCTTGCGCGTCAGGCGCAGGACATGGCGGCCAGAATTGCCGAGGCGCTGGGGCTGGTGGGGATCATGGGGGTGGAGATGTTCCACGCTGCTGATGGCAGTCTCATGGTGAACGAGATCGCCCCTCGCCCGCATAATTCCGGGCACTGGACCATGGATGCGTGTCTGGTAGATCAGTTCGAGATGCATGTGCGGGCGGTGGCGGGTTTGCCGCTGCCGCCTTCACGTCGGCATTCCGATGCCATCATGCACAATCTGATTGGTCCCGAAGACATGGCGCGTGTTCCGGCCATTCTTGCAACGGACGGGGCATCGCTGCATCTGTACGGTAAGGCCGAAGCGCGTCCAGGACGCAAGATGGGGCATGTAAACACCATCTTCCCGCGTGGTGCCCTTCCTGGAGAACTGGCGCTTGAAGGGCTTGTGCCGCCGCGCGGCTGAGGTTTCAGAGCAGGTTGCTGCGGCGAAAGCTGGTGTGGCGGCCGTTGCCGATGATGAAGTGGTCCGCGATCGTAACGCCGACCACTTCGAGTGCCGCCTGAACCTGCATGGTCATCTGAAGATCGGCTTCCGAGGGCGTGGGATCGCCGCTCGGATGGTTGTGGACCAGAACCAGCGCGGTGGCGCCAATTTCCACAGCGCGTCTGGCGACTTCCCGTGGATAGACAGGCGTGTGGTTGACCGTGCCTCTGGCCTGCGCTTCGTCAGCAATCAGGCTGTTCTTTTCGTTGAGAAACAGGATGCGGAACTGCTCAATGTTTTCCCGCGCCAGACGGGCCGTGAGGTAGTCGAGCAGTTTCTGTTCGTTGTCGAGCACGTCTTCCGGCGGCAGGCGCGCACGATTATAGCGAAGTGCTGCTTCCTGAAGAACACGGATCATGGGCAACATGTGCGTGCCCATATCCGTGATGCTTTCGAGTTCCCGATCTGTGGCGGACAGGACAGCGGCCAGAGAGCCAAAACGCGCCAAGAGATTGTGTGGTAGTGCCGCGCTGCCCGTTTCCCGTCCGGTGAACAGCACGGTCAGGAGATGCAGCAGGGTCGCATCGTCCAGATGCCGCCCCCGCCCCGTCAGCAAGGCAAGCGGCGGTTCTATTTCGGGAAGAGTTTCCGTCAGCGCCGAAATCTGTCGCAGATCGGCTGACGACAGGCCTGTCATGCCATCCGAAAATCCGGTTGTTCCAGCGTTCCTGTCGTCCACCTTACAGCAGCCCTTCCTGACGCAGGCTTGACGGGCGCCCGTCCCCTGCAATGAGTACGTCGTGAAGCGTAATGGACAGGGGACGCATCGCGAAATCCAGTTGCCGCGCTGATTGTGACAGATCTACGGGGCGTTCCTTGGGACGAATGTGAAAACCGATCAGGGCCGTGGCATGCAGTGCGAGGGCCCGGATGGCGATGGCGCGGTTGCGATCCGCAAGACTGTCGGCCTCGGGCGCGGCTTCGTCTGCCAGAAGCCGGTTACGGTTGTCGAGATAGAGCAGCCGGAACTGCCCCGAAACACCGCCCTCAAGTGCCTGATCGAGATAGGCCATGAGCTGTTCCCAGTTGCTCAGTGTCGGGCGTTCACGCTGTTCCGAAGAGGCCAGACGTTCGGCCGCCACTCCTGGAAGGCGCAGCACCCTGATGGTATCATCTTTCAGTCCTGCGGCGCGCAGGGCTTGTGTGGGTGCGCGGAAAACATCCACCAGACTGCCGAAATGGCCGATCAGTGCCTTGGCGAGCGGTTTGGTATCCTTGCGTGGCACACCTGCGAAGAGCAGCATTTCAAGGATTTCGTAATCGGCGAGCGTGTGGGCACCATTGGCCAGCACGCGGGCGCGCATTCTGGCGCGGTGTCCCTGAGGTCCTGTGCCGCGTGTCAGATCGATCCGGGGATATGTGTTGGCCATGACGGTATCTCACTCTATATCGGGAGGGTGCCGCAAGACCTACCCTCCCCTACCCCCGAGTATCTCTCCCGCCTCAACCCGGAGCAGAGACGTGCCATCGAGACAACCGAAGGCCCGCTCCTCATTCTCGCCGGTGCGGGAACGGGAAAGACGCGCGTCCTGACGACGCGGTTTGCCCATATTCTCCTGACGGGCCGCGCCTATCCGAGCCAGATTCTGGCCGTGACGTTCACGAACAAGGCCGCCCGCGAGATGCGCGAGCGTGTCAGTGCGATTCTGGGCGAGCCGGCCGAAGGGCTGTGGCTGGGAACGTTCCATTCGATCTGTGCGCGAATGCTGCGGCGTCACGCGGAATATGTCGGGCTGACGAGCAGCTTCAACATCCTCGATACGGATGACCAGATCCGGCTGCTCAAGCAGGTCATGGAACCGTGGAAGATCGATACCAAGCGCTGGCCGCCGAACCAACTCATGGGGATCATCCAGCGCTGGAAGGATCGCGGGCTGACACCTGACCGGGTGACGCCGGCCGAAGATTCCGATTTTGCGAATGGTCATGCTCTGGCGATTTACCGGGCGTATCAGGAGCGTCTGATTGCGCTCAATACATGCGATTTCGGCGATCTGATGCTGCACAT
The DNA here is from genome assembly GCF_015244565.1 of Gluconobacter vitians. Lineage (GTDB taxonomy): Bacteria > Pseudomonadota > Alphaproteobacteria > Acetobacterales > Acetobacteraceae > Gluconobacter > Gluconobacter vitians. The sequence goes on along the minus strand of NZ_JABCQG010000019.1, from coordinate 13,520 downwards.
GACGGAGATCCTGCGCAACCAGCCCAATGTTCTGGCGCAGTATCACCGGATTTTCCGCTACATTCTCGTGGACGAATATCAGGACACGAATACGGTTCAGTATCTGTGGCTGCGTCTGCTGGCCAAGCGCGAGCACGGACCATCCAACATCGCCTGTGTGGGTGATGATGATCAGTCCATCTATTCCTGGCGCGGGGCGGAAGTTGAAAACATTCTGCGCTTCGAGAAGGATTTTCCGGGGGCGGAAGTCGTGCGTCTGGAGCGGAACTACCGCTCGACGGCACAGATTCTCGCCGCGGCTGCCGGGCTGATCGCTCATAACGAAGGACGCCTGGGCAAGACGCTGCGGCCCGGACGCGATGATGCGCAGGGGGAGAAGGTCCAGATCATCGGGGTACGCGATTCGGATGAGGAAGCGCGGATTGTGGGGGGTGCCATCGAGCGTCTGCGCGGTGACGGACATCCGCTGTCGGAAATCGCCATCCTGATGCGCGCTGGTTTCCAGACGCGGCCGTTCGAAGAGCGGCTGATGATGATCGGCATCCCATATCGGGTTGTTGGTGGGCTGCGGTTCTACGAGCGCTCCGAAATCCGGGACTGTCTGGCGTATCTGCGTGTACTGTCGCAGCCTGCGGATGATCTGGCGTTTGAGCGGATCATCAATGTTCCCAAGCGTGGCGTGGGTGCCGTGGCCGTGCAGAAGCTGCATGCCCAGGCGCGTGCCCTGCCCGGTCCGCTGACGGCGGCTGTGATCTGGCAGCTTCAGGAAGGGCTGCTCAAGGGCAAGTCGAAGGACGCATTGGACGGGCTGATGGCGGCGTTCCAGCGGGCCAAGGCAACGCTTGAGAGCGAAGGCCATGTGGTGGCCGCCGAACAGCTTCTCGAGGATAGCGGCTATCTTCAAATGTGGCGGGATGACCGCTCCGTCGAGGCGCCAGGGCGTCTGGACAATATCCGTGAGCTTCTGAGGGCTCTTGGAGAATTTGGAACGCTTCAGGGCTTTCTGGAGCATGTGGCGCTCGTCATGGATACCGAGAGCGAGACGTCGGATGACAAGGTCAGTCTCATGACGCTGCATGGCGCCAAGGGGCTGGAGTTCGACACCGTGTTCCTCCCGGGCTGGGAGGAAGGTGTGTTCCCGTCCCAGCGGTCGCTCGACGAGGGCGGCAACCGGGCACTCGAGGAAGAGCGGCGGCTGGCCTACGTAGGGCTGACGCGCGCGCGGCGTCGGGCGATCGTGCTGCATGCGGCGAGCCGGCGGATCTATGCCAACTGGCAGTCCTCGATGCCGAGCCGCTTCATTGAGGAAATCCCGTCCGAATATGTGCAGTTGACGGGACAGGCATTCGAGACGCGCCGGCAGGCCGCAGCGGCACCGTCCATGTTTGCGTCCGGGCCGCTGACCAGTACGCGGCCGCCGGGCTTTCGGGCGCCACGTCCGAAAATTCATGATGTGAAGCCAGCGCCGACGGTCGCCATCGGGACCACGGTGTTTCATCACCGGTTTGGTGAGGGCACGGTGATCGGGGCCGATGGGCCGCAATTGCACATCAATTTTGAAAACGGTGGCGTCAAACGCGTCATGTCAAACTTCGTGGAGATCAGATCGTGATGGCACCCCGCAGCATTGGCCGTCGCCATGCCAGTGCGCTCGAAACCCTGTCCATCACGGTGGAAGAGCCCTTTGTTCCCCTGTTTGAACAGGCCCTGATGTGCGCCTGCGAGACTGTTGGCATTTTCGAGGCCGATGACGCGCAGAAATACTGGCGTGTGGAAGGCGTGAAGGATACGGGCTTCAAGGAAGACGAGCTCGAAAACGCTCTGGCCGTGGCGAGGATGCTGACCGGCTGTGAAGCGGAACTCGAACGCATTCCGACGGAGTCCGAGGGCTGGCTGGCCCGGACCTATGAATCCTTCCCGCAGCAGAATGTCGGCAAGCGTTTTGCCATTCGCGGCACCCATCTGCATGGCGCGCCGGATCAGTCGCGCCTGACGATCACGCTGGATGCGGGAATAGCGTTCGGTTCGGGCGAGCATGGGTCCACGCGCGGGTGTCTGCGGGCACTTGAGATGGTCGCGTATCGCAAGCCGCAGCGTATTCTGGATATGGGTTGCGGGTCCGGCATTCTGGCGATGGCGGCGGCGAAGCTGCTGCACCGTCCGGTTCTGGCCGTCGATATCGAGCCTTGGTCCGTGCGAACGGCGAAGCTCAATGCTCGCCTGAACGGTCAGGGCAATCTGCTGGACTGTCGTTTCGGCAATGGCTGGCAGACCGAGGCCGTGCGCGCCAAGGCGCCGTATGATCTGGTCTTCGCCAATATTCTCGCCCGTCCGCTGTGTCGGATGGCGCAGTCTCTGGCGCTGAACCTTGCGCCGAACGGGACGGCTATTTTAGCCGGTCTGCTTTACAGTCAGGCGCGGATGGTGCTGGCCGCACACCAGCGTCAGGGTCTTGTGCTGGAGCGTATCCTGCGTGAAGGCGACTGGGCCACACTGATCCTGCGCCGTCGCGGCTGATGGGTGTGCCGGGATCATTGCCGTTGATCCGGGACGCTGGACCTGATGACCTGCCGGCTATCCTGCGGATCACCAATGATGCCATTGAAAACACCGATGCGCTCTGGATCACGACGCCTTTTACGCTGGAGCAGCGGCGCCAGTGGTTCAAGGATCGGACGATGCAGGGCTATCCAGTGCTTGTTGCCGTCGATGCGGCTGGCGAGATTGCGGGGTACGGTTCTTATGGGTCTTTCCGGGCCTATGAGGGCTATGCGCAGACTGTCGAGCATTCGGTGTATGTGGCACCTAACTATCAGCGCCGGGGCATTGGCCGGCTGCTTCTGCGCGCGCTAATCGAGCATGCGAAGGCGGCGGATTTTCATGTGATGGTGGCCGGGATCACGGCGGACAATGCGGCGTCCCTTGCCATGCATCGCGAACTTGGTTTTCAGAACTGTGGCACGTTGCCTCAGGTTGGACGCAAGCATGGGCGGTGGCTTGATCTGCTGTTCATGACACTCCGCCTTGACGATATTCATACTGTGGAAAAGGACTTTTCATGACCCTGTCCTCCATCCCGCTCAACGAGCGCCCTGCCCTCGTCCGCAAAGCCTGCAAGGCGCTGGGTGTTGACGGTTTCATCATCCCGCGCGGTGACGAATATCTGGGTGAATATGTTGCTCCCTGCGCCGAGCGTCTGGCCTGGCTGACGGGTTTTACGGGAAGTGCGGGACTGGCGGCGATCCTGCCGGAAACAGCCGCCGTATTCTCCGACGGGCGTTATACGGTGCAGATGGAAGAGCAGGTTCCCCATGATCTGTGGGCGCGTCGCCATGTCGCACTGGAACCGCTTTCCGACTGGCTGGCGGAACACGCGAAGGGGCTGAAAGTCGGTTATGATCCGCGTCTGGTCAGCCGGTCCATGCTGGCCTCGTGGCAGACGGCTGGCGTGGAGCTTGTCCCGCTGCCGCGCAATCCCATCGATCAGGCCTGGACCGATCGTCCTGCGGCTCCAGCCGGCCCGGTCGTGCCGCAGCCGCTTGAATTCTCGGGCGAGAGCAGTGCGGACAAGCGCCGGCGTCTGGGACAGGCGCTGCAGGCAGCCAGACAGGATGCGGCGGTGATTGCGGACTGCACGTCCCTCGCCTGGTTGTTGAATATCCGGGGGAGCGATGTGCCCCTCACACCGGTCGCACATGGCTATGCGGTTCTGCATGCAAATGGTTCGGCAGAGTGGTTTGTTTCCTCGGACCGTCTGACGGATGGCGTGACGGAGGTCTGTGGTGACGGCGTGACGGTTCATGCTCCTTCGGAGCTGGCGGATCGTCTGACGGCGCTCAGGGGCCGGACAGTGCGTGTGGATCCGGTGACAACGGCTGTGTGGTTCGACACGACGCTTGCGGCTGCTGATGTAACGGTCGCGGATGGAACCGATCCCTGCACGCTTCCAAAGGCCGTCAAGAACAGAACTGAGCAGGCAGGTTCGAGGAAAGCTCATGCCCTTGATGGCGTGGCGATGGCCCGCTTCCTGCATTCACTAAAAGTTTCGGGAATCGGACAGCACGAGACGGATCTTGTGACCCGGCTGGATGGGTTTCGTGCCCGCTCCGGCGATTATCGGGAACAGAGCTTTGATGCCATTTCTGCTGTTGGGCCAAATGGTGCTTTCCCGCATTACAGGGCGCAGGTGGGCAAGGATCGCGTTCTGGAAACGGGCAGCGTCTACCTGATCGATAGTGGCGGGCAGTATCCTTTTGGCACGACTGACATCACGCGCACGCTCTGGGTGGGAGATGAGGAGCCGCCGGCTCATATCCGTGAGGCATTCACGCGGGTTCTGAAGGGCAATATCGCTCTCTCCCGCATCCGCTTTCCGCCTGGCACGACCGGTCATCGGCTGGACGTGCTCGCGCGTGCGGCTCTTTGGCAGGTCGGGATGGATTACGATCATGGCACCGGACATGGCATCGGGAGTTATCTGTCGGTCCATGAAGGCCCGCAGAACATTTCCCCTGCTCCCCGTCCGGTGGCGCTTGAGGCTGGCATGATTGTTTCCAACGAACCCGGTTATTATGAGCCCGGACAGTATGGAATCCGGATCGAGAATCTGATGCTGGTGCGGCCGTCTTCCTTTAGGGGAAACAAGGGGACGTTCCTTGAGTTCGAGATCCTCAGCTATACGCCGATCGACCCTCGCCTGATCGATGTTCCGCTGCTCAATGATGCCGAGCTGAACTGGCTGAATGCGTATCATGCCGAAGTTCAGAAACGTGTCTTACCGCAGGTCGAGCCAGAGGTCGCAGACTGGCTGGCGGAGGTCTGCAAACCGCTCGTGCGATAAAGTTGCACGCATAACCTAATTTTTACCTTTCCCAATCATATACAGGACGATGATCGGGAAAGTTCTCCTCTCTGCTGCTGTCACAACGCTTTCAGGCTTGCCCACGGCGTTCGCCTATGATGCGTCCTCCGTCTGTCGTGTGGCAGCGCAGACTGCGGAACAGCAGGCCGGGATTCCGGCGCGTCTTCTCGATGCCATCAGCCGTGTCGAGAGTGGTCGCCGCGATCCTAATGGATCAGCGACTGTCGCCTGGCCCTGGACCGTCAATGCGGCCGGGAAAGGCTATTTTTACGAAAGCAAGGACGAAGCCATTGCGGCCGTGCGGGATTTTCAGGCGCGCGGGATCGTCTCGATTGATGTGGGTTGCATGCAGATCAACCTTCATCACCATCCGGACGCCTTCTTCTCGCTTGACGATGCCTTTGATCCGTTCAGCAATGCCCGTTATGGCGCCCGCTTCCTGTCCGGACTGCACAGCCAGCTTCAGGGCTGGCCTGCTGCGACGGCGGCCTATCATTCCCTGACCCCTGCTCTGGGCGCCGAGTATGCCCGCCATGTGCTGGCGATCTGGAACGGTCAGCCAGATAGCTACCGACCGCCTGACTTTCTGCCGCAGGTCGTGATGACGGCAAACGGTCTGCAGGCCATGCTGCCAGCGTCCAGACCACCCTCCTATTTTGCTGCTGGCAGACAGTCCGGATTTTCTGCGCCTTCTCCGCCGCGTACGGGCAATCTACCATCCGTTCACATGGTGTCCTATGCCCCACCGCCCCGCATCATCCATCACCCGATCAGTGCAGCAGGCGGTGGTATGCCGCAGCAGATGGGCAGGAGCTTGGCGTCCTATCGGGCTATGCCGGTCCGATTGGCCTGGCGTCAGCGCTGATCAGTATCCGGACCAGCCACTTCCGGCTCCGGCATAAGCTCCTCGATGAGACGTGTGGTGTCGAGAAATGGGTGTGCTGCCGTCATCTGGTGTTCGAGCGCACGCGGCAATTCCAAGAAGCAGGGCCAGAGCCACTATCCGAAAATTCATGTCACACCTGCCTTTACACTTTGAAACCGGCGCTTGCGGCAACCCGTACCATTCTGGTTCGTTTTCGAGCTTCATGACCGGAGAAATATCATGAAGTTCCTGTTCTGCCTGATCCTGGGCGCCATGACCGCCCGTGTGTGGTTTCGCGTTCTGGCCAATACCTATTCACGCCCTTCGCTTATCGGAAGCCGGGGTGTCTGAACGGATGCTGCCAAATTCAGAACAGGTCTGACCTGTCAGGGCTGGAGGCATCGAGCCATCCCTGGAGCATGTAAGCTGCAGCTATCTTGTCCACGACCTCGGCGCGACGACCGCGCGTCATGTCGGCATCCTTGATCAGAAAACGGTTGACGGCGCTTGAGGACAGGCGCTCGTCCCATAGACCTGCGGGAATCCCGAGCTTTTCCGACAGGGCCTGTGTCCAGTCCGATGCAGCACGGGCTGCCGGACCAAAAGATCCATCCAGCGATAACGGTAATCCGACGACCAGGGCTCCTACGTCTTGTGCTCGGACGATCTTGGCCAGTTCCTGCGCATTTTCGCCCAGTTTCCGGCGTTTGAGGCCGATCAGGGGGGATGCCAGCATGAGCGAGACATCCGTCAGGGCGACGCCAATGGTCTTCGATCCGGGGTCGAGACCGAGAACGCGCTGACCGGACTGAAGAAGATTACGGAGATCATGTGGATTGAACAGGGGCATAGCACGGCGTTATGATCCCCCTGACGGCTGAAAAGCCACCATAAAATTTCCTCTTGTTCAGGAATATTCATGTCGCTCGACGCGAAAACGGTTACGCGCATCGCCAGACTGGCGAGGATTGGTCTCCAGCCCGAAGAGGTTGAAACTCTCGGGAAAGATATGGGCTCCATCATCGACTGGGTGGAGCAGCTCAAGGAAGTGGACGTCACGGGCGTCGACCCCATGATCGGCACGGGTCTCGCAAAGCCCCGCCTGCGCGAAGACCGCGTTACGGATGGCAACTGCCGTGACAAGGTTCTTTCCAACGCTCCCGAGCGGGAAGGCCCGTTCTATACGGTTCCGAAGGTGGTCGAATAATGTCCGGCATTCACGATTTTACGCTGGCTTCGGCCCGGGACGCGCTCAAGGCGCGCAAGATTTCCGCGGTTGAGCTGACGAACGCCCATATTGACGCGATCGAGCGTCTGGACGGCCAGCTCAACAGCTTCATTACCCGTACCCCCGATCAGGCCCGTGAGGCTGCCAAGGCTTCGGACGAGGCCCTGGCCAAGGGTGAAGGCGGAAGCCTGTGCGGTATTCCGCTGGGCATCAAGGATCTGTTCTGCACGAATGGTGTCCGCACCACGGCAGCCAGCAAGATTCTCGGCAATTTCGTTCCGCCTTACGAGAGCACGGTGACGGCCAATCTTCTCAAGGATGGTGCTGTTTTCCTTGGCAAGCTGAACCTTGACGAATTCGCCATGGGATCGGCGAACCTGACCTCGGCCTTCGGACCGGTGGAAAACCCCTGGAAGCGCAAGGATTCTGACGCAAAGCTGGTTCCGGGTGGCTCTTCGGGTGGTTCTGCGGCGGCTGTGGCGGCCGGGCTTGTCCTGGGTGCGACAGGTACGGATACCGGTGGCTCCATTCGTCAGCCGGCGGCGTTCACGGGTATCGCCGGGATCAAGCCGACTTACGGTCGCTGCTCGCGTTTTGGAACAATTGCCTTCGCAAGTTCGCTGGATCAGGCCGGTCCGATGGCGCGCAATCTTCAGGACTGCGCCATTCTGCTTGAATCAATGGCCGGGTTTGATCCGCGCGATTCAACGAGCGTTGATACCCCCGTTCCGCATTACGAAGCGGCGCTCAAACGCGGTGTGAAGGGTCTGCGCGTTGGTATTCCCAAGGAATATCACGTTGAAGGCATGCCGGCTGAGATCGAGGCCCTTTGGCAGCAGGGCATGACCTGGCTACGCGATGCCGGTGCGGAAATCGTCGAGGTTTCTCTGCCGCATACGAAGTACGGTCTGCCGACCTATTATATTGCGGCTCTGGCCGAGGCGTCTTCCAACCTTGCCCGTTATGATGGTGTCCGGTTCGGTGAGCGTGTCAGTGCACCGACGCTGGATGGGCTGTATGAAGCCAGCCGTGCAGCCGGTTTCGGTGATGAGGTCAAGCGCCGCATTCTGATCGGGACGCATGTGCTGTCATCGGGCTATTACGATGCCTATTACCTGCGCGCGCAGAAGGTCCGCACCCTGATCCAGCAGGATTTCCTCAAGGCTTTCGAGAGTGTCGACGTGCTTCTGACGCCGACCGCTCCTTCCGGCGCTTTTGCGCAGGATGAAAAGCCGAGCGATCCGGTACAGATGTATCTCAATGACGTGTTCACGGTTCCGGCCAGCATGGCGGGTGTCCCTGCCCTGTCCGTTCCAGCTGGTCTGGACGCGCGTGGCGTGCCGCTTGGGTTGCAGCTTATCGGCAAGTTCTTCGATGAAGAGACGCTGATTGCGGCTGGTCATGCCATTGAGCAGGCTGCGGCATTCCATCACAGACCCACCATTCATGCAGGAGTGTCGGCATGAGCTATCGTATCACCGGCAGCACCGGCGAATGGGAAATCGTTGTCGGCCTTGAAGTTCATGCCCAGGTCGTCAGCGAAGCGAAGCTTTTTTCCGGCGCTTCAGCGGAATATGGCGGCGAGCCGAACACGCATGTCAGTCTCGTCGATGCCGGTTTTCCGGGCATGCTTCCGGTTCTGAACCGGGAATGCGTGGCGCAGGCCGTTCGGACAGGTCTGGGGCTTGAAGCCGAGATCAACCTGTTCAGCCGGTTTGATCGCAAGAACTACTTCTATGCCGATCTGCCCACCGGGTATCAGATCAGCCAGTTCGCCCATCCGATCATCGGCAAAGGCAAGGTCCTGGTTGATCTGGCCGATGGCAGCACGCGCGAAATCGGCGTGACGCGGCTTCATCTGGAGCAGGATGCGGGCAAGTCGATCCATGATCAGGATCCGACGCGCTCTTTCATCGACCTGAACCGGGCCGGTGTGGCGCTGATGGAAATCGTCAGTGAGCCGGATATTCGTTCGCCCGAAGAAGCCGGTGCCTATCTGCGCAAGCTGCGCCAGATCCTGCGCTATATCGGCACCTGCGATGGCAACATGGAAGAAGGCTCCATGCGTGCCGACGTGAACGTGTCGGTCCGCAAGCCGGGTGAGACCGAATATCGCACGCGCTGCGAGATCAAGAACGTCAACTCCATCCGTTTCGTGATGATGGCGATCGAGGTCGAGGCGCAGCGTCAGATCGAGGTCTGGGAAGCTGGCGGAACCGTTGATCAGGAAACGCGTCTGTTCGACCATGTGCGTGGCGAAACCCGCTCCCTGCGGAGCAAGGAAGACGCGCATGATTATCGCTACTTCCCGGATCCGGACCTGCTGCCGCTGGTGATCGAGCAGGCTTGGGTTGATGAGCTCAAAGCGGCTCTGCCGGAACTGCCGGAAGCCAAGCGTGCGCGTCTGGAGCAGGAATACGGCGTCAGCCGTTACGAATCTTCTGTGCTTTGCGTGGAACAGGCGATCGCGGATTTCTATGAGACCGTGGCGCGTGGTGCGGATGCCCGTCTGGCAGCCAACTGGATGTTGGGAGATTTTTTCGCAGCGCTGAACCGTACGGGGCGTTCGATCGAGAACAGCCCGGTCAGTGCGGAAGGTCTGCGGGAACTGCTGGGTCTGATTTCCAATTCCACGATCAATGGCAAGATCGCCAAAGAAGTTCTCGAAGATATGGTCGAGACGGGTGATTCCGCCTCTGCCATCGTCGAGCGCAAGGGCCTGCGTCAGGTGACTGACACAGGAGCAATCGAGAGCGCCATCCGCGAAATCTTGACTGCAAACAGCGATAAGGTCGAGGAATACAAGGGCGGCAAGGACAAGCTTTTCGGCTTCTTTGTCGGTCAGACGATGAAGGCCATGAAGGGCAAGGGCAACCCTGCCCTCGTCAACGAAACCCTGAAAAAACTTCTTTCAGAGTAAGGCGAAAAAAAATGTTCTCGGGGGGTTTGACCACGACGCGGTTACCCCCTAAGAACACTCCTGCATACGCCGTGCGAACCGCGTAAAAGAGCGGAGGGGTGGCCGAGAGGCTGAAGGCGGCGGATTGCTAATCCGTTATACGATGCAAGTCGTATCGTGGGTTCGAATCCCATCCCCTCCGCCAGCGCGATCCCAAAAAAGATCCTTACAGCTTTATCGAACATCAATTGGGCTGTTCTGCGTCAGCTGCTTTGCCGGGCTTTCTTCACGGGCTCGGAGCGTGTAGAGGCTGTGCCCCATGTCAGGACATTCCATTCCAGTTTATCTGGCGGGGGATCTGGTTTTCCGTCCGGAAGCCCTCTCCCTTTTCGCGCGACTGAAGTCGATCTGTGCAGAATACGGTCTTGAAGGCGTGGCGCCTTTTGATGGCCAGGCTGAGGCACGTCTTCTTCCTCCCGGGCGGGAAACCATTCTTGCGTTTGTGCGCGCCGATCGTGATCTGATGGATCATTGTGCAGCCGGGCTGTTCTGTATTGACCCGTTTCGTCGTTCTCCCGAAATGGATCCGGGGACGGCCGTTGAAATCGGTTACATGATGGGGCTGGGCAAGCCGATGGAAGCCTATACCGTTGATGGCAGGCTTTATTCCGAAAAAGTCGAGGCTTACTGGCGCGAGGCCTGGAGTGAAAGTCTGCGGGAACGGCCGGCGAGCGATGCGCCGTCTTCAGGCAGCATGGAAGATCCCGACAGCATGTTGGTTCATTCCGAAGGTCTGCTTCAGAACGGTATGGTTGAAGGGTTCATCAACATGGCAGGCGGCCGTGTTTCCATTGACCCGGATTTTTTCCAGGCCTTTCGGAACGCCGTCAAACGCCTCTCAGCACGACTGCATGAAAAAAAACTGACGCTTTAGCGTCAGTTTTTTGCGTAAATGCCCTGCCGACAGCGTGGCGCCAGATTGCAGACATTACAGACGACGGTCATTGAAGGATCGTCGTTGAATGCGCAGGACGCTGGACGTTCCATGGCATAGCCCTGTGGCGGGGGCTCTGTGTGGAACGCTGTTACAATCCGCGTTATCCAGCTCTGGAGTTGCTGTGGAAGCTCATCGCTATGGTTTGACCACCACAGGACGTCATCGGTTGTACGCCCAATCTGCTGTGCAAGCTGGTCAGGAGACCATTGAGTCACTTGCAGAAAATCAGTCAACGTTACACTTGGCACGTTACAGCCTTCCGAAAGTGTAAAACAGAATTATTTCTGTAGGAGGCTTCTGCTTTTCCGTCAATAAATCATCAATGAGAAATTGATAAAACAAAGTAACAGTGTTTTTAAATGGTTAACATTGCGACTTATGGCTTTAAGATTTTTCGAAGAGTAACTTTTAACTCGATTTTATGATCGTGCTTTTCTGCGGAGCATTGCGGTTATTCCTTCTGAGCAGCCGAGCCCAAAGTAGCCCTGTGTTTCAGGAATCGCTGTAATCCGATCTTCCCGATTTTTTCGAGTACCGGTGTACTGAGTCTTAGCAGCCACGGCATCATCAGGCAGGCATGGCCGAAGACCCCGTCTATTCTGGGCAGAAAGATCTCGCGTCCTGATTTTCTACTCGTCCGGACAATCATTCTGGCGACATCACGGGCAGACAGGGGCTGGCTCACAAAGTTCAGGACAGAGCCACCATCCTGCGTTTCCTGCTGCAGCATCTGGGTATCGACCGCCGCAAGAAAGATGGACGAAACCCGAAGTGTTCCGGGCCTGAATTCCAGTGCGAGCGAGCGCGCAAAGCCTCTGAGTCCGAATTTCGTGGCACTGTAAACCGCGCTTCCCTGCAGAGGCATGACGCCGGCAATGGAATTGACGAACATGATATGGCCGCTGGGAGATATTGCGGGAAGCAACTGACTGGTCATGAGTATGGGCGATGTCAGATTGATCGCCATCTGCTCATCGAGGCTGCGCGGCGTGATGTCCCTGGTCGGTTCAGGCTGGATTTTCCCTGCACAGTGAATCAGAAGCTCTACAGGCTTCTTTTTGCGAAGGATCTCGTCGCTGACTGCCTGAAGATCCGCGGGTTTTGTCAGATCACAGAAAACGGCTTCAAATCGGCCGTTTTTTCTGGAAATCTGCTCCTCCGCCTTTGCGGGTTGGCGCGTCAGAAGGATGACGTCCCATCCCTGCTCCAGAAGAAGGGCTGCAATTTCACATCCAATGCCCCCTGTTCCACCTGTCATGACGGCGAGTGATGGTGACGTTGCCCTCTTTCTGATGGAAAAGAGAGTCATGTACTGCGCAGACCGGTCTGAACTGAAAGCGTCGTGAAGTGCATGGTCAACTTTCTCAAAAGAATGGCTGCATCTTCATAACGCCATAGCCCTGCATATCCTATGCTTTTGATCTCCGTGTCTGAAAGTATCCGCAGGGCGTCATTTCATCTGACTGGATTGGACCAGCATTTTTGGAACGCGTTGTGCTCTGGGTAACAGACCGGACCTTTTTCTGGTCACGCCCGGTCTGTCTGGCATCGTCTTTACGACATTGGAAACGGGGGCTGCCCATTGGAGGCGGTGACACCTCCATCTACCGGCATGATGAGGCCCGTAATGTATGCGGCGTCATCGCTTGCAAGGAAAGTAATGGCAGCGGCCATGTCGTCAGGTTCTCCAAGACGTTGTAATGGCACGCGAGCCTCAACGCTGGTAACGAATGCCTCGTTTTTGAGTGCATCTGCTGTCATGGCTGAACGTGTAACAGAGGGACAGATGGTGTTGACACGAACGCCATCCTTGCCGTGATCCATGGCCATCGCCCGTGTCAGGTTCACGACGCCGCCTTTTGCAACATCGTAATAGGCTGTGTTCCAGTCTCCCCGCATGCCGGAGACCGAAGCGGTATTGACGATATTTCCCCTGGTTTCGATCAGCAGCGGCAGGAATGTGCGACTGACGTTCAGAGGACCAGTCAGGGTCGTGGCGCAGACAGTGGCCCATGTTTCCAGGTCACAGTCCAGCACCGTGCCCATGGCGGTCACACCGGCATTGTTCACAAGAACATCCAGCGTTCCAAAACGCGCTTTGACAAAAGCATACAGGGCTTTGACTTGCTCGGGAGAAGAAATATCGGTCAGTGAAGACAGGGCTTGCTGCGGGTTCAGCGCCTTCATGGTGACATCGAGTTTCTCCTTGTCCCGATCAACAAGAATAACCTGCGCACCTTCTGCCAGAAAACGAAGCGCTGTTGCACGTCCGATCCCGGAAGCGGCGCCTGTCACAAGGACCTTTCGGCCGTTAAAGCGTGTCAAACCCTGAATAGGCATGAAAAATATCCTTTATGTCTGAAGACATAAAGTCTCAACCGGGCGAATGGTTGCTGGCAGGAAAGTTAATGATGGTCATGGATCTATCTGATTTCATAGAGCAGGTCGGGACAGTGAGAATTTTTCAAACAATTCAACATTAGGAATCAAATAATATAGAATTATTTATTTCCGATTGTTCTGTGTTTTTCCACGGTATTTTTGAAAATTTTCTAGGGTCTGTTAGCACTTGATCCAGTCTGCAGCAGCAGCGATGTGTATGACGGCAAGGAATGACGCCGCTGTTTTTTCGTATCTGGTCGCGACTGCACGCCACTCCTTGAGGCGCGC
>NZ_JABCQG010000018.1 GCF_015244565.1 Gluconobacter vitians | reverse complement strand
ACCACAAAAAATCCCCCAACATCACCAACACCACCGCGGGGTGGAGCAGCCCGGTAGCTCGTCAGGCTCATAACCTGAAGGCCGCAGGTTCAAATCCTGCCCCCGCAACCATCTTCGAAAGCAACCATCTTCGAAAAACGCCCTAGAGCCACGCTCAGGGCGTTTTTCGCGTTGGGATGGAAATGCCTTCTCACACAACGACGTGAGTCCTTTCTCTTTGCCCCAGACCATTTAGAACTTTGCCTTGTTATAAGCATTAACGGCTGTATCCACATTATGTGAGGGCGTAATGACAGCCACCCGACGCGATCTTCTCGCACTTTCTGCTTTGGGAAGTGCTGCAGTTCTGATGACCCGAAGCGGACAGGCTCAGGATGCACAGCATGCCGGAGATGTTACTCCGACCATGGGAGATGTGGTTCGCAATACACTGCCACTAAACGTGGTGCAGACGGGGCAGCGATTTCGTCCTCCGACGCGTATAGGGCTTGGTGGAGTTCCGATTGGAAACGGCTTTGCGGCTGGGACAGATGAAGATGCCGAAGCCGCATTGGAAGCGGCATGGGCTTCAGGGGTGCGTTATTTCGATACGTCACCTTGGTACGGTCTGGGCTTGAGTGAACGGCGGTTTGGTCACTTTCTGCATACGCGACCAAGGGATGAATTTGTCCTGTCCACCAAGGTCGGGCGATTGCTGACTGCCGCCCCACAGCCGCCTAGTGGGACGATGTGGTACGACCCTTCCCCTTTCGCCTATCGTTATGATTATACGGCAGATGGCGTTCGGCGCTCAATCGAGGACAGCCTCCAAAGACTGGGTATTTCCCGGCTCGATATCGTTTACATCCATGACCTGTCGCCAGAAAACAAGGATATGGGGCCGCGATGGACGACTTATTTTGACCAAGCTGTCAAAGGCGCCATTCCAGCATTGACCAGGATGCGAGAGGAAGGGCTCATCAAGGGGTGGGGGCTTGGGGTTAATACGCCTCAGGCTGTCTTGCGAACCCTCGAGATTGGAGACCCGGATATCGTCCTTCTGGCAACCCAGTATTCCATCCTGCGACATGACGAGGCTTTGACCCACACTCTCCCTGCACTGGCCTCACGTGGCATTTCGGCTGTTGTCGGTGCCCCCCTGAATGCCGGCTATGCTGCAGGACGCAATCGATACGACTACGGGGGTACTATTCCGTCCGGAATGGCACGTAAGCGGGCGGCGATGGAGTCTGTTGCCAGACAGCATGCCATCGATCTGCGTACAGCGGCGCTTCAGTTTGCGGCCGCTCATCCAACTGTTGCGGCTGTCATTCCAGGGGCGCGCAATGCGGCCCAGATGCAGGCTAATGCGAAATCCATGGAAGTCTCGATTCCTGCGAGCTTCTGGAGTGAACTCAAGCAGAAAAAACTGGTTGCTCAAGCTGCGCCTGTTCCTGCTCCTTTGTAAGAGAAATTATAGCTAGATTAGGTTATCAAAAGTTTATTAATCTAGGTCAAGATATGGCTCATTGGTTATCTTAGCGTAATAAATACGGTGGAGAAAGTATGGCATAAGATGATCCAATTGATCAGGAATGGATAATTATTGATACGTTTCCATTGCTTGGGCATGGAAGTTAGGTACGTCTAGAGCGACAGAACCATCGGTTATTCAATGGTATCCTGCATGCCCTGCTGATCTCTAGGATCCTACCGGTTATTTCATCATTCAAAGGTCAAAATACTCTTTAAAAAAGATTGAAAGCGCTATACGGATGCGAGACCGCATGCAAACTGCATCAAACTAATGCGAAACCAGCTCAAACAAACGCAGCGTATTCTCACACGCTACTACAAGACGGTCCCGTCTTTCATGAGCTTTCCAGATCTTGCTGCCGCAAGCCTCTGGAACGACGAGCATAGAAAATTGGTGCGTATTTGGCATCTGCCTTTACTCTCGTACAGTATAGTTTGCTGCGCTTGAATTGAAAGTAGAGAAAGAAAAGCTACGGCCCATTTTTTCGGTTTCTGAATACTGAAGCAAATGCTGTGGTATCGGCCTATCATCCAAAAGTTATACTTGTGATTTTGGAAAGTCGGGAGGAGATTGAGGCATGGCTAACGGCTCCTGCTGCCGTTCCCCAATGCTTAAACCTGATACCGGACAGGGGACGTGTTGCTCTGCATCTGAACCTTTTCCACTCCTATGCGCTGATCCGATAGCAGATTTTCCTCAATCCGAAGGGTGAAGATCTCAAGTATTGGGAAACCGCCAGATGCAAAGTGATCGTGCCATTGAGGCAGAGCGAGAACTATCATATCCGATCAGAACCGGAGGTTATCTGCCTCTTAAAGATTACGGGGCGCTCGGCGATGGCCGGTCCGTCGCTCTGTCCGGGGCTGACGGGTCGATTGACTGGTGGTGTGTTCCCAAAATCAGCTCTCCCCCTCTTTTTGATCGTCTTATTGATGCTGGCGAAGGCGGGTATTTCGTTATCCAGCCCGAAGGTGAGTTTCAGACAGAGCGGTATTACCTGCCGGAGAGCAATGTTCTGGAAACGATTTTCCAGACACGCGACGGTAAGGCCAGGCTGACGGAATCACTCAATAGCAGCCATGCCGGGCGTCTTCCCTGGTCGGAACTGGCGCGACGCATTGAGGGGCTGGAAGGGAGTGTCCGTTTCAGTCTGAAAATCCTGTTCAGCCGACGCGCTGATACGGCAAGCCCTTACAGGTCCCAGATTGGGCGCTACACGGTTTTCCATGTGCGAGATGTTCTGGGACTCTTCCTGCATACATCAGGCGTCACATGTGACCAGAGTGACGAGGGCGTTACAGGTCAGTTTGTGGTTCGCAAGGGCGAGCGACAGGTTCTGGCCATCGTTGCTGGACAGGACGAGCCACTGGTGGTGCCGCCGATTGAGGATATTGATGCGCGTATCGATATTTCCGATCGCGCATGGCAGCTCTGGTCCAGTGCGATCAGCTATCAGGGACCCTATCGGGACGGTTTTGTCCGAAGTGCACTTGCGCTCAAATTTCTCCTTTTCTCTCCTTCGGGCGCCATTGCGGCAGCAGCGACCACATCCCTTCCGGAAAAAATCGGAGGGAAGAAAAACTACGATTACCGCTTCGCATGGATCCGGGATGCCGGCTACACAATCAAGGCGTTTCTGGCTATTAATGCCCAACCCGAGGCGCAGGCTGCTTTTACATGGCTTCTGAAACGCCTCCAGGAACATGGTCCTCTCGTCTGTTATACTCTGGAGGGGCAGAAAGTTTCTGACGTCCAGGAAACTGGCAGGGCAGGCTACAGAAATTCACGGCCGGTTGTGACAGGCAATCAGGCTGCCAGTCAGCACCAGCATGGTATTTATGGTGACATCTTCGGGACAGCGTGGCGCTTTATCGAAGCCGGGAACATTCTCGATAATGCCAGCGCTGAACTTCTGTCGCATATTGCCGATGAATGCACGGATATCTGGCGGCAGAAAGATGCCGGGATCTGGGAACTGTCAGAAGAGCAGCATTATACGTTTTCGAAAATCAGTTGCTGGCAGGCCCTCGCGCGGGCTGTTGAACTCGCGGACAGAGGACAACTTCCCACAACATGCCGTGACCGATGGGTTCGGGAACGGGATCGGATTGCGGCCTGGATCGACGAGCATTGCTGGTCTGACAACAGGCAGTCCTACGTTATGTATCCGGGGTCCGAGAAACTCGATGCTGCGATGGCTCTGGCTGTACGGTTCCGGTTTGAAAACCAGAACCGCCTTCGCCAGACGCTGGCTGCCCTCGATCAGGAATTGGGGACATGCCCCTATCACTACCGATACAGTGATATGTCGGATGAGGAAGGATGTTTCCTCGCCTGTTCGTTCTGGATTGCTGAAGCATGGGCACTTCTGGGACATGTAGAGAAAGCCCGAAAAGCGCTGTCAGAGCTTACGGATGCTCTTCAGGGAGGTGTCGGGGTCTGGACCGAGATGGTCAATCCAGATGATGGATCATGGCTGGGTAACATGCCTCAGGGGCTGACGCATCTGGCGCATGTCAACCTTCTGGAGACCCTGGTTATGACGCATGAAACCGTGCAACCGCAGTAGGTAAAACCACCAGAACCTCCTTTGCCTATCTGATTTTTGAAAATTTTCAGATTGCGACGAAGAGCACGCTCTACGTTGAGGTCAGTCAGGACCTGTTGGAGAAACTGTCCGGGGATTTGCAGCCAACAGGGCCTTTCATCACTCTGGCGAATGGAGAGCGTGCAATGGGTCTGGAAGACAGTCTGAAGAGCGGGCGCTGGCGCCATATCTGCGTTGATATGCAGAACATGTTTTTCAAAAAAACTGCCTGGCATGCGCCCTGGCTGGCCCGCATTCTCCCTACGGTTCACCAGCTTGTTGCCACGCAGCCCGAAAAAACGGTTTTTACCCGCTTTATTCCTCCCGTTGATGTCGAGGACGCATCAGGCGCCTGGCGGGATTATTATCGGCACTGGCATCAGATGACGCGCTCCCGGCTCGGAGAGGATATGCTGGATGTTGTCGATGATCTGAAAGCCTTTATTCCGCCAGCACAGGTGGTCGATAAAAAGGGTTATTCGCCCTGGCATGAAGGGAAGCTGCAGAAACATCTTGCGGGCCAGAATATCGAAACTCTCGTGATCACCGGGGGAGAAACGGATGTCTGTGTCCTGGCAACCCTGCTCGGCGCGCTTGATTACAATTACAGAACAGTTCTGATTACTGACGGCGTTTACAGTTCAATTGATTCTACCCATGACCAGCTGCTGGGCTTTTATCGCCTGCGCTTTACAAACCAGATTACAACCTGGACTGCGGAAGAATTCCAAAAACACCTCGAAAAGGTCTGAAGGACCGTCATTCTTCCATTTCAAGCGATTGCCAGTCCAGCCAGAGAATATCAGGGTGATCATTAAGCGACTGCAGGAACAGTGGATCCAGCATGGCCGTTCTGTTCTGCCATGACAGTTCAAGGTGAATTTCTGCGGTTTGCTCGTCATTCTGATAGCGGGCCTGACGCTGTTTTATATGAACAGAATGCTCGGCACATTTTTTCAGGATATAGTGCCACCCCGAGTCCTGATGGCGGGTCTTGAAGACCAGCATGCAGCGTTGTCTCTGCGGCAGATACCGTTCAACGTATTTCAGTCCTGACAGAACAGCGAAACCCAGCCCTGCGCCTGTCAGTCCCAGCAGGATCTGGCCCCCGCCAAAGCACAGCCCCAGAACCGTGACAATCCATAGCGTCGCCGCGGTGGTAACGCCGTGAATGATATTTCCCCGCCGCAGAATGGCGCCAGCGCCGATAAATCCCATTCCGGACAGAATGCCCAGCGGCAGACGCATGAGATCGAGGGTCGCAAAAGAGCCTGCCGTCTTTCCCCCGGTCTGAAGCAGAAGATTAGCGTCCACCATGGCCAGGCAGGCTGCAAGACAGACAAGGGTGGTCGTGCGCAAGCCGGCAGCGCGCTGATGTTCGTCCCGGTTCAGGCCGAAAACCATTCCCGTAATCAGGGCAGCTGCCAGACGGACCATGACATCCTGCCACCCGTCCGAAAGACTCAG
This sequence comes from Gluconobacter vitians, assembly GCF_015244565.1. GTDB lineage: Bacteria > Pseudomonadota > Alphaproteobacteria > Acetobacterales > Acetobacteraceae > Gluconobacter > Gluconobacter vitians. Next base: position 36,988 of record NZ_JABCQG010000018.1, on the reverse strand, counting down.
AGAATGCATCGGCGTCCTTTCACGGAGATCCTGCTGCTGTAGCTCCGCAAGTTTCGAACGCCATAATCCGCTTCCGGGTTTTTACCGGGAATCTTTCTGGGTGCGATGCGAGGAACAGCTAACCTGTCTGCTCCGTCATCTTTGGACACACGGGCTTACCCGTCCCATTTGCCGCCATAGCGGGCAGAGGATTTTGAAGACAGGTTACGTGATTTCAGAGGGCCAACCACGAAGGAAGGGGAGAAAGGCCAGCACAGGTCAGTCGTCCTCCTGTCAGAAGGGTAGGGCTGCCGGTAATGGTTGGAGCGGAAAGTGGTAGTTTTCGCAGGGCGCGGACGGCCAGAAATCCGAAACATTCTGCTTCCAGATCGTCACCGTTCCAGTCCAGTGTTTCGACAGGTAATACTGGTGCAGACAGGGCGCCTTTAAGTTGCGCCATGAGCGTCGCATTGTGGCGACCACCTCCACAGACATACCAGGCTGCTGGCTGGCATGGCAGCGGTGTCCGCCGAATGGCTTCGACCGTAAATGCCAAGAGCGTTGCTGCTCCGTCCTCCGGTGAGAGCGTTCTGACCGCATCCATGGCACGGTGAAACGTCAGACGGTCCAGTGATTTCGGTGCCGGGCGCGCAAAATAGGGGTCTGCCAGTAACGGCTCCAGAATGTCCTCATGAACCGTTCCGGCACGCGCCAACCTGCCATCAACATCACAGGCGGTCCCTGTATGAAGAAACGCCCAGTCGTCCAGCAGGGCATTTCCCGGACCGGTGTCACAGGCATAAATACGTCCGTCAGAGTCCACCAAAGTCACATTCGCAACGCCTCCGATATTCAGGATGGCAACAGGCCCCTTATGCCCGCGAAGCAGCGCGGCATGATACCAGGGCGCCAGAGGGGCTCCTTCGCCGCCAGCCGCCACATCCGCGCTGCGAAAATCATGAATAACCGGAAGGCCGGTTTCCCGGGACAGCAGGGCAGCGTCGCCAATCTGCCAGGTCAGCCGTCGTTCTGGTGCGTGCAGGATGGTCTGTCCATGAAACCCGATCAGGTCGATCGTGTCTGTCTGGCGTCGCAGGAGTTCGACGGCTTCGATATGGCGTCGGGTGATGTCCCGCTCGACCGCGCATAGCTCTGGATCGTCCGTGCTTGTCGTTGCTGCACGGGAGAGAAGGTCACGGGCACGGTTCCGCAGTTCCGGAGAATATTCCAGACTCAGACCGGGGCCATGCGAGACGATTTTCTCGCCATCCGTGCGGACAAGGGCTGCGTCCACGCCATCCAGCGAAGTGCCACTCATCAGTCCTATGGCGGTCAGGCATCGCATCAGTCGTGCTCCTCGGATGTCTGGAGTTCCACGACGAAATCATAGAGATCGGCGCGGTAGCAGGAAAATGTGACCTCGAGGACGCGGCCGTCCGGAAGGAAAGAACGCCGCTCGATCTCGAGAATGGCCGTGGGATGGCTGATATGGAGCAGTTCGGCTTCGTGCAGCGTGGCCATTCGTGCCCGGATTCGCTGAAGCGCCCGCACCGGCAGCAATCCATGGGCTTTCAGGGCCGCGTAAAACGACTCCCTGACCAGTTCCGGAGATGCCAGATCCCGACGTGAGATGACAGCTGTCTCGATGGCCATGGGCTCGCCGTCTGCGGTCCGGATCCGTTTCAGACGCAGGACCGGGGCCGCCGGGGCAATACCCAGCGCCATGGCTTCATCCGGGCTTGCCCCTGCCGCGCGTTTGTCCAGCCAGATTGATGCCGGTTCGTAGCCACGGGCGCGCATGTCGTCGGAAAATCCCATCAGGACCGAAAGCGGCTGCTGGATCCTGCGGGATACGAATGTTCCTGCACCGGGGCGCTGTGTTAACAGCCCGGCCGTCACCAGCTGTTCAAGGGATTTGCGGACGGTCACACGCGATACGCCTGTCAGTTCGGCCAGTTCGCGCTCAGGCGGAACGGCGTCGCCACCGCGGAGCGTTCCGCTGTTGATCAGTTCGCGCAGGCGTTCAGCCAGCTGCAGATACAGAGGTTTGCGGTCCGTCTGGTCGGGTTTCAGGGCGGCAAAAATGTCTTCCGTGTGCTTCACGTCCATAAAAGCCTCAGCCCCGGTCTGTCTGCGCTGCCATAACAGCGCGTAGGTCGCCTGCGTTTTGCATCAGTGCGGTTTCTGCTTCTTCCGCCGTCAGGCCGGAGCGGATGAGAATGGCACGCTTGACGTTCTGATGGCTGGCCTGCAGCGCGGCTTCGATTTCTTCAGGCGTTCCGCCAGCCAGATCATGCACCATGCGGGCCGCCCGCTTTTCAAGCTTGGCGTTGACGACACGCATATCCACCATCTGTCCGCGATAGCCGTGTCCGAGTTTGATCATCAACGTCGTGGACAGCATGTTCAGGACGGCTTTCTGCGCTGTGCCCGCCTTGAGCCGCGTGGAGCCTGCAATGACTTCGGGGCCTGTCACGATGGCTATTCCCAGTTCTGCTTCCCTGAGCAGACGGCCATCTCTGTTGCAGCTGATCCCGACGGTTAGTGCACCTGCGTTACGCGCGGCCGCAATGGCGGCGCAGGTATAGGGAGTTGCGCCACTGGCTGCGATGCCGAACACGACATCGTTCCGGCCGGGATTATGGGACAGGATTTCCGTGCATGCCGTCTCTTCACGATCTTCCGCCCCTTCCACGGCTTCGAACAGGGCTGTTGTTCCGCCTGCCAGCATCAGGATGAGGCGTTCGGAGGGCCAGCCGAAAGTTGGTGTGAGCTCCACGCCGTCCTGAAGTCCTACGCGGCCCGACGTACCGGCCCCGACATAGAACAGCCTTCCCCCTGCGCGCAGGCGTGGCAGTGCGGCCGTGACGACGTCATTCATCTGGGGAACGGCTGCGCGGGCGACGGCTGTGGCCGTCATCTGGGCTTCAGCCAGGGCATCCAGCACTGAAGTCGCCGGCCACAGGTCGATGTCTCCATAACGCGGGTCCTGCTGCTCGGTCCCGCTCGGGACAATCGAGGATGTCAGGGGCGTGTCCTTGGCGATCATTGGCCTCAATCCTTTCGGGTGTCATGACCCGACAGGCATTCCTGTCGGGACGACCCGGTCAAAAGCATGGAAAAACGGGCGGCTATCAGCATTCCTGCTATGCCCAAAGGAACGAGCCAGGGAAAAGCTACATGATAGCCGGCATATTGCAGGAACTTCATTGCCGCTGCCATGCCTGCCAGTGACGTCAGGAAACCCACAAGGGCATCGCGCGCTTGGGCGGCGGGATAGAGCATGCCGAAGAGGAAGGCCCCGAGGGTCGGCCCATAGGACCATCCTGCGATTGTCAGGCCCAGAATGACAGCGGACTGATCGCCCTGTGTGAACCAGAGTGCGGCCAGAACAAGTGCGATACTCCATAACAGCGTCATGAGACGGGGAGCGAACAGGGGGCTTTCCCTAAACCCGAAAGACTGCCCCCATCGTCTGAGCAAGCGGGCTGGCAGGGGGCCGAAATCCGTCAGGGATGCGCCGGCCATGGCGTTAAGGGTGGAAGACAGGGAACCCATCGTGGCACTCAGGACGCCGGCCAAAAGCAGGCCCCCAAGTCCGGCTGGCAGGCCTGAGACGATGTAGCTTGGAAACAGTTCGTCGGGTGAATGCAGTCCAAGAGCGGTCAGGGGGGCGCCTGCATGCGTGATCCAGAGCTGTATGCCGACGAGGGACAGTAAGCCAAACAGAAACGCTACAACGAATGCACTTCCTACAAGGGCGTATCGGGCATCACGAAGATTTCTGGCCGCCAACAGTCGCTGCACCATGAGCTGGTCTGAACCATGGGACGCAACTGAAAGGATGCCGCCTCCCACAAGGGCTGCGAGCGGCGTAAAGGGATCGGACAGCAGAGTCCTGACATGCAGGGCATGAAAGGGTGACAGCTTTCCCGCAGCCCATGCCAGCTTCCATCCTCCAGAAGGGAGATGTTGCATGAGAAGAAAAGCACAGGCTGCGGCCCCAAAAAGATAAATGCAGAGCTGGATGGTATCAGACCAGACAACGGCTCTCAGGCCGCCCAGAACCGTATAAGCCAGCGTAAAGGCGATAATGAGGGCGAGGACGAGCAGATGGTTCAGGAAAATTCCATTGTGTTCCAGCATCCATGTCAAGGGCAGTAGTCCCGCAGAAAGGCGGACGCCCTCGGCCAGAAGCCGCGTGACAAGGAAGGCGCCGGATGCCGCGCATTGCAGCCCCGGGCCAAAACGCTCGCCAAGATACTGGTAGGCGCTCCTGATCTGGCCCTGTGCGTAAAGCGGCAGAAACCAGATCGCCACGATCAGCCGGCCTATCAGATACCCTCCGGCCAAGCCCAGAAACACCATGCCTGACGTATAGCCAATGCCCGGAATGCTGATGAATGTCAGGGTCGAGGTTTCTGTTGCCACGAGTGAAAGGCAGATCGCCCACCACGGAAGGTCATGTGATGCGGACAGGAAATCGCCGGGCGTTTTTCCGCGCCGCGACACCATGATCGCCACGAGGGGAAGCAACAGGAAATATGCGCAGATTACGGCTATGTCGGCAAAGCGCATGAAGCATGTCCCTTATTCGTTTCAATATAGAGAGATATAATACCGATCAATAACAAAACATCTTCGAAACTTAACGAATATTAATTCTGCAATAAAGTAATATCAATTATTATTTATATTATAAACTTATCCAAAAAAAATAGATTATAAAAATCTAAAACTATTCGAATTTACGATTCAATCTGGAAGCAGGGTAAGTAAAATCTGTTTTCAGTATTAAATCGAGCTTATCGACGTTATCTCTTGATACATCACCTGAACAGATGGATCTTCCTTTGAGCGCAATTTTCGGAGACAGGGCAGGCGGCCATCATCGAGAAAACCCTAAACGGCCCCATCAGCGAGGCCGTGAGCGCCACGGCCATCCGGCTTCATGACAATGTCACAGTCATTCTGGACAGGGCCGCTGCCAGTGTCTGAATGCAGAAAAGAGGCTGATCTCTTCAGTCGGTTTGTGTGGAGAGGGCCTCGGTGAGTTCGCATGCGTTCCGTGTGGCGGCTCCGAAGGTTGTATTGTCGTAGATGGTCCAGACTTCAGTGCCCTGACCTATGAGAGTTGTCACGGTTTCTGCCTGTTCTGCGATGGCTTCTTTTTCGTAGGGGGATTCGTAGATGCGTGGCGAGCCATGAAGTCGGAAATATGCCAGACCCTGCCATCCTCCGGGATGGGCCACGGCAGGGACGGGCTTGGCTGGATCGGCTGCGACCCGTGAGACCTGTTGCTTCTGCAGCATCCGGTCGATTTCGGGAGTGAACCAGCTGGCATGTCTGGGCTCAAGCACGACCGGTCCGGTAAGAAGGCGTTTCAGTTCCTCGAGAAAGGCTTCAGCGGTTTCACCAGGGTAAGCAAAACTCGGTGGAAGCTGGACCAGGACAGGGCCACGTTTGTTGCCCAGACCACTCGTTTCATCGACGAATTTTTCAACAAGGTCCTGGCAGTCGATCAGGCGGCGTTCATGCGTAATTGCCTTGGGCAGCTTGACGGAAAAGCGGAATGTGGGCGGGACACTTGCTGCCCAGCGTTCATAGGTTGTACGGCGATGTGGCCTGTAGAAACTGCTGTTGATCTCGACGCAGGACAGACGTGTTCCGTAGCGCTCCAGATGTGTGCCGTCCGGGGGGAACTGCCCGGCCATTGCAGAAGGGATTGACCAGCCGGCAACGCCGATGCGGAGGGACATGAGCGGTTTCCTTGGGTCCGGGCCATGATGATGGAGCACTGTACGCCCTTGGTCTGTGGGAGAAAAGGAGTGCTGCTGTCTCTTACCGTGATGGGGGCTGCTCTTGCCTGTTGATGTGTTCCTAGTGTCGGGAAGGCTAAGAACAACTTACGGTAGGATAGAAAAAACATACATTCCGTTATCGTTCCGAAGTTCATTAGATTTTTCCGCAAGGTGATCGGCTGAGTGCGGGAGGTCACCGGGAAATATTCAGAACGCTCTGATGTCCGGGTTGAGCGACGGGCATGTGGTGGACGAACGGGAAGAAGATCAGCCGATGAATACAGTCTCCATTCCTCTGGGTGTCATGCTGCTCACATGTGCTGCGAGCCAGCTGATCTGCATGCAGGCCTACGTGGCAAATCCCTCACCGGAAACAGGCAGCGCCACGGCACGCAAGGCAGCAGGCATTCGTGCGGCTTCAAAACAAAACGCGGCGTCGCTTCCCAAGGAAGACGAAACCGTCATCGTGACCGGAACGCGTGACCCGCACCAGACGGTCCGCAAGAGTGCCAGTCCGATCCAGGTCGTCACCTCTGCCGAAATTTCCCGCACGGGCCAGTCCGATCTCCGTGATGCCCTGACGCAGCTGACACCATCCCTGACGCGTGCGCCGCTTTTGATCGGCAATGCCAACATGGTGGATGTCCTGCGTTTGCGCGGCCTGTCCCCCAACCACACCTGATCCTCGTTGACGGAAAGCGCCGTCACGCGACATCTGTGCTGTCCAACAATTCCGGGCCGCAGCAGGGATCGAACGGTGTTGATATCGACATGATCCCGATCTCCGCGATCGATCATGTGGAAATCCTTCAGGATGGCGCTGCCGCCCTTTACGGCTCCGATGCCGTGGCAGGCGTCATCAACATCATTCTCAAACATCGCAAGTCCGGTATCACGATGCAGGCCACCAATGGCGGGCGCTACGCTGGCGATGGTTTTCAGTCTGGCGAGTCCATCAATGCGGGCTTTGACCTGATGGGACGCGGCTTTTTCGACCTGAGCGCGGAATACAAATACCAGGATCACACCATTCGCAATTCGGCCGACAGCCGGAACGGCAAGTATGACTTCAAGGACGAAGGAGATCCGCGTCAGCAGCGCGGCACCATTTCCTACAACATGCAGTATGACTTCCTGCCGGACCTGTCGCTGTATTCGTTCTCGACTTACGGCCATCGTTATGGCGAGAGCTATCAGGATGCGCGCGTCGCGTCTTCGGACTGGCCCATGTATCCCAACGGCTTCAGCCCGAAGGAGAGCGTTTCCGAAGACGATTACAGTGTCACCCTCGGCCTGAAGGGCGAGAAGTTCGGCTGGAACTGGGATCTCAGCACGACCTATGGCAGCGACCATACGTCAATGGATCTCTTCAACACCGTCAATCCATCGCTCTATGCGGCAATGGGGGCTTCTCCGACGAGCTTCCACGAAATGGCGTTCACCAACACCCAGTGGACGAACGATTTCGGCATCCATCGCAGCTTCCACACGCCGATCTTCGCAGGCCCGATCAACCTCGCGATGGGCGCACAGTACCGGTATGATGAATTCGACATCATGTCCGGTGACGCGAACTCGTATTACGGCACTGGTCCACAAGGGCTGCACGGCCTGAGCCCGCAGAACGCCAGTGAAAGCAACCGTGATGTCACGGCCGGCTATGTCGAGCTTTCCATGCGGCCGCTGAAGAACTGGCAGGTCGATTTCGCCGGGCGCTACGAATATTACACGGATGCCGGAGACACGAAGACCGGCAAGGTCTCCACGCGCTACGATTTCAATAAGTATTTCGCCCTGCGCGGCACGATCTCGAACGGTTTCAGCGCACCCTCCCTGCTTCAGGAACACTGGTCCAACCTGTCCGTCGCGCCGACCTATGCCACGGGTTATCTGCCGGTCAATTCCGCCGGCGCTCGTCTGATCGGGGCCAAGCCGCTCCATCCGGAACACACGATGAGCTACAGCGCCGGTTTTACGCTGGACCCGCTGCCGCGGCTGCATATCAGTGTGGATGCGTATCAGATCGCCATCAAGAACCGCATCCTGGCGGCAGGCGTCTATAACGGCGCGAATGCCATCGAAGCCCTCCGTCTCGACGGCTTTACGGTGCCGTCTACGCTCCAGTCCAATGCCGTTACCGCGTCCTATTACGCCAATGCGGCTGACACGCGGACGCGGGGCCTGGACGTGACCGCCCGCTATGAAACCCGCTTCCGCGACTGGGGCAAGATCGACTGGGACGTGGCCCTGAACCTCAACGAGACGGATCTGACCCATACCGGAAAGGACGGGAACGGCAATAGTCTGCTGAACTCCCAGCAGGCCGCCTACATCACGAGCTATACGCCCAAAAACAAGCTGATCTTCGGCGGAACCTGGCAGTATAAAAAGCTTGGCGTCTCGGTCCATGAAGTCCGCTACGGCCACGCGACTTCGTCCCTGACCTATTATGAAGGCCCGCTGGCCTATTCGAATACCGACTTCATGCGCTACGTGAACAAGGCCCGTTTCGAGACCAATCTGGCCGTGTCCTATCAGGTCCTGCCGCGGCTTGGACTGACGCTTGGCGGGAATAATGTCGGCAATGCGAAGCAGCGCCGCATTCCCAAGGAATTCCGCTATCTTGGTGCGTTCCAGTACGACTATCAGATTGAACAGCTCGGCTATAACGGTGGATACTACTACCTGCAGGCCAATCTGAACTTCTAGGAAACGCGCTTCATGAGGGTGCCAGATACGGGAGAAAGCTCCTGACAGGGAAGGGTATCCGTCATCGTTCCGGAATGCTGCGCCTGATCAGTCCTCTGGTTGGGGCTAACGGTCTGGCGTGGCTTCTGGCATTTGTGCTGTTTCATGGGAACGCGCTTCTTCTGGGTGCCGCCGCCCTTTCATATGGACTGGGCCTGCGTCACGCCCTGGATGCGGACCATATCGCCGTTATCGACAACGTCACCCGCGCCGCCCTGCGCGAGAACCGGCAGGCCCGTGCGGCCGGACTTTTCTTTTCGCTGGGCCACTCCACGATCGTCTGTCTGGCCACACTCGTGATCGTCCTCGCCGGACAGCATTACCGCACGCAGATTAATGCGTTTGCGGTGCAGGGCGGCCTGTTCGGAACATGGATCTCCATTCTGTTCCTGCTCGTCATCGCCACCCTCAACGCCACAACCCTGCATGATCTGTGGCGCAGACGGTGCGGCGCAGAAACCACTTCCCCCGAAATGTCCCCCCGAGGCCTCGCCCGGCTGCTCACCCCGGTCCTGCGTCAGGTGTCCGTGAGCTGGCACCTCTATCCGGTCGGCTTTCTCTTCGGCCTGGGCTTCGACACCGCCTCGGAAATCAGCCTTCTGGGCATCTCCATCGTCCAGAACCAGCACGGCCTGCCGATCTGGCAGATCATGATGTTCCCGCTGCTCTTCACCGCCGGAATGGCCCTGCTGGACACGGCCGACAGCGTTCTGATGCACGGCCTGTACCAAAGGGCAGGGCGCAGGATGAACTGGAATCTGGCCCTGACCACCATCTCCGTTATGCTGGCGCTCATCATTGCAGGGATCGAACTGGTGAACCTTCTTGCGGACCATTTGCCGGGACTGGAAACGCTCACATCTCTCGCCAGCCTGCTCTCCGATCATTTTGAACTGATCGGCGCCGCTGTCTTCTGCGCCTCCGTCCTCGGATGGCTCCTGCTGCGATCCGGCCGGGAGGAGCCTGCATGAGTACGGCAGTTCTGCAACGCGCCCGGGGCTGGTTCGGCCTGACGGCAAAACTCCGTGACGGGCAGACCGTCCGTGGCGATCTGGAGCAGGGCGGATGTTGCCGCCTGCTGTTCCCACGCGTAGACGGCGCGTCCCTGGAAGCCGTCACCGTCAATATTTCGGGCGGCATCGCAGGCGGAGACCGGATTGAAGGCCGCATCGCCTGCGCTCCGGACACTGAACTTCTGGTCACATCGCAGGCCGCAGAACGCATCTATCGCGCCCGCGCCAGCGATACCCCAGCCGAAATTCTCACATCCTGCCACATCGCGGCCGGAGCCCGGCTGGACTGGCTGCCCCACGGCACAATCTTCTTCGATGGCAGTCAGCTCCGCCGACACATGACGGTGGAGATGGCCGCCTTATCCAGCTTCCTCTTCCTTGAAAGCCGGATGTTCGGCCGCACCGGCTCAGGCGAAATCCTGCAGACACTTACCCTGCGCGACCGCCTGACAATCCGACGGGACGGCCGTCTCATTCTGGAAGACTTCGTGCGGCTGGAGAGCGAGGATGTCTCCGCCCTGATGGCCCGGAAAGCTGTGAGTGCGGATCAGCTTGCGGTCGCCACGCTGGTGCTGGTTTCGCCCGGCGCAGAAGCGCATCTCGACGCCGTGCGGGACGTGCTGGACACGATCGCGCCGCACGAGTTTGCAGCATCGGCGTGGAATGGCATGCTGGTTATCCGCGGGGTGGCGTCGGGCGGCTGGCCGCTGGAAAAGACGATCAGACAGATCCTGCCGGTCCTGCGGGACGGGCGCCCCATGCCGGCCACATGGCGGTCATGACACAGAGTTCGGAACGGAGCAGGACATGAAACTTACCCCCCGTGAAAAGGACAAGCTGCTGGTGGCGATGGCGGCAAACGTTGCGCGCCGGCGGCTGGAACGCGGTGTCGTGCTCAATTATCCGGAAGCCGTGGCCCTCATCACTGATCACGTCGTCGAAGGCGCGCGGGACGGCAAAAGCGTGTCCGAACTCATGGCCAGTGGTGGCCGCGTTCTGACGCGCGACCAGGTCATGCAGGGCGTGGCCGAGATGATTCATGACGTGCAGGTGGAAGCGACCTTCCCCGATGGCACAAAGCTGGTGACCGTTCATGACCCGATACGCTGAATCCCTCACAGCCGGTGCCATTCCCGGCGAAATCCTGCCCGCCGAAGGCGAGATCGTGCTCAACGAAGGCCAGCCGCGCCGGACGCTTCTGGTGACGAATACTGGCGACCGGCCGGTGCAGGTCGGCAGCCATTATCATTTTGCCGAGGTCAATCCGGCCCTGAAATTCGACCGTGCGCAGGCCACAGGCTGGCGTCTGGACGTCGCATCCGGTGGGGCCATCCGGTTTGAGCCGGGGCAGGATCGTGAAGTCACGCTTGTCCCCCTGCGCGGGCTGCGGCGCGTCGTGGGCTTTCGGGGCGATGTCATGGGAAGTGTGGATCAGTGATGCGTCTTTCCAGACATGACTATGCCGGACAGTTCGGCCCCACGGTCGGCGACCGCCTGCGCCTCGCCGATACCGCGCTGCTCGTGGAAATCGAGCGTGATCACACGATTTATGGCGAGGAAGTCCGCTTCGGCGGCGGCAAAACCATCCGTGACGGCATGGGCCAGTCACAGGTCACGCGGGCCGAAGGGGCGGCGGATACCGTCATCACGAACGCCGTCATCATCGATCACTGGGGGATCGTGAAGGCCGATATCGCACTCCGCGACGGGCGGATCGCGGCCATCGGCAAGGCGGGCAACCCCGACATCCAGCCGGGTGTGGACATCATCATCGGCCCGGGCACGGAAATCATCGCGGGCGAGGGCAAAATCCTGACCGCCGGCGGGATCGACAGTCATATCCATTTCATCTGCCCGCAGCAGATCGAGGAAGCGCTGGCATCGGGCATCACGACCATGCTCGGCGGCGGAACCGGCCCCGCCACCGGCACGGCCGCCACGACCTGCACTCCCGGCCCCTGGCATCTGGCGCGGATGCTTCAGGCGGCAGAGGCCTTCCCGGTCAATCTGGCGTTTGCGGGCAAGGGCAACGCCTCCCGTCCGGACGGGCTGGAGGAAATGGTGCGCGCCGGGGCCTGCTGCCTCAAACTGCATGAAGACTGGGGCTCCACTCCTGCCGCCATCGACTGCTGCCTGAGCGTGGCCGACCGCATGGATGTGCAGGTCATGATCCATACCGATACGCTGAATGAAAGCGGCTTCGTCGAGGACACGATCGCCGCTTTTCAGGGCCGCACGATCCATGCGTTCCATACGGAAGGCGCGGGCGGGGGCCATGCGCCGGACATCATCCGCGTGGCCGGCCTGCCCAACGTCCTGCCGTCCTCGACCAACCCCACGCGCCCGTTCACCGTCAACACGCTGGACGAACATCTGGACATGTTGATGGTCTGCCATCACCTGGACCAGCGCGTGCCGGAAGACATCGCCTTCGCCGAAAGCCGCATCCGCCGCGAGACGATCGCCGCCGAGGACATCTTCCATGACATGGGCGTGCTCTCGATGATGTCGTCGGACAGTCAGGCCATGGGCCGCGTGGGCGAAGTCCCGCTCCGCACATGGCAGACGGCCCATAAAATGAAAATCCAGCGCGGCTCTCTGCTCGGGGATGGGGCTGCGGATAATGCCCGCGTGAAGCGCTATATCGCCAAATATACCATCAACCCCGCCATTTCGCATGGTCTCTCCCATGAAGTCGGATCGGTCGCAGTCGGCAAGCTGGCGGATCTGGTCCTGTGGGACCCCGCTTTCTTCGGCGTCAAACCCGATCTGGTCATCAAGGGCGGGGCTATCGTCTATGCGATGATGGGTGATCCCAACGCCTCGATCCCCACGCCGCAGCCCGTGCATGGGCGCATGATGTTCGGCGGCTATGGTGGCGCGCTGACCCATACGAGCCTGACCTTCGTGTCACAGGCCGCCCTGGAAGACGATATCGGACGCAAGCTGGGTCTGCGCCGGCCGCTCTCGGCTGTCTCGAACGTGCGCGGCGGGATCGGCAAGCGCAGCATGATCCATAACGACGCCATGCCCCATATCGAAGTCGATCCCGAAACCTATGAAGTGCGGGCTGATGGCGTGCTCCTGACCTGTGAGCCCGCCGAAGTCCTGCCCATGGCCCAGAGGTATTTCCTGTTCTGATGACCCAAATCCTGGATATCCTTCCCGCCGGAAGCTGGCTTGAAGCCGAGGCCAGCGGCACCTTCGCCGCCGATTATGAAGGGCGGCACCGGCGCCGCATGATGCTGACCCTGCAAAACGGCGAGAAAATCCGGCTGGAGCTGGAACATGCCCGCCTGCTTCAGGCCGGGGAGGGGCTGCGTCTGGAGGACGGCCGCATCATCCGCGTGGAAGCGCTGCCCGAAGAGCTGATGGAAGTCACCGCCCACAACCCGCTGCAACTGCTTCAGCTCGCCTGGCATCTGGGCAACCGCCACCTGCCAGCCGCCATTTCGGAACACGCCATTCTCGTGCGCCGCGATCACGTCATTGCCGACATGATCCATGGTCTGGGCGGACATGTGCGCATGGTGGAAGCGCCATTCGACCCGGAAAGCGGAGCCTATGCCTCCCGCGCGGGCGGCCACGAGCCGCACCACCACGGAGACGGGCACCATCACCACACGCATGACTGAAACCCCGCTCCCGCAGACAGGCGCCGCCTTCCTGCGCCTCCTGTCCTGGGTGTCGCCAGCCTTTCCGACGGGCGGATATGCCTATAGCCACGGTCTGGAATGGGCGGTGGAAAGCGGAGACGTCACGGATGTCGCAACACTCTGCGACTGGATCGGCTGCCTGCTGGAGCACGGCGCGCCGGGCAGCGACCTGATCATTCTTCAGGAAGCATGGAGCGCCGCGCACGACATGCCCCGTCTGCACGAACTGGCGGAATTTGCCTGCGCCTGCGCCTCATCGCGGGAGCGCTATGACGAAACCATCTATCAGGGCGAAGCCTTCCTCAAGGCCGCGTCCGTCTGGCCGGTCACGCCCGATCCGTCCGAACTGCGCGGCACGCGCTGGCCGCTTCCAGTCGCGCAGGGGCTGGTCTTCCGGCGCGGCGGTCTGGCGCTGGAACAGGCGCTGCTCTCGGGTGGATACGCCACCATCGCCGCTCTCGTTTCCGCAGCCGTGCGCCTCGTGCCACTGGGACAGACGGACGGCCTGCACGCGCTGGCCAAGCTGGAACCGCTTCTCTCGCGCGCTGTAACCGTTACGAAAAACCGGACCCTGGACGATGTCGGGGGCGCCTGTTTCCGCTCCGACCTTGCGGCCATGCATCACGAAACCCAGACAACAAGGTTGTTCAGAACATGACAAAAGCAAAACACGGCCCGCTGCGGGTCGGGATCGGCGGTCCGGTCGGAACGGGCAAGACGGCGTTGATGGATGCCCTGTGCCGGACCTTCCGTGACGACTACAACATCGCCGCCATCACGAACGACATCTACACGCGCGAAGACGCCGAGTTCCTGACCCGCGCGGGCTCCCTCCCACCGGAACGGATCAAGGGGATCGAAACGGGCGGCTGCCCCCATACGGCCATCCGCGAAGACGCCAGCATCAATCTGGCAGGCATCGCCGAACTGACGGAGCGCTTCGAAGGGCTGGATCTGGTTCTGGTGGAAAGCGGCGGCGACAATCTGGCCGCGACCTTCAGTCCCGAACTGGCTGATCTGACGATCTATGTGATCGACGTCTCGGCCGGCGACAAGATCCCACGCAAGGGCGGCCCCGGCATTACCCGAAGCGACCTGCTGGTCATCAACAAGATTGATCTCGCGCCCTATGTCGGTGCCGATCTGGGCGTAATGGACCGTGACAGCAAAAAGATGCGCGGTACGCGGCCCTTCGTCTTCGCCAATATCCGCGCCGGCGGAGGTGTGTCTGAAATCGCCCGCTTCATCGTCGAACAGGGCGGCCTCTGAAGGCCGCTTCTGGCTGCCCCGACGCGGCAGCCAGAAGCCTGTCTCAGGGCGTGTCAGCGCCCTTGGAGCGCTGGAGCATTCCGAACAGATCGCGCGGATCATCCGGATCGGCGAGCATGTCCAGCTTCTCGTAAAGGCCGGTTGCGTCCAGCTTGTCGCGCACATAGCGCAGGGCCGAGAAATCCTCGATCGCAAAGCCTACGGAATCAAACAGCGTGATCTGGCTGTCACTGGCGCGGCCCTTCGCCTCGCCATTGATGACCTGCCACAGCTCCGTCACCGGATGGTCTTCTGGCAACTGCTGGATCTCGCCTTCAATGCGCGTCTGCGGCGGATATTCCGCAAAGATCGAGGACCGCAGCAGGATGTCGCGCTGAAGCTCCGTCTTGCCCGGGCAGTCCCCGCCCACCGCGTTAATGTGAATCCCCGCGCCAACCATGTTGTCGGACAGGATCGTCGCGCACTGCTTGTCAGCCGTGACGGTCGTGATGATGTCCGCCCCGTCCACGGCCTCTTCACTGCTGCCGCAGATCGTGATGTCGAAGCCCTGTCCGCTCAGATTGCGGGCGCATTTTTCCGAAGCCGTCCGGTCCAGATCATACAGCCGCAGCGCGCGGATCCCGACGATCTCGCGGAACGCCATGGCCTGGAACTCGGACTGCGCACCGTTGCCGATGATCGCCATCGTCTTCGAATTTGCCGGTGCCAGATATTTCGCAGCCATGGCCGACGTTGCCGCCGTGCGAAGGGCCGTCAGCAGCGTCATTTCGGACAGGAGCGTCGGATAACCCGAAGCCACATCCGCCAGCATGCCGAACGCCGTAACCGTCTGGAGGCCTTCCTTCGTGTTCTTGGGATGGCCGTTGACGTATTTGAAGCCATACAGACTGCTGTCGCTCGTCGGCATCAACTCGATGACGCCTTCAGCCGAATGCGCGGCCACGCGCGGGGTCTTGTCGAATTCCGGCCAGCGTTTGAAGTCGGCTTCAAGATACTCCGCAAGCTCGCGCAGGAAGGTCTCGATCCCGATGGTGTGGACCAGCGCCATCATGTTCTCGACCGAGACGAACGGCA
Source organism: Gluconobacter vitians (assembly GCF_015244565.1). Classification (GTDB taxonomy): domain Bacteria; phylum Pseudomonadota; class Alphaproteobacteria; order Acetobacterales; family Acetobacteraceae; genus Gluconobacter; species Gluconobacter vitians. Next base: position 21,448 of record NZ_JABCQG010000018.1, on the reverse strand, counting down.
CGAAGGCGAGATGGGAAGGGGCAGGGGCGGAGGAAGTCATCTCAGTAGGTCCTTGTCTTGCGTTTGAGAACACGACGGCCAAAGAGGCTGGCGGCCAGATCGGTCATGAGCAGGGCGGTCTTGGCGCGGACGTCGAGGAACGGGTTGAGCTCCGCCAGATCCAGCGACGTCACGAGCCCGCTGTCATGAAGCATCTCCATGATGAGATGTGCCTCGCGGAAGGTCGCGCCGCCATTGACGGTGGTGCCGACCGCGGGTGCGATGTCCGGGTTGAGGAAATCCACGTCCAGGCTGACATGCAGGCGGCCATTGGCTGCGCGAACGCGGTCCAGAAAGCTGTTCAGCGGTCCGACGATGCCCTGCTCGTCAATGGCGCGCATGTCGAAGACGGTGATGCCGATTTCCGCGACATGGCGCTTCTCGGCCTGATCGACCGAGCGGATGCCCATCATGCACATATTGCGTGGATCGACGGGCGCGGCTGGTGGCGGAAAGCCCTCGAACCCCGACTGTCCTGTGAAATAGGCGACAGGCGTGCCGTGCAGGTTGCCGCTGGTGGTCGTGTGCAGTGTGTGCAGGTCGGTGTGGGCGTCCAGCCACAGGACGAACTGGGGCTGCCCCAGCTCCTGCGTGTGGCGGGCGACGCCGGAGACCGTTCCTGCGGACATGGAATGATCGCCACCCAGGAAAATCGGGAAATCGCAGGCTTTCGCCATCTCATAGGCCCGCTCACCGACGCTTTTCGTCCAGGCGATGATCGCGTCCAGATTGCGCACGGCGGGGTTGGAATGGCTCACATCCGGCATCGCAGCCGGCACGGCGTCTCCCACATCCTCAACCTGCCATCCGAGCTCCTGCAGGATTTCGGGCAGTCCCGCGATGCGAAAGGCCGTCGGGCCCATGATGCAGCCTCTTTCGGAGGTTCCGCTCTGGGTGGGGACTCCCAGAATCTGGCACGTCTTCATCTCAACTCCTTTCCGATACTCTGCGCCCGGGCTTCAGCCCTGACGCGAAAAATGGCTGACAAACCTGTCGAAGCGCTCATCCATACCGCCTTTGAACAGATCCTGCGGGGCACCCTGGACGCGGACGGTTCCTTTTTCCAGAAACACGACCCGGCTTGAGACATCCCGCGCGAACGCCATTTCATGCGTGACAATCAGCATGGTCCTGCCCTCGGCCGCCAGACCCTGCATGACTTTGAGCACTTCGCCGACCAGTTCCGGGTCCAGCGCGGAGGTCGGCTCATCGAACAGCAGGACGCGCGGGCGCATGACGATGGCGCGGGCAATCGCGACCCGCTGCTGCTGCCCGCCGGAGAGCTGGGACGGATAGTAATCCGCCCGGTTCAGCAGACCGACACGGTCCAGAGCCTTTTCGGCTTCTTCACGCACCTCGTGGCGGTTGCGTCCTTGAACATGGACCGGCCCTTCCATGACATTCTGCAGCACCGTCCGGTGGTTCCACAGGCAGAAGTTCTGGAACACCATGCCGACCTGCGACCGCAGCCGGTTGACCTGCCGCGCATCCGCAATCTGCCGCTCTGCGCCCTTCATGCGGAAACGGACATCCTCGCCCAGCACGTTGAACGCGCCGCCCGAAGGAACTTCCAGAAGGTTCAGACAGCGCAGGAACGTGGATTTTCCCGAGCCGGAAGCCCCCAGGATCGAAATCACCTCGCCTTCATGCGCGTCCAGATCAACGCCCCGCAGGACGTCCAGGGCATCATAGCGTTTCGTCAGGCCGGTGGCGCTGATGACGGGGGAGGCGGACAGGGCCCCTGTGGCGGACTGGATCGGTTCCATGGAAACTCCGGAAAAGACGGGGGCGTCCGGGTCAGACCTGGCGACAGGGCGTGAGGCGGCGTTCAAGGAGATGGACCCCCGTGGCAATCACGAAAGTCAGCGCAAGATAGATCAGACCGGCGACCGTGAAGATTTCTTCCGAACGATAGGTCTTCGAGACCAGCCTGTAAGCCAGACCTGTGACATCCATCAGCGTGATCACACTCGCGAGCGACGTTGCTTTGAGCAGCAGGATGGCCTCGTTACCGTAATTCGCCAGCCCGTATTGCAGAGCCTGCGGCCAGATGATCCGCCGGCGCAGCAGCAACCCGGACATGCCCATCGCGCGCGCCGCCTCGATCTCCCGCGCGGGAACCGCCGCGATGGCGCCACGGATGATTTCCGCACCATAGGCCGAGGTGTTGAGCGAGAGCGCAAGAACGGCGCACCAATAGGCCTGCTGCAAAAACGGCCAGGCAAAGGACGCCCGCAGGAAATCGATCTGCCCGAAGCCGTAATAGACGATGAAAATCTGCACCAGCAGCGGCGTGCCCTGAAAGAGCATCACATACAGCGCCGCAATCCAGCGCGCCGGAGCAAACCGGCTCCCGGCCAGGGCAGCGATCCCGACCGCCAGCACAAACCCCGCGCAGAGCGACGTTGCTGCCAGCCGGAGGGTCAGCGGCACGCCCGTGAGAAGCGTCTTTGCCGTTGCGAAAAGAAAAGGCCAGTCCATCCTATCGCCCCCAGCAGCGTGCAAGACGTTTCTCGACAGTCCGGATGCCCAGCGCCGTGATCTGCCCCATGACAAGATAAAGCAGAGCAGCCACACCGTAGAACAGCAGCGGCTGCCGTGTCGCGCCGGACGCGATCGTGGACTGCCGCAGAAGCTCGATAAGCCCGATGATGGACAAAAGCGCCGTCTCTTTCAGGACGGACTGCCAGATATTGCCCAGGGCAGGCAGCGCAAACCGCAGGGTCTGCGGCGCTATGACACGCCACAGCAGGACAAACCTGGACATGCCGCAGGCCTTGCCCGCCTCGATCTGCCCGCGTTCGAGGCGCAGATAGGCGCTGCGATAGGCCTCGGTCTGATAGGCCCCCGAAACCAACCCGATGGCCACGACACCGATGATGAAAAAGGGCAGGGAGAAGAACCCCGGAAACCCCGCCAGATGCATCAGCCGCGTCAGCGCGAGCGAGCCCCCGAAATAGAACAGATAGACGACGAGGATCTCCGGAATCCCGCGAAAAACCGTCGTGTAAAAAGTGCCAATTCCCCGCAGACTCCGCGACGATGCCAGCTTGAGCACCGCCCCTGCCGCTCCAAGCAGACTGCCCAGAGCAAAGCTGCATACCGCCGCCACGAGCGTCAGCCCGGCCGCCAGCAGCAGGAGCTTCCCCCAGCCTTCCGGGCCAAACCCGATGAGCGTGAAGGCCGGTGTGCTCACGCGGCGTCTCCCGCGTCAAAGCGCCTGCCGCTGAACGGCGCAAGCAGCGGATCAACCGTCCCGCTGACCAGAGAGCGTCCCACAACATCGCCCACCGCCGGCGAAAGCTGGAACCCATGCCCGCAGAACCCGAAGACATGCCACAGATCCGGCGTGCCTTCGCCCGGCCCGATCACGGGAATCCCGTCCGGCGTCGCGCCTTCAAGCCCGGTCCATGTCCGCAGGACCGGCACATGCGCCAGGGCCGGGAACGCCTCAAGCGTGGCGGCCGCGCCCTCGGGCATCCGGTCCATGACCGTAAAGGACGTGTCATGATCCGCACAGGGCTTTCCAAGAATGCCCCCGCCGATCACCAGCGATCCAACAGCGCTCTGCTTGAAGGACAGCGGACGGTCGATCCCGATGACAACGGGCTCAAGGAACGGCTGCGCCCGTGCCGTGACCATCATGGAGGGGGCGACCACCTTCAGCGGCAGCGTCTGCCCCGCCATGGCCGCCACCTGCGCTCCCCAGGCCCCGGCGCAGTTGACCAGCATGCCCACCTCATACCGCCCCGACGATGACGCAACGGACCATCCGCCGCCCGGCAGACGCTCCAGCCCCAGAACACGGCAGTTCTCGACGATTTTTGCCCCCGCCGCCATGGCGGCCTGCCTGAAAGCCCGGGTCGACGCGGCCGGATTGGCATGTCCGTCCCCGCGCGAAACAAGCCCGCCCAGAGCCTGATCCGTCAGACCGGGCAGCATCTTCCGGACTTCCGTGGCGGAGAGAAGCTCTTCCGTCCCCAGTCCCCGCCGCTCCATCTCCTGCACGCGGCCCAGCGTCCAGGACATCTCCGCCTCATCAAGCGCCACCGCGATCTGCCCGACGCCGAGCCGAACCTCACAGCTTTCCGCCGCTATCGCGCCGACGAGCCGGTCGAGATGCCGCCAGTGCTCCATGGCCAGTTCGGACAGCGGATATTCCCGCCAGTCCCGCATCAGCGTCCGCAGGCCCCCCGCATTGACGCTGGAGGCATGACGCCCCGCGACATTCTTGTCGAGCAGCGTGACATTCCAGCCCGCACGCGCCAGGAACAGGGCGATCGAACAACCCTGAAGTCCGGCACCGATGATCAGAGCGGTTTCATTCTGCCGGGGCATCGACCGTATCCTCTGATGCATTTTCGGGCTTGTCTTCAAGTGTCAGCCGGATGGTGGCGCGGGGGGCAAGACCCGACAGCCTCGCCACCGCCCCAAGCGGGATCGGCCGGATCGGCGGCCGTCCCCGGAACGTCGGCAGGCAACCCGCAGCACGCGTCTCATCCTGAAGCAGCCGTGCCGCCGTCACCATGCAGTTCCGGCCCTGACACGGCCCCATGCCGCAGCGTGTTTCGCCGCGCAGCGCATCCATGTTCCGAAAGCCCGAGCGGATTTTCGCCCGCAGATCCCCGGCCGTCAGCTCCTCGCAGCGGCAGACGATCGTGTCATCATCCGGCAGATCCTGCGCTAAGCCGGGCGGAAACGCCGCATCCAGAAACGGACGCACGGACAGCGCCTTATCGACCGCCCGCAGAGCCTCTGCGGACGGCCCCGCACCATGATCCAGCGCCGCCAGAATGGCCTGCGCGGCCACTCTGCCATGCGCCATGGCCGCATCCGCGCCCCCGATCTTCCGGGCATCACCCGTAACACGCAGCACGCACGGCCCTGCGGACATTTCCGGCGGAAGAGTGGAGGCGCCCAGCCCATCCGGCGTCGTCGCCGGACGCCAGCTCGCATTGGGCCCGTCCCATTGCAGACGCAGCCCGGCCGCATTGGGAATATCGATGGCGGGCACGATGCCGTCATGCACGATCAGCAGATCACAGGGCAGCGTCTGCCGTTTGCCCCCAACCGTAAAGCTCACGCTCTCGACGCTCTGCGCCCCATCCGCGGCCAGGTTCTCAAGCCCCGTCACGGATTTCACACCCGCCAGCTTCAGACGCCCCAGCCAGCCCAGCCCCTTCACAAGCAGCACAAGCCCACCCGGACGCAGATGCCGCATAGCTCGCACACTATCGGAAAGCCGGTCGGTCCGGCCCACTAGCGCCGGTTTGACGCCAAGCTGGTGCAACTGGTTGGCCAGCAGCAGCAGTAGCGGCCCCGTCCCCGCCAGAACGATCCTGCCCGAAGGCTTCAGATGCCCGGCCTTGAGCAGCGTCTGCACCGCACCGGCCGTCATGACGCCGGGCAGTGTCCAGCCCGGGAACGGCACAGGCCGCTCCATCGCTCCATGCGCGAGCAGAACCTGCCGCCCCCGCACATATCCGACATTCATGCCCTGCAGCCAGCCCACGGTTCCATCGGGCCGCACTTCCCACACGGTGGTCTGCGGCCGGTAATCAATTCTGGAACAGGCCCTGAAACGTTGGATCAGATCCGCACCTGCCCGATAGGCAGGCCCCAGCGCGGCCAGAAGGCTCTGGCCTGCGAGGCTCGTGTCGCACAGATTGGCTTCAAGGTTCCGGAAAATCTGGCCGCCGGGCGTGGGCTGCATGTCCAGTACGATGACGGAGCAGCCTGCTTCCGCCAGTTCGACCGCAGCCGCCATTCCGGACGGCCCGCAACCGACGATGATGACATCCGCATCAGGGAGAGGCGCGTTGATGCTCATGGGACGGACGGCTCCAGCGCCGGTGGCGCCCCGTCCTGCCGGCGTACCTTCATGCCGTCGCGCACCAGCGTCAGGCAGGCCTGCCGGTTCCCGATCCCGTCGATTTCGACGAGACATTCAAAACAGTGCCCGATCATGCAGTAGGGCAGGCGTGGGGCGCCGGAAACCGGTGTCAGGCGGTTATACGGCACCCCGGCCCGCAGCAGACAGGCCGCAACGGTCTCACCCGCACGGGCTCGGACCGGCTGCCCGTCAACAGACAGGGTGACCGCATCGGTGAGGGGGGCGAGGTCTGAAAACATCTTCGGTCCCGGTTGAAGGCCAGAGGAATAGGCAAAGGCGGGGCGGGTTAAGGACTCATTCATGGATCGAGATGTCCGTGCCGAACCATTTTTCTGACAGCTTCTGATTGGTGCCGTCGCGATTGACGGATGTCAGGGCCGCGTCAAAGGCATTGCGCAGCGCATCATCATCCGGGCGGAAGGCGATATTGGTCGTGTTCGACCCCAGCACTCCGCCCGAGAATGTCGGCCCGGTCATGACGAGCGCCCCTTGGGGAGCCGCCTCCATCATCGTCCCGAAGGTGGTGACATTGGCGATGGCAATATCGATGCGCCCGGCAATCAGCTCCAGTCCAAGCTGGTCGAGGGAAGGGTATTCCATGATCTTCAGGCCCTGAAGATAGGCATCGGCAAACCCCGCCGCCGTCGAGCCCGTCTGCACCCCGATGACCTTCCCGGCCAGGGCAGTCTTCAGCTCCGCAAGGGCCGCCTGTGCCTCCTGCGGCCCGCGCGTCAGGTCAAAAGGCACACCCGTATGGGCCAGACGGGTCAGGGACCCTGTGCCCGATGTCAGAAAACCGTTCGGCGCCCGGGTATAGGGATGCGAGAACGAGACAACTTTGCGCCGCTCGTCCGTAACGTCCATGGAGGCGATGATGGCGTCGTACTGCCCTACGCGAAGCCCGGGGATAAGCCCGTTCCAGTCCTGTGTGACGACCTTGCAGGTTGCGTGCATCCGCTGGCAGAGAACCTTCACGAGATCCATTTCATAGCCGGCATAGGAGCCGTCTGGCTTTGCGAAGGTCCAGGGCGGATAGGTGCCTTCCGTGCCAATCGTGATGTGGCGGGGAAGATCCTCTGCGGTGGCAAGGGGCGGAAAGGCCAGAAGCAGAAACGGAAGGAGCAGACATGTCGCACGAACAGACATCCATGGAGTTTCCGCTGAGACGTTTGCAAAAAAGGCTCACTCACCGCTTTATGGCGTTGAATGCGATATCGGAATATATTTCTTCTTGGCAGAAAGCATAAGCTGAGCTTACGCTTGAGGAATGCAGCCTCATCGTATTCCGTCCCTGAACTGGCTTCGCGTCTTTGATGCCGCGGCACGGCACCAGAGTTTTGCGTCCGCTGGGCGTGAATTGAACATGTCGGCCGCCGCTGTCAGCCAGCAGATCCTTGCGCTAGAGACCTATCTCAAGAAGCCCCTGTTCCTGCGCAGTGCCAACAAGGTCAGGCTGAGGCAGGAAGGCAACGAATTTCTTCCTACCGTTCAGGTTTCCCTCCGGGCCATAGAGGCGAAATCCGCTGCACTGTTTCCCAGACGGGATGTGGAGCGCGTCTCTCTTGTTGCCAGCCAATTGATGGCGATGAGCTGGCTGCCGCGGCGCTTGTGCGAGTTTGAAAAAAACCATCCTTCCGTGCGGGTGGATGTCATTATCGAAGACTCCCAGAGGCACCGGGAGCCGGATCTTGCCATCCGTTTCGATTATGCCATGTCGACGCGGGAGCATCCGGGATGGCTGATGGGGATCAGCCATGTTGTTGTGGGTCAGCCGCAGGATGTGGAGCGGATCACTTCGGCAAATGATGTCGTCGGTTTCAAGCTGCTTGACGTCAGGTCACATGCGGTCGGGTGGAACACGTTGCTGGCCCGCTATCCCGGGCTTTCCGACGAGCCTTCCCTGATGGTGGAATCGGTGGACATGACCCCGCTGGCGCTCATGATGGTCAAGGAAAGTTCGGCTCTGGCCCTTGTTCCCTGGCCTGCGTCCCAGAATCTGGTTAAAGCGCTGGGGCTGAGTGTCTGCACTGTTCTCCCTGCTATTTCAGGGTTGGGGAATTACTATATCGAGCAGTTTTCCGGTCATGGTGTCCGGCCGGTTATCAGAACGCTGTTTGAAGCGCTGCGTCAGTCCAGCCGAAATTCCTGACAAACGGGCACAGGACGATCCCGTGTAACAGTGGTCGCTTGTGCTGATGATCCGTATCCTCCAACAAGACGGAATGACTGACTTTTCTGCCGGACCCCGTGCGTATCTCAGACGTCTTCTGGCGTCTCCCGCATGGGGGGCTTCTGCTCTTCTGCTTGCGTCGCTTACAGGGCTTGTTCTGGCGAATTCACCATGGGCCTCAGCTTATGCTGGCCTGACGACATTTCCTTTGCGGCTTTCCTGGCTGGGAGCGGGCGGTCCGGGGACAGTTGGTGCATGGGTATCGGACGGGCTGATGAGCCTGTTCTTTCTGGTGGTTATTCTTGAGATCAGAAAGGAAGTTGTCTCCGGGCATCTCTCGTCATTCCGCCGTATCGCCCTTCCGCTCATCGGGGCGGTGGGTGGGATGATCGTGCCTGCCTTGATATATCTGCTGGTAACATATGGGCATCCGGAGGCGGTCCGGGGTTGGGCTGTTCCGGTTGCAACGGATGCCGCGTTTACGCTGCCGATCATTCTGGCTCTTGGCAGACACGTGTCTCCGGGGGCCCGAGCCTGGCTGATGGCACTGGCCATTTTCGACGATGTTCTGGGGATTATGGTGATTGCCCTGTTCTACGGGCACGCCCTGTATTGGCCGGCGATGGGTGCCGTCATGATCCTTACGGGAGCGCTGATCGGGGCGAACAGGGCCGGGATCATGAACCTGTGGAATTATGGGATCGGGGGCGTTCTGCTGTGGATCGCGCTGCGGTATTCCGGTCTGCATCCGACACTTGCCGGGGTTGTGACCGGGCTGTGTCTGCCTGCGGGTGTGTCCGGACGGGTTGTGGGAGACGCGTCTCCGCTTGAGCGGGTAGCGGCTGAGCTGGGACCTTTCGTGACCTGGGGTGTTCTGCCGCTGTTTGGCTTCATGAATGTGGGGGTGTCGCTGACGGGTTTCCGTCCGGAAATGATGCTGAAGGCTGTTCCGCTGGGGATCATGGCAGGGCTTGTGATCGGCAAACCTCTGGGCGTTTTTGGTGCGACATGGATCGCGACAAAGTTGAAAATTGCCGACCTTCCGGTCGCAACATCCACGAGGATGATTTTTGGTCTGTCGCTGCTGTGCGGGATCGGATTTACGATCAGTCTGTTTATTGCCGGGCTGGCTTTTCCCGCGCCGGACCTCGCATCTTCCGCCAGGCTGGGCATCTTTGCCGGCTCTGTTTTTTCTGCGCTGGTCGGCTGGTTGTGGCTGCGGTTTTCCATGAACTATGCTTCATCCGGGGCCGCGACAGGATGAGTTGAGGCAACACTTGTCGGCTTCGATGGTTGATCATGGCAGAGGTGCTGACCCCTGAAAGCGCCAGAACTCTTTTGGAGTACTGTTTCATGCCTGATCATATTCTTCCGCAATCGCAGGATCACCAGCCCGGTCTTGAAGGACTGATGCAGCCTAAGGCCATTCATATCCGGCCTGATTATCGTGGAAGCGGTAAGCTTGAGGGAAAGAAGGCCCTGATCAGCGGTGGCGATAGCGGGATCGGACGTGCTGCGGCTATCCATTTCGCTCGTGAGGGTGCGGATGTGGCGATCCTCTATCTGGAGGAGCATGAGGATGCACAGGAGACTGTTCGGCTCATTGAGAAGGAAGGGCGCAAGGGGCTGGCCATTGCCGGTGATGTCTCTTCCAGTCAGGTCTGCAATGATGCCGTCGCACGCACGGTGGATGAGCTGGGCGGTCTCGATATTCTCGTCAACAATGCCGGCGTGCAGATTGTCGAGGAAGACATCGAAGCCATCTCTGATGAGGAATGGCAGCGCCATATGGACACCAATATCAACGGCTATTTCTATCTCGTCCGGGCGGCGCTTGCGCATCTGAAGAAGGGAAGCGCCATCGTCAACACGTCATCCATCAATGCGTTTGCGGGAAACAAGGCGCTTCTGGCCTATTCCACGACCAAGGCGGCGGAGATGGGGATGACGCGGTCTCTTGCGCTTCAGCTGGTGTCGAAGGGGATCCGGGTGAATGCCGTGGCGCCGGGGCCGGTCTGGACGCCGCTTCAGCCGGCGAGCTGGGGTGTCGTTGATCCGCAGTCCGTGGCCGATCTAGGCAAGGATACGCCGATGGGGCGTTGTGGTGATCCGGCCGAGCTTGGTCCGGCCTATGTCTACCTGGCGAGCGAAGATGCGTCCTTCGTGACAGGACAGACGCTGCATGTGAATGGCGGTATGATCATTAACGGCTGAGGATGTTTCTCTGCGCCTCTTCCGGCTGGTGTGTCGGAAGAGGTTTGGGGATCATCAGCTTCCGGGTGTGATGGGCAGGCTGCGGTGGCGCTGGCCCGTGGCATGGAAGATGGCGTTGGCGATGGCGGCGGCTGTTCCGCACATGCCGATTTCGCCCACGCCCTTGACCCCGAGCGGGCTGACTTCCCGGTCTTTTTCCTCGACGAAAAGAACCTCCATGTCCGGAATGTCGGCATGGGCCGGGATGTGATACTCGGCGAAATTGTGGTTCATGAAGCGGCCGACGCGTTCGTCCATCAGGGACTCTTCGTGAAGTGCCATGCCTGTTGCCATGACCATGGCGCCACGGACCTGACTGGCTGCAGTTTTGGGGTTCATGATGCGACCGGCCGCGACAGCATTGACCAGCCGTGTCACGCGGACAATGCCAAGTTCCTCATCCACGCGGACCTCGCAGAAGACCGCGCTGTGTGTGAAGCGGGCTTTTCTCATCTGGCTGATGGTGCCGCGCAGGCCCGGCTTTGCTGTTTCCTCGACTTCGAGCTTTTCCTGACCTGTCAGGGACAGGGCTTCGGAGAGGGACAGTCTGAGGTTTTCATCTGCGCCTTTATCCTGAAGAAATCCGTCCTTTAGCACTGTGGTCTTGTTCGACAGTCCTTCCGTCAGCCAAGCGGAAATGTTTCCGCTTTTGCCTACAGCCTTAAACAGCTTCTCGCGCAGGCTTTGGCAGGCGAGCCAGACGGCGGCGCCTGCGGAGGCGGCTGTCCATGAGCCGCCTTCCGTCGGGCATTCGGGAAGGGTTGAATCGCCCAGTTCGATATCGATCATCTCGATAGGGATTCCGAAGGTTTCCGAAGCGGTCTGGGCCAGGATTGTGTAGGTTCCGGTTCCGATATCAGAGGCCGCAGTTGCGATGTGCAGGCGTCCGTCTGCGGTCAGTGTGGCGCGGGCCGAAGTGGGGGAGAACATCGCGTCCCAGATGCCTGTCGCCATGCCCCAGCCGATCAGCTCTTTTCCGTCACGCATGGTTTTCGGGGCCATTGGGCGGTTGTACCAGCCGAACCGTTCTGCGCCCTCATGCATGGCCTCTTTCAGCGCCTTGCTGGTCAGGGGCATGTCATGCATGGCGTCGATGTCGGAATAGTTGTGCAGGCGAAAGGCCAGCGGGTCCATGTTGCAGGCATAGGCCATTTCATCGATGGCCATTTCAAAGAGATTGACGCCCGTGGCGGCTCCGGGAGCACGCATGTCGCTGGAAGTGTAGGTGTCACGCGGGGCGACTTTGTAATCGGCCGTGGCGTTGGGGCATTTGTAGTTGATCAGGCCCCAAATCACGAGATTTTCCATGTTGTGCTCAAAGCGCGACGTGTCCGTTACGCCATCGACGATCATGGACTGCAACGTGCCATCCGGCTGCGCGCCGAGCGCGATGTCCATGACGGCTTCCGGACGGAAGACATGGGTGAACATCTGCGGGCGTGTCAGGGTGATCCGGACCGAGCGCTTGAGCATTTTTGCGCCCAGCGCTGCGAGGAAGACGTTGTGCTGGGCGCGCAGGCCGGAGCCGAATGCTCCGCCGACATAGGGATTGCGCACGCGGATCTGATCTTTTGAAAGAGACAGGGCGCTGGTCAGATAGGCTTGGACGGCCTGCGGACCCTGTGTCTTGTCCCAGACCGTGAAGCTGCCGTCATCTTCGGCGAGGACGGTGGTTGCGTGCATCTCCATGGGATTGTGATGTTCGGGGGCGAGGTGGTAGCGCCCTTCGACCTTGATCGGGCTGAGGGCATAGGCCTCGGCAGCGTTTCCGCGTGATTTGGGCGGGACATAGTTGCTGCGGGTTTTGCCCGGCATGTATTTCTGGTGCAGGGACGCTTCGAAATCCGCGTTATGCGGCCAGCGTTCGTAATCCACTTCGAGGAGCATGGCGGCTTCACGGGCGGCTTCGAATGTCTCTGCCAAAACAACGGCAACGGGCTGACCGTTGAAGCTGATTTCCGCGTCATGCAGTGGTCTGTAGGGAGAGCCGGGGACGCTCAGACCATCCATGTAGGATTTTTCAAAAAGCGCGCTGTGGGGGCGGTTGAGATGCGTCATGATCTCCACCACACCCGGCACTGCGCGGGCGGCCTCATCCCGGATCGCCTCGATCCGGCCGCGGGCGATGGGGCTGTTGACGATGAAACCGTACAGCATGCCGGCAGGATGGGGTTCGGCGGCATAGCGGGCCTGTCCCGTCACCTTGGCAAGGCCATCGATCCGGGAGACGGGCTGTCCGATTTTTGCTGAATGGAGGGTCATACCCGGGTTCTTTCAGAAAATGGTCTTTTGCGTCTGGGACTGGGGCGTGCCTGCAGAGGCCTGCGAAAGGGCGCGGATGATCACGCGGGGGGCCAGCTTCAGTTTTGCGGCGTTATCTCGATCAGTGACAGCACCTTGCAGCAGGCATTCGGCAGCGTCGCGGAACAGGGAGGGGGACGGCGCTTTCCCCTCAAGGAGGGCTTCGGCCTCCGGGACGCACCAGGGTTTTGTGCCGACGCCACCCATGGCGATGCAGGCCTTGCGGATCGTGTTGTTTTCCATCTGTAGCCCCGTTGCGACGGAGACGATGGCGAAGGCGAAAGACAGGCGGTCGCGGATCTTGAGATAGGTGTGATGGGGGCCGAAGGAGATCGACGGCAGATCGATGGACGTGACGATTTCACCGGCACGCAGGATGTTGTCCTGCCAGGGCGTGTCTTCCGGGAGGCGGTGATAGTCGCGCATTGGAACGGTGCGCTCACCTTCGGGGCCTGTGAGATTCACTGTCGCGTTCAGGGCCGCGAGGGCCACGCACATATCGGATGGGAACGTGGCGATACAGGCATCGCTGGTGCCGAGGATGGCCATGATCCGGTTACGGCCGCCTTTGGCGGAACATCCCGTACCGGGGGAGCGCTTGTTGCAGGCCATGTCCGGGTCATAGAAATAATGGCAGCGGGTGCGCTGGTTCAGGTTTGCACCGTTCGTGGCCCTGTTGCGGATCTGTGGGCTGGCACCGGCGAGGATGGCAGAGGCCAGAAGGGGATAGCGCTCGGTGACGAGCGGATGGGCCGCCGTGTCGGCATTGGTGGCGAGGGCGCCGAGGCGCAGGCCACCATCCGGGCGTTCCTCGATCTGGCTCATGGACAGGGCACTGAGATCGACGACATGTTCGGGCCGTTCGACGTCCGATTTCATCAGATCAATGAGATTGGTGCCGCCGGCGAGAAAGCGCGTGTGGTCCGGTGTGTGGCAGGCGGTATCGAGCGTGTCGGGGCGGGAATAGGAGAACTGTCTCATGCGGCTTCTCCGGCCCGGTCCTGCTGTTGCTGGGCGATGACCTGCTCGATGGCATCGAGGATGCCGTTATAGGCGCCACACCGGCAGAGATTGCCGCTCATGAATTCGCGGATTTCCTCGCGGGTGTGGACATGTCCTTCTTCCATAAGCGCTACCGCTGACATGATCTGGCCCGGTGTTCAGTATCCGCACTGAAACGCATCCTGATCGAGAAAGGCCTGTTGCATGAGGTGCATCTGTCCGTCCCGGCTCAGACCTTCGATCGTTGTGACCTCGGCATCGGGGATCGAGACGGCGAGGATGAGGCAGCTTTTGACCCGCCTGCCATTGACGAGAACGGTGCAGGCGCCGCACTGCCCGTGATCGCAGCCCTTCTTGGTTCCGGTGAGGTCCAGACGTTCCCGGAGCAGGTCCAGCAGGGTGACGCTGGGTGGGATATCGACGGTGCAGGGCTCTCCATTGATCTGGAGGCGACAGGGGCTGGTGACGGACACATCAGTCGTTGGAAATTCGCTCCGTTCAGCGTCATTTTTGCAGGTATGTCGAAGTGTAAGAGCAACGCTGGCGGCAAGTTTCATGCTGCTCCCGATAATTCGGGGACACGGAAGTGTTGTCAGGCTGAAGAACCGGGCGGCGACTGCGGGCGGGGGCTGAAAAAGCATTTTTCTTTCAGCGGCTTCGTAACGTGAGTGGGATCTGGCCGTTTAATATCGAAGCGGCCGGGTTTCAGTACCCGTGCGGCGTGTCAGAAAATTTTGATGGGAACCAGTGTGACGGAAAACAGAGCGCAGACCCGACACCGGAAGGATGATCTTTCCCTCGACGGACTGAGCTTTCTTCTTGCGGATGTTCAGGACAATCTCGGGAACTTCCTGACTGCTTTCCTGACGATACAGACCTGGCCTTCCAGCCGGATCGGGGCCGCCATCGCTGCGGGCGGGCTTGGGGCCGTTCTGGCGCGTTTCATAGGGGGCTGGGCGCTGGATATTATTGCCCGTCGCCGTCTGATGATGGCTCTGTGCTGTGTTGTAACGTTTGTGTCTGTTGCGATAATGGCTTGGGTGCCGCTGTTCTATCCCATTGTTGTGGCGCATTTTATTGCCGGTGGGGCGGGGGCTCTCTTTACGCCCATTCTGGCAGCCATCAGTCATCATACGGCAGGGGCCAGGGGTTATATCGAACGGATGGGGCGCAATGAGTCCTTCAACCATCTGGGCAATGCGTCTTCCGGCTTTCTGATGAGTCTTCTGGGGCGCATGATGGGGCCGGTGGCGCCGTTATGGGGTGTGGGAGGGCTTGCAGCGGTCAGTCTTCTCCTGGTTGGTGGGTTTTCGTCGCGGGCTGACGAGCCTTCGGGCCAGTCGCGGGAAGCGGCGTCTGTGCGTGAGACGCTGCATGCCGTTATGAGCCTGCTGTCCGAGCCGCGACTGGCCGTTTTTCTGGTGACGTATCTGCTGTTCAATGTGGCCAATGGCGCGGTTGTTCCGCTCATGATCGAGCGTTATGCCTTTTACCATCTTGGTAATCCGGCAGATGTGACGGCCATCTGCATTGTTGTGGCCCAGATAACGATGGCGCCGGTCGCACTCCTCGTGGGCAGAAAGGCGCCGCAATGGCCTCGCAAGCCGCTTTTTGTTCTTGCGCTCGCTTTGCAGCCTGTTCGTGACGGGCTGATAATTCTGAGTGCGGGCTGGCCGACGCTGGCTCTTGTTCAGATCCTAGACGGGTTGTCTTCGGGCATTATTCTGGTGCTATTTTACGCCATTCTCTCCGATATCGCTTCGGGAAGCGGCCGGCGCAATCTGCTGATCGGGCTGGGTCTGGCGCTGGGGACCATCGGAGCGCTTCTGTCCAACCTTGCGGGCGGTGCACTGGCATCGGCTTACGGGTTCAGTATGACCTTCACGATCCTTGGTCTGACGGGGGCGGCCGTGGCCTGTCTGTTTGCCTGGGGGATGCCGGAAACCCATCCTCATGGTTCCGATCCGGCCTGATGTGCGGCGTCCCGGGTTGCCTGCCCTCGAAAGAGTGACCAAGAAACGGAGTTCGACTGCGCATCCCTGACCGCTTGCCAGACGTTGCGTGTGCTGGCTGACGCGGAAGGATGCTCGGGCATGTTGAATTCAGGTCGGGAGATCTCCTGCGAAGGCCTTGCCGTGTTTCAGGACAGGCTTCAACGCCTGTTTATGGAGTGGAAGGCCAGGCCGTTCCGATCTTCGGAGGATATGTTTCCTGAGGAACTGCTCGCTTCTCTAAGGAAAATCGGTGCACTGGATGCGTTGCTTCCTTTCGAAGACGGAGGGCTTGGTGTGGCCAGTTCGCCGGCGGGACGTGGTGCGCTCCTGACCCTGTTGCGACGGACCGGGTATCTCAGCCTTTCCCTTGGCCGATGCCTTGAGGGGCATGTGAATGTCATTCGCCTTGTTGCGCTTTATGGCAGTGCAGATCAGCGCAGGAAATTGGCCCGGATGCTTAAAGGCGGAGTTCTGGCAGGGATATGGGTGACGGATGGCGATCCCCCTGTGACGATCCAAAAGGAAAGCGACGGCTACAGGCTGTTTGGGATCAAGGGGTTTTCCAGCGGTGTCAGTCAGGTCGGGCTGGCGTTGATTACAGCGACAACCGTGGATGATGCGTCGGTCATGGTGCTTGCTCCGACCACCGATCCCAGTCGCAGGCGACCGGGACCCGGAAAACTGACGGGCATGCAGGCGAGCGGGACCGGTGCCTATGATTTCACTGATCTGCTTGTTTCAGCCGAAGATATTCTTGGATCGGCAGGCGATTATCTGCGACAGCCCGAGTTTTCTGCCGGAGCCTGGCGCGGATCGGCCGTTGCTCTCGGGGCCATGGACCGGCTGGTGGATCTGCTGCGGCAGGAGCTTGTGGCGCGGGGGCGGGCGGATAATCCGCATCAGCTGTGTCGCATCGGAGAAGCGCTTATCCTTCAGAAAACGGCGGCGCTCTGGACCGGGCAGGCCGCTCAGGCGGCGTATGGGGAGGCGGAGGTG
The DNA here is from genome assembly GCF_015244565.1 of Gluconobacter vitians. Taxonomy (GTDB): domain Bacteria; phylum Pseudomonadota; class Alphaproteobacteria; order Acetobacterales; family Acetobacteraceae; genus Gluconobacter; species Gluconobacter vitians. Next base: position 4,800 of record NZ_JABCQG010000018.1, on the reverse strand, counting down.
AGTCCGGAAGAGATTACAGCGACCGTCAATCTTGCGCGGCTGGCGGTTGAACGGGCTGCTCTGGAGCTGATCACGCTTGTGCAGAGGGGGCTGGGTCTTTCGGCTTTTGTGAAGGGAAGGGCCGTCGAACAGGTCATGCGGGATCTGGCGACCTATCTGAGACAGCCGGCGCCGGATGAAGCACTGACTGATGCTGCGGGCTGGTTCGTCAGCCATGACTGGCCGGAGGATGTCGCATGAAAATCGAAGAGATGCTGAGGCATTTTACCAGTTTCCCATTTGCGTCTCTGGATGAGATTGCGCCCGGTACATCGCTTGTGCTCTCACCGCATCCGGATGATGAGAGTCTGGGATGTGGGGGCTTTATTGCCAGTGCTGTTAGCGAAGGACGGCCGCCGGTGGTGGTGATTGTTTCCGATGGATCGGCGTCTCATCCGGGGTCTGTGTCCTGGCCACCGCAGCGACTGGCGCAGTGCAGGCAGGAGGAAAGCCGGGAGGCTGCGGCTGTGCTGGGTCTGCCTTCCGAACGGTTGCTGTTTCTGGGATTTCGGGACACGGCGGTGCCGAGTGAAGGCAGGGGGCTGGATGATGCCTTGCAACAGTTGGCCGGGATTGTCAGGCGTTATGACTGCAGCACGGTTCTGGTGCCCTGGCGGTATGATCCGCACTGCGATCACGAAGCTGTCTGGATTATGGGGCAGGAACTGAAAGCTTTTCTGCCGGATCTCAGGATACTGGCTTATCCGGTTTGGGGCCTGACACTTCCGCCTGATATGGAAATCGATGAGTCGGTCCCGATGGGATGGCGCCTTGATGTGCGGGATTTTCTGGACAGGAAACGCAAAGCCGTTGAGACGCATCGGAGCCAGAGAGGTCTGGTTGTGGAAGACGATCCGAAAGGTTTTGTTTTGCCGGAACATCTTCTGGGAAAAATCATCCAGCCTTATGAAATCTTCATCGCGTCATGAGCCGCGAAACGTGGAAACCGGAGGTTTTCGAGCGCCTGTTTCAGAGCAGTTCTGATCCGTGGGGGTTCGAGAGCAGTTCCTATGAGCAGCAGAAACTGGCGAGGGTGCTGGAGTGTCTTCCAGACTGCCCTGTTTCATTTGCTGTTGAACTTGGATGTGCGATCGGTGTCGGTACGCTGGCGTTGGCGCAGCGTTGCGGGCGGGTTCTGGCTGTTGATGCGTCGGAAAATGCCCTGTCCATTGCGCGGCAGCGATGTGGGGCACAGGACCATGTCACGTTCCTCAGGGCATTTCTGCCTGTGGATTATCCTGTTGCAGAGGCTTCGGGCTGTGATCTCGTCCTCATTTCAGAGGTTCTGTATTTTCTGACGGCAGAAGATATTCAGCGCCTTGCCGTCATGGTGGCGGAAAGCCTTGTCCCTGCAGGGCATATCCTTCTCGTAAACTGGACGGGAGAGACGGATACGCCCTGTACCGGTGACCAGGCGGCTGAGCATTTCATGCAAATCTGCCGTGAGGCAGGCTGGCAGTCTGATCTGTCAGAGCGTGGAGAGGGATATCGGATTGACCGGCTGTGCCGGTCTGCAACCCTTCTGGAAAGCGGCATTTCAGCTGACGGAGGACATTGAGGACACGCCGGGCGCGTTCATGATGTCTGGGAAGGTCCTGACGACGGATATGGACGAGCGGCATGTCCGGATAGGACTGCATAGGAAATGAATACTGATCTGCATTCCAGTAAGCTTGTTCCCTGCGGATCCGCAGCAGGCGTCTTGAGACCGGCTCGAAGGCATCATCAATATATTCGTCCTGCGTGATCAGGCGCCGGGCCAGTGTTTCCGCCATGCCGCCCTGGGCCCGTCCCTGAAGGCGTGCCGAGACATATACACTGACTTCCAGATCATGCCGAACCGGTATCCCGTTGCGTCGCAGGGCCTGATAAAATGCTCTGTCCTCGCCAGAGGGAACGTGCGGAATGCCGCCGGTCCTGCGCCAGGCCTCATGCGTGACGGCAATGCTCGCACCGGAATGTTCCTGATGCCGGGGCCAGGGGTCATGCGCTTCCGGACAAAGTATCAGCCCAATCTGTTCGAGAAGTGCACCGTAGGCTCTTTCAGCCTGTTCATCTTCATGCAGATGAAGCGGAATTTTGCTGTATTCCTCCGGCATCAACAGAACCCGGCCGAAAACGGCTTCGGCGGGATAATGTGCGAAAGCCGCAAGCGTGTTTTCGATCCAGTCGGAGGCAACTTCGCTGTCGGCATCCGTTGTGAAAAGAATGGCATCGGGCGATGCTTCTCTGGCAGCATAGGCCATGGCGTCACGTCGTGCCAGACCGGCACTGGCCAATGCCGGGTCATAGGAGACCGCGACGATGTCCAGTTCAAACGGAAGTCTGTCGATCAGGGAACGTGCCCGGTTACAGGTATCGTCTGTGGTATTGTTGACCCATAGCACAACCTTGTCCGGGAGGGTTTTCTGGGCCGCCAGTGCAAGAAGGCATGGAGCAATATGCTCTTCCTCATTGCATACAGGGATTGCGACAATTCTCTGCTTTTTCCACACCGTGGAATGTCCACGAATGGATGCGAGGCCCGATCTGAAAGCTGAAAGAGCCCGGTCAGCAAAATGGGAGACGCTTCCATGTTCAGGGCCGAACTTTGCTGTAACGGGGGTGTCTGCTCGTCCGTTCATCATTGCCAGATACCTGCCTTCAATGACCCATCGGGACCTGTGCGCGGTGGGCCGGCTTTTCCGGAGAATGTGTGTTCTCGGGGGTGTCTTCCTCAGGCGGTTCGTCAATGACCGGGCTTTTGTCGGGATAAGGATCAAAATGTTCCCGTTCATCAGGAGAGCCGGGAGCTTTTGTCGGATTTCTGGGATGGTCGTTTTGTGAGAAAGGCATTGTCGCCTCCATGAATGAGACGACTCAATGGCTGGAGACGGCAAGAGTTCAGATCACTTAAAAAAGACAGAACTCTCCCGTCATGATGGTTGGGGTTTACCGAGTTTTCCGTTCAGAAACTGGGCTTCTCCGTTGCCGAAGGACCAGTCGGCATCGGTGTTTTCGACGTAATTCACCATGACGTCACTGGGCGCGATACCGCATTTTTGCTCCAGCGCTTCGGTCAGTATGCGGAAAAAAGCCGTCTTTTCCTCAACGGTGCGCGGGCGCGTTGTGATCGAAATGATCATCACATTATCGGTGCGGGGGATGCCCAGTCCCGTATCCTCGATCCGCACACGACTTTTCTTGTGTTCATGAACAATCTGGTAGCGGTCCCGGGGCGGCACATGAAATGCGTCGAGTACGGCCTGATGGGCCGTATCAAGAATGGCGGCCAGTTTGGTTTCGGAACGGCCTTCCAGCATGTCAAAGCGAATGAGGGGCATGGCGTGTCTCCTGTTTTCAGGCAATAGAAACCGAAATTCAAAATGACGACGCATCTGCCCATTCAGGAAGTAAATTAATTCTGACTTTCTTGGGGTGTTTATTGGGATGATGCGGGGAACTTTCGGCAGAAAGCGCATCTAAAATCTACTGAAACGTGCGGTGATTTACACGGTCTGATCTGATTTCGCCTTTTTTTCTCTTTCGACTGAATGGGCATACTGATCCCCCCACGTCTTGAGCGCCTGAATGACGGGTTTCAGGGTCTTTCCCAGTTCCGTCAGCCTGTATTCGACATGCGGCGGTACAACCGGGAACACGGTTCGCGATACGAGACCGTCTGCTTCCAGTTCCCGGAGCTGGTTGGTCAGCATCCGCTGTGTGACATTGGGCAGGCGATGACGGAATTCGCCAAAGCGCAGTACCTGATCCTCAAAGAGATGATAAAGGATCAGCGCTTTCCACTTCCCGCCGAACAGTTCGAGCGTGGCTTCGACTGTGCAGCTTGGACTACAGTCTAGGATCGTGTGACGTGTTCGCGGCATGGTATCATTCCTGACACTAATGGCGGTTTATGTGCGTTCTTGCGTGGCAAAGTCAACGGGACAATCTTGAATGACAGAATCAAAAGGATGGTGCTGTTTTCAATTCGGCCTGATCACCTGCTTTCTTCCTCACGACAACACATAGTGGGAAAGAAGTCCCTGGCTACAGTTCCTGTTATTTCACGAAGAGGAAAAGCCGACATGATCGTCTATCAGACTCTCAATCCGACAACGGAAAATGTCGAACGCAGCTTTGATCTGCATACGCCAGCACAGATGAAAGAGATTACGGATCGCGCCGATCAGGTCTGGAAAACGGACTGGAAGCTGCGGAGCATTGCAGAGCGTAAGAAAGTGGTGTCCAGGGCCGCTGATCTGCTCCGCAAGGACCGTGAGCTTCATGCCCGATTGATTGCCACGGAAATGGGCAAGGCACTCTCTGACGCGCTTGAGGAAATTGATGTTACGGCCGACATCCTGTCTTTCTATGCAGATGGGGCAGAAGAATTTCTTGCGCCTACAACGCTTAAGGTGAAAACGGGACGGGCGAAGATCATCAATCAGCCGCTGGGGATCATTTATTGTATCGAACCCTGGAATTTCCCGTATTACCAGCTTGCCCGCGTTGCAGGACCAAATCTCATGGCGGGGAATGTCGTCATTGCCAAACACGCCCCGAACGTGCCGCAATGTGCCCTCGCATTTGAAAATCTGTTTCTGGATGCCGGTGCCCCTGTAGGCGCCTATACCAATATCTTTCTGGATAACGACCAGTCCGCCGAGCTGACGTGCCCCCCGGAAATGTAACCATTTAAAAGTAGAGTCCGATCGAGAAGGATACGGACGGATGAAGCGCAGTCGTTTTACGGAAGAGCAGATCATAGGGATCCTGAAG
>NZ_JABCQG010000017.1 GCF_015244565.1 Gluconobacter vitians | reverse complement strand
ACACTTGTCCACATTCCGAAAGCCCCGAAATCCTTAACAAATTCCACTTATCCCCGTGACCCATTCCGATCCGGGAATAATAAAAAGACGAAAAAAGCACCAAAAAGGCGCTTTTTCCTAACCGAAACCGGTTTTGACGAGGGTCAGTCTGCCGAGACAGCTTTCCCGTCGATCGTGAGGTCTTTGTCATTGGCCGAAACCTTGACCGTTTCCCCATCATGGATGCTGCCTTCAAGCAGCAGGCTGGCAAGCGGGTTCTGCAGGCTGCGCTGGATGACCCTCTTGAGCGGACGGGCACCATAGACAGGATCGTACCCTGCCGCGGCCAGCCACTCGGTTCCCTTGTCGTCCAGTTCCAGATCGATCTTGCGATCTTCCAGCAGCTTCTGCAGACGGCTGATCTGGATCTTAACGATCCGGTCCATATCCTTGCGCTGCAGACGAGAGAACAGAATGATCTCGTCCAGACGGTTCAGGAACTCCGGCCGGAAGTGGTTGCGGACCACCTGCATGACCTGCGGACGGACTTCATCTACCGATTCACCATCCGGCAAGTTGGCCAGAACCTCAGAACCAAGGTTACTGGTCAGGACGATGATCGTGTTGCGGAAATCCACCACACGCCCCTGCCCGTCCGTCAGACGCCCGTCATCGAGAACCTGAAGCAGGATGTTGAAGATGTCCTCATGGGCCTTCTCCACTTCATCGAACAGGATCACCTGATAGGGACGACGACGGACAGCCTCGGTCAGCACACCGCCTTCATCGTAACCGACATAGCCCGGAGGCGCGCCGATCAGACGGGAGACCGCGTGCTTCTCCATGAACTCGCTCATGTCGATCCGCAGCAGGGCCTTTTCGTCATCGAACAGGAACTGCGCCAGAGCCTTTGTCAACTCGGTCTTGCCAACGCCCGTCGGACCGAGGAACAGGAACGAGCCGATCGGACGATTTGGATCCTGAAGACCGGCACGTGCCCGGCGGACAGCGTTCGACACGGCAACCAGGGCCTGCTCCTGCCCGACCACACGTTCACGCAGCGTGTCTTCCATTCGGATCAGCTTGGCACGCTCACCTTCGAGCATCCGGTCCACCGGAACACCGGTCCAGCGGGAGACGACAGAAGCCACACCCTGATCCGTCACGGTATCGGCGAACAGACCGCTCTTTGAAGAGGCATCCTCTTCTTCCTGAGCCTTGGCGATCTGGGCCTCAAGGTTCGGGATCAGGCCATATCTCAGCTCTGACGCCTTGCCGAGGTCACCCTGACGCTGTGCCACGTCGATATCGGAACGCGCCGTATCGAGCTGTTCCTTCAACTTCTGGATCGCGTTCACCCGATCCTTTTCGGCATGCCATTCAGCACCCATCGCATCGGACTGCTCTTCAAGATCGGCCAGTTCGGCCTCAAGCGCGACCAGACGGTCTTTCGAGGCTGTGTCGTCTTCCTTGCGGATGGCTTCACGCTCGATCTTGAGCTGGATGATACGACGATCGAGTTCGTCCAGTGCTTCCGGCTTGCTGTCGATCTGCATGCGCAGTCGGCTGGCGGCCTCGTCGATCAGGTCAATCGCCTTGTCCGGCAGGAAGCGGTCCGTGATGTAGCGATTGGAAAGCGTCGCGGCCGCAACGATGGCGTTGTCCGTGATGCGGACACCATGATGCAGCTCGTACTTTTCCTTGATGCCACGCAGGATCGAGATCGTGTCGGCAACGGACGGCTCACCCACGAAGACCGGCTGGAAACGACGGGCCAGAGCCGCGTCCTTCTCGATATATTTACGGTATTCGTCCAGCGTCGTCGCGCCCACGCAGTGCAGTGTGCCGCGCGCCAGTTCCGGCTTGATGAGGTTGGACGCATCCATCGCGCCATCGGACCGGCCGGCACCGACCAGCGTGTGCATTTCGTCGATGAAGAGGATGATCTCGCCTTCAGCGGTCTCAATTTCCTTGAGAACAGCCTTCAGACGCTCCTCGAACTCACCGCGATATTTCGCACCTGCTATCAGCGCGCCCATATCGAGCGACATCAGCTTCTTGTTGCGCAGAGCTTCAGGCACATCGCCATTGACGATCCGCTGCGCAAGACCTTCGACAATAGCCGTCTTACCCACACCCGGCTCACCGATCAGGACCGGATTGTTCTTGCTGCGACGTGCCAGAACCTGAATGGTCCGGCGGATTTCCTCGTCACGACCGATGACCGGATCGAGCTTGCCTGCCTGCGCGACAGCGGTCACGTCACGGGCGTATTTCTTCAAGGCATCAAACGTGTTTTCCGCCGAAGCACTTGTCACGGTGCGGCCTTTGCGGATTTCCGCAACAGCGCGTTCCAGAGCCGGAGCACCGGCCTTACCGTCAACAAGCGCCTTGCCCGCAGGCGTATGGCTGGCAGCAATCGCCACAAGCAGGCGGTCCTGTGCAACATGACTGTCGCCCGCGACCTTTGCAGCAGATTCGGCAGCATCGAGCAGACGCGCCAGATCCGGCGTCATCTGCGGCTGGCCGGCACCGGCACCCTGAACTTTGGGCAGTTTTGCAAGGGCTGCGTCATTGGCGGTCTGAACGACCTTCGGATCGCCGCCTGCGGCGCGGATCAGGCCGGACGCAGCACCCTGTTCATCATCCAGCAGGGCCTTGAGCAGATGCTCCGGCGTCAGCTGCTGGTTGTAGTCCCGAAGCGCAATGGTCTGTGCGGCCTGAAGGAAGCCCTGGCTGCGTTCGGTAAAATTCTGAATGTCCATTCTCTTAAATTCCTCTCATGCCCCGTTACGGCGGCATTGATATGCTTGGCCCCCCCGGAGGCAGCGGCCTGTGATTAATATTTAGGCAGTCATTTTTTCGTTTCAAGGGCCTCCCGATGACGTTTTGCCGGTCCCTGCAAAACAAGATCCGCCTTGGAGAGACGGTCAAAGGCATTCCGGTTCTGATGCCAGTACGGATAGATCAGGTCAGGCGCACTCACATCGTCAAGCCGGCGAACCTGTTCCTGCGTCAGACGGAGCGACGCAGCGGCCAGATTGTCCAGAAGCTGGCTTTCCTTTCGCGCACCCAGAACCAGCGAGGTGATCGCCGGTTTGTGCAGCGTCCAGGCCAGCGCCACGCGGGCCGCAGAGACATTATGCTCTTCCGCGATCTGCACCAGAACCTCGACCGTATCATAGAGCTTCTTCAGGTCCCGGACTTCCGGCTCCGGCCAGCCGGAAATCCGGCGGGAGTCTTCCGGCGCCGTCTTGCCGCGGCGGTATTTGCCGGTCAGCAGGCCACAGGCCAGCGGACTCCAGACCTGAACGCCAAGCCCCTGATCCACGGCGAGCGGCAGAAGCTCATATTCGGCATCACGAGCTTCAAGGGAATAATAGAGCTGCTGGCTGACCGGCGCGACCAGACGGTCCCGCTCGGCGGCTCCCAGCAGTTTCATGGCCTGCCAGCCCGCAAAATTGGAAATCCCCGCATAGCGGATCTTGCCCTGATCGCGCAGGGTCTGGAGCGCTTCAAGCGTCTCCTCGACCGGCGTCAGACCGTCCCATTCATGCAGATAATAAAGGTCGATATGATCACGACCCAGCCGACGCAGGCTGTCGTCACAGGCATTGAGGATGTGATGGCGTGACAGCCCCTGCTCGTTCGGTCCCTTCCCCGTCGGGAAACGCACCTTGGAGGTCACGAGCAGTTCGCGGCTGCGTCCCTGAAGGACACGCCCCAGGATTTCTTCGGCCTCACCACCGGAATAGGCATCGGCCGTGTCGAACATGTTCACGCCATGCTCGACGCAGATATCCACCATCCGCGTTGCTTCGGCGACGTCCACCTTGCCGGTGGCGGCAAAATTGCCCTGCCCGCCAAACGTGACCGATCCGAAATTGAGTGCTGAAATCTTGAGGCCCGAGCGACCAAGCTGACGATACTGCATATCCATCAGGCTCCTTCTTGCTGAGACATACCGTGATACAGAACACCCGAGCCCGGGATCGGTCCCAGTAAAAACACCCCCGCTCCCGAAAACGTGAGACGGCTGCGTCATCCCTTGCGGAAACCCTGTTCACAAACGGCGAGCCGGTCCATGATCGACGTCAAAATCCTGTCCGCCATCATGCTTACGGAGATGCAATGTCGTCACATGTCCTGCGTCGCGCCCTTCTGGCCTGCGCCGTCCTTTCTCCGCTGCTGTCCACCGGGATCGGCAATGCGGCTCAACCCGCTACCTGCATGGTCGATCTGGCCAAGACCCGGAACGGCACGCTTGGACTGCCAAACCACGCCGAAATCACGCCGGATGGTCATTCCGCCCTGTTCCTGCGCTCGGGACCGTTCGACACGCATCTGCACCTGTACCGTTACGACCTTCCCGATCATTCGCTGCATGAACTGGCCGCCCCGGTCTCGGGCCCGGAACATCTGTCGGTCGAGGAAAAGGCCCGGCGCGAACGGGCACGCCAGAGCATGTCCGGCATTACCGACTATCAGATGAGTGAAGATGGCGGCACGCTTCTGGCCTCACAGGGCGGACAGCTTGAACGCATCGCCACCGATGATGGCCGTGTCACGCCGGTCGAAGGCCAATGGATCGCCCCCCGCCTCTCCCCGGACGGGCTGACCCTTGCCGCGGTGCGGGACAATGACCTGTACAGCGTCGATCTCGTCAGTGACCGCGAGACACGCCTGACGACCGGCGGCAGCGACACCCTGACGCACGGCCTCGCCGAATTTGCCGCGGCTGAAGAACTGGAGCGCGCGGATGGCGCCTGGTGGTCGCCGGACAGCAAGACCATCCTGTTCGAGGAAGCCGATAACAGCGACGTCGAAAAGCATTACATCACCAATCCCGAAACCCCGCAGGCCGAACCCGTCTCGTTCCGCTATCCTCGCGCCGGGACGAACAACGCGAAAACACGTTTCGGGCTTGTGGACGCGAAAGGCGGCCCGGTCCGCTGGATTTCCTGGGATCACGAGGCATGGCCGTATCTTGGTCGCGTGGTCTGGCGGAAGAACGGTCCTCTCGCAGTCGTACTGCTCAACCGCGCCCAGACGCAGGAACAGCTTCTCACGATCGACCCTGCGACTGGCGCCACCCATCTCCTGCTCGCCCAGTCCGACCCGGCCTGGATCGAGCTGGACCCGCGCGCCGCTTCCGGTGGCCACAACCTGCCTGTCTTTCTCGCCAATAATGCAGGCTTCCTGTGGGCCGCGGACCGGGGCAAGGACTGGCAGCTTGAACTGCACGCGCCTGATGGAAAACTCCAGCGCGTCCTGACGCCCCCTGGCCTGTCCTATGTCGCTTTTGACAATTACGATGCCGAACACAACACGGTCACCGTAACGGTCCGAACCAACCGGCTGGACAACGAGGTCGTGCATATCGACCTTGCAACCGGTGCCGTAACGCCATTCGTGACGGAGCGCGGCATTCATAATGTGCATGTCACGAATGGCACGCATACGGCCATGGTGGACACATTCGCCAGCGCGAATGGCACGCGCCAGACGCTGGTCCGGAATGAGAGCGGCCATGTCATCGCGACACTGCCCAGCGTAGCACAGCCGCCGAAACTTCCGGTTCATGTCGAGTTCACGACGGCCGGTCCGCGTGAGTTCGATGCGGCCATCATCCGCCCCGAAAACTTCAGCGCCTCAAAGCGCTATCCGGTTGTGCTGTCGGTCTATGCTGGTCCGGGCTCCAAGATGGTCCATGACACGCCGACCTCCTATCTTGATGACCAGTGCCTGGCCAATCAGGGCTATATCGTCGTCACCCTCGACGGACGCGGGACACCGGGGCGCGATCATGATTTTGAGCGTGCTATCAAGGGCAACCTGATCGACCTGCCGCTGCAGGACCAGATCGACGGACTTCAGGCCCTCGGCAAGCGCCACCATGAAATGGATCTCTCCCGCGTCGGCGTACACGGCTGGTCCTTCGGCGGCTATTTCACCGCCATGGCGACCATCCGTCGTCCGGATGTATTCAAGGTTGGTGTCGCAGGTGCGCCCCCCGTCGATTTCGCGGATTACGATACGGCCTATACCGAGCGTTATCTCGGCACGCCGCAGGAAGATCCGGAAGGCTATCGCAAGAGCAATGTCCTGACCTATGCCGACACGCTGAAACAGCCTCTGCTGCTCATGCATGGCATTACGGATGACAACGTCTATTTCGAGAACACCATGAAGCTGACGCAGGCCCTTCTGCACGCCGGAAAGCCCTACGACCTTCTGCTGCTTCCCGGCACGCACATGCTGCCCGATCCGATCATCCGTGCCCGGGTCGCCGAGCGGCGCGCGCAGTTCCTGAGCACGGTCCTTCAGCCGGGGAAATGATCCCCCGCCCTACGGACGTGAAAAAGGGGCCGGATCCTGTGATCCGGCCCCTTTTCTTTGCAGATTAGGTTAGTGATCAGACAGCAATGCCGTCAAACAGACCCACCCGCGAGAGCTCTGCCATGGTCTGGCGATAGACCTCGACTTCTGGCGGATAAACGACGCCACCGATCAGCGACATGCTGTGCAGATGCGCAAACAGGTGGATGTCGTCCGTGGACAGTTCGCCGTTCACGGCTTCAGGCGTCTGAATCAGTGGAGCCAGTTCCTTCAGCAGCGCGTTCAACTGCGTCAGTTCGTCGGTCTTCTCTTCCAGCAATGCGCTGAATGACCCGACGGACGGTTCCTTGCGACGGATGAACCCGGCACGCGCAGAGGTCGTCTCGAACTCCGGCAGCGGGGCCGCAGCAGCGCGGGGCAGGAACAGGTGATAGAGCGGCTTGCCCGCCTTATGCAGCCAGTCCGTGATTTCGGGACGTGCCTTACCCGTCAGGATAGGTTTTCCAATCGCGTCGATATGGGCGACGATGTCCATGCTCTCGGCCATGAATTGTCCGTCTTCCTCAAGGATCGGAACGACCTTGCGTCCCACCATGCGGACCGGGCCTTCGACATCATCATTGAGCAGGATCTGCCGCTCATAGGGGATGTCCTTCAGGCCAAAGATCATCCGCGCTTTGGTGCAGAACGGGCAGTGTTCGTAGATGTAGAGGATATAGGGTGCGCTCATGCTGCCTTCCTGTATGTGATGGGAGTATCGGCCTGAAGACTGCTCTGGAGGGAAAGCCTGTTCAGGCTTCCCCGACGGACGCTGAGAGAAGAAGTGGATCGATATCTATGGCCACCAACGCCTGACGCCATTTTTTGGCGTGATCGGTTCCGAACACGATCTCGTCAGTGGCAGGGGCCACGAACCAGGAACTGTCACGCAGGATTTCCTGTTCAAGCTGCCCGGGCGCCCAGGCGGCATGTCCGAGCGCCATCATGGCCTGCTTTGGTCCATGTCCGGCGGCAAGTTCGCGCAGAATATCGAGACTGGCGGTCAGGGTGGTGTGCCCATCGACGTCCAAGCTCCCCTCACCGGCCCAATCGGCCGAGTGAAGCACAAAGCCCCGGGAATGTTCGACCGGACCACCCATGCACACGCCGATCCGCCGCTCGGGAGGGCTGGGCTCGATTCCAAGCTGAGCGAACAGATCATCCAAGCCCGGCTGGGCCAGGCGCTTATTGACGATCAGCCCCATCGCCCCGTCCTGCTCCGAATGGGCGCAGAGATAGATTACCGTCCGTTCAAAGAACGTCTCCGCCAGTGCAGGCGCGGCCACGAGCAGTTTTCCCGTAAGGCCGCGTTCCGGAAAGGCGGGATCTGTCAGGTTGTCATTCTGTCCGTCGAGTGTTTTCTTCATGCCTGCCAACATGGGTGCATCCCTTCCTGTATTGCAAGCGTTTGCCTTCAGGAGTGTTAATGACATCCAATGTCATTGAACTGGGTATCCCGAGCCGCCCCTGCCGGGTGCGGACTGTCCGTCTGGAGATTGTCATGCCTCTCACCGTCCTCGTCACCGGCGCTACCGCAGGCTTCGGTCACGCCATAGCAACGCGCCTCGTGCGCGAAGGTCACCGCGTCATCGCAACCGGACGCCGCAAGGAACGTCTGGAAGCCCTCAAGGATGAACTGGGCGAGAGCGTCCTGCCCTATACGCTCGACATGACGGACCGTGAGGCTCTGCGCGCCCTGCCGGCCGCGCTGCCCGAGGAATGGCAGGACATCGACGTGCTGGTGAACAATGCCGGTCTGGCACTCGGCATGGAACCTGCACAGGACGCCGAGCCCGATAACTGGGAATCGATGATCGCAACCAATGTTTCGGGCGTTGTGGAACTGACGCGCGCTCTTCTGCCGGGCATGGTCCAGCGCAATACGGGCTACATCATCGCATTGGGCAGCACGGCCGGGACCTATCCCTATACGGGCGGCAACGTCTATGGCGCGACCAAGGCCTTCGTGCACCAGTTCACCCAGAACCTGCGCACGGACCTGCTCGGCACCCGCATCCGTGTGACGAATATTGAGCCCGGCCTGTGTGGTGGCAGCGAGTTCAGCAACGTGCGTCTGGGTGACGATGCCAAGGCGGCTGCCGTCTATAAGGACACGACGCCGCTGACGCCCGAGGATATTGCGGGGACCGTCTCCTGGCTCATTGGCCTGCCCTGGCATGTGAACGTCAATTATCTGGAAATGATGCCGGTCTGTCAGGCCTCGGGTGGACTTGCGGTGAACCGTCATGTCGGCTGAAACCGGGCTTCCTTCCCAACTTCGCATCACGGACGGGAAAAACTTCCGTCTGTCCTCCATCGCCACGAACGACAAGCTCGGCCGCCAGAAGGACACGTCCCGCACCCGCATCCGCGACTGCGTGGACCGGATGTCCGTCCTGCAGCAGCGACTGGCGGCCTATGCCACCCACGGCATTCTGGTCGTGCTTCAGGGCATGGACACCGCTGGCAAGGACGGCGCAATCCGCCACGCTTTTTCCGGCCTGAATCCGCAGGGCGTGCATGTCACGTCCTTTAAGGCGCCTGTCGGGATTTCAACACGGCATGATGATCTGTGGCGCATCCATCTTGCCGTGCCATCGCGCGGTGAGATCGGCATTTTCAACCGCAGTCATTACGAAGATGTCCTCGTGGAGCGCGTGCATCCGGACATGGTGCGCGCCCGTGGTCTCAATCCCGATCTGCCGGATTTCTGGGATCATCGTCTCGGCGATCTGCGGCATTTCGAGAGCTATCTGCGGCGGCAGAACATCATCGTCCTCAAGCTGTTCCTGCATATTTCACCCGAGGAACAGCGGCAACGTCTCCTCAAACGGCTGGACCATCCGGAAAAACGCTGGAAATTCAGCCCGTCGGATCTGAAGGAACGCGAATTCTGGCCGCATTACACCGCAGCCTATGAAGAGGCCATTCGTGCGACCGCAACGCCGGACGCCCCCTGGATCGTCATTCCGGCGGACCATAAATGGCTCGCCCGCGTGCTCGTGGCCGAAGCCCTGCTGGACACGCTTGAAAGCCTGCATCTCAAGGAGCCGGAACAGAAAATGTCTGATGCGCTCAAGGACGCCCAGCAGGCCCTGCTCAAAGGCGCGGCCAAGACCGTCTGATCCTGACCATGCCGCTTCTCTCCCGTCTCAGGCGCCTCTTCTCTCTACCGACCGGGCCCTCCGGTCTGGCGGAGATCGCACGCAGCACGACTGTTCTCGAAACCTGTCCCGTCCGACCGGTTTCCGCGCCCTGCACCTCTGCCCTGAGCCATCCGGAACGTAATCCGTTCCGGGACTGGGAGAGCATGCCGGTCACGGTCAGTCAGTACGCCCTGCGTGACGTTGTGCTGGACCAGCCGCTGATGACACTGCTGCATGCAGGCCATCCAGTCACTGAAACCGCCTATGTCCAGGATCCGGAGGCCGTGCGTAACCTGAAGCTGCGGCCTGCGGATATCGTCCGTTGCGCACCTTTCAAGGGCGTGATCGCAAGCTGTGTCGATCACTGGGCTTCGAACTTCTATCACTGGGTCGCCCATACGATCCCCACTTTGCATGTCCTGTCCCAGGCAGGCAGGCCGGTGCGCCTTGTCCTGCCCGAACATATGCATCCGTGGCAGTTCGAGACGCTGGAGCTTTTTGGCCTGAGCGATGACACTCATATCCGTCTGCAACAAGGGCGGCAGTACGCCTTCAAAACCCTCGACTACATCACCTTCGTCAATGGCAGCGCCGATTTCGCCGTCTCGGACCTGTCCCGCGACGCCTATGCACGGCTGCGTCAGGCCGCAGGTGCCACACCGAAACCTGCCGGACGGCACCTCTATATCGAGCGTGGCAGTTCGGCCAACCGGCACGTTCCCAACGAAGCCGAATTTGCGGAGGGGCTGGAGCAACTCGGCTTCGAGCGCGTGCATCCCGAAACGCTGTCGCTCTCCGAACAGATCCGCCTGTTCAGCGACGCCGGGATGGTTATGGGAATGCTGGGAGCCGGCATGGCCAATATCGCCTGGTGTCAGCCGGGAACGCTCGTTTACGAACTCGTACCGTCCCATCATATCAACCCCTGCTTCGCCACCATGGCGACTCAGGGCGGCCTGAAATACTGGGCGGATGTGTTCGAGACAGGTGCGGCACGGGAAAACCATACGGACGATGCCGCCATCCCGCTCCCGGTCGCAGACATTCTCGACCGGGTCCGCGAACTGGTAGCCCTCCTGCCCGACGCCTGAAAAAACAAACCCCGCCGGAGACCTGCTCCGGCGGGGTTCTGTTTCTCAGATCCGGAAAGACGGATCAGGAACGGCGCTTGCGGCTCGAACCGTCACCGCGCGGTCCGTCACCGGCTGCGGGCTTCGGACGACCATAGCCCGAACCGCCGCGGCCCTTGTAACCGCCACCGGCACCACCGCGCGGACCGCCCTTGAAGCCACCGCCCGAACGGCCACCGCCGCCAAAGCGCTTGCCTTCACCCGGGTTGCGACCACGGGGACCCATGCCACCGGCAGGGGCCTCGGACGGCTCGATCGTCACTTCGTCGGCTTCCGCTCCGGCGAGGCAGGACTTGAAGCGGGCCACGCTCTCATCCGCGATCTGGAAATAGGTCTGTTCCTGATCGATGCGGATACTGCCGATCTCGCGCTTCTGCACGCCACCCAGACGGCAGATCAGCGGGATCAGCCATTTCGGATCGGCACGCTCGGTGCGACCAACGCCCATTTTGAACCACTCACCGGACATGGTGTGCTCTTCGCGCGGTGCACGCTCGCCACGCTCCGTGCGGCGCGGAGCCTCAACGGACATCGGACGGATCTGCTCGACCTTCGGCAGACGCGCACGATACAGACCGACCAGAGCCGCTGCGAGCTTGGTGGCATCGTACTTCTCGACCAGCTGGTTGACCAGCTCGTCGGACATGTCGTCCACGGCGTTCGTCAGGATCGGATCGTGCATCAGGCGCGTCTTGTCCTGCTCGGCAATGGCGTCAGCCGTGGGGACGGCTTCCCACTCGGCCTGGATCTTCGCCACCTGAAGCAGGCGCTCGGCACGCCGGCGCTGGTTCAGCGGAACCATCAGCACGCTGGTGCCCTTGCGGCCCGCACGACCTGTACGGCCCGAACGGTGCAACAGGGTCTCGGCAGCCGTCGGGATGCTCGCATGGATCACGAGGCTCAGCGCCGGCACGTCAATGCCGCGTGCTGCCACGTCAGTTGCAACGCAGACACGGGCCTGACCGGAGCGCAGGCTCTCGATCGCACGGCTGCGCTCGTTCTGGCCCATCTCGCCGGAAATAGCGACGGAGGCGAAACCGCGCTCCAGAAGAGCAGCCTGGACCTGGTTGACCATCATGCGGGTGTTGCAGAACACCATGGCCGTCGGGCTCTCGTAGAACCGGAGCACGTTGACGAGCGAACGCTCGATTTCCTGCGGCTGCGTGATGACGCAGCGATAGGTGATGTCGGAATGCTGCTTGGCGCCCGACACCGTGTCGATCCGTTCGGCATTCTTCTGGTAACGGCGTGCCAGCGAGGCAATCTCACGGGCGATCGTTGCGGAGAACAGCAGCGTGCGGCGCTCGGCCGGGGCGGCATCGAGAAGCTGCTCCAGCTCCTCGCGGAAGCCCATGTCCAGCATTTCGTCGGCTTCATCGAGCACGACGCAGCGCAGGGCGGACAGGTCAAGCGAGCCACGCGACAGGTGATCGCACAGACGGCCGGGGGTTCCGACCACGATATGGGCGCCGCGGTTCAGCTCACGGGCTTCACTGCGGGCATCGGTGCCGCCAATGCAGCTCGCGATGCGGGCGCCGGTTTCGGCATAGAGCCATTTGAGTTCGGACTGGACCTGAAGCGCCAGCTCACGCGTCGGCGCAATCACAAGCGCCATGGGCTGAGGGGACGGCGGAAGGCGATCGGCGTCTCCGAGCAGGGTCGGAGCGATGGCCAGGCCGAAGGCGACGGTCTTGCCCGACCCCGTCTGCGCGGAAACCAGCAGGTCGCGCTCGTCCAGCCCCGGCTGCAGAACTGCTTCCTGAACAGGAGTCAGCTGTTCGTAGCCACGTGCCTCAAGGGCGCGCTTAAGGGCAGGATGGGTATCGGGAAAAGGCATATTTTATGAACACTCGGCAAACGTCACGCCGACGACAGGATGCGGCGGCTGGAATGCCGCTGCATAAAGACTTCCACTCCAAAATGCCAGAAAGAACGTATGGAAGGCTTTTTCTTGTTCTTCCCGCTCCCTCCGGCACCCGTAATGCAGTCCCTGCCCTGTTCAGCTCCTCGGCTTGCGCCCGATCACCGCATGCACCGTATCGCGCCATGCCGTGAGGTCCTCGGGCGGCACGACCTCGCCCGTATCCAGCTCGGCCAGCCCGGCGCGGGACACCAGCACGCTGGCCAGACGCACGCGATCCGCCGGCTCAAGCGCCTGCCAGATCGCCACGGCTTTCACCGCATGGAACTGGTCGGAAAACGTCAGGATCAGCGGAGCGCCGGGCTTGAGGACACGCACGACTTCCGTCAGCACGGCCAGCGGCTGCGTCAGATAGGCCAGCCCGTCGCAGAGTGTTACGGCATCGAAGCTGTCATCCTCGAAAGGCAGCGTCGTGACTTCGTTGAGATCCTGCACGACCCGCTCGCCCAGCACGGGATTGGAATCCAGGGCGCCCTTGGAGATCCCGAGCCCGACCACGCGCTGGAATGTCGCTTCCTCGGGATAATGGCTGAGCGCGCCTGCCATCAGATCCAGCACCGCTCCACCGACCGGCAAGGCCGTCTGATACAGGGCCGTCACGGCAGTCCGCGCGCCCATATCCATCAGCGAATCCGGCACGCGCTGGGCATAGAAAATCGTGTCGGGCTCGCTGTTGGCGCGCGTGAACGCCGCTGCGTGCATTCCTTCAAGCTGTTCCGGGCCGCTCATGTCCACTCCTTCTGATCCAGCAGCCGAAATGAGGGCATGTTCCCCGTGCGTCAACCCGCGCGATGCTTTATGAGAGGCGCCATCATGACCCTCTCCTTCACGAAAATGCACGGTCTGGGCAACGATTTCGTCGTGATCGACGGCCGCCAGAACGATCCCGCCCTTGATACCGCGACGATCCGCCATCTGTGCGACCGACGCTTTGGAATCGGCTGCGACCAGCTTGTCCTGCTGACAGCGCCGACGCTGGCAGGGGCAGACGTGCATGTCCGTTTCTTCAACCCGGACGGTTCGGAAGCCGGGGCCTGCGGCAATGCATCGCGCTGCATGGCGAAGTTCGTCGGCGGCGCCCCGACGCTCCAGACAGCCGCCGGCCTTCTCCCCACGGCACAGGATGGCGATCTCTTCACGGTCGATATGGGCAAACCCCGCCTGGACTGGCAGGACGTGCCATTGTCCAAGGCCTGTGACACGCTGCATCTGCCCCTGCATGATGCGGCAGCCTGCTCGATGGGAAATCCGCACGCCACGCTATTCGGAGACGCCTCCCGGGCGGAGACGCTGGGACCGGCCCTCGAACGCGATCCCCTCTTCCCGGAACGGGCCAATATCGGTTTCGCGCAGATCCTCTCCCCGACACACATGCGTCTGCGCGTCTGGGAGCGCGGCGCGGGACTGACGCTCGCCTGTGGGTCGGGTGCCTGTGCCGCCGTCGTAAATGCCGTCCGCCGCGGCCTGACAGAACGGACCTGCACGGTTACGATGGATGGCGGAGACCTGCGCATTACATGGCGTGAGGACGGGCATGTTCTCATGACAGGCCCCGCTGTCACGGTCTTCCACGGGACAACCGCGTGAGCGCCTCCGTTCTGACATTCGGCTGCCGCCTCAACGCCCATGAGAGCGACGGCATGGCCCATCACGCGCGCGGGCAGGACGACACGATCATCGTCAATACCTGCGCCGTGACGACCACCGCCGAGCGACAGGCCCGGCAGGCCATTCGTCGTGCGCATCGTGAGAATCCGGATGCAAAGATCGTCGTGACGGGCTGCGCCTCCGACATCGCACCGGATCGCTGGGCCGAGCTGCCCGGCGTTGTTCGCGTTGTGCCCAACGAAGACAAGCTCAAGCCCGTCATCTGGGGTGACACCAGCGCGGGCCTGCCGCCATCCCGTCATGCCCGCGCCCTCCTTCAGGTCCAGCAGGGCTGCGATCACCGCTGCACCTTCTGCATCATCCCGTATGGCCGCGGAGACTCCCGCTCCACGCCCGCTGAAGACGCCATCGCGCGCGCCGAAGCGCTTGTCGAAGCCGGGCATCAGGAAATCGTCCTGACCGGCGTGGACATCGCCTCATGGCAAGGGGCCGGAGGCAAGGGACTGGGCGCGTTGTGTCGCGAACTGCTGCGCCGCGTGGACGGCGTGCGGCGACTGCGCCTGTCGTCCATCGACCCTGTCCTTCTTGATGCGCAAACCGGGGACGCGGATCTGTGGTGGCTGCTGGAAAACGAGCCCCGCCTAATGCCGCATCTGCACCTGTCCCTGCAGGCTGGATCAGATCTCATTCTCAAGCGCATGAAGCGCCGTCACGATACGGCCGGGGTCGCCGCAACACTGCGCCGCGTCCGGTCCATACGCCCGGAGACAGGCGTCGGCGCTGATCTGATCGCGGGCTTTCCTACGGAAACGGATGCCCTGTTCGAAGAGACCCGCGCTTTTATCGAAGAGCAGCAGATCCCCTTCCTGCATGTCTTTCCTTACAGCGAACGCCCCGGAACGCCCGCTGCCCGCATGCCGGCCGTCCCCAATGCCGAACGCCAGAAACGCGCGGCCTGTCTGCGCGACATCGGTGAGGCAAACCGTGACCGTTTCCTGCAGCGCCTCATCGGCAGCGAGTTCGATATTCTGGCCGAAACGCCGGATCGCGGCCACTCACCGGAATTTGCCGCCGTGCGCCTGACCGGAACCTCGCCTGCACCAGTCCGGGGCAGTTTCGTACCAGTTCGCGCCACGGGACTGGAAAACGGGACACTTCTGGCCGAAATCCGCAGCTGAAACGCGCTCAGATCTTTCTATGCCCTTGACGTTCGGCCCGACCTGTCCGAACTCCCATGCATGGCTGGATTTTTCTCACGACTCAAACAGGGTCTTTCGCGGTCGAGCTCGCGTCTCGGCGCCGTCTTCACGCATCGCAAGCTGGATGAAACAGCTCTTGAAGAGCTCGAGGACGAGCTGATTGCAGCTGACCTCGGGCCGGCCGTGGCCGAGCGCGTCATCGAGAACTTCCGCAGCACGCGCTTTGGCAAGGACGTCACCAGCGACGAAATCCGCGAGACCCTCGCGACCGAAATCGCCCGCGTCCTCGAACCCGTAGCCATCCCCTTCCAGCCCGACCCGAAGAAGAAACCCCATGTCGTTCTGGTTGTCGGCGTCAACGGCGTCGGCAAAACCACCACGATCGGCAAGATGGCCCGTCATTACACGGAAGAAGGCAAGTCCGTGATGCTGGTGGCTGGCGACACGTTTCGTGCCGCTGCCGTCGAACAGCTCGAAGTCTGGGGTAAACGCGCCAACGTGCCTGTCATCGCCGGCAAACATGGTGCCGATGCTGCGGGTCTGGCCTATGACGGCCTCAAGCGCGCAACCGAAGCCGGAACCGACCTGCTCCTGATCGACACTGCCGGGCGCCTGCACAACAAGGGCGCGCTGATGGAGGAGCTGGCCAAGATCATCCGCGTCATGCGGAAGTTCGATGAGACGGCCCCCCATTCCGTGCTCCTGGTTCTGGACGCAACGACCGGTCAGAACGCCATCGAACAGGTTCGGGTCTTCCGTGAACTAGTGAATGTGACAGGTCTGATCGTGACCAAACTGGACGGCTCGGCCCGTGGCGGCATCGTCGTGGCGCTGGCGGAACAGTTCAAACTGCCCGTCCACATGGTTGGTGTCGGCGAACAGGCCGAAGACCTGCGCCCGTTCTCGGCTCAGGAATACGCGAAAGGTCTCGTGGGAGGTTCCAACGACCTTGCCTCCAGACTGATGGAAAGCTCAGCGGAAGATACGGCTTCCGAGTAAGGCGCGCCCTCCTGCCGGTCGGCGGAGTTTTCAGCTGGCAGGAGGATCTTCGTCCGCAGTCATCCACTCGCCCTGAAGGTAGGCGATGCGTTTTTCAATGGATTTACGCTCGCGCCTCGCAACTTCCGTATTCCAGAGCCTGCCGCCAATGGCCGAGGCTTCCGCAACAAGCCAGGCCGCCCCTGCCGCAAGCCAGTCAAGCGCCAGGGTAACGGGCTGTGTGATCTGCGTGATGCAGGTCTCCCAGTCCCCGTTTGCGGCCCAGGCTTCATGCAGGGGATGAACCATGGCAGCCCCCACATAGAACAGGACGATCATGATGCGCTGGCCATCTGCATTGGGATCGACAAGCCGCAGAGCTACCAGCGGCAATAACAGCACGCCCGCAACCAGCAGGCTCCCCGGAACATAGGAGAGCAACAGGCCGATTATGATCCCGTGCCACCAGCGAAAGCCCGGAGCACGAAGCGATCCCTGTTCTGCCTGCCTAACAGATGCCATGGGTTTTCCTCACCGACAGAACTCCAGCCAGATACTTGCCATCGCAACAGCGATCCCCGTCAGAAGTGAGAAAAATTCTCCCGAATTGCGCGCTTCACGATCGGCGGCGGCTTTTCTTTCGGGAGCTTCGTCAAGAACGCGCATCAGATTGCTGATTTCAGCCTCTGCGTCCTGAGCCTGCCGCTGGTCCAGCCGAAGACCGGTCGGGTCGTTGACGGTCGCCAGAAACGTTCCCAGATTTCCATCTTCTGCCGCCTTGCCAAGCCTCACGCGTCGGCGGGCGCGCGAGGTCTTGCTGCGCCACTGGCGGAGTTCCATTTCCAGCAGGGGCAAAGCCCGCTGCGCCAGAAAGCTGAGCGGCGTCCTGTCGAACTTCCTCTGTACGGCCGCAAGCAGAGTCAGATCCGCAAGCCAGGGTGGCAGTCCGGCTTTCTGCGACTGCGAGAGGGGAATGATTCCCTGCCGTGCACAGTTTGCTTCAAGAAAGGAACGCATCTGGTCATCCAGAAAACCGCTCCGCCCCAGTATGTCATCAGGCAGATCTTCAACGCCGACATGCCGGTTCAGCCACTGCAGCAGCCCTTCGGGCAGGGAAATCCGCTCATCCAGACATCTTTTCGAAAGACATGGCAAAAAGCTGTTCATGTCATAGGGGAAGCGTCTGACCAGTTCGCCCCCCTTTCCACCCATGCGTCGTGCTGCCACGGATAGTGTCGTGATCTGCTGGCCCTGACGCTGGGGCAGGTGCGCCCACATGAACGCATCCGGATTTCCCGACATGAAGCTCAGGATATTGCGCACCATCCGCTCATCATCCGGGATGACGGGTTGCACCGTTGCCTGAGCCAGCATCTGGGGCAGTGCCTCGGGCCAGAACCACAAGCCGCCCCAGAACATCGGCGCGCCGGGATCAAGAACGGAGATCGCATGCGTGATGACCATCGTGGCCGGATCGACTGCCTTGTTTCCGGCGGCCGGAAGAAACGAGGCGCTGGCCTGTTCGATCAGGCTCGCCATGACAGAGAGTTCGAGTTCGCGATGCAACCAGTTGCTGATGACCTTCCTCTGCAGCAATCCTGAAAACTCTGCGGGATGTCGCCCGGCATACCAGGCCAGGGCCTGCGGCGTATAAACGGTATTCCCACCGATCACGAGCGGAACGCGCGCTGGCACAACCGGACGAACCGTAAAAACTTTACTGGGTGCAATCGTGACCAGATCACGTGGGGAAGGACGGCTGACCGGATCATCGGACAGCATCGCCGTCAGAACAGAACGCAGGCCAACAGGTACGCTGTGGCCCTCCATATAGGCCGCAGGAGTACCGACTTCGAAGCGCCGCTTGAGAATGTCTGCGTCGGACAGGCCTTCAAGGGGGAGCTTTCCGATAGCTAGAGCAAGGATGATGACACCCAGCGAAAAGATGTCATCGTCAATCGTACCCTCGCCCCGCGCAGACGGACGGCAGACGGCTGAAGACAGAGGTTCGAAAAGAACAGGCTGTTTTTCAGCCGGCGCACTGACTCCCAGTGGTCCGAGAACGACCTTGTGCAGTCCCTGTCCGACAAACAGGTTGTCAGGCCGAATACTGCGGCAGGTCAGTTTTGCCGCTTCCAGATGCTGAAGAAGTGAAGCGAGCGGACGGATGACACCGTCGATCAGCTGGCTTTCTGTCCAGAGGCCGAGAAATTCCGCAAGCGAAGGACCGGGAGGATGTGGGCAGAGCAGCCAGAGAGCGCCCTGGGCATATTCATGGGTATGAATCGGGATCACGCTTTCATGGCGAAAGAACATGATCTCCGAAAGACGGGCAGACGGCGCGAAAGGCGCAAGGCCAAGATAGGACGTTCCGGTTGCCGTCGTATCCTGCGCGCCATAAGTCGCGCAGCCGCCCAGATCGGGCTGTTTGCGGTCCAGGCTGATCAGATACCGCTCGGCAATGAGCAGTTCCTGGCTGTTATCTGCCTGCGTGTCGGCCATCGAAATCCCGTTGTTCCCCTGTCCGGTCTTTTGTGCCGGACAGGGATTGAGACTTCGTTAATGCAGGAACCGATTCCAGAGCTGAAAAATCAATCCTCGAACGGATCGCGCATCAGGATGGTGTCGTCACGTTCCGGGCTGGTGGAGAGCAACGTTACCGGGGCTTCGATCAGTTCCTCGATGCGACGGACATACTTGATGGCCTGTGCCGGGAGTTCAGCCCAGGAACGGGCGCCTGCGGTCGTTTCTTTCCAGCCCGGCATCGTCTCGTAGACCGGCTTGACGCGGGCCTGTGCACCCGGAGCGGATGGGAAGGTCTCGATCTTCTGACCATCCAGCTCATAACCGACGCAGATGGAGATTTCGTCCAGACCATCCAACACGTCCAGCTTCGTCAGGGCAATGCCGCTGACGCCACCGACGCGGACAGCACGACGGATCAGAACCGCATCGAACCAGCCGCAGCGACGCGGACGACCGGTGACGGTGCCGAACTCATGGCCACGCTCGCCGAGGGTGCGGCCGGTCTGATCGTGCAGTTCGGTCGGGAACGGCCCCTCACCCACGCGGGTCGTGTAAGCCTTGGCGATCCCGAGCACGAAGCCAACGGAAGACGGGCTGACACCGCTGCCCGACGCTGCCACGGCCGCAACCGTGTTGGAGCTGGTGACGAACGGATAGGTACCGTGATCGACATCCAGCATGACGGCCTGCGCACCTTCGAACAGGATGCGGCGACCGGCACGGCGGGCTTCGTCCAGACGATCCCAGACCTGACAGGAGAACGGCAGCAGACGCGGCGTGATCTCGGCCAGGAAGTCCTTGAGCTGCTCCTTGGTGAAGGTCTCGGCACCCAGACCGGCAAGCAGCGTGTTGTGGTGCAGGAGCAGTTCGTCCAGCTTCCAGTCCAGCGTCTCGGGCTCGGCCAGATCGCAGATGCGGATGGCGCGACGGGCCACCTTGTCTTCATAGGCCGGACCGATACCGCGGCCCGTCGTGCCAATCTTGTGGTCGCCACGGGCGGCTTCACGGGCCCGGTCGAGCGCACCGTGGACCGGCAGGATCAGCGGCGCGTTCTCGGCGATCCACAGCGTCTCGGGCGTAACAACCAGACCCTGTGCCGTCACGCGGTCGATCTCGGTCATCAGGGCCTTCGGGTCCACGACGACACCATTGCCGATCACACCGATCTTGCCGCGAACCAGACCGGAGGGCAGCAGGGAGAGCTTGTAGACCTGATCGCCCACGACCAGCGTGTGACCGGCGTTGTGACCACCCTGAAAGCGGACAACGATATCGGCGCGGCTGGCGAGCCAGTCGACGATCTTGCCTTTACCCTCGTCCCCCCACTGGGTTCCGATCACGGTGACGTTGGACATGAGCTGACTTCCTAGAACTGACGAGACTGTGGAAAAACGAAAGGGAACGACGGATCAGAGCGGCTGGGCCGCACCATCCTTCCAGACATGGGTGCAGCGCAGATGGCGTGCCTGAGCAGCCGCGTCTTCATCGTGCGACAAAGCAGAGACCGTGGCGTAACCGGCCTTGTGCAGACCGGAAAGGCTGGCCGCATCGAGATCAACCGGAACGTAACAGCGCGGACGCGACGCAGACACCGGAGCCGCACGTAAAAGGGCCTGCGGACGAAGCGTCAGACCACAGGCAGGCTCCTGCCCGGCCAAATAGCGACCACCCCGTCCCAGTTCCTCACGCGAACTGGTCGAGAACACCGTCACACACAGTCCGGTATGATAGCGCCACCCACGGAAATCGACGGGATCAATCGTCAAACGCAGATCCGGGCTACGCTCGCGGATCGCCGCCACGGATGCCGCCAGACGCTCGAAATGGCCAACAACCTCCTTGGGGTAATCCAGCGAAGCCAGCAGATCCAGCGCACGGTCGGCAGGTCCGGCGGCGCGCAGCATGACCGCCAGCATTCCGGCAATCAGGCCACCAAGCTCGGCCACGGCGCTGGCATCCTTGCGGTCCAGTGCGTGTAGCAGGGGTTCACGATCGACTTCGGGAATGACGCCTTCGATCAGGCCCAGAGCCAGTGCGGGCATGGACAGATCGAAGGACACGCCTTCGATCCCCAGTTCCGCAAGCGCCTTCGCGCCGAGGGCAATGACTTCCGCATCCGCCTGCGCGCTGTCAGGACCAATCAGTTCGATCCCGGCCTGCGAGACCTGACGATCAGCTTCGCGGCCCGGCGTCCCGACAACGATACAGCTTCCCGAATAGGACAGGCGCAGCGGGCGCGGCGCGTCCTGAAGACGGATGCTCGCAATGCGCGCGATCTGTGTCGTCATGTCCGGACGTAGCGCCATCATGCGATGCGAATTCGGGTCCATCAGACGGAAGGTCTGGGGCGCAAGGGATTCGCCGGAGCCACCCAGCAGAGAGCTTTCAAACTCCAGCAGGGGCGGGCGAACACGCTGATAGCCGTGACGGGAAAATGCTTCCATCACACTGGCGATGCCGCGGGCTTCCGCTTCGGCCTCACCGGGAAGAAGATCGGCAAAACCAGATGGCAGAAGTGCGGCGCTCGGGGTCTCGGAATACAGGCTCATGCCGAAAACTCCGCACGGGTGTGCTCATACGCCCAGTCCAGCCAAGGCAGCAACGCTTCGATATCGGCCGTCTCGACCGTGGCCCCACCCCAGATCCGCAGGCCGGCCGGAGCATCACGATAGGACGCAAGATCGTAACCCGCGCCCTCCTTCGCCACGAGACCCGTCAGATGCTTGACGGCCTTGCCTTTTGCTTCGGCGGACAGGTTTTCAAACCAAGGGGCCGTGATTTTCAGGCAGATCGACGTGCTGGAGCGCGTTTCTTCCTCTGCGGACAGGAAAGACACCCAGCCCGCTGTCGCAATCCACTTCGTCACGGCAGCCAGATTCTGCTGCGAACGGGCCTTCAGAGCCGGAAGACCGCCAATCTGTTCAGCCCAGCGCAGACCGTCCAGCGCGTCCTCGACGCAGAGCATGGACGGCGTGTTGATCGTATCGCCTTCGAAGATGGCTTCGATCAGGCCCTTCTTGTTGGCCAGACGGAAAATCTTGGGCAGCGGACGCGGCGATGGTTGGGCCAGACGGGCGGCAGCACGCGGGCTCAGCGCCACCATGCCATGCGCAGCCTCGCCACCAAGAGCCTTCTGCCAGGACCAGGTCACGATATCGAGCCGGTCCCAGGGCAGATCCATCGCAAAGGCCGCAGACGTGGCATCGCAGATGACCAGCCCTTCGTGTTCGGCCGGAATGGCGCTGGCATCCGGGATGCAGACGCCCGACGTCGTGCCGTTCCATGTCAGGACGACATCGCGGGTCCAGTCCACTTTCGTCAGGTCCGGCAGCTTGCCATAAGGCGCATCCAGAACACGCAGATCTTCGATTTTCAGGATGTCGCGCAGGTCCTGCGCCCAGGTTCCGGAAAAGCTTTCGAAAGACAGGACATCAATCCCGCGCTCACCCGCGAGTGCCCACAGGATCATTTCCACGGCCCCCGTATCGGAGGCCGGAACGATGCCGACGCGCCAGTCCGACGGAATGCCGAGCACGTCTTTCGAGCGGGTAATGACTTCCCTGAGGCGCGCGCGGCCTTCCGGCGCACGGTGCGAACGGCCCAGCAGCGCCTGATCCAGGCCGGATAACGACCATCCGGGACGCTTGGCGCAGGGACCTGAGGAAAAGAACGGGCGGGAGGGTTTGACAGTCGGCTTGGACATGCTCGTTCCGGGCTGATCGGTCCTGAGGCCATTCCGGCAGGAAATGACCGCTCATGGTGCGAGAGAGGGGACTCGAACCCCTATGCCTTTCGGCGGTCGATTTTGAGCCGACTGCGTCTACCGTTCCGCCACTCTCGCGCGGGCGGCCCGAACCCTAATGCATTCCCGGAAAAAGTGCCAGAGCGCAAAATCCGGGCCTTAAAATGCAGGCTTTAAAGCCCCAGCATCAGAAGCAGGTTCTGGATGGCTGCACCCGAGGCCCCTTTCCCCAGATTGTCCAGCCGTGCCGTCAGGACGACCTGCTCGCCATTATGATGAACGCGCAGTTCCATATCGTCGGTATTGGCGAGGGTGTCAGCCTCAAGCCGGGTTTCGGCGGGGACGACGCGCACATGGGCACATCCCGCGTAAGCGTCCTGAAGCACGGCCTCGAGTTCCGCGCCTGAAGGCTGCCCCGGCAGGTCTTTCAGATGCAGCGGGATCGAGACGATCATACCCTGCGGGAAATGCCCGACCGACGGTACGAACAGCGGCTGGCGCGTCAGGCCCGAATAGTGCCGGATCTCCGGCAGATGCTTGTGCTTGAGGTTCAGCCCATACAGGAAGAAAGCCGGACCGCCGTTCTTCTCGTGCTCCTCGATCGCCACGCGCCCTGCCCCGCTATAGCCGGAGACGGCGTTGATCGAGACGGGATGGTCGGCCGGGAGCAGCCCCGCCCGGACCAGCGGACGCATCAGAGCAATGGCACCCGTCGGGTAACAGCCGGGATTGGCGACAAACCGCGCGCCCTTGATGGCGGCAGCCTGTTCCGCATCCATTTCGGGGAAACCATAGACCCAGCCATCGGCAATCCGGTGCGCCGTGCTGGCATCCAGAATCCGGACATCCAGCCCTTCCGCCAGTGCTACCGTCTCCCGGGCCGCATCATCCGGCAGGCACAGGATGGCGATATCGGCCTGTTCGAGCATGGAGCGGCGGGCCGCAATATCCTTTCGCAGTGTAGGGTCGATGGACAGGATTTCCAGACCATAAGAGGCCGGAAGCGCCTCGATCCGCTGGCGGATGCCCAGACCTGTCGTGCCTGCTTCCCCATCAATGAAAATGCGTGCCATGCGCCATCCACCCTGTCTGCAAATCCGTTCCGCCCCGGCAGATGCCTGAAACGTCCGGCAGTCGTTTTACGTCGGGAATGTCATGCTGTCACCCGCTGCTGCTGGACCTGGCGCTTTCATCCATGAAGCCTCGCGGGTATGAACCTTGCAGCCCCATAACAGCAGGATGTTTCCATGACCCAGTCCTCCCCCCGGCAAATCGACCGCCTGCTGGATGTCATGAAGCGCCTGCGTGACCCCGAGAGCGGTTGTCCGTGGGACGTGGAACAGACCCCGGCCACGATTGCGCCGTTCGCGATCGAGGAAGCCTACGAGGTCATGGACGCCATTGCGCGTGACGACCGCGATTCCATTCCCGATGAACTGGGCGATTTGCTGCTCCAAGTCGTCTTTCAGGCCCAGATGGCCTCGGAAGCCGGGCATTTCGACTTTGAGACCGTCGCAGGCACCATTGCCGACAAACTTGTGCGCCGCCATCCGCATGTTTTTGGTGATGCAGCGATGAATGACGACACATGGGAGCGGGAAAAGGAAGCCGAGCGCCAGCGCAGGGCGGAATATGGCACGCTGGCGGGTGTCGCCCTGCCCCTTCCCGCCCTCATGCGCGCCGCCAAGCTGACACGCCGCGCGGCCCGCGTGGGTTTCGACTGGGACGATGCCACCGGTATCCTCGACAAGGTCCATGAAGAAATCGACGAACTGAAAGCCGAAATTGGCGGGGACCGTGACCGGATCGAGGATGAACTGGGCGATATTCTCTTCACGGTCGCAAGCTTGGCCCGCAAACTGGATATCGACCCTGAAGCCGCCCTGCGTCGCAGCAATGACAAGTTCACCCGTCGCTTTGAAGCCATGGAAGCCATGCTGGCCGAGAAGGGACAGACCATGGCCGAACAGGACCTGCCCACGATGGAAGCCCTCTGGCAGGCCGCGAAGAAGCTTCCCGGCATGAAATGAGGCCCCGGATTTTCGGTGCGGGCGTCTATTCTGAATGTAACAGGCGCTCAATCCCCAATGTAACAGCAACACGGTTCATGGCCTTATACAATCCGTATC
The DNA here is from genome assembly GCF_015244565.1 of Gluconobacter vitians. Classification (GTDB taxonomy): domain Bacteria; phylum Pseudomonadota; class Alphaproteobacteria; order Acetobacterales; family Acetobacteraceae; genus Gluconobacter; species Gluconobacter vitians. Next base: position 36,459 of record NZ_JABCQG010000017.1, on the reverse strand, counting down.
ACTCGGTTACATGGCCCCTTATCCTTTATTAACCTTCTGATCCGAAAATGACTTCGTTCCTATCCCACGGAGTCTTTTCCCCATGACAAGCATTTCCTCCATCGGCTCGTCCGCCATGAGCAGCCTTTACAGCTCGGGCAGTGCGTCGTCTTCCAGTTCGTCTTCGTCATCGAGCGGCACGTCCTCCACGCAGGAAACCACCACGACCAAGCTGAACGCCGATGGCTCCACGACGACCATCGTCGAAGACGCCCAGGGCAACATCATTTCGGAAACGACGTCCGGCGGTTCCTCGAACTCCGGTTCCAGCAGCGACACGAGCCACCTGCTCAGCGTCTCCGCTTAATTCCCGACCGCGGGCAGCCGGTGACGTTCAACGCTGCCCAACTGCTTTCCTGCTCTCTATATTTTAAAGAAACTGCATTCTGACGCTGCGCTTTAGATCCTTCAGATCCATTCCGAAGGAAAAACATCCATGGCGCCGTCTTCCGCCCGGCCGTTATTGCAGACCCTGACCGGTATTGCTCTCGCCATACTGGGACTGGCCCTCTTCCTGCCGGGGCTGCGGCTCATCGCACTGGGTGGTTCATTCTATTATGCCGTGGCCGGTCTGCTCATGATCCTGTCCGGCATCATGCTGACCATGGGGCGGCGTTCCGGTCTGGCACTCTATGCCGCTCTTCTGGCCTATACCCTGATCTGGGCACTGTGGCGTGTCGGGCTGGATGGCTGGCGTCTCATTCCGCCGCTGGCTCTTCCTGCCGGCATCGGTCTGTGGGTGTTCGGTCCTTGGGTCGGCGGGCGGATGATGGACAGCCGGAGCCATGTCCGGATCAACAGCACTGTCCTAGGAGGCATGGGAGGCTGTCTGGCGCTGTTCGTCTTCATGTTTGCCTGTGGCTGGTACATCACGGGCCAGCGCTACCAGCAGTTCAACCCTTTCCCAGGCTCAACGGGAGCGAGCCTGTCCGGAAGTGACCAGATGGCCGCCAATGACTGGCAGTTCCATGGCGGCACACCGGCCGGAGACCGTTTTGCAGCCCCGACGCAGATCAACGCACAGAACGCCCATAACCTGAAGGTCGCCTGGGTCTATCACAGTGGCGATCTTCCCCGACCCGGCGAGAACTCCCGCGGCCGCGAGTTCAGTTTCGAAGCCACCCCCATCAAGATCGACAATCGTCTGTTCTTCTGCACGCCGCACCGGGATGTGGTGGCGCTGGATGCCACGACCGGCAAGGAGGTCTGGCACTACCGGCCCGGCGGCGAGTTTGGCGCGAATATCTATCAGGCCTGCCGTGGTGTTTCTTACGCCGACATTCCGGGGGCCACGGACTGTACCCACCGCATCATCTCAACGGATTCCGGCTCCCCGCCGACGCTTTTCGCGCTTGATGCCGAGACTGGGCAGCTCTGTCACAGCTTCGGGCATGACGGGAAGATCGACCTCCGCGACGGCATGGGCACCATTCCGCCGGGCTTCCATTTCATCACGTCCCCGCCCATGGTCCTGCACAACCGGATCGTCACGAGCGGCTGGGTCTATGATGACCAGTCCGTTGATGAGCCTTCCGGCGTCATCCGCGCTTTCAATGCCACAACCGGGCAACTCGCCTGGGCGTGGGACATGGGCCACGTTCCGGCAAACAGTCCGCTTGGCCCCAACGAAAGCTTCACACGCGGAACTCCGAATGGCTGGGGCGTCTATACGGCCGATGCCGGGCTGAACATGGTCTATGTGCCGCTCGGCATTGCGACGCCGGACTATTATGGGGTCAAGCGGCGTTCGTTTGACGAGAAATATGACACATCACTCGTCGCACTGGACCTGACGACTGGCGAAGAACGCTGGCATTTTCAGGCGGTGCGTCATGATCTGTGGGATTTCGATCTTCCCGTCGGCCCGTCTCTGGTCGATCTGCCGGATGCCAGCGGCACGCTCACCCCGGCCCTCGTCCAGACCACGAAGCAGGGTGAACTCTTCGTTCTGGATCGGCGGACGGGGCAGCCGTTCTATCGTGTGCAGGAAAAACCCGTCCCGGGCGGGGATATTCCCAATGAACGCTATTCCCCGACCCAGCCCTATTCAGTGGACATGCCGAACCTGCGTCGCCCCGATCTGACGGAAGACGATCTGTGGGGCGCTACACCGTTCGATCAGCTTGCCTGCCGGATTGCTTTCCATTCCATGCGCTTCAAGGGCCTCTACACACCGCCCAGCGAGCAGGGGACGATCGGCTTTCCCGCCTTCGATGGTGTGGCGGACTGGTATGGCGGGACGATCGATCCGGTCCATGGCGTCATGTATATCAACACGACGTTCATCCCGTTCCTCATGACGCTCGTGCCGCATGACAGGGCCGTGCAGGAAGGGCTGTTCAAACCCTGGCATGGCTGGAACCAGCCCTATCCGGAGCCGGTCTTCACCAACAACCCACAGCATGGCCTGCCCTATGCCGCTGTCATCAAGCCCTGGCTCGGACTGTTCGGTGCCCCGTGCCTTGCGCCGCCCTGGGGCAAAATGCAGGCCATCGACCTTGTTCATCGCCGGGTTATCTGGGAGCGCGCACTGGGCACCACGAAAAATGTCGGGCCGACGAACATGCTCCGGATGCCGGTTGGCCTTCCCACCAGCATCTTCTCCATGGGCGGCAGTGTGACGACGCCCAACGGACTCGTTTTCATGGGCGCACTGGCGGACCAGAGCTTCCATGTGCTGGATGGTCATGACGGGCATACCCTGTTCAGAACCGAGCTTGATGCCGGCGGCAACGCCACGCCCATGACCTATATGGGAGAGGACGGCAGGCAGTATGTCGTGCTGGCCGTGGGCGGACATGGCGGGCTGAAAACACGGAACAGCGATGAGGTCGTGGCCTTCGCGTTGCCGAAATAAGCCCGAAAAGGCGTTTTTCATCCAAAAAGATGCGCCGGGCCTGTGGGTCCGGCGTTTTCATGTGAGCTGAACCTGCTAGAGAGCATCCCCATGACGGATGATCTCGCCCCATTCGACTTCGAACTCCCACGCGACCACATCGCGACAGAGCCTGCCCGCCCGCGTGACAGTGCAACGCTGCTGCATGTCCGGCCCGGTCTGCCGCCTGATCCGCATGTAATCCGCGATCTGCCGGATTTCCTGCGTGAAGGGGATCTGCTGATTGCCAACAACACGGCCGTCATCCGTGCCCAGCTTGCTGCCACACGTGGCGAGGCAAAGATCGGCCTGACGCTTGACCGTATTCTGGCGGATGGAAGCTGGCATGCCCTGGCGCGCAATTCCCGCAAGCTGAAGCCGCAGGATATCCTGCATTTCGGTGATGATCCGGTCACGGCCACCGTGATCGAGAACGAAGGCGACGGCGCAGTCAGCATCCGCTTCTCGGTCGAGGGAGACGAGTTCGACGCGTTTCTCGAACGGGTGGGCGCGCTGGCCTTGCCGCCTTATATCGAGCGCCCTTTCGGTCCGACAAAGCAGGACGATGCGGATTACCGTACCATCTTCTCGCAGTATCGCGGCGCCGTGGCCGCTCCGACGGCCGGCCTGCATTTCACGCCTGAACTGCTCGCGGCTTTGGACGCAAAGGGCATCCAGCGCCGGACACTGACGCTCCACGTCGGTGCGGGCACGTTCCTGCCTGTCCGCTCCACCATCGCCGAGCACAAGATGCACGCGGAATGGGGTGAGATCGACGCGGAAACCGCCGCTGCCATCAACGAGACCCGTGCGCGTGGTGGCCGGATCGTGGCCGTCGGCACCACGTCCCTACGCCTGCTGGAAAGTGCGGCCCGTGATGACGGCACCGTGGCACCATGGCGCGGCGAGACTTCCATTTTCATCAAGCCCGGATACCGCTTCAAGGCGGTGGACGTGCTGATGACCAACTTCCACCTGCCGCGTTCGACGCTGTTCATGCTCGTCTGCGCGTTCAGCGGCACCGAGACCATGCGTGAGGCCTATGCCTACGCCATCGCCAACGGATTGCGGTTCTATTCGTATGGCGATGCCTGCCTGCTGGAGCGCGCGCCATGAGCGATCACAAGACCGATCACGCCACCAAAATGACCTGGGTGCCAGAAGCAACCTGCGGCATGGCGCGCGCCGGCCATCTGCACACCCGCCACGGCACAGTCCCGACCCCGACATTCATGCCGGTTGGCACTGTCGGCACGGTCAAAGGCATGACGATGGATGCCGTGCGCTCCACGGGTGCTGGCATCGTTCTGGGCAACACCTATCATCTCATGCTGCGCCCCACGGCGGACCGCGTGCAGAAGCTGGGCGGCCTGCACAGAATGATGGATTGGCCCGGCCCGATCCTGACCGATTCCGGCGGGTTTCAGGTCATGTCCCTTGGTGCGCTGCGCAAGCTCGACGAAGATGGCGTGACGTTCCGTTCGCATATCGACGGCAGCAAGCATCGCCTGACGCCGGAGATCTCGACCGACATCCAGTTCAAGCTCGACGCAACCATTACCATGGCGTTCGACGAATGCCCCGCACTCCCTGCCACGCCGGAAGTCCTGCGGAAATCCATGGAAATGTCGATGCGCTGGGCGGCCCGTTCCCGCGAGGCTTTCGTGGCGCGCGAAGGATACGGGCAGTTCGGCATCGTACAGGGCGGAACCGAGCGGGACTTACGCGAATATTCCATCAAGGCCCTGACCGATATCGGCTTTGAAGGCTATGCGATCGGCGGTCTGGCCGTGGGTGAAGGTCAGGAACTGATGTTCTCGACGCTGGACTTCACCACGCCAATGTTGCCGCAGGACAAGGCGCGGTATCTTATGGGCGTCGGCACGCCGGACGATCTTCTGGGTGCCGTCATGCGCGGCGTGGACATGTTCGACTGCGTGATGCCCTCACGTGCCGGCCGCACGGCCCGCGCCTATACCGAGCGCGGCACGATCAACCTGCGCAACGCCCGTTTCGCCGACGACACCCGCCCACTGACGCCCCATGACGACACACCCGTCGCCGGGCGCTACAGCCGCGCCTATCTGCACCATCTTTTCCGCGCCAACGAAATGCTCGGCCCGATGCTGCTGACCTGGCACAACCTGGCCTATTACCAGCGCCTGATGCGCCAGATCCGTGCCGCCATCGTGGACGGCACGCTCGACGCCTTGGCCGTGAAACTGCGCGAAGACTGGGCCAAGGGCGACTGGACCGAAGACGAATGGCCGATGCCGGATCTGGCCCTGTAATCCCGATTCATGAATTGGAGTGAAGGGGTCAAGACCCCTTCCGGGTGCAGGGCAGAGCCCTGCAATACGACACATCACGCTCCGCACTACGGCCTGATCCCGACAAACTGTCACAACATTCCCGTGCCGCCCTGCGTTAACCTCGCAGAAGGAGTAGACACGGCATGCACAATCTCATCACACTGACGGCTCAGGGACTGGTGGGCGAAGGACGGCTTCAGCTTGAAGAGCTGGCGCTCGCATTCGTTCTGTCCTCCTTGGTGGGGCTGGAACGTGAGATCCGGTAGAAAAGTGCTGGTCTGCGGACGCATACGCTTGTCGGTGTTTCCGCCGCCCTGTTCATGCTGATTTCCAAATACGGCTTCATGGACGTCATTGATGCCGGGCGGATCGTGCTGGATCCGTCCCGCGTGGCCGCGCAGATCGTCTCGGGAATCGGCTTCATCGGGGGTGGTGTGATTTTCATGCGCCGCGATGCCGTGCGGGGCCTGACAACGGCCGCGGCCATCTGGTTCACGGCGGCTCTGGGCATGGCCCGTGGTGCAGGGCTGCCCATTCTCGCCATTGCTACGACAGCCGCCCATTTCATCGTCATGGTGCTGTTTCCGAAACTGCTGAAACAGCTTCCCCGCTCGGGAAAACAGTCAACCGAGCTGACAATTTCCTATGAAGACAGCCGCGGTCTGCTGCGGACCATTCTGGTGAGCTGCACGCAACTGCGCTTTGCCATTGATGGCGTGCGCCTCGAAGAGGAAAACCGGAGCACCGAACAGCTTTTGGATGCGGCGGATCGCGAAGGAACGGCCCCAGCGGCTCCGCGTCCACGCCTCGTGACGCTGACCATGCTGGTGCATGGCAATCGGCCCGTCTCCCATCTCATTACGGGACTGGGCGCAATTGATGGTGTTCATGAAGTCAGGAAGATCGACCCTGACCATGACTGAACACCATCGTGTTTACCGGGCCGCCGGCAATGCCTTTTCATACCGGTCCCAGTGCGTCGCCAGTTCTTTCACAACCACACTCCCCACCGTATAGGCGGCATCGACCGAGGCCTGGAAACCCGAGAAACCGGTCTCATGCGCTTCGTCCGACAGAAGCTGCGCGGCGCTCTGCCCTGGTGGCTGCATGTCGAAATTGCTGGCCGTCCGCAGGATCAGCGCGCGCTTCGGATCAACGCGCCCCGCCTTCCCCTGAAGCGCCAGAGCCTGACAGAACGCGACGTCTTCTTCGGCGGTCGTTGCCATGACGCCCTGCCCGTCCGTCCAGTATTTCACCCAGCGCTCGGCCCACTGGTTCATTTTCGCCCCCACCCAGAAGGTCTCGCCCGAGATCGTGTCGCCAAGCTGCACAGAGGGCGGCTTCTGGGCCGCGGCAAAGCCGGTGTAGCGCAGCCGCGAGGCCTTCAGACCGTCATTGTCCGGCAAGGCAATACCCTTCGTCAGACCATAGGCCCACTGCACCAGAGCCGGATCGAGCGTGTATTCCATGTCCCCCATGCCGGAATGGAGCGAAGGACGGGGCTTTTCATCCGGCGTGCTGCCCTGCACGGGCGTGAAGCCATCCGGCCAGGATGCAGGGATTTCGCGCGGATCGATCAGATGGGACAAGCCACCATTAATGACGCGCGGCGCCCAGACGGCCGAGCCGATCGTGCCGAAATTCGGATCGATCCCACCGATCCCCGCCAGCACGAAATAGGCCTGCCGCAGATCAAAACGCGGGTCGAGCACAAGGGCCGTAATGGCGGATGCCATGTGCTCCGGTCCCTCACCGCTTGCGATCCCCAGAACATGCAGGTCCGGATTGTAATGCATCACGTCATGATCGGTGCCGGGTGCCGGGATCGTCTTCTGCAGTGGCAGTTTTTCGATCCAGTTCTGGTATTCACCCGCCGTGTCTCCCGTGTCCTTGCCAATTTCGAAGGTTGTGACGACAACCACGCGCACCGGGATCGGCGCATGAGCCGAGGCCGAACCAAGTGCACAGAGGGACAGGAGCGCGGCCCCGAAAACGGTTGAGACAGATTTCACTGGTAGAGGCCCTCATGTGTGACAGTGGCTTCAAACGTGCCGAACCGCTGTTCGAGCGCCCATTGCAGACGGGCTTTCTCGCTGGATTTCAGGAAAGTCGTGCAGGTGCCGGATACGACAGGCAACGTCCGGCAGGCGGGCACGAATTGTCCCGGCTGATGATCCGACCACAGACTTTCCCCCGGCACGAACGCATATTCCAGTCCGGTGCGGGACAGGGTTTTCAGATCGGCATAAGACAGATCATAGGTCTGGGCCGCGCGGACATATTCCTGCGTCAGGTCGCCGCGCGAGACGCCCTCATCGTCTGTGGACAGCGCCATGGGTACGCCTGCCCGCCGATAAAGCCCGAACGGATGGGCCGCGCCTTTGATGCCAAGGATCTCGTCATTGCTGGTCAGGTTGATTTCCACCATTACGTGACGCCGCGCCATCTCAGCCAGAAGCGATGCCGGATCGTCCTCAAGCGCCACGTCCACGCCATGCCCGATCCGGCTGGCTCCTGCCACGTCAATGGCTGCGCGGATGTGGTGACGCAGACCGTCCGTGGGAACAAGACCGGTCGTCAGTTCGCCAGCATGCAGGCTTAGTTTTACACCCGGATAAACGCCGTTCAGGAAATGGAACATCCGCATGTGCAGATCATAATCGCGCATGGCGGTTGGATCATCCTCGGGCGCCACGATGTTGAGCCCGACAAAGCGCGGATCGGCTTTCACGGTCGCATAACCGGCATCAAGCTGCGCATAGACCGCCTGCGCTGGTAGTGTGCGCAGGGTCTGGAAAAGATAGCGCACCGTCACGGCGCATCCCGGATGGGCCTGTGGGGTTCCGCATTTCAGGACATCCTTTGCCTGCGCTTCCATTTGGTCCGTCTCGGCACGGGCTTTCTGCACCAACGCTGGAATTTCCGGCATGAGCGCCTGATGCACGGCAGGCAGGTCATCGCCCTTCAGAGAATGATGGAATCCGGCCCCGATCATCGGGCCAATGCCGGGTGAGATCATCAATTCCAGATAGGTCACATGGTCTCGGGCCGCACGGTCGCGCGCTTCAGCTAACATGTCTCCGGCATGCGCATCTTCAATGGCACCGAAACGGGCGAAGGTGGCAAAGAAATGGTCATGCCCTGAATCATCCCCGGGCGCAGGCACGAAGTCGCGCATGGACAGCGCATCGATCAGGACATTCTCCGCATCCGCATGATGCGACAGTTCGGCGGCCGGAACTTCCTCATCTCCCGGATGCGTGCAGGCATGATCGAGGATGCGTTTTTCCTTCAGCGACACGCACAGATTGTCTCTGGCCGCCCAGTCCAGCATGTTTTCGGCGTAGACCGCCCCGACCATATGGTTGTGCAGATCCGCGCCTTTCGGAAAGGCGCGCAGAAACATGTTCAGCCGGACGGGATCATTCCGAACGTTGCCGTAGACTTCAGAAACGGACGATGTGGCGGCATGGGTACCGGAAACTAACAGAAGAGTTGCAGCACCCAGAACAAGACAGGGCAAACTGCGAAGGAAGGAATGTCGCATGGCCAGACGATGCCGCCCTGCCCCGGGCGTGGCAAGCCATTTTCATATCGTGACAAATCCTGTCTGCCTGACCGTCTGAAACCACCGGAAAAGCTGGCCCGTTCCGGACCCTGATGGCATAACCCGCCCCTGTCACCACCCATTCACCAGAGAGGGCTGTTCCTTTTCATGTCCGCTTCTGCCAGATCCGACATAGCGATCGAAACCCGGATTGCGGACCATGCCCGCCATCTGGGTTTCGATGCGGTCGGGTTCTGCAGGGCCGAGCTTGGGCCGAAGGTGGCGAAGGGCCTGCGGGAGTTTGTCGCGCAGGGCCATCACGGCACGATGGAGTGGATGGAAACGCGTCTCGACGAACGCGCCCATCCACAAGCCCTGTGGCCCGAAGTCCGGAGCGTGATTTCACTCGGCCTGTCCTATGCTCCCGCCGAAGGACCGACGACCGATCCCGAATGCGGCAATATTTCCGTCTATGCCCGCAACCGGGACTATCACGACGTCATCAAGGGCATGCTCAAGCATCTGGCGCAGTTCGTCGTGAAGCTGGGTGGTCCGGAAACGCAGGTGAAGGTTTTCGTCGATACAGCTCCCGTCTCGGAACGCGCACTGGCGGAGAAAGCGCATCTTGGCTGGAAGGGGAAGCACACCTGCCTCGTCTCGCGTGAGCACGGGTCATGGCTGCTTCTGGGCGAAATCTATACCACGCTGAAGCTGATACCGTCCGAGCCCACTGGCGGAAGCTGCGGCTCCTGCACGCGCTGTCTGACCGCCTGCCCGACAGAGGCCTTCACCGGCCCCGGAAAGATGGATGCGCGGCGCTGCATCTCGTATCTGACGATTGAGCATAAAGGCCCGATCCCGCATGAACTACGGCCAAAAATCGGCAATCACATCTATGGCTGTGATGACTGTCTGGCCGTCTGTCCATGGAACCGCTTTGCGGAAAGCGCGCGCCACATCAAGCTTCAGGCCCGGTCGGAGCTCATCGCCCCAAAGCTTGACGAACTGGCCCGGCTGGATGATGCGACGTTCCGGACGTTCTTTTCCGGCTCTCCGGTCAAGCGGATCGGACGCAACCGGTTTGTGCGCAATGTCCTGATCGCGATCGGCAATTCAGCTGATCCATCGCTTGTTACCGCGGCGCGGAACCTGCTGAATGATCCCGATCCGGATGTTTCCGAAACAGCACAATGGGCCATAAACCGGCTTGAGGAATTGTCCGCATGAGCGATTTGATCAAGCGCAGCCTGTCCCTGTCAGGCCATCGTACCTCGGTTGCACTGGAACCCGAGTTCTGGGCGGTTCTGGATGCGATGGCCGCAACACGCCAGCAGAGCTTTGCTTCGCTGGTCGCGTCTCTGGATGCCACGCGGAACCCTGAGCGCCCCCTGGCGTCGGCCCTGCGGGTCGCGGCCCTGGTGCATCTTCAGAAAACCGTCAAAGCTTCGGATTAACCTGCGGCGCCATTGGCCGGCAGACCCAGCCAGTCCGGGTGTTTGTGCTCGATCCAGCGCAGGACACGTCCCTGAATGCGACGGAAGAACGGGATGTCCTGCGAGAGCAGCATCACGCCGATTGGCAGCATCCACAGCCCCAGAACCGGCAGGATCGACAGAACGCCCCCCAGCATGAACAGGACGCCGGCCGGAATCCGCACCCATTTCCGGTCCGGCTCCCGCAACCAGTTCAGCACTTTCTGCAGACGCTCGGGCAGACGCTTGATGAGAAGATCCATCAGTTCATCATCGGTACGGGGTGTGGAAGCAGAAGGCGTGATTTGCGAAGGCATGAAAATATCCGTCATGAAAACTGTCTGATGAACCTGCGATACAAAAGCATGAAACAGTCATCAGTTTGCAATTCCCATACTTTATCACATGCAGTGCTGCATGATTTGCGTATCAGGAGGCCTGTCTGTCCGATCTGTCATTTGCCGCTGTTGGCGGGCGTGCTAGATTGAGGATATGGCTATCTGGGGCAAGATGTTCGGTGGTGTCGCGGGCTTCGCGGTTGGTGGTCCTTTCGGAGCACTGATGGGCGCAGCGCTGGGGCATGCTGCCGATAACGGATCACTTCTCAATCCGTCCACAGGTGGATGGAGCGAGCGCTTTCCCGCGCGTGGCAGACCCGATCCCAACAGCGCGGCCTTTTTCGGCGCGGCGAAGATCGCGGCGGCCCTTGGCAAGCGTGACCAGCTTTATGCCATCGGACTCGTCGCCCTGTGCGCGAAAATGGCGAAGATCGACGGGCCGGTGAACCGGCAGGAAATCAACGCTTTCAAGACCTGCTTCCAGTTTCCTCCCGACAACGTCAAGGAAGTCGGCATGCTGTTTGATCGCGCACGCGACCGGACGGACGATTTCGAGATGTATGCCCGCGAAATGGGCAAGGCCTATGCCGATAATACGGCGCCGCTCGAAAATCTCATGACGGCGCTGTTCCGCATTGCCCGCGCCGATGCCGGACCAAGCCGCGAACTGCATCCGAAGGAAACTGATTTCCTCAAGCGCGTGCACCGGGCCTTCGGCCTGCCACCGGGTGCCTGGGACCGGGCGGAAAGCGGGAACAGCCGCGCCGCCAGTACGGGTGAGCCCGATGCCTATCGCATTCTGGGTATCACCCGCAGCGCGACTGACACGGAGATCCGTATCCGCTGGCGGACGCTGATCCGGGAACATCATCCGGACGTGCTGGCACAGAAACCCATGTCGGAAGCCGAGCGCCGCCGCGCGCAGGACCGGGTGGCCCGCATCAATGCCGCCTGGGACCGGATCAAGCGCGACCGGCAGCTTTGACCTCATACACTCCTGCGGAAACTTTCTGACATCCGGAAGCGTAGAACAGTCTCAACCGGCAAGAGAGATATGCCATGGGACTGATTCTTCTTGTGATCCTGATCCTCCTGCTGATCGGTGCGCTGCCGTCCTGGCCGTACAGTTCAAACTGGGGTTACTACCCATCCGGCGGCCTTGGCCTGATTGTGGTCATCGTCGTGATCCTTGTCCTGATGGGACAGATCTGAGCCACTACCCAAAGATGTTTTCATAAAAAAACACCGCGCCCCTCACAGGACGCGGTGTTTTTTTCATGTGCCGGTAAGACGTGATCAGGCCGGAATGGCGGCCTTCACACCCTTCTCACGGATCACCTTGCGCAGTGCGATGACCTTCTGATCCAGCTCTGACGTATCCAGATCGCGCCAGCCATCGAATGCCGGGAGCTTGAGGGCACTTTCAAAATCATCGACCTTGGCCAGCTTTTTTTCGGCCTCGCCATAGGTCGGCTCGGACGACTCATACGTCCCGCCCTTTTCGTCGCGACCACGAAGCATTTCGAGATAGGACGCAATCCCAAACGCAATACGCGACAGATCGCGCTTGCCCTCGATCGCCCGGCGCACGGTTTCCGTCCAGAACACCTGGATCTTGGAGCAGCCATCACTCGCGATCCGCAGCGTCTGGTCAGACATCGCCTTGTTGGAAAAGCGGCTGATGACGCTATCCCGATACCCCTCAAGCGTCATGCCCGGCGGCGCCTTCAGCGTCGGGATAACGTCCTTGTTGAGATAGTTCTTCAGATTGCCAAGCAGGTCGCTGTCTTCAATGGCATCGTCCACGTTCTCGTATCCAAGCAGGATCCCCGGGAAACAGAGCGTGATGTGGCCGGCATTAAGCATCCGGATCTTCACATGCTCCCAGTCCGTCACGTCGTCCACAAGTTGCACGCCAGCCTTTTCCAGCGGCGGGCGTCCGTTGGCGAACCGGTCTTCCAACACCCACTGATGGAAATCCTCCGCCACCAGCGGCAGATCATCGTCCAGCCCGCTGGCTGCGTTCAGCTTCTTCGCGATTTCAGGAGAGACAGTCGGCGTGATGCGATCGACCATCCCATTCGGGAAGGTCGCGTTTTCCTCGATCCACTTGGCCAGTTCCGGATCGCGGGCCTTCGCGTAGCCCAGGAAAGCCTTGCGCGCGACATTGCCATTATGGCGCAGGTTATCGCAGGACATGACCGTAAAGGCCTTGCCGCCCGCGTCCCGGCGACGGCGCAGACCCTCGACGACATAACCGAACACGGTCGACGGCTTTTCCGGATTCTGAAGGTCAGCCTTTACAGCCGCGTTTTCCAGATCGAATGCGCCGGTCGTTTCGTTGATGTTGTAGCCGCCCTCCGTGATCGTCATGGAAACGATGCGAATAGCCGGATCGGCCAGATGCTTCAGTACGGCTTCCGGATCAGCCGGGGCCAGCAGGTAATCACGCAGAGCGCCCATGACGCGCACCGTGCTCTTACCGGACGGCGCCGTCTCGGTCAGGGAATACAGGCAGTCCTGCTTTTTGAACTCTTCAGCTTTCTTCTTCGAGTGGTCGCTGTTGGTCAGGCCGACACCCACGATCGCCCAGTCTGGCGCGTGCTTGAGGATGTGCTCGACATAGAACGCTTCATGCGCCCGGAAAAAGTTGCCCACACCGAAATGCACGATCCCCGGCTTGATCCCGTCGATGTCATAGGGGGGAGCCTGGACATTGGAAGGAAGAGACTTGAGGGTTTCGCGCGTAATCATGGAATTCTCCGTGGTTTCGGGCCGGTCTCTGACGGGGACCGACAAGGCCGGGCATGTGCCATCATAGCCCCGGAACAACGTAAAAACCGAATGACGGTTTCAGTAGCGGCCTGTCTGCGTCCTTCGTGGCCGCTCCTGAACGGATGTCTCAGAGCCCTTTTACGGCGCTGGCATCCTCACGCATGATGACGCCAACGGCACGCTGCAGATCCTCGCGGAACAGGGACATTACAAAGCGCATTTCCGGCCGGGTCTGTTCTTCCAGACGTGGCAGGAGCTCCAGGATTTCCTCGTCTTCCGACTTCTGTTCGTGCTGGTTCTGCTTCATGCGCAGTTGCTCTTCACAACTATGTGCCAGCGCACGAAGGGCGTGGCTCAGTCCCTTGTAGAGCGGGAGCAGGCCCGTATTTCCAGCCGCGCGTCCTGTTGCGATGGCGCGCGCCACCAGCATCGTATCATTCAGCAGGCGCCGCATGAGGCGTGGCAGGGCGGCCAGGACCGGATCGCGCTTTTCCAGTTCCTTCAGACGCTCACGCCGGGCTTCGGTCACGGCATCTTCAAGCTCGGTCAGCAGGGCTACGCAGTCATCGTTCTGACGTTCGATCGCCGCCCATCCGGTGTCCTGGTCAAGCGCACTTTTGAGAAGCTGATCCATGCGCCGCAACAGTCGCGCAGCGGTATGGAAAGCCTGTTTGCGCGCACTGCTATGCAGGATGAAGAACGACACCACGATCGACACCGTCACACCGACCACTATGGCCAGAAGCCGCGTGATCATGGGCAGGAACGGGCTTCCCTGGCTGGGAAACAGATACACGATCATCAGCGTAATGCATGCAAAACGCAGCGTCGGCTGGATGGCTGTGAGGAAAACCAGCGGCGCCAGCATGAGCCAGAACGGAACCCAGCGCAGGCCCGTCGTGATTTCCAGCACCACGGCGCAGACCCCCGCCAGCGCACCGATCAGCGTACCGCTGATCTGGTCCCGTGCCGTTGTCATGGTCTGGCTGATGCTGGACTGCGTGACGATCAGGGCTGTCACCAAGGCCCAGATCGTTTCCTGCAGATGCATGAGGGAGCCGACGATCCACGCCACCACCACCGACACCAGAACGCGGATGGTCTGGCGTGTGGCAGGGCGCATCACTTCGCGCCATCTGCTGTTTCGGGGCGGCACGGACAGCCATTTCCGGCTCAGACGTGTCAGAAAGTTCATGGCAGGTTTCAGCGCAAAGACGCAACGTCAGTTCCCAAGGAAGGGCACCGGCACCCAGCGCAACCCGTCATCATCCTGAACCAGCAGCAGGACTTCCGTCTTCTTGTGGTCATGCAGCCGCTGCACGGCCTTGGCGAAATCATCCGGCGTATTGATCTGGTCCTGTCCGACCTGCGTGATCACGTTCCCTTCCGCGATCCCGCGGGACGCAGCGGGGCTTCCCGCCTCGACACGCGAGACGAGAACGCCGCGCTGATCGTCGGTCAGGGCATATTGCGTGCGGGCATCGGCATCGATTGAACTGACCGTCACCCCAAGCTCACCCAGTGCCGCGTGGCGGTGCTCCGGCTGATGCGTGTCCGAAGGAGGCATGTCCGGCGCCGTGGGCGACTGCCCCAGCGTGATGGGCAGAGTCTTGAGCGCGCCCTTGTGCCATACCGTCAGCTGGGCCTGCGTCCCCGGCAGGATGGACGCGATGATGCGCGGCATGGTCTGGCCGGTCACGTCCTGATCGCCGACACGGGTAATGATGTCGCCGACCTCAAGTCCCGCCTTCGCGGCAGGGCCTTTCGGATCGATTTCCGAAATCAGCGTGCCCTTGCCGTTGGAACCATCCGCCTTGTGGAAATCGAGCGTCTCGGCAATGTCGTTCGTTACGTCCTGGAATTTTAACCCCATCCAGCCGCGGGAGACATGTCCCGTGCGCCGAAGCTGGTCGATGATCCCGCGCGCATCATCGGCCGGAATGGCGAAACCGATGCCGATGGAATCGCCGCCCGCGCCACCATAGATCAGTGTATTGATGCCAATGACTTCGCCGGACAGATTGAAGAGCGGCCCACCCGAATTGCCGCGATTGATGGCGGCATCCGTCTGGATGTAGTCGTCATACAGGCCGTGTTCGACATTGCGTCCGCGCGAGGAAATGATGCCTGCCGTCACGGTCCCGTTCAGGCCGAACGGATTACCGATCGCCAGAACCCAGTCCCCGATCCGTGCCTTGTCGCTCCGGCCAAGCGGGACCGTCGGGAGCGGGTGTTTCGGCTTGACCTCCAGCACGGCCAGATCGACCTGGCTGTCCCGGCCTACGATCCGCGCCGGCATCTCCGTTCCGTCCTGCAGCGTGACGCTGACCTGATCCGCGTCTTCGATCACGTGGTTGTTCGTCACGATGATGCCAGACGCATCAATAATGAAGCCCGAGCCCAGAGCCTGCTGACGGCGCGGCGGCTGGTTCGGCGCGGGTTTGTGCTTTAGGTAATCATGGAAGAACTTTTCCAGCGGAGAGCCCGGCTGAAAGGGAGGCACCTGCGGGCCGTCCGGATTACTGGAATCGGGCCCCTTGTCGTCATTCTTCGCAGGTTTGAGCACGGCCGAGGTGGAGACATTGACCACGGACGGCAGCAGCCTGTTCGCCAGATCCGCAAAGCTCGACGGCACCGAGCGTGGCGTAGGCGTGGGCACAGAAGACGGCTGGCTCGAAACAGGCGGTACAGTCTGTGCAAAGGCCGGGACGGCACTCACACCCCATCCCGCTGCCAGGGTGACAGCCAGACCGGAAACAGCAAGACAGGCCGTGCGACGGGCACTGGAACGGACGAACAGGTTTTTCATACCCGCACGCTAACGCAGAACGTGGCCCTTCGTCACCATCCTGCCGTTCAGGATGCGCTTTCGGGCCGGCCATGCTAGGATCAGAGTCCTTTCCGACATGACATTTTCCCTGATGAGAACCCGGCATGACTGACACCACGCCCCCGAATGACATGCCGCCTGGCTCTGCAGAGACCGCCTCCAGCGCCGAAACCCGCATTACCGACATCCTGAAATCCGAACAGGACGGGCAAGGCTCGAACGTCCTGTTTTTTGCAGCACTCGAAAGTGTGTCGGTGCGCAACGGTCATGCGCATGTCTCTCTGGCCACGTCACGCGACAACGCCTCCCGCGTGGAGCCCTTGCGTCCACGCGTCGAAGCCGCCATTGCGAGCCTGCCGGGCATCACGGGCGCTACTTTATCCTTCACGTCTCACCGCCCCGCCCCGCCCGCCGCAGCCAATGCACCGCCTCAGGGCGGGGGTCACCGTCCTTTCAATCTGGGGGACAAACGCCGCAATGCTGCCAGCAGACATGCGCCTGAGACGCTACTTCCCGGCGTTAAGGCTGTCATTGCCGTTGCATCGGGCAAGGGCGGTGTCGGCAAGTCCACCACGGCCGTCAATCTGGCGGTTGGTCTCGCAAAAGAAGGTCTAAAAACCGGACTTCTGGATGCTGACATCTATGGCCCGTCCCTGCCCCGGATGCTGGGACGCAATACACGCCCTGAGGTTGTGGACGGCACGATCCTGCCGATCGAAGCCTGGGGCCTGAAAAGCATGTCCATCGGCTATCTGGTGGATGAAAACCAGGCGATGATCTGGCGTGGCCCCATGGTCATGGGCGCGCTGACGCAGTTTCTGGGTGAAGTTGAGTGGGGTGAGCTCGACGTGCTCGTGATCGACATGCCGCCCGGCACCGGAGATGCCCAGTTGACGCTGGCCCAGAAGCTCGGCCCCAAGCTGGCGGCCGGTGGCGCGGTCATCGTCTCCACACCTCAGGATATCGCGCTGCTGGATGCACGTCGCGGCGTGGCCATGTTCGAACGGATGGAAACGCCCATCCTCGGCGTCGTCGAGAACATGTCCTATTTCTGCTGCCCCAACTGCAACCACCGCACGGAACTGTTCGGGCATGGTGGTGCCAAAGCCGAAGCGGAAAAGATGGGGGTGCCCTTCCTCGCTGAAATCCCCTTGCTGGCCGATATCCGCGCCAGCGGGGACGAAGGCACCCCAATCATCCTCTCTGCCCCGGACAGTGAAGCCGCCCATGCCTATACGAGGTTTGCACAGGCCGTTGCGCGCGCTCTGTCTTCCGAACACAGCCCGAAAGAGCCGTCATGATCCGCATTCTTTTGATTGGTGCCTGCCTGATATTGGCAGGCTGCTCCCACACCGTCACGCATCGCGGCCTTTCCGAGGACGGTTACGGCTTTACGCAGGATTCGCAGCATCTTCCGCCGCCAGCAGACCTGACCACTCCCATACCGCACTAAAATCCTGCTCAAGACAGAGAATCGTTCTCCGCGTCTTGACCTGACAGGCCCCGGCATGGAAAAAGCCGCACTGCTGATGCCGGGTTAGCACAGTGGTAGTGCAGCGGTTTTGTAAACCGAAGGCCGGGGGTTCAAATCCCTCACCCGGCACCAGCTTTTTCCAGAAAACACCACGGCCCTGACTATCAGGCGCAGATTTTCTTCATCATCGGTCAGCGCTGCTGATGGACGATGGGAAAATGCTGCCCAAACCGGGGCTTGCACG
Source organism: Gluconobacter vitians (assembly GCF_015244565.1). Taxonomy (GTDB): domain Bacteria; phylum Pseudomonadota; class Alphaproteobacteria; order Acetobacterales; family Acetobacteraceae; genus Gluconobacter; species Gluconobacter vitians. The sequence goes on along the minus strand of NZ_JABCQG010000017.1, from coordinate 18,553 downwards.
CAAAATCTTCCAAAAATCTCCGCCCCCTGCGGGGGAAAAGGCTCTCCGGGATCAGTAATGCACAAGTATTGCATCCGGAGACGGTGGAATGTGGGTATTCCAAGAATTTTCTTGACAGCCCTGCAGCGCAATCAGCAAGGGCGCCAACATGCTCTGCTTATTTTTCCCAATTAAATCATCTAGTTAGATCACCAGAAGCCATCGCTCGTGCGAATCGGGCGATGCCGCGCGGGCAATGCAACCCTGTGGATAACTCTGTTCGTAAAAAGTTCTGAGGCAGATGTGACGAAATTCACACGGAATCGCTCTGAATCTCTTACAACGACTGGATAAATAAATAAAGACAGGAAATCCTGCCTTTACCTATCGTTTACAGAACTGAATATTTTACGAGACCGGCCAGAAAAAATGAATTGTAAGAGACGTCAGAACAAGAACAATCGCCACGACACCCAACACCAATAAACTCGGTGACTTTACAGGTTCATCTTCAATGGGATTGGCGGCCTGTGCTTCCCGCGCCTTGAGCATCAGACGCTCAAGGTCACTTCCGGCTGATCCGGGGTCGGATTCAGGATGCGCCATCCAGAACCGCCGTCATCTCGAACCACTCACGTTTGGTCAGTCCGGAATTTTCCTGCGTTACGGTCTCTCCGGCCAGACGCCGACGCACCACCTTCAGCATCCCGGCGGACAGCGTAAAGGCGCCGAGACGATATTCTTCAAAAGCAGTTGCCGTGGCCGGAACCCAGGCCTTGAGGATCTCGATCATCTTTTCTGCATAGACGCGGATTTCATACTGCGCGTGCGGATCGGCCCGCAGGGCAAGGAAGTGCATCAGATTGTGCAGATCGATCTTCCAGTACCACTGGGTATAGGTGTTCAGAGTCAGGTTCATCCGAGCCAGTTCGCGGGCCATACCTGTTCCTTCCGGGTTCAGGAGGCTTTCGTAATCGTCATAGCACTGGCTGGCATCGCGGCGCAGGATCTCCAGAACCTGATGCGCCGTTTCAGGATCAAGCGCCTCACTCCGCCCCTGCCGGTTCGAGCTGCTCTGTGCGGCAACCTGATCCAGCGCCGGCAGATAAAATTCCCGGTCCAGAATGGAATAACGCGCGGAATATTCGTTCACACTCGCCATACGATGACGGATCCATTGACGCGCCACGAACACGGGCAGCTTCACATGGAACTTGATCTCGCACATCTCGAACGGTGTCGAATGACGGTGACGCATCAGATAGCGGATCAGTCCCGCATCCTCGGACACCTTCTTCGTCCCGCGGCCGTAAGACACCCGGGCCGCCTGAACGACCGCACCATCATCACCCATATAGTCGACGACGCGCAGGAAGCCATGATCCAGCACCTCGAAAGGTGTGAAAAGCAGGTTTTCCATCGCCGCCACGGTCGGACGGGAGGTCAGCTGGGGTTCGCTGCGCTGCGCTTCGATTTCAGCGCGCTGTTCGGATGTCAGTGCCATGGCGGCGGCTTTAGCATGGGCTTTTACCCGGCGTCATCCGAATGAATCGGATTGACACGATTCCGGAGGCTTAATTTTTTTCATCCCCGCCTTTTCCCTTGCGACGGGGCACGCGCACTCCTATGTTCAGCAATGCAAGGGGTTCGTCCCCAGCTATGGCGATAAACGGTAAGTGAAATAAGTGTTGTGGACCCGGGGGCAGTGCCCGGCGTCTCCACCATGAAAAACCCCTCGCAAAAGGGGTCTGTGGGGACGAAACAGGCTCGACACGCATGGTAAAGACTTACCTTTTGCCCGGCATTGTACCACCGTCATCGGGCTAAACTTACAAGTGCCAACGATAACTCAGAGGTGCTCGCTGTCGCTGCATAAGCGATAAGCGCGGTTCGGGAGGGCACCGGGCAACAGAAGCCCTCCCACCTCATCATGTCTCCGACATTCACAGCAAAGACGGCTTGCCATCCGCGCCCGTCTGTCGCATCCCTGATGCAAGTTGACCGAAACATCAGGCTTGCGACCATGAGCGACGACGATCACAACGGCCAGGACGGCTTCGAGCACGACCTTCCCGAGAGCCTTCTTCCCTATGACGACTGGGTGGAAGACGCCTATCGCGAAGTCATGCTGCGTGCGATCGAGCATGTTGCCGCCGAAGGTCTGCCCGGTGCCCACCATTTCTATCTGACGTTCCGCACGAACCGCCCGGATGTCATCATCCCCGCCCGTCTGCGCGCGCAGTATCCGGAAGAGATGACCATCGTCCTGCAGCACCAGTTCTGGGATCTGGCACTGGACCGCGACAAGGGCGTGATCTCCGTAGGTCTGTCTTTCGGCGGGGTGGGCAGCATTCTCTGCATTCCCGTGAATGCCATCACGGCCTTTGCCGACCCCCATATCCGCATGGCCCTGCGCTTCAGCCACACGCCGCTTGAGGACGAGGAAGACATCGAGATCCCTGAAGGTGCCGTGGAACCCGATGACATCGACCCGGCCCACCATCCGGATGTCCAGCCTGAAGCGGCTGCCAGCGAGGATGGAAAGAAGGACGCGGAAGTCGTCAGCCTGGCCGCGTTCCGCAAACGCCCCCAGAACTGAGATCCGTCCTCGGGGGATTTTGCAAAACGGATTGGCCAGACCGGATTTTTCCGGCCTATACTGACTGCAATGTCGCTCTCATGAGGGATCCCCATGCGCTTTACCGTCGATCGCCTTGACCACATCGTGCTGACCGTCCGGGACAGAACCCTGTCTGCATCCTGGTATCAGCGCGTGCTGGGCATGGATATCGAGGAATATGGCCGCAACAATCGTGTGGCGCTGAGCTTTGGCGGGCAGAAGATCAATCTGCGCCCTGAAGGCTCGGAAGGCTGGGACACGGCTGGCGACGCAGCGCCCGGAACGTCCGATCTGTGCTTCACGACAGCCATTGCCAGCGAACAGATCGTCCGTCATCTGGAAAAATGTGGTGTGGCCATTGTCGAGGGGCCTGTGGCCCGTCTGGGTGCGCTCGGGCCGATCACATCGGTCTATTGCCGGGATCCTGACGGCAACCTGATTGAACTCGCATCCTATAACGGCTGAAGAGCGGCGGGGCAGAGGCTCCGCCGCATCAGTTCCGTCACCAGTTCTTGGAAATCAGCCAGAACTCTTCGGAAGTCAGCGTGATGGCGTTGCAGTCTTTCGTCTCGGCAGCAGCCTTGGCGAGGGCATGAATGCGTTCGATCATGATCGTCTTGCGCTGATGCGCCTCGGACGTTTCCTTTACGGTCGACAACGTCTGCAGAGCAGACTCGGATGCTTTGGCAACGCGCGCGGCGTCAATGGCGGCATAAGACATGAACTGTCTCCCTGAATGTAAAAACCGGGAGGAAGCCTACCCTACGCCTGCCGGGATACCAACTCCGCCGCACCCGGTTCTGCTCTAGGCCGGAATGACGGCTACCGCGGCCTCATAGGCATCCAGCACCTCGTCGGTCGGCCCATCCATCCGCACTTCTCCGCTCTCCATCCAGATGATGCGCGTGCACCACTCCCGCAGGACTGACAGTGCATGGGAGGTGACGATCAGGATTTCCGCGGCATCGACCATGCCTTCCAGCCGTGCCCTCGCCTTGTCCTGGAACTTCTGGTCGCCCGCCATGAACCATTCGTCCATCAGCAGAATACGGGGGCGTGGCACCGTGGCCAGCGCGAAGCCCAGCCGGACAGACATGCCCGAGGAATAGAGCCGCACCGGGAGATCAAAGAACGCTCCCAGATCGGAGAACGTCTCCACGTCCTTTTCCAGTTCCTGCGTTGCAGCCTTCCCCATGCCCATGCGGCAGGCAAAAAGCTGGATGTTCTCCCGCCCTGTCAGTTCGCCGTTCATGCCTGCATTCGGATCAATGAGGGCATGAGTGTCGCCCTCAATGTCCAGCGTACCCTCTCCCGTTTCGTAGATTCCGGCCAGAACACGCAGCAGCGTCGATTTTCCTGCGCCGTTATGTCCGACGAGACCGACCCTCTCTCCTTCCGAGATCGAGAAGCTCACATTGGACAGGGCCTGCACTTCCACGACGTCGGATGAATTGCCACTCACCCGCATCCGGCCGCCCACAGCTCCTGTCCTGGCCGTCACCGTGCTTTTGGCGCGGGCCAGAAGCGTCTTTTTCAGGGAGCGTGAGCTGCCATGAAGGACCGGGAAAGACAGGGAAATATCTTCAAGACGGATATGGGCCATGACGTCAGATCCAGAAAACCAGGCGTGCGCGCGTCCGGATAAAGGACCGTACGGCGACGACCCAGAAGAGGGCGCTCGTTGCCAGCGCAATACCCCACAGAGACAGGGCCGGAATATGCCCCAGCAGGGGTGCACGCACGATTTCCAGAAGAGGATAGAACGGGTTGTACAGCAGATAGGACGCTTTTGCTCCGAGCTGCTGCGGCATCCAGATGATCGGGGTCACATAGAACACGATCTGAAGAAGTGCCCCGATGATCGGGGAAATATCCCTGAAACGCGCGCAGAGGGATCCGAACAGCATGCAGGCTGCAAACCCGTCCAGAGCCCAGAGCAAAAGCGCCGGGATGGCCAGCAGGGCATTCACGCCCGGCCAGAGATGATAGATGACGAAAACGCCAAGCGGCACGACGATATTATGTGCAAAGACAATTGCGTTCCGCACCACAACCCGCACCGCATACAGCAGGAGCGGCAGCTGAACGGACCGCACCATGTCTTCGGCATCCAAAAAGCAGGTGCAGGATTCCTGGATCAGGCTTGAAAGCCCCGCCGCCCACAGGGTGAGCGACAGTGACAGGAAGGGCAGATAGGTCACAAGCTGCATATGGAACAGCCGGCTGTAGAGCACGCCCATGGAGGCGACCATCAGCGCCGATGTGATCGTCAGCCAGAATGGCCCGAGCGCAGATCCCCGGTAGCGGAGGCGGATATCGAGCCATCCGAGCCGCACGCCCAGCCGCCACAGACGCCGCGTTTCCTTCCAGTCAGCCCAGGCCCGTGCAGCGGGACTTCCGCGGGGAGTGTCACGACTGGTATGTCTGCGCGGTGCGTCATCCCGTGCGACATCTGAAGCTGGAGAAGGTACACTCATATCGTCCGCCTACCCGATCCCCCCGGCTCCGGCAAGAAGGCGCGACAGTGAAGTTCATATTCGGGAAATGAATCTTCGCTACGCTGCTTGGCGTGAACAATTCTTCGTCAGAAAATCTGCCCTCCAGAGCCCTTTTTCCTAGTTTCGCCGTAATCCCCGTGTATGCTTGACCTATTGAGACAAGTTTTCCTCAGGTGCCCAGACCCGATGCCCAGACCCGTCTTTCCGACCCAGTCCACCGCCCGCGCGCTGTCTCTCATCCGTGCGGGTGCTGCCCTCGGTCTGATCGGACTGCTCGCGGCCTGCGCCAGCACCAATGCCGATATGGGGTCGTCCTCGGAACTTCCGGTCTCGCAGGAAGCGGCCAATTACCGCGCTCATGCGAAGTCCTATTATGCCCCTCCCGGACCGCCAGAGGATCCCTGGGGGCCGTATATCCAAGAAGCGTCCAGCCGCTTCGATGTGCCTGAAGCCTGGATCCGGGCTGTCATGCAGCAGGAATCCGGCGGCCATCTTTTCGATCATAACGGCAATTTCATCACTTCGGTTCCCGGCGCCATGGGCCTGCTCCAGCTCATGCCGCCGACTTATGATGACATGCGCCAGCAATACGGGCTGGGCGAAGATCCTTTCGATCCGCATGACAACATCCTCGCGGGCACGGCCTATCTGCGCCAGATGTACGATATTTACGGCTCTCCGGGGTTCCTCGCAGCCTATAACGATGGGCCGGGCAGTCTGGACCGTTATCTCCGTCGCGGGCGCGCCCTGCCCCGTGAGACGCGGCGCTATGTTGCGGCCATCGGGCCGCATATTGCCGGTATTACACCGCATAACCGCTCTGCCGCTGACCTTCTGGTGGCGCAGCACGACCCCAATTCGCAGGTCATGCTGGCCCAGAACACGCAGTCTGCTGACATAGCTCCGATCACCGCACCGTCCGAGCGGCAGGCCGTCAGTGCAGCCTGGAGCCATCGGGAAGCTGCCGAAACATCCTCCGACGACTCAGCCGAGCCTGATACGTCTGCAAGCACGAGCACGGCTTCAACACAGGCCGCGCCGGTTCAGGTCGCATCCGCAAGCGCCGCCGCAGCTCCAACCAGCATCAGCGCAGCCTGGGCCGCACGAGGCTATGCTCCGACACCCGCTCGCCCCGCGGTTCAGGAGGCTTCCGTGCCTGCGGATGACGTTGCGGACAGCCGCGTGACAGCTCAGGAAATCCCGATCGGCCATCACCTGCAGCCCCAGCCGATCATGGCGGTCATGCCGGCAACACGGCCGCAATATCACATGTCCCTTCCGGCAACGTCCTCGTCGTCCCGTAGCACCGCAGCGACGGGAAACTGGGCCATTCAGGTCGGCGCCTTCGCCAATGCAAGACAGGCAGGCATCGCAACCTCCGCAGCGCACAGCAAGGGCGGCATTATGGTCGCCTCTGCCCGATCACAGGTGGAAAGCGTTCGGAATGGCCGTTCGAATCTGTATCGTGCCCGTCTGACAGGGCTGACGCATGAAAATGCAGTTGCAGCATGCCGCCGTCTGTCGCACGGTTCTCCGTGTGTCGTGGTTCCGCCCGGCGCACACTGACTGCTTTATTTCCGGGCCTGTTTCAGGCCCACTTTTTTTAGACAGGGATACAAACCCCGATGCGCCGCTTCCTTGCAACGACCGCTTTCTGCGCCGTCGCCCTTTCCGGCGCCCTGACGATCTCTCCGGCGCATGCTGCACTTGAAACCGGCACACATGCCCCGGATTTCTCGGCTCCTGCCAGCCTTGGAGGGCACGAGTTCACCTATCATCTGGCCGATGCTCTCAAGACCGGCCCGGTCGTGCTGTATTTCTATCCGGCAGCCTTCACGAAGGGCTGCACGATTGAAGCCCACGAATTTGCGGATGCAGTCCCGGAGTTCAAGGCGCAGGGTGCCACCGTTATCGGCGTGTCCATGGATCCGATCGACAAGCTGGACCGCTTTTCAGTCAGCGAATGCCGCAGCACCTTTGCCGTCGCAGCCGATCCCACCGGCAAGATCACCCGCAGCTATGCCGCCAAGATGCCCCTGCTGCACATGGCCAGCCGTACGTCCTATGTCATTGCGCAGGACGGCCATATCGCCATGAGCTATGCCTCGATGTCTCCGGACGAACACGTCTCGCGCGCCCTGGCCGCAGTGAAGGCCCTGAAGAAAACTCCGTGAGCACACGTTCCCGGTCCACCAGTCCGGACCTGTTCGGACAGCATCATGTCGGCGATTCAAATCCGCTGAAACTGGCTGGCGACGTCACCAGCACCGCGATCTATGGCGGTCCGCAGGACTGTTACCGTTACACCCTGCGCCGCGTCTGGGACGACAGCCGCCCCATGATCATGTGGCTGATGATGAATCCGTCCGTGGCGACAGAGTTCGGCGATGACCGGACGGTTGCCAAATGCCAGCGTTATGCACGCGCCTGGGGCTATGGCGGCATATTCGTCGGCAACAGCTTTGCCTATCGGTGCACCGACCAGAAACGGCTGCTTGAGGTCACTGATCCCGTCGGTCCGGAAAACGATGCCCATCTGCTGGACATGGCCCGACAGGCCGATCTGGTTGTCCTGGCTTACGGGTCCCCGCAGGCCAAGGGTCTGCGCGCCCGCGGGACCGAAGTCGCCCGGATGCTGGCACATCACGGCATCAAGGTCACGGCGCTGCGCCTGAGCAAGAGCGGACGCCCAGAGCATCCGCTCTATCTACCCTCCGCCCTCACACCGCAGCCGCTCGATCCGAATTTGCTGGACTGAGCGAAGCTGCGGGCAGTGGTGGCCGTGCCGTCAGTTCGCGGACTTGCCGTCCTGCTCGTGGATCTCCCAGATCAGCACCACATGCTGGTCATGGTTGGGATAGGTCGCCTGCGGCTGGAACGACGCCCCGACATTCTTGCTCTTGTACAGAGCCTGAATGGCCTGCTGGTCGGACAAAAGCTGTTCATTCGAGACAGAGCCACCAACGCGGAGCTTCGTTGCCGCTTCCAGATCTGCGGTCGAGACCTTTTTGTTTCCGTGGAACTCCACCTTATCCAGCACCAGAGCGGTTGGCTGTGCCGCAGCACCGGCGGCCTGTTCTTCAAGGATCAGCTTGACGGAGACACCCTTGCCGGAAATCTTCATCTGCTCTCCCAGGCTCGCCCCGACATTGCGCGACGAATACAGGGTTCCCACCCGCTTCTGCGCGGCGGCCAGATCATTGCGCGTGACAGTATCACCGGCATGATATCCGAACGCCTGAAGAATATCCGCAGTCGAGACCTGCTGGTTGCCCTGAACAGCCACAGTCATCAACTTTAGCGGAACAGTCGCAGCCGGGATGGCGGCAGAAGCCTGCTCGGTGGTAATCATTCCGGGAAGGGTCGCCGCAGCGAGCGAAACGCCAAGGAAACCCGGGGCCAACAGGGAGCGAAGGAACATCTGGCAATCTCCTGTAATGAAAAAAAAGAGAAAATCTCTGATTTTTACGCTACAGGACTTCCCGGCTTTGGCAAATTACGCCAAGGCCATGTCGGAGAAACATCTCCGGCTCCATGCGTTCAGTATTTCCAAACTCTGGCGCGCCTCCTCGTTCGACCCTGGCGCCACGGGTTCGTCTGCGCGTACGAGACACGTACCGATACCAGCAGTCTTTCCGGGGCCTCACAGCGTTCCGGAAAGTTGGACGACCGCCAGTTTTCCGTTTCCTCAATTCCACTGAAAGGCCAAGCCCGCTTCATGACTGTACTCGCTTCTTTCGCCCGGACTTCTTCCCGAATCCGTTCCGAACACCTGCGGTCTGTCCTGATGGGGCTCTTTTCCGTTTCCGTTCTGGCCGTCACCGTCGAGAGCGCTCAGGCCCAGTCCGCGCCTGATCCCAACAGCGCCCGCAACCGCGTTTCCCGCGAAGCTGCGCTGTCCTCGCCCGCGCCCCAGAACAGCGAGACACCTGCCAATGGTGGCAGCAACACGCCAATCATGCAGAACACCGTTTCCGGCTTCAACCAGACGGCGGGTGATCCGGGCCCCTACTTCTCTGCTCCCATGGGCTCGCAGCATTTCCTTGGTGACTGGGGCGGCGTGCAGCCCTGGCTTCTCAAGCATGGCATCCATCTCATGGCCGCCATCAACGAAGAATTTGCCGGCAACTTCACGGGTGGCAAGCAGCTCGCCTATTCCGATGCCGGACAGGCTGGCATTGAACTGGATATTGACTGGGACAAGCTCGCAGGGATCCGGAACTTCTGGACCCATGCCCTGGTCGTGAACGGTCACGGTCAGAGCGTTTCGCGCAATTTCGGCGATTCCATTGCAGGCGTGCAGCAGATCTACGGCGCCCGAGGCAACGTGGTGGCCCATATGGTCGCGATGTATGGCGAGATGTCCTTCGTTCATAACCGTATCGACGTCAGCGCAGGCTGGATTCCGGTCGGCAGCTTCTTTGCCGCCTCCCCGCTGTTCTGCGACTTCATGAACGTCGCCATGTGCGGCAATCCCGCCCCGAACAAATACACCGAAGGCAACCGTGACTGGCCGTCGGGCAATCTGGGTGCGGTAGTCCGCGTGATGCCGACCATGGACACCTATATCATGGCGGGTCTTTTCGCTGTCAGCCCGCATTCCTATAACGGCGGTATCTCGGGCTGGTCCTGGGCGCAGTCGGGCCTTGGCAAGTTCTCGACCCCGGTTGAAATCGGCTGGACCCCGCGCTTTGGCCACAACCAGCTTCAGGGCCATTATGTCATCGGCTATTCCTACGACAATTCGCGTTACGCGAATCTGTATGAGGACATCCATGGCAATTCCTGGCAGGCCACGGGCCTGCCCCGTCGCTACGAAGCAGGCCGTAACAGCGCCTGGCTCATGATTGACCAGATGCTGATGCGCAATGGCCCCGGCAACACGAATGGCCTGATTGCCCTGGCCGGTGCGATGTACAGCGATGGCCAGACCGTTGCGATGCGTGATCATGAATGGGCCGGTGTGGTGGATACCGGGTCCGCATGGGGCCGTCCGCTTGATACGGTCGGTGCGATGTACCAGCATTTCGATATGAGCCATACGGCGGCCCTGCAGCAGGAATCGTCCCTGGCTCTCGGCCTGCCCTATCAGGATAACCAGTGGGGCGCGGTCTATGGCCCGCAGAGCCATGAGAACGTGTACGAACTGTTCTATTCCGCCCATATCGCCCGCGCGATGGCACTCCAGCCGGACTTCCAGTACATCCAGCGCCCGAGTGCAACGACGACATTCCATGACGCAGCCGTGCTCGGCGTTCAGTTTACCGTCGTCCTCTGAAGCACGCGAAACAGACCGACTTTTTTCGAAGCGGGGCCCGGCTGGGTCCCGCTTTTTCGTATCCGGTTACACTCAGCCATCACAATTTAATTGCGAATAAATCGCATTATCGTAAAACCGGTCCGACTGTTCATTGTTCCGAGGTTTTCGTGCGCGCATCGTTTTCTGCACCTGTTTCAAAGCCCCTGTGGGCTGCGCGCCTGTCCTGCCTCCTTCTGGCAGGAACAGCCTTTTCCGCCCTTGCCGCCGATCCTGTCCCTGCGCCTGCAACTTCGGCGCCTGCCCCATCAAAAGCCAAGGCGGCAGAGCCTGCCAAAAAGCCTGACACTACGGCTCAGCAGAGCTCTAGGGACGAGGAAATCATCGTCCGGGCCCGGCGGCGGGATCAGATGGAAGTCAGCAGCGGTGGGCAACTTGGGGCGCTGGGCAACAAGAAAGGTCTGGACGTTCCGTTCAACATCCGCAGCTATAATTCCAGCCTGATCCTCAACCAGCAGTCCCAGACGCTGGGTGAAGTGCTGGAAAACGACCCATCCGTCCGCACGACTTTCGGCTATGGCAATTTCTCGGAAATGTTCGTCATTCGTGGATTCGCCGTGGACGGCGACGACGTGTCGATCAACGGCCTGTACGGCATCACGCCCCGCCAGCTTGTCTCGCCCGAACTGTATGATCAGGTGCAGGTTCTCAACGGCGCCAGTGCATTCCTCAACGGCGCAGCACCGAGTGGCTCGGCGATTGGCGGCAATATCAACCTGCTGTTCAAGCATGCGACGAACGCCCCCCTCACCCGCATCACGGGCGACTACACTAGCAGCGCCATGGGCGGTGGCAGCATCGACGTCGGCCGTCGTTTTGGCGAGGACAAAGCCTTTGGTGTGCGCCTGAACGTCGCAGGCAAGAGCGGCGAAGATGCCGTGACGGACGAATACCGCCATTCCACAACGCTGGGCGCGGATTTCGACTGGCATGACCGCGACAACCGCACCCGCGTCACCATGGATATCGATTATGAAAACCAGGGCGTGAACGGTGGCCGGCCCGCGATCTTTCTGGGCAGCGACGTCACATCCGTTCCGCGCCCTGCTGCGCCCTCGCACAATTTCGGGCAGCGCTGGGTCTATAATGACCTGAACTATGTCTTCGGCATGCTGAACGTCGAGCATGACCTGACGAAAAACATCACGCTCTATGGCGCCTTCGGAGCCCTGACCAGCAACGAGAAGGGTAACTACTCCAACCCGACCGTGACCAATGGCATAACCGGCGCCGGAACTGCCGGTGCCATGTATGTGCCGTACGATCAGACCAACGAAAGCACCCGCGCGGGTGTCCGCGCCCATTTCCGCACCGGCCCCGTCCGCCACGAAATCAATGCCGGCGGCTCCGGCCTATGGGAAGACAGCGCCGCCGCCTATGCGATGGCCCTTACGCCCGGCGCGACCAACATCTACAATACGCCGCAATTCGCGTCCCCGGCCGAGACCTTCACCGGCGGTGTCGTCAACGATCCGCAGACGATCAACCGCACGCGCCTGTACAGCCTGTTCTTTTCGGACACGATGTCCTTCTTCCATGACCGCGTGGCCCTGACGGGCGGCTTCCGTTACCAGAACATGCGCATCAACGGCTATAATTACAGCACGACCGGTCAGGGCGCGATGTACAGTCACTACGATCAGGACGCCATCACGCCGGTCGTCGGTCTGGTCATCCACCCGACACGCCGGACTTCGCTGTATTTCAACCGTATCGAAGGGCTCTCGCAGGGACCAACCGCAACCGGCAACGTGGTCAATCTTGGCGAGATTTTCCCGCCCTACAAATCCACCCAGTACGAAGTCGGTGCCAAATACGACACGGGCCGTTTCAGCGCCGCTCTCGCCGTCTATGAAATTTCACAGCCGAATGCCTACTCAGTAGCCGTTGGCGATTCAGGGAAATATGCCTTCCGCGAAGACGGATTACAGCGCAACCGCGGCATCGAACTGAGCGTGAACGGTGAGATCCTTCCCGGCCTGCGCTTCAACGGTGGCGGCACGGTCATTCAGGCGGATCTGCACCATACAGCAGGCGGCCTTCAGGACGGCAACACAGCCATCGGCGTGCCGAACTACACGATCAACGGAAATCTCGAATACGATCTGCCGTTCCTCAAGGGGGCCACGGTCGTGGGCCGCGTGGTCAATACGGGCAAGCAGTGGGTCAACACGGCCAACACGCTGCACATCCCGGTCTGGACACGATTTGATCTTGCAGGGCGCTATACTTTCGTGACGCATCACAAGCCCATCACGTTCCGCTTCGGCGTCGATAACCTTGCCAACACGCGCTACTGGTCCTCGGCTTTCAACGGCTATCTGATGCAGGGCATGCCCCGCACCTTCAAGTTTTCCTTCACGACAGATCTGTAATCCGCCTCAGACTGCTGAAAACGAAAAACGCGCTCTCCCCTGCAGGAGCGGCGCGTTTTTCATGTCCTCTCTTCCGATCGGCAAAGATCAGAAGGTAATACCCGTCTCGAAATCCAGAAGCAGCGGGTTCTTGTAGCGGTTCGTGCCGCCCGTGCTCCAGATATACTGTGCACCCGGACGGATCACGAGCCACGGCGTCGGGCGCCAGCCATAGTTCAGTTCAAGCGCATGCTCGCCGGACGGCTTGTTGATGCCTTCGGCGCCGGCCGCCTGCATCTGACGGGCCCAGATCGTCAGCTTCGGATTTACCCACAGCATCTTCATGCCGATGCTGATCGTATCGTTCGGACGGTCACGGAACGTGCCCTTGCGGGTGATACCCCAGGTGATGAAATACGGTGCAACGGACGTGCGCGGATCACCCCAAGTAAAGGACGTGAACAGTGTCGTGCCGCGGTTCGGATCGCCCTGGTCGCGCTGGAGCATCCGGTCGAACTGGAACCAGCCACCGAACCGTCCGCGGACCTTTTCGCTCGGAGCCGAAATCAGGTACTGCGCCGGCACGCCAAAACTTCCGAGATGGGAATAGACGTCGCTGACTTCAGACGTATCCCAGTAGCCACCAATCTTGATGTTGGTCTGCAGCGGGCCGCTGTAATCGTCCTTGCCGCCCTGATGCCAGCCGAGCTGGAACGGCAGATAGGTGCCGGTCGCATCGTGGAGGTTCATTTTCCAGCCGTTATGCGTATTCGAGATCACCGGATCGACCGAATACGCACCGAACTGCACCAGATAATGGTCATTCCCGGCCGGATAGAACTTCACCCAGGCACCCGGATGGGCCGTCGGATACCAGCCATAACCCGAGTTCATTGCAATGGACTGCGGCATGCCGCAGATCGCATTCGATTCGAACTGGCAGTACTGGCTCATGCCCCAGTAAACCGAGGACTGCTCGAAATCGTTTTCGGTGTTGATCTCACCGACCTCGGTCGTGACGTATTTGTTCCAGGGCATTTCCCAGGACAGACGGGTCAGACGCACCGTCTCACCCGAACCGAAAATCTGCTGCGGGCTGTCCATCGCCGGCAGCGTGGCACCGATGCCCAGACCCTGACGCGCCGTGATCAGCGTGTGGAACATACCCAGATTCAGGCCGGTCAGCTTCTTGAGGTTGAAATCGACATTGATGCCGAATTCATCCGCATAGCGCACGGCCTTGGTCCTGCCGCCCATCGGATTGCCCGCACTGTCCTCAAGATAGTGCCCGCCGATATTGATGCCCTTGTCGGTCAGCCAGGTGCGCCAGCCACCCCAGTCACCCGTCATGGTGCTCTGGGTCAGCCAGTCATGAAATGATGCCGGAAAGAAGCGGTTTTCCGTTGAATCGGACGTCTTCGCAGCCGTCTCCACACCTGTTTTCGTAGGGGCCGGCTTCACGAGCAGTGGCACGGGCGTGATGGATTTCGTCTGGGTCTGTGGGGTGCCCATGGTTGCGGTGCTGGTGGCAGCCGCAGCTTTCTGGTGTCCGTCCACGACACCGGCGGGCGTGGTTTGTGCATGGCCCACAGATGCAACGCTGGGAAGCGCCACCGTCATGGCACAGGCGGTCAGTAAACCTTTGGTCCAATCCTGTCCGAACTTCCCCATCTTCGAAACTGTCTCCCCGTGGCACCATGGCAGCTGCCGACCTTCAGTCCGGCGGCGGGCCAATGTCATACAGACCGAAAACGGTCCAGAATAGAGGGACGAAGATGTCTGTTTTCATAATATGTCTCCGGCAACACAGTTTGTGAAAACCGGAGACAGATTTAATCGGGAGATTTCTCCCGGATTACAAAAGTTTAACGCTACAGTATTTCTGGCCTATTTTCCGATCACACTTACGTGTTCCTGATCCCAGCGCCGAGTCAGAGGCTCCAGAAATGCCAGAATGACCACGACCCCGGCTGCGACTTCACACAGCGTCCGGAAAAGCCCGGCATAGAGAATGGCCCCTCCACCTCCGGCCGCAAGTTCCGGTGGCAGCGCCGCCTGATTGGCAATGAGGCTGCCTCCATACATGGCAATCCCCCACATCAGGTACAGCGCACCCATCATGAAACCACTTAGCCGCGCCGGCGAATAACAGGCCACAACCGCCAGTCCCAATCCGATTGTCAGAAGCTCGCCCAGAGACAGGCAGCCATATCCCACGACCATGACCCAGGGTGACACCAGTCCATCCGAATGGGCAGCGGCCATCCACCACACACCAAACGCGATCGCTACCATGGCGTAACCAACAAGCATCTTCCGGGCGTGGGACATCTGTTTCTGCTGCCCCCCTGCGCGCTTGTACAGAAAGGCCAGAACCGGGCTGAGAATCATGATCCAGACAGAATTGAGAACCTGGAACTGTCCCGCCGACATGTGAAAGAGCGTGATGCCGCCGATCCGGTAGTCACCGGAAACGCCTCGGAGCGCAAACAGCGTCAGGGACGTCATCATCTGCTGGTAGAACACGAGATAAATCGTGCCCTGAAGGCCCAGCAGATAGGTCAGCCGCAATCCGGGACGCTCTGCCTGTGGCGCCTTTACATAAAGAGCGACCCAGAGTGCAGCCAAGCCCGCTCCGGCTGCAATCACGCAGAGCCGTGCCAGTGTATCACTGCCCAGAACCCAGGCATTGAAGACTGTCAGAAGGACAAGACCAGCCCCGACCAATCCGAAGCGCGACAGCTTCACCGGCTGTTTTTCGGTCGCGGGTGTGGACGATTCAAGCCAGCTGGAACGCAGCATGTAATAGACCAGCCCGATCCCCAGACCGACCGCACAGGTCGCGAAAGCCACCGGCGCGCCGTAGTGAATCTGAAGCCAGGGCGTCAGCATCATGGAAACAGCCGAACCGACATTAACGGACATGTAGTAAAGCGTGAATGCCGCATCGAGCGCGGCATCATCGCCCTTGTAGATCCGGCGGACCAGATTGCCGGCATTGGGTTTGAACAGCCCGTTTCCCGTGGAAATCAGGGCCATCGCCACCAGAAGCAGCGTATGGGACTGCAAGGCTGCGGCCAGAAAAGCATAGCCACAGGTCAGCAGCAGAGCCCCCATGACCGTCGTCCGCCGCGCACCCAGAACACGGTCGCCGATAAAGCCACCAATAAGGGGCGTAATGTAGGTCAGCGCCCCGAAGGCGCCCATCATGAGATTGGCAGCGGCATCGGTCATCCGGAGCTGTTCGACCATAAACAGCGTCAGGACGGCCTGCATGCCGTAATATCCGAACCGCTCCCACAGCTCGATGGCCAGAACAACCGTAAAAGCCTTGCGGCGCAGCCCCGGAGCGGAAGCCCCGGCCGGAGAAAAGGAGGAAGCGGTCATGCAGAACCCGTCAGAAACCAGAAGACGGGCCGCATCTTACGGCAAATGCCACTCCCCGGCGAGGATCAGTGCGTGCGTACTGATGAGGCAGAGAACCAGTACGAAGATCAGCGCCACGATGCCGCCGATGATGTCACTCCACGGCCATTCCGGCAGTCTCGACCGGACGCGACGCACCATCCCCATGTCTTCAGCTCTCCTGCTGGCTGAAGAAGGCCTCCAGCTCGGGGGAGACAGTACCGATATGAACCTGCAACGTCACCAGCAGATCACCGGCCGGATGCTTTTTATCCGCACCAATGCCACGACCGGACAGACGCAGGACCTTGCCGCTGTCAGAATGCTTCGGAATCTTGACCGAGACATCGCCTTTTGGCGTCGGGACCGCGATCTTGCCGCCCAGAATGGCCGTCTTGAGATCCACATCCTGCGTCATCCGCAGGTTCCGTCCCTCACGGACATACCGGCTGTCAGGCGTGACCGTGATTGTCAGGAGCGCGTCACCGGGCACACCCGGCTGACCATCCATTCCCGGACGCCCGGGCGAGCCCTTGCCACGCACGCGCAGGGTCTGGCCATCTTCCACACCAGGCGGAATACGGACCTCCGTATGGCCACCCTCACCCAGCGCCAAATCAAGCGACGTTCCCAGAACGGCCTGCTGGAACGAGATTGTCACGGCATAACGGCGATCAGATCCCTTGGACGCACGCCGTCCGGCCGAACCGCCGGGCTGGAAATCGCCGCTGAAGCCGCCACCAAACATGTCTGAAAAGAAGGACCCAAGGTCTTCCTGACTGAAGCCCCCCTGAAAGCCCTGTGCGCCACCACGCGGACCGCCCGCGCCCGGACCATATCCGCCGCCGCCAAAGCCACCGCCAAACGGACCACGCTCCTGACCTTCGGCATCGATCTCGCCACGATCGAAACGCGCGCGCTTTTCCTTGTCGCCGACGATGTTATAGGCCTGTCCGACCGCCTTGAACCGTTCCTCGGCCTTCTTGTCGTCCGGATTGTGGTCCGGATGGTACTGCTTGGCCAGTTTCCGATACGCGCTGCGGATTTCCTTGTCCGTTGCCGTTTTCGAAACGCCCAGTACCGAATATGGGTCGCTCATCTCATCTCCCCGTCTTCTTCAGGCCCCTCATCCAGCAAGGAAATCAGGACCGCAATGACTTCATCCTGCGGGAACCCGGCCCGCACACCGTCTGAGATCAGAGCCTGCAGTTTTGGTCGAAGATAATCCTCTGCGGGATGTCCGTCGTCTGCCATTTCTGATCCTCCGTTATTCCCAGATGTGTGATCGCACGGGGCTGGGGTCAATGTTTCAGGACAAACTCTGCAATATCAGACACTACTGCACCATCCAGCGGCAGTGATCCATCCGCAGCCGGAGCCACACCCAGATCTGCAAGAGGATGGATCACATTGGGCAGCAGAACGACCTGCGCCTTCGGATCAGCTGCCTTCAGCAGGGGCAGATCTTCAGTTGCGCTGACCTGACGATCCGCCGCTCCCTGAATGATCAGGACCGGACCGTGATACGCCCTGAGCAGAGCCGCAGGATCATGATGAAAAAGATCGATCATGAAATCCTGAATGGCTGGATGAAACAGCTGGCGCAGACCGGGATGAAGCGTCTGGACATCCACATGATGCCCGGCTTCGAGCGCACCGATCGCACTGTCGATCTGCGGCAGCACGGTCTGTGCGGAAGGCATGGCATGAAGCTGGCCCCGCAGAACTTCGCCCAGAGGCCGACCGGGAGTGGACAGAAGGATCAGTCCGCAGATATCGGCCTGTCCCTGCACGGCCGCCAGGGCGACAAGTCCACCCTCGCTATGTCCTGCGAGCCAGACACAGCGCACCCCGACCTTGCCTCGAATAACGGAAATCCAGTTCCGCACATCGGTGGCATAGTCTGCGATCGTAACGTGATTACCATCCGCTACGGCCTGTTTGCTGCCGAACATGCCCCGCTTGTCGATCCGGACGGAAGAAATGCCGCGTTTCGCCAGCCCGTCCGCAATCTGCCGCAGTGTCGCAGGCTTCGGGCCCAGAGCCGAGTTCCCGTCCCGATCCGTCGGCCCGGATCCCGGAATCATCAGGACAACGGGCGCACCAGCTCCCGCATTCACGAAGGTCCCTGCCAGAGGCCCCAGAGGACCGGGCGCTTCAATGGCCGAGCTTTGAGCCGCAAACGCATGGGACGGCAGTCCGTAGAGACCCGACAGGAACAAGAGGAAACGAAACACTGCCGGCTTCATTCTGCGTCTCCTGTTCAGGTGTCCAGCGCTTCCGCCTTAGCGTGTAAAGGCTCTGACGAAAGCGTTCTGCTGTTTGACTTCGACGGGGAGTCTGGTGTCGGTGAGGGCTTTGCCCTGCCATCCGGCGCCGA
>NZ_JABCQG010000016.1 GCF_015244565.1 Gluconobacter vitians | reverse complement strand
CTTCAATCAGAGGCTCCCAGATCGCCCATGTCTCGTCCGTAAAAGTGCCTGTTCCGTCTCCTTCTTCCATCCCTATAATATGGGAAGTGTTTCAAGTGCTAACAGGCCCTAATAAATACGGCTGTAGACAGTTCTGAATTACAGGTGCCCCTCACCTGCATTTGACCAAAGGCGTTGGGGTTCCAGCTTCCTAACGCCTAATGCACCATGTAGTTACTTACACATATCGCAGGGGTGCACTAGCATGAAATCACGTTACGTTGATATTTTTTCTCATTTTGTGTGTGATCTTTTGCGGCACTTCCATTTTATGGCAGTTTCCCGCAAAGAGAGCGCTCCTATTGAGTGCGGAACAGGCGACTGATGCCCCCTGAGAAAAAAAGAATGTCCATCTCCGTAAAGACGCGTGTCAGGGACGCGGAAGCCACGAAACTACGCATTCTCGAAGCCGCAAAAAAAGAATTTTCAAAAAATGGCCTCGAAGGCGCCCGGGTCGATGCAATTGCCCTGGATGCAAAAGCCAATAAGAGGATGCTGTATCACTATTTCAAAAGTAAGGATGGCCTCTTCAGGACAGTGCTGGAACGGGAATATCTGAATATCCGGACCGAAGAGACGAAACTCGATCTGGAAAATCTTCCCCCCAGAGCCGCACTTGAAACGCTCGTCCGTTTCACTTGGGAGTATTACATCAGAAACCCCGAGTTCATCACACTGGTTAACAGCGAAAACCTTTGCCAGGCGGTCCACATCAAGAACTCCCCTACCCTGAGAACGGTCAGTCAAAAATTCATCCGCCGCATTCAGGCCTTATTGGATCGCGGCGTGCGGGAAAACGTCTTTCGCGAAGGCATTGATGCAGCGCAGCTCAACATCACCATCGCCTCGATCAACTATTATTATTTCACGAACCGCTTCACGGGCGCGGTAATCTTCGAGCGGGATTTCACATCCCCCGAAGCCCTGCAGGAAAGAATTACCTTCAATATTGAAACAATCTGCCGCCTTGTCTGTAAGAATTAAGACCAATTTACAAACTGTGTTAATTACATAACGGCTTTGGAAATGGTCTGAATTCAGGATATCATCGGACCCGATATTGAATTCCTGTTACAATTTATTTTCCTGCAAACCGAGTTTTCTCTTGCACTCACGGGCGATTTAACGTCTATCTGATGTCGGCAGGTGCTCCTGAGCGGGTTTTCGACGCATGTTGCGTCATTCGTTCCCCTTAAGAGTTATGATTTCGTGCGTATCTTGTGCACGACTGCTATTGTTAAAAAGGAGCCTTGTTATGGCAACAGGCACCGTAAAATGGTTTAATTCCACCAAGGGCTTTGGTTTCATCCAGCCTGACAACGGTGGCCAGGATGCGTTCGTTCACATCTCTGAACTCGAGCGCGCTGGAATGCACACCCTCAACGAAGGTCAGCATGTCTCTTACGAGCTCGAGTCTGGCCGCAATGGCAAGACGTCGGCAGTGAGCATCAAGGCAATCTGATTGCCCTGCTGTACATTCCGATGTGCAGAAAGCCGCCCGTCAGGGCGGCTTTTTTTATGCCTGCTCGCCTAAACTTTCTGATTTTTTACAGCTCTGCCCGCACGCTCGATCATGTCCAGCAACGCATCAGCCGCAGGGCTTCGATAACGCTCCTTGTGTCGTAACCCATAGAAGAAGCGGGTTTCCAGCACGTTGGACGCAGCATGCAGTGTTCCGGCCAGA
Organism: Gluconobacter vitians; assembly: GCF_015244565.1. Taxonomy (GTDB): domain Bacteria; phylum Pseudomonadota; class Alphaproteobacteria; order Acetobacterales; family Acetobacteraceae; genus Gluconobacter; species Gluconobacter vitians. The sequence continues at coordinate 62,060 of NZ_JABCQG010000016.1, read as the reverse complement.
AGTGCTGGCGCGACGACTAGCGACGACAAAGCACCGACCCCTGCCCCTGCCTCAATAGCAGTCCGTACACTTTCGTTTGATGGAAGAACGAGACTGATCTCCAACTCTCCCGGGAGGATATCGAGGCTTCGAAGATAATGTTCCAGAGTGGCACGCGTCCCGGAACCGGGCTCCCGCATGACCCAGGGCTGAGCTTTTAGCCAGTCTTTCCCCACGGGTTCGGAAACCCGGTCTTCTGCCTGCACGATGATGAGATGATCTTCGCCCAGAGGCCACTGCGCCAGAACCGGATCATCGACGATGGCTTCCACAATCCCCAGTTCAGCCTCACCTTCCCGTACTTTCCGCGCTGCTTCTTCGGTGTTGCTGATCGCAAGTTCTACGGTGATCTGCGGATATTTCCTGTGGAAAGCGACCAGGATGGGTGGAAGCCAGTAGGCCGCCGTCGTCTGGCTGGCCACGGCTTTCAGCGTTCCCCGTTTCAACCCGCTGATATCGTCGAGAACATGCTCTGCCGCTGTCGCCTGGGCGATGACAGCGCGGGCTTCCGGCAAAAAAAGACGTCCGGCCTCGGTCAGACGGATGCCCCGCCCCACCCGGTGAAACAGCTTGACCCCATAGCGTCCTTCCAGAGCGGCAATTGCGGCCGAGACGGCTGACTGGGTCACATTCATCGCCCGGCTCGCAGCGGTGACATGTTCGCGCTCGGCGACAGCGATGAAAAGACGGAGCTGATCAAGGGTCATGATGGTCTGATAGCACAATTCATCGATTTTCCTGATTGGGATCAGAAAAATTATGCGTTGGAACGATTGGTTTGCGATCTCCTAAATCGTCATCAAGGAGAAAGTATCGTGAAGTCCATAACGCGCCCGGGATATCATTCGCCATTTCCATCCATTGCTCTGACAAATTCCCGTATTCCGGGGATTAGCCTCTGCATCGGAATTACGGTTCTGGCTTACGGTCTCGAAGGTCTGGAACGGGCGCTTACAGGCAAGGCGTTTCTTGAAGCACTCAATCTTGCACTGGTTGCCGGTGTTGTCTTCCGCTCCTTTTACAAACCGGCAGCATCTTTTCAGCCAGGCATAAAATTCTGCTCCAAGACGCTTCTCAACATTGCCATCGTCATCCTGGGCACGACTTTCAGTCTGCAGGCTGTCCTCTCTGCCGGACCGGAACTCCTGCTGTCTGTCATGGGTATGGTGATTTTCAGCCTTGTTTTCACCTGCTGGGCCGGACGGCTGAACGGTCTTTCGCCAACCCAGACGCTTCTTGTGGCCTGCGGCAATTCCATTTGCGGCAATTCCGCAATCATGGCGGCAGCACCCGCCGTTCATGCCCGTGACGAGGATGTTGGCGCAACGATCGCCTTTACCGCGGCAGGAGGCCTTGCGGTCGTACTCGGACTACCGTTTCTGCTGTCCTGTCTGCACATGCCAGACATCGCAAAAGGAGCCGTCGCGGGACTGACGGTTTATGCCGTCCCGCAGGTCATGGCGGCGGCTTTCCCTTTCGGACCTGCAGCATTGCAGATGGGAACGCTCGTCAAGCTGATGCGCGTTCTGATGCTTGGTCCGGTCTGCATCGCTCTTTTATTTCTGGCCGGTCGAGCAGACAGAAATGACCCCAATCCGGTCGCCGACCGCTTCGGCCAGCGTCAAAAGCTGACTTCCCTCGTTCCGTGGTACATCATCGGGTTCATGCTGATGGTTATCATCCGCTCATTCGGTGTCATCCCATCAGCCCTGATTGCGCCTCTCAGCCAGACAGCCACTTTCCTGACCATTCTGGCAATGGCGGCGCTTGGCCTGGGAATTGATATTCGCTCCGTCTTCCGGGCCGGTCGGCCGCTGGTGCTGACAGTGCTGATGTCTCTCACAGGCCTTGTTAGCGCCAGTCTCCTTCTGGTCCGGCTTTTGATGTGCCACTGAGGCAACAGGAGGCTCAGCCCTCCTGCTGGTAAACCTGTCCGTATCGGTTAGCCAGATAGGCATCGAGGGGAATGTCTTCCTGACGGACAAAGCCACTGGTCGGGATTTTTCCTTCGGCAAGCAGATCCAGAACGGCGCAAATCGAGCCCGCTGTCGTCAACTGGATGGCTGTGCGATAGCCGCCCATAAAGTCCTGCGCCTGAATGGTCCGGGCCAGCGTTTCCTGGTGCTGTCTGCCATGACGCGTGCCCGTGACGATGACCGAGAGCACCACCAGATCCTGAGATGTCCCGGGAATGGCATACGTGAAAATATCCTGAAGGATGTGGCGGCGTTCCGACAGGCGCAGATCCGACAGCAGCACCTTCATGATGTCGCGATGGCCCGGATAGCGCATGGTCCGGTAATTAAGCTCGCGAACCCGGCCTTCATAGGTCTCACACAGCGATCCAAGTCCGCCTGATGTGTTGAAGGCCTCGTAGATAACACCGTCCACGCCGAGCGTTTCCATGCCATCGAGCGCAGGAACCAGTGCCCGCCTGCCATTCACAATGGCTTCGCAGGGCTCGATATATTCGTTGATGAGACCTTCCGTGCTCCAGGTCAGGTTGTAGCCAAGGGCATTGGAGGGGAAACGTGGCAGTGCACCGACGCGCAGCCGGATCGTATCGACCTCATCGAAATGCCCGGCCAGATCATGCGCAGCAATGGAGACAAAGCCCGGCGCCAGACCGCATTGCGGAATGAACGCTGTTGAGGCGCCCTCGGCCAGAGCCCTGACGTCCTTTGTGGAGGCGACATCCTCGGTCAGGTCCAGATAATGCACGTCCGCCACTGCTGCTGCTTTGGCGACGGTCCGTGTCAGGTGGAAGGGCAGCGCGGAAAGAACGGCAAACTGCCCCGCAAGCAGTGCGGGATCGAGGCCCTGTGCAATATCGGCCGTCCGGCGCACGATCCCTTCCGGCAGTTTCAGGCTCTTGAGATAATCCGCGTGACAGTCGAGCAGCGTCACTTTGTAGCCACCGTGATGGAGAAGTTCTGCAATGGCCGAACCGATCTTGCCTGCGCCTGCGACTGTAACCTGCTTCATGGTGATGATCCTGTTCCGGAAGTGTTATGGAAATAATCATGACCGAAGACGACGGATCTCAAGTGGCAGGCTGACGGCAAAAAGCCGTTTCCATTGGCAGATTGCCGGATATAACAGGCAGAATGACGGATCAGATCGACCAGGCCCTTCTCGATATCCTGCGCCGCAATGCGCGCACCCCTACTGCTGCGCTGGCCCGCAGGCTGGGAATATCCCGTACGACGCTTCAGGGACGAATGGAACGTCTGGAGCGGCAGGGTCACATCCGGGGCTATACGCTTCTGGAAAGCCGGGATGACGATCTGGTGCGCGCCCATGTTTCGATCGTCATCACACCACGCTACAGCCAGAAGGTTGAGCGGGATCTGAAAATGCTGCCGGAACTCCGGGAACTGCATGCCGTCAGCGGAGCCTCGGACCTGATTGCCCTTCTTGGCGCCTCAACGACTGAAAACATCAACAGGGCGATTGACGATATCGGACAGATGGATGGCGTGGAACGGACCGTTTCGGCGATCATCCTGTCAACGCGCTTCAGAAAGGGAAGCTGAAACGCTGTACATCTTGCCCTGCTTCAGGCAGGTCCAATGGCAAATAATTCGAAAGAATATCCGGCAATACAGGCTCCAATTTTCGGCTCCGTATTAGAAACTTATTGCTTTCATTATTCTCCGCTGGTCACTGTTTCTGAAAAATCTCCTCCCCCGCCCATCACGGAGCCCTGATGCAGACGCCTCTTTCCACTTCAGACGCCATTACGGTCCGTGATCTGCGGAAAACCTATCGTATCCGCGAAGGGGGAAGCTGGCGGGGCAAAACGCGGGACATTGTTGCGCTGGACGGGATTTCCTTCTCCGTGCCCAAAGGCCAGATCGCAGGGTTCATCGGCCCGAATGGTGCGGGAAAATCGACGGCGATCAAGATCCTCTCCGGCATCCTGCGTCCGAGTTCAGGAGAGGTGCAGGTCAACGGGCTGGTTCCGTGGACAAACCGTGTGGCCCATGTCGCGCGAATTGGCGTCGTGTTCGGGCAACGCACCCAGTTGTGGTGGGATCTTTCGGTTGGCGAGGGTCTCGCTCTTCTACGCGATATTTATGGCGTCGAGCCTGAGCGCTTCGCCCGCAACCGCGCCCGTCTGGCAGACGCACTTGATCTTGGCGGGATCATGGACCAGTCGGTGCGTCAGCTTTCCCTCGGGCAGAGAATGCGTGCGGAAATCGCGGCATCCCTTATCCATGATCCAGACATCCTTATTCTTGACGAACCGACAATCGGGCTGGATGCACCGTCCAAGCTCGCCGTCCGAGCCTTCGTGCATGAACTCTGCCAGGACCGGGGCACTACCGTCCTGCTGACCACCCATGACATGCACGATATTGAAGCTCTCGCAGAGCGCGTGATCGTCATTGGTCACGGCCGCATCCTCGCAGACAGCCCGTTCGAGGACCTGCGGACGACAACCCTGTCCGAGCGTATTCTCGAACTCGATTTCCATGATACGCCCCCCGAACTGACACTCCCCGCCGGCGCCAGCGAAACCGCGCGCGAGCCCCACAGTATCACGATCACTTTCGACCCACGTCAGATCCCTGCCCCGGCTCTCGTCGCGCATGTGGGTCATCTGCCGGGTCTGGATGATCTGCGGATCAGCCGCCCTTCGATCGACGAAATCATCACGCGTTTCTATGCGGATCACGCGGCATGAGCCTGCGTCCCTATCTCACGGCCTTTGGTCTGCAATGGAAGATCGGCCTGCGATACCGCATCGCGGTCGTCGCCGGACTGGTGGCGCAGATGTGGTTCGGGGCCGTGACGTTGATGGCCTATGCCTCCGTCTATCATGCGGCTCCGGATGTGCAGGCACCGCTCTCGCTGCGACAGGCCATGACCTATACCTGGATCCAGCAGTCGCTTTTCACGCTTCTGCCGCTGGGCTGTCTGCCTGCTATCGGAGACGCGGCCCGGACAGGCGCCATCGTCTATGACCTGCTTCGGCCAGTCGATATGTGGAACTGGTGGCTCTCTGCCAGTCTGGCGCGACTGCTGGGGAACGCCGTGCCCCGTGCGGTCCTGCTGGCCTGCGTGGCCGGACCGCTTGCCATGCTTGTTGGTCTGGGAGCCTGGAGCCTTGCCCCCCCTGCGAGCCTGATATCCGCAATCCTTGCCCTCGTTTCCATTACGCTCGGTGCGCTGCTTTCCGCCACCATCGTCATGGGATGGAACATCCTCACGGCCCGTACGCTTTCCCCGCTGGGAAGCTACGCGGTGGGAACACCTCTGGCCGTCCTGCTGTCCGGGATGCTGCTGCCCCTGCCGCTTTATCCCGACTGGATCCGCCCGTTCCTGCTTGTGCAACCCTTCGCCGGCATTACCGATATCCCGATCCGCATCTATCTCGGAACGCCCATTCCCGGTGGCGTTGCGACAGGTCTGGGCCTGCAGATCTTCTGGCTTGCGGCCCTGACGCTCCTTGGGCGGCTGTGGATGCGTCAGACCGTGAACCGACTGGAGGTGCAGGGTGCCTGACATGCCACACTCCCCTTCCCGCACGCTTGGCCCGGTCGGACTGTATCGGCGGATGGCCGGTGCTTCGATCGTGGCGCAGCTGCGCTATCCCGGCACCTTCATCATTCAGGCCATCGGCAATTTCGTTACGACGCTCCTCAGCTTCTTCGGTATCTGGAGCCTGTTTCACCGCTTCGGCAGCATCGCGGGATGGGACATCGGCACGGTCGCCGTCCTGTACGGTCTGGTGAACGTGGCTTTTGCCGTGGCCGAGACGCTGGGACGTGGGTTCGAGGTCTTTGGCGGGGAATATGTCCGGACCGGTAGTTTCGACCGCCTGCTTCTGCGTCCACGCTCAACACTGCTCCTGCTTCTTGGCCATGAACTGCGCCTGCGGCCGATCGGACGCTTCCTTCAGGGGTTGTTCGTGCTTGTTGCCGGTCTGTGGCTCGCCCCGCATGTGCAGTGGAGCGCGCTGCTCGTATTGCCCTGGGCCGTTGCGGGCGGGGCCGCCATGTTCCTTGGCGTCCTGATCGGACAGGCCGCACTCTGCTTCATCACCGTTGAAGGTCTGGAAGTCGTCAACGTCCTGACCTATGGCGGTGTGGAAGCCGGACAGTACCCGCTGACCATGTTCGGCCGCTGGCTGCGGCGCTTCATCACCTTCGTTCTGCCGCTCGCTGCCGTCTGCTACTACCCGGCCCTGTTCTGCCTCCGCCATCCGGACCCGCTAGGTTTGCCAATCTGGATCGGTGCCCTCTCGCCATCCGCGGGATTCGCGTTTCTCGGCGTCATGGTTTTCGCCTGGCAGCGGGCCGTGGCCGGATATGTCTCCAGCGGAAGCTGATCTTTGCAGGGTTACGATGTCGTCCCCATCAGCGACACATGGGCTGCGATGATCTTCCAGCCCTCGGGCGACCGGAACCATGTCTGGCTCTGTCGCCCGATCCGGTCTGACCCGATCCGCTGGAACTCCAGATCAACCGTCGCCACGTCTTTTCCAATGGCGGTCACCAGCCGCCGCAGGACTTCGCGTGGCGGAGAACCGCCAGTCCTGTTCCGGCGGAAGGCCTGGATCTCGTCAAATCCGTAAAGATTTTCGCCAACCCCATAACGCACCGTCTCGGCGCCATTGTAAAAAAGCGCGTCGAGCTCCAGTAGCGCATTGTCTCCAAGGGCTTTTTCGTAACGGTCCGACATGGCTGTCACTTCGGTGAGGACGCCCGGATCGTTCAGAACGGGATACTCGGCTGGGTTCATGCTCATTCTCCGCAAGTCATGTCCATAAGAGAACACCAGATCGTTCAAAAGAACCACCATCCCGCGAAACGATCAAAGCCATTGACCTTTCCGGAAGTCGGGAGCCAATAGTCGGTCAGACCCTGCATTTCCATGCGCTTTACTCCCCTTCCCGTCACGAGTAGGTTTCTGTCATGCGTTACGTCCTTCTTCCCGGCCTGCTTCTTCTTGCCTCCTGCTCCGCAGCGCCCTGGGTGACAGGACATACGGACAGCAAATGCATCCGTGAGCAGATGCTGACCGGCGCCAATGGCAATGACCATCCCTTCGCAACCGCCGCCAATATCTGTGCGGCCAAGGTTCGCAAGGATAATGGTGGCCATGACCGCCCGCTCGACGTACGCGACGACATGACGCTTCAGGCCATGGCAGAAAATCCGGATTACAACACGACCAGTCTTTCATTCGTGCCGCGCAATTCAAAGACCCGCATTCCGGGCGGTATCCGCAACATCAATATCGACTGAAGGCGCAGGTCGGTGTTTCCGCTGGCCGCCATACCCCTTGGAGGAATGAGTTTTCATGTTCAGCCACATCATGCTGGGGAGCAACGACATTGCCCGCTCCAAGAAATTCTATGATGCAACCCTTGGCGTCATCGGCTGCAAACCCGCAGATCCCAACGACAAGGGTCGTCTGGCTTATGTTCATGCCGGCGGTCGTCTGATCATCACCAGGCCGCTGAACGGAGAGCCCGCTACGGCCGCCAATGGCGGGACGATCGGTTTTGCGATGAACAGCGCCGAACAGGTCAATGCCTGGCACAAGGCTGGCGTGGAAAACGGTGGCGAAGCCATCGAAAATCCGCCCGGCATGCGTCACACGTCGATGGGCGACCTGTATCTGGCCTATCTGCGCGATCCGGATGGCAACAAGCTCTGCGCGATGTACAAGGCCGCCTGAAACCAACCAATCCCGGCAGTAAGGTTGTCTGCCGGGCTGCCCTGCGGCATGAAAGGGGCCAACACGTCCCTTTTCCCTGCCGCAGGTTTCTCCAGATGTCTGAACATACTCCCATTGGTCTCGAAAACGGTGCAGCGCCGGTCACGGCTCTCACCCATTCGGGCAATTTCCACGTCGATGAGACCATGGGTTATGTCATCCTGCACTATGCTCTCGCCCCGCATGGTGACCTGCGCGCACGCATCCTTAACGAAAAATCCGCCGATCGCCTGACATTCATCCGGACCCGCAATCCGGACATCATCAAGTCAGCCGATATCGTCTTTGACGTGGGTGGTCTCTACGACCCGCCGCATGGCCGCTACGATCACCACATGAAGGACAAGCCGCTGCGCGAAGACGGCACGCCCTACAGCGCCGCCGGCCTTCTGTGGAAGGATTACGGCCACGCTGCCATCCGCAACATCCTGAAGACCCCGGTTGATGACGCGACTGTGGATCTGATCTGGAAGAGCCTTGACAAGTCCCTGATTCTGCCGATCGATCAGGACGACAACGGCGTGGTCAAAATGGGCAAGCTCTCGCTGGCGGACATCGTCTCCGCGTGCAGCCCGCCCTGGGACACGGCCGAAGTCTATGGACGGCAGGAAGCGCGCGCCCGTGAATCGCTTGGTTTCGCCAATGCCGCCACAGCCGTCGCATCCCACCTGACCAATGTCGTGGACCGCGTCCGCGCCAGCCTCAAGGCGACGGACCGCGTTCTGGCAGCTTATGAAAATGCCGAAGACAAGCGCATCCTCGTCATGGGAACCGGCATGCCGACCGAGAAAGTCATTTTCGAGCACGAGTTGCCGGTCGTCTACGTGGTCTCTCCTGCCGGGCCGGAGCAGTGGAACGTCAAGGCCGTCCCGCCCGTGCGCGGGGATTTCGGGCAGCGCGTCTCCCTTCCCGAAGCCTGGGGCGGACTGGAGCGTGAAAAGCTGGCCGCTGTCTCCGGCGTGTCCGACGCCGTGTTTGCCCACCCTGCCCGCTTCATCTGCGGTGCAGGCAGCCGCGAAGGCGCCATCCGCATGGCACAGCTGGCTCTGCAGATCGCCGGGGTCTGAAATAAAAAAAGGACGCGATAGCAATATCGAGTCCCTTTCCCGATCAGGGCCGGAGCAATCATGTTCCGGTCAAAGAGTTCCGCCTATCAGGCCAGAACGTAGAAGACTGCCGCCGCAACACAGACCGTCACCGGCAGGGTCAGCAGCCAGGCCATCACGATCTTCGTCAGCATCTTTTTATTGATGCCGGAGCCTGCGGCCACCATCGTTCCGGCAACGCCCGACGTGATGATATGCGTCGTGGAAACTGGCAGACCGGTATAGCCCGCCGTCATGATCAGACCCGCGCCAACGACCTCGGATGCAGCACCCTGCGCCGGTGTCAGATGGGTCGTGCCGATACCTTCACCCAGCGTCCGCACAATCCGCTTGTAGCCAACCATGGTCCCGATCCCGAGGCACAGCGCGCTCAGCAGACGTACCCAGCCTGGCGCATATTCAACGGTCGGACGCAGTTCGGATGCAAGGTGGGATGCGAGCTTCCTGTCTGAATCCGATGCTGCCGGGTTGGCCGCAACCGACCGCAGACCGGACAGAACCTGATAAACATCACCGCGCAGTTCGGAGGGCGCTTCGGCTGGACCTTCCGTCTGCGAAAGACGGTTGATCGAAGCGACGGCATCGCCCTTGAAGGAATAACGGTCATACTGCGTGACCAGTGGCAGGGCCTGATGAGCGTCCTGGCGGATCTGCTCAATGCTGACCGGAGAAGCCGGGTTGAGCGCGAAGGCAGCGGGCATGATGCCGATGATCGTGAGCATAATCAGGCCGATGCTCTTCTGACCGTCATTGCTGCCATGCGAGAAGCTGACCAGCGTGCAGGTCAGAACCAGCACAGCCCGCACGATCGGGTTCGGTTTCTGCTCCGGCGTGGGTGCCTTGTACATTTCCGGCATCTTCACGAGGGATTTGATGAGAAAATACAGCAAAAGCGCGCCCACAAACCCCAGCAGCGGAGACACGGCAAGCGCGCGCAGCACCTTCCAGATCTGGCTCCAGTCCACACTGTGGCCGAGTTCGCGGGCATGAACGAAGGAGTCACCGATCGCGATGCCGACCAGAGATCCGATAACGCAGTGCGAGGACGAGTTCGGAATTCCGAACCACCAGGTCATCAGGTTCCAGGCCAGGGCGGTCCCGAACAGCGCGACCAGCATCGGAACGGCCGGATTTCCGCTTGGCGGCGAGAGAACGTCCGGGGGCAGAAGTTCCACGAGCGCATAAGCGACGGAAATGCCGCCCAGGATCACGCCCAGAAGGTTCATCAGCCCCGACCAGACAACGGCAACGGTCGGCTTGAGCGAATTGGTATAGATGACAGTTGCGACAGCATTGGCCGTGTCATGAAAGCCATTGGCAAATTCAAAGACACAGACCAAAACAAAACAGAGGCACAGCGCGACGAGCGATGTCGCCGAAGACGGGTCAAAATGGAGCATAAGGTCCGGTTTCCGTTATTTTGAACCTTGCCTTAATCCATCTTAATCCTTTTTGATTGTGACATTCCTGCTTTTCATAAAACGTTCACAGTAGGAGCCGGGGACATATAAAGTATAAGAGCTGACACCATTTTTGACGCCTTCAGGCCGCTACACGACGTCACTTACTGGATAAGCGCTTTGACAAGAGCCTTGAGGGCTTTCTGCGCGGCCTTCGAGCCCCATTCCCGCAGAAGTTCCTTGGCCTGTGGCTGTCTTGAAAGCGCTTCCGGTGTCTCGCGGATCGGGGGCATTGCGCTGACATGATCTTTCAACGCAGCCGGAAGCGCGGGAAACGGATCGATATTTACAAGCTGGGTCAGCAGCGCCACGCTCGTGATCTTGCAGGTTGGGTGGCGCGTGTTCAGACAGACATATGCACCTGTCCCGTTGGCTGCCGGATCGTAGATCGCCTTCCAGGTCACGGCCGGAACCGGAATACGGCCCTTTCCAATGGTCCGGACGTGCTCCGGATCATAGCCGGGACCGGTTACGACAAAGATCTCCCCTTCCTGCCGGGCCCATCCCCGCACGGCACTTTCGACCCCTTCCCAAGGCCCGCGGTTCAATTCCGCTGTTTGCGGGACGATGTTGGAAAGCAGGAAGGATTGCTGCTGCGCATGAAGGCCCGCCTCATCCCCGCTCGGGGTCATGTGACCACGATCATATCCGGAAGACCGGTAATCCTCGAGCGAGGCGCGCATGCTGAAAGGCAGCCGTGTATCGACGAAAAAACTGCCCTGACGGCGTGTCCGGTCCGCAATTTCCAGATTTTCTTCCGTCAGATCCTCGGCTGACCAGAGAGGGCCTTTACTGGCTTCCGAAGCAAGAACGGCATAACCGGAATTACAGAGTTGAACCGTGCCGATCCGGGCTGTCTCCCGCAATACCGCAGGTGGCGTTCCTTCGGCAAAGATTGCCGGGCACGTATCGGCCTGCGCCGGCAATACGAGAAGAAAAGACAGAACCGGAAGATACAGAAAATATTTCAACAGCGTCTCACACGCCCGGTCTCATACCATCCGTCCCGGGCTGGCCCGGTGTTAATGGATCATCCCCCTTCATACAACCAGTTGATTTTACAATCCGTTTTCATGGACCTCGCATAATGACCCCGATAACATGCTGGCCTCCGTCATCCTGCAGAATGATCGGCGCGCCGTCTGCAAGTGCGTTCCCGTTCTCGACAATTTCCACTGCGCCGCGGCTGACATGATCGGGATTGGTGACCTCGATCCTGTAGGTGGCCGTCTTCCAGCGCAGCGTCACCTCAAAACCTGGCCATTCCGGTGGAATGCAGGGTGACACGAACAGCCTGCCATCTTCGATCCGCACGCCCAGCAGGATCTCCATGCCCACACGCTGCATCCAGCCAGCTGATCCGGTGTACCAGGACCATCCACCGCGCCCGACATGCGGTGGGGCGGAATAAACATCTGCGGCAACCACATATGGCTCCAGCCTGTACTTTTCGGCGGCAGCGCCATCACGGGCGTGATGTACCGGATTGATCGTCGCAAACATGGCGTGAGCGGCTGCCCCGTCACCAAGGAGCGCTGTCGCCATGACCGTCCAGAGCGCCGCATGAGTGTATTGCCCGCCATTCTCACGCACGCCGGGCGGATAGCCGCGGATATAGCCGGGGTCAGGCTCTGATGTATCAAATGGCGGCGTCAGCACCATGATGATTTCATCATCCAGCCGGACCAGTTGTTCCCGGACAGCCTGCATGCCCCGCTGCGCCCTGTCCGGATCGCCCGTTCCGGAGATCACCGCCCAGGACTGCGCGATCGCGTCAATCCGCCCTTCCCGGTTCAGACGGCTTCCCAGCGGGCTGCCGTCATCGAAATAGGCACGACGGTACCAGTCCCCGTCCCAGGCGTTTTCGAGCGCGACTTTCAAATCCGTCAGCGCCTTTTCCCACAGCGCCACATGAGCCTGATCATCCCGCGCCTCTGCCAGTGGCAGGAATGCCTTCAGCGCCGATGACAGGAACCAGCCGAGCCAGATGCTCTCTCCCCGCCCTGCTTCGCCAACACGGTTCATCCCGTCATTCCAGTCTCCGGTTCCCATGAGCGGCAGACCATGAGCGCCCCATTTCAGGCTGTGATCCAGCGCCAGGGCACAGTGCTCGTACAGCGATGCCGTCCGTTCCGCCGTTTCCGGCTGGAGGAACCGTTCATGCTCATCCGGAGCAAGCACGGGAGCCTCCAGAAATGACACGGCTTCATCCAGAACGGATCTGTCACCGCTGACACGCACGTAATGTGCAACCGTGAAGGCCAGCCAGGAACAGTCGTCGGAAATCCGCGTCCGCACACCATTGCCCTTCTGCGGCAGCCACCAGTGCTGCACGTCCCCTTCCAGAAACTGCCGGGATGCCGCACGCAGCAGATGCTCCCGGACCAGCGCAGGTGCGGACGTCACAAGCGACATTCCGTCCTGAAGCTGGTCCCGGAACCCGTAGGCTCCACTCGCCTGATAGAAGCCGGCCCGCGACCAGATTCGGCTCGAAAGGGACTGGTACAGCAGCCATCCATTGAGCATGATGTCCATCGCCCGGTCAGGCGTGCGAACCTGAATGGCGTCTGTAACCGACTGCCAGCCCTGCTTCACCTCGTCCAGCACGGCATCCAGATCAGCGGTCCGGTATTTCGTCACCAGTTCCCGGGCATGTTCGGCATTCTGCCCCTGCCCCAGCAGGAAGACGAGTTCGGTATCCTCGCCCGGCGGCAGAGTGATGACGGTCTGCAGGGCCGCGCATGGATCGACACCTGCACCCACGATTCCTGCCAGATCCCCCCCTTGGGCGATCGCCAGAGGCGCAGACAGACTGCCATTGCGGCCTATGAAGGCCGCCCGGTCATCCATGCAGGATGTCTGCCGGCCCTGAAAATCCGCAAAAGCCACGCAGTCGCCAAACGTGTCTCCCCAGACATTCCGCGCCAGAACAGCCCCGGTCTGTGCATCGCGCTCTGACGAGACAAACGGCGCGGCTGACATGCGGGCGCGTCCCAGCACCCATTCCACATAAGCCGTCACACGGAGCGTGCGGGTATGAGAGGACCGGTTCACCAGACGGAGCCGCGAAATCCTGACCGGTTCTTCCTGCGGGACATAATGCACCAGCGTACTGGCGATCCCGCCTGCGACCCGTTCGAACCGGCTGTATCCCCGCCCGTGATATGCGACATAAACCGCAGCCTCGTCATGGCAGACAGAGGCAAGCGGTGACCAGAAAACCCGGTTTTCCTCATCGCACAGGTAAAACGCCTCTCCGGTCGGGTTGCTGACCGGATCGTTGCTCCAGGGTGTCAGCTGGTTCTCGCGGCTGTTTCCCGACCAGGTATAACCGCTGCCCTCTGCGGAGACCTGAAATCCGAAATGCGGGTTTGAAACCACATTGATCCACGGAGCTGGCGTCGTGCGCCGTCCCCGCAGGATCACAGCATACTCCATGCCCCCGGCCGTAAATCCGCCATAGCCATTCGCAAGCTCAAGTTCAGGCAGAGGGGGTGCCTCACCAGAAGCCCTGTAGGCCCTGCCAACCGACACCCGTCCAGTCTCCGCAGTTCCGTAACGGGCTGCCTCGGCCTGTGTGAGCTGATACTGCAGGCTGCCGCCCTTGCCCGAAAGCACCACGCGCGCTGCAGAAAACAGAAGTTCCTTCACGGCAACTGACATCAGACTGCCCCGGAGCAAGCGTATCGCGCCTGCTCCGCCACCCATCGGCGACGATCTTACAAGGGTTTCAAGCGCCTGCTGGAGTTCCTGAGCATAAGACGTCTGATGCTCGTTCAGGATGACCACGTCAACGGCCAGAGCCTTGATGCGGAAATATTCATGTGCCCTGAGTACCATGCGGGCGAGTTCGAAATCCTCGCTTTCGCTCACGACGAGCAGCAGGATCGGCAGGTCGCCGGAGATGCCCTGCCCCCACAGATCGGTCTGCCGCCCCGCACCGCGTCTGATACGTTCGGGAGACGCCCGCATCATTGGCCCTGCATAAAGCAGCGACCCTGCCAGCTGCTGGAACAGATCCGCCTGTGTCGGCCGGATATCGAGATGCCGCAACTGAACCTGCGCATGTGTCCAAGCCAAGGTCAGTGCGCGGTCAAGATCCGCCGGATCCTGATGCCGCTCGATGCTCTCCATCAGCCCGGCCCGTGTGGAGGAGACAATAGTCCAGAATGACAGCTTGCGTGTTGCGCGCGACGGAATACTCAACCTGCACCGTGCCGCAAAGATGGGATCCAGCACGGTTCCCGTGCTGCCAGAGAGCTCCGTCCGTCCCTGCAAGGCGCAGGGTGTCCGAAGATCATGCCCCCGCCCGACAAACCGTGCCCGGTCCGTCTCGATTGACAGTGCGCCACCTCCGACGATCAGGCAGGCGGCCCAGATTTCCTGTTCGCCAGGACTGCGGCGACGCCGCGTCGCGATGATGGCGCGACGTGAGGGAAGATACTCCGTCTGGACGAACATCTTCGCAAACGCGGGATGCGCCAGATCAGCGTCTGGCGGACACAGGGCCAGCTCGACATAGGACGTCACCTCGATTTCGACCGGCGCCAGTCCCGTATTGCTGACGGCAACGCGGCGCAGTTCGGCGTCATCTTCTGCCGAGACCAGCACATCCATTGCTGTCGTCAGTTCGCCATCCTGTCGCAGATACGTGGCGCGGTCCTCCCGGAACTCGACGCTGGCGTGATCCGCGGCAACACCGCAGGGCTGGAACCCCGCCGACCAGACGCGCCCGCGACCGATGTCCTTGAGGTAGATATAAGAGCCCCGGTTATCCAGCGTTCCATCCCCACGCCACCGCGTGACCGCCTGCCCGTCCCAGTGACTGTAACCGGAGCCTGCCGCTGTCAGCATGACACTGTACCGGCCATTGGACAGCAGATGCGTAACAGGCGCGGTACGGACATCCAGCGTGATGTGCCGCCCTCCCGGCGCCTGCCCCGTGGAGACGGGCGGCGGGAGCAGTTTTTCCTCCTTCATGGGTCTCGTAATCGCGCCCCCGGTCGGGGCCCGCTCCTGCAGCAGGAGTTCAGCTGCACCGATCATGGGTTCCCCATGAAAGCGCCTGCGCATGATCCCTTCAAGCACGCTGTCGGCGAATGCCAGAATGGACATCCCCTGATGATGCGCCATGTAAGACTGGACGATCGCGACCTTCTCTCCGGGCTGGAGACGTTCCTTGGTGTAATCGAGCGCTTCGTAAAACCCGAAAGTCCCCTGAGCCCCGAGCCCTTCCAGACGGAAGAAGTTCGTCACCGCCTTACGGGCATCCACCATTGCGGCCAGAGCCGTCGCATAGGGTGCAATCACGAGGTTCTGGGCGAGCCCGCGCTTCATCCCAAGGCCCGGCACGCCGAAATTCGAATACTGGTAATTATACTCCAGATCGCGGGCGTTATAGGCGGATTCCGAAATGCCCCAGGGCGTTTCACGCGCCTGTCCATACTCGATCTGGCGTCTGACAATCTGTCGGCTGGTTCCTTCAAGAAGGCTGTCAAACGGCGCTGCCATGATCAGCGATGGCATGAGATATTCGAACATGGAGCCCGACCAGGACACCAGAGCCTCTCCGCGCGCCACGGCCGCTACGGGCCGCCCCAGCCTGAACCAGTCCCGGGCCGGAATGTCGCCTTTCGCTACCGCGAAAAACACGGCAAGCCGGGCTTCCGAGGCCAGCAGATCGTAGCAGTTCTCGTCCAACGTCCCATCATTGACGACAAACCCGATCGACAGCAGACCGCGTTCGCGGTTGCGCAGGAAGCCGAACTCCATTTCCAGCGCCATATTCCGTGCCTGCGTAGCCAGGTCCTGCAACAGTCTGGCGGTCCGTATTCCGGCCCCGTCATCCCTCTGATCGCTGCGTATGGCCTGCTGGGCTGCATGGAGCCAGAACAGGATGTTCTCGGCGCCCGTTACGCAAGCCATGTCCTTCTCGGACGTCCGGCGTTCCGCCATCCCGTTCAGATGCCGGAGTGTTGCCTCGACATGCGTGACGAGAACGCCCAGCCTCTGTTCGACAAAGGCCTGTCCCGCGCTGTTTTCCGCCATTTCATGAAGAAGTGCGCGGACGTCCTGTGTGATGTCCTCCGCGCGGAACACATCGCTGCCGGAGGTCAGTTCGTGCTGCGCCAGATTCAGGGCATCCTGAACACCCTGCCTCCAGCCGTCATGGGACCGGCCCCTGCGCTCCCATTCCGCAAGCGTCCTGCCCAGCGTGATGAGATGCCCGGCCAGATTGCCACTATCCACGGTCGAGACATAAACCGGCATCATGACGGAAAGATTTTCCGTGCTGTACCAGTTGTAGAAATGCCCCTTAAAGCGTGGAAGCCGCGCCATCGTGCCGAGCGTTTCCCGGACCCGGTCCACGGCCTCTGACATACCAATCCAGCCGAAATCATGCGCTGCAACAACGGAAAGGAGATAGAGCCCCATATTCGTTGGGGACGTCCTGCGGGCCAGCAGACCTTTCGGCTCTTCCTGAAAATTATCGGGCGGCAGAAAATGATCGGATGCGGTGACGAAAGTCTCGAAATACCGCCATGTCCGTCGGGCCTGCATGCGCAGGAACGTGGTTTCTTCAGCAGTCGCCTCAAGCCTGCGGGCGGATACGCTGTACTGGCTCGCTTTCCATGCCATGAGTGGCGACAGAACCCAGACGCAGGCAAAGGGCAGCATGATGAGCCACACCTGCGGTGCCATAAGCGGCATCAATCCGAACGCGATGATCCCGAGAAGGATGGCACCGCCCATCTGGCGCACATATCCCACGATGCTCTCGCGCGGTGCTTCCGCGGCCTGCGCAGCCGTCACCCATTGCAGAAGATGCCTGCGCGTGACGAATACGCGCCCAAGCGTGCGGACAATCGCATCCCCCATCAGGCACGCCTGATCGGCCAGGAATACGAGGCAGAGCCCGGTCGTCAGAACGGTCCGTTTCAGGTCTGCGCCAAGCAGGGCAAGATAGCTGTCCACCGTCTCGCCCTGACGATGCTGGAGGGCATCAATCAGGAGGGGAAGAACGGCCGGAATGGCCACGGTTGCGACGATGCATGACGTCCAGACAAACGCATCATGCCCCCCGAGCATCCACCCGGCGAACAGCGCCGCCACGGCCATCGGTGCCGAGAGACTGCGCCGCAGATTGTCCAGCATCTTCCAGCGCGCAATCCCGGTCATGGGATTGGGGCGCATTCCGATCGTTGGAAGCTTTCCCATCCACGAAAAGATCCACGGCAGAAGCTGCCAGTCTCCCCGCGTCCAGCGGTGCAGCCGGGACGCCGATACCAGATAGTCCGTCGGAAATTCCTCGATGACCTCGACATCGGTGACAAGCCCGGCCCGGGCGAAAACACCTTCGAACAGGTCATGGCTCAGAAGCGTTCCTTCCGGTACGCGGCCTGCCAGGGCTGCCTCGAAGGCATCGATGTCATAGATTCCTTTACCCGCGAACGAGCCTTCGGAAAACATGTCCTGATACAGGTCGGAGACGGCTGCCGTATAAGGCTCGATCCCGTTGGGGCTCGAAAAAACCCGCTGGAACAGCGTGCTGCTCCGCGTTTTCGGCAGCGAAGGCGTCACACGCGGCTGAAGAATGCCGTATCCCTCGACGACACGCCCAAGCTCGGCATTAAATCCGGCCCTGTTGAGAGGATGGGCCAGTTTTCCGACCAGACGGCGCACCACTTCATAAGGCAGTCGCGTGTCGCTATCGAGCGTGACAATATATCGTACGTTCTGCGGGATGCGCTGTCCTGCAAGCGGTATGAAACTCGTATCGGACGCCCCGCGCAGAAGCCGGTTCAGCTCATGCAGCTTGCCGCGTTTACGCTCCCAGCCGATCCATTTCCCCTCACCTTCAGCCCAGATACGACGGCGGTGCAGAAGCAGGAAGCGATCCGCCTCCTGACCCGGCGCACCATAAGTCCGGTTCAACCGCGCGATCCCCTGTACCGCCTGTTCCAGCAGATCCTCGTCGCCTGCCCGGTGTTCGGTTGTGCAGTCTGTCCAGTCCGTCAGGAGCGCAAAGCTGATGTCCCCGTCCCGGCTGGCCAGATAGTGCTTCTCCAGCCGATCGACCATTTCCGCGACGGCCTCACGCCGGGTCAGAAGTGTCGGGACCACAACCATCGTCCGCAGTTCCGGGGGAATGCCCGCCTTGAGCTCAAGCGCCGGCAGTTCGGACACCGTGATGGCCCACATCAGGAACCGGTTCATTCCGGACACCACGGCATCCGAAGCCGGGATAAACCCTAGTATGAGCAGCAGCAGGAAAGCGCGCCCTGGCAGATAGCCGTTCATGAGCGACAGGAAGCCCGACAGGAGCAGCAGCGTCAGGAGCGTGACCGCAACGCTGTATCCGGTAATCCCCAGTCGCCGGCTGGCTTTTCCGATCTGCACACGCAAAGGCGCACGAAAAGCCAGTTCTTCTTCCAGGCCGGAACGCCCTTCAGCAATCAGATAATATCCCGGATCGGTCCGCCTTGGGTCGATGCTCTCTCCAAGTCGCGCATCCTGGGCTTTTGCAACGGCGAGGCTGGCAATATCGCATTCTGAAAAACGCGATCCCTTCGCCAGTTTTTCAACAGCGCGGCAGTACAGATGCCTCGTTGTGAAATCCATTCCCGAAAAGTCGCCATGCGCCGCCAGAATACGGCTGACGAGGCTGACCTCTTCAACCAGATCATTCCAGTCAGTGGTTGTCGTCAGTCTGATACTGTTGATGATATTGCGGATCGTCGCATTCAGCGCGCCCTGTTCCTGCATTTCGGCATGAACGACTGTTTCAAGATCCGTCCCTCTTTCCTGAAGCACTCCTTCGAGCCACAGAAATGCCAGATCCTTTTGAGGATCATGTCCCCGCAGGCGATGTGCAAACTGGACGAGAAATGCAGGCGTAAGCGACGCCGTTTCCACACCTGCGAGCACCCGCATGGTCTGCGGGCCGCCTGAGCCGCCATTTTCCGTCAGCGTATCGGCCAGCGCGTCTGCTTTCTCACGCGCCTGCAAATCGTCGCTGATTTTCCGGGAGATGCGACGCAGGTTCTCGATCAGCACAATGCGGATATTGATCGGCACCGCCCAGAGTTCACGGATGAGAAGCGGCTGGGTCTGCTGATATGTCTCAAGAAACCCGCGGATTGTCGCGGTATCGATATGGCTGTCAGTATGGGCCGCCAGAGCCCAGGCGATTTCGAATACCCGTGGCAACCCAGCAAACACGCCTTCCACAAGTTTCGGGAGGTCCCGGTAATATCCGGACGGCAGTTCCACCTTGATGGTCTGGATCTGCATGTCCATCAGGTAATAATTGTCGATCAGCCATTCAGCGGCGGGCGTCAGCTGCTCTCCCTGCTCGGAGGCATGGGACAGGGCAATATTGGCTTTCTGCAGAACGCGCGCATTGTCGTTCAGACGCGCGATCAGCGGGTTCCCGTAACCTGAAAACGCAGTCCTGGAATGTGAGGCAGCAAGACTGTGAGCATGCAAACGCATGCGATCCAGTCCAAACAGGTCCGCCCGGATGGGCGTTTCATCCCTCCAGCAATTGCGCGGAGCATTCTCGCGAGCCGTTGATTTCAGAAACCGGGCCCTGACTGACGCCCATGCGTCCGAAATGCTGTTAATTTTTATCATGCTCGACATCTGTACTGCCCTCACATAAAGGACGGAAAACCATCCAGGTGCCGGAACCAGACGTCAGAACAATATTACAGAGGGTAAGTTCTTATATTCCCTTCCAAACCCTCATCACTTTTTCTTTCCGAAAGTGCTCTACATACGAACATTTGCATTTTTATTTAAGTGTTTCATGTCTTTCCATTTCAAGCCACCCCGCCACACAGAAGAAAAAGAACATCCTGCAAACGTTCCTGCCAGATGGCGAAAACCGGGATTGTGCTCGGAACGTTGTTACCGGACACTCAGATTTATCTGAATTCAGACCGATCAATCATTACACAATACGACAGGGGACAACCGATTATTACGCCAAAAAACTTGGTTACGGGTGCTGCTCTGACAGTTGCGTTGGCTGGTGTCTTGCCATGTGCCGCGGCACCCCGACCTCTGTCCCCCATTGCCCAGACGAAACTGGAAAACGGTTCGCATGCCGCTCTTTCTACACATGGGATCGTTGCAGCCCTGGATGTCAGGCGTACTGCGAAATGCAAAATTCCGGTGATCTGGAGTGATGCTGACTCCAATCCAACCTCGCCCTGCAGCCTGGCATTCCTGACACTTCGTACACCTGGCAATGCTCATTCCCGCCCCGTCTCCTTTCCGCTGTCTCCTTACGGCACTGAGGATGATGGAATGGCGCAGCTGAAAATGTCGTTCCGTCAACTGGACGCGTCTTCCCCGTTCCCTCAGGTCATGGTGTCCGCTTACACGGGCGGTGCCCATTGCTGTTCGCTCACATCCATTTTCGATCTGCGTCCAGACGGGCGCTGGGCCCATCTTGAACTGGGAGCACTGGATGGAGATGGCGAACCGGATGTCGTGGATATTGCCGGTAACGGCCAGGAAGAAATCCTGACGGTCGATCAGTCCTTTCTTTATGCTTTTGCGTCCCATGCCGGATCGGAAGCGCCTGTCGTGATCTCACGGTATCATGACGGGGTGCTTGAGAACGTCACCCGCGACCCGGCTTACCGGAATTATCTGAGAGACGATCTGTCGAACAGACGGCGCAAATGGATCCAGGCAGGGCGTTTCGAACCCAATGGATTCCTGGCTTATGAAGTCGCGACCAGAGCCAATCTGGGAGAATTTGCCGAGGGCTGGCGTGACATGCTGGCGCATGCACAGTCCACAAAAGCGTCCGGGTTCGGCTTGTCAGCATGCGACCTCAAACCTGCCGCAGAGAAACAGAACGGCCATGCCTGCTCCTCGCAGGAGAAAGAGCTGTTGC
Organism: Gluconobacter vitians; assembly: GCF_015244565.1. Lineage (GTDB taxonomy): Bacteria > Pseudomonadota > Alphaproteobacteria > Acetobacterales > Acetobacteraceae > Gluconobacter > Gluconobacter vitians. The sequence goes on along the minus strand of NZ_JABCQG010000016.1, from coordinate 40,812 downwards.
CTTTCCCGCAGGCGCTGGCGGCCTTCCTCCAGCAAAACGGCTACATCACGCCAGAACAGGTCGCCTCTGTAACCGAAACCCGAAAACCCGTCCCAGCCGAACCGCAGCCGGTGCCTGCGCCTCCCACCTCTGAATCAGCACAGAGCGGCAATTCGTCCCCGTCTTCTGCCGCGGCCAAGCCCCCTGAAACGGATCAGGCAGTCCCACCTTCGGGACTTGTTGCAAAATCGGGAGCACTTTTTCCTGTTCTCGCAGGCCTCGGTCTGGTGCTGTACCTCGTCCCGCTCCTGATTGCCTATCGCCGCAACACGCCCAATCAGCACCGTGTTGCCATGATCACCATCCTGCTGGGCTGGACCGTCATCGGCTGGATTGCGGCACTGGTCATGGCGCTTTCGCAGCCTGCGCGCAAAAGGTAAGCGTCAGTCAGTTTTCCTTGCCGGTCTGCGGTACTCTGGCCTCACGGAGGGTCATACCGCAGATCGCATCCCTGAAGCGGCTTTTGGGAGTGCCGATCCGCTGGGACAGGTAGATGCCGGTATGGCCGGAACAGACATAGGCCACGAAGCAGCCGGTCGCGAAATAGACGATATCCGCCCCGCCAAACAGTTCGACACCCATGAGCATACAGGCCACCGGCGTGTTCGCAGCACCGGCAAAAACCGCCACAAAGCCAACAGCCGCCAGCAGATCGACCGGTACATGCAGAAGCGGCGCCAGAACGTTTCCTGTTGCTGCACCAAGAAAGAACAGCGGCGTGACTTCCCCGCCCTTGAACCCTGTCGCCAGCACTGTGACCGTGAAGACCAGCTTCCAGAACCAGGACCAGGGATAGATGTCAGGGCCGAAGAAGGTGACAATGGATGCTCCGCCCGGCTCCGGAGGCAGGACGCCCAGCCCCAGATAATCCCGGCTTCCAACCAGTGCGACCAGCAGGATGGTCAGGATGCCGCCGATGGCCGGACGCAGCCATGCCGTAGGACAAATTTTTTTCATAACAGCGGCCAGACGGTGCACACTCTCGGCGAAAATCCGGCTCATCAGGCCGAACGCCACCGCCGCTATCGCAATCCGTACCATCAGTCCAAGATCGACGTGAGAAACCGAACCATCCGAATTCAGGGTGCCCTGAAACACGAGGGGATAAGACGCATGATGGATCCCCCACGCACGGCAGGACCAGTCCGCAATGATGGATGACAGGGCGGCGGGAACAAGGAACCGGTAGTCAACCTGTCCCAGTGTCAGGACTTCCAGCGCGAACACCGCGCCTGCGATGGGTGTTCCGAACACAGCGCCAAACCCCGCGGCAATACCGCAGGTCAGCAGAACGCAGGTTTCCGGACCCCGCAGCCTGAACAGCCGGGCCGTGGCACTGGCCAGACTGCCGCCAACCTGTATCGCCGTCCCTTCCCGCCCGACAGAAGCTCCGAAGAGATGGCTCACGACCGTTGCAAGCAGAACGAGCGGCGCCAACCGGAGCTGAACGCCCGCCCCCGGCTTATGGATCTCGTCCACAATCAGGTTCGCACCGGCCACAACATTCCGCCCGAACCAGAAATAACACAGCCCGACGGCCACACCGGCGACCGGAAGGCCAAACAGCAGGGCCGGATGGTCGATCCGGCAGGATGTGGCGAGTTCCAGAAGCCAGAGAAATAGGGCACAGGCACTGCCGATGCACACCGAGAGCACGGCCAGAATGCCACTCAGGCAACACAGTGCGATGATACGGGACAGTACGGGCTGAGTCTGAACTTCACGCATAACGGACACAATTCTCCTGTCATGTCCTAATGGACGTTTGACAGGAATCATCAGCTTCCGGGTGAAGCGGTTTGACCGGGACCGGTCAGGCAGAATCCATTGCCCTCTGCGTCCAAAAGAGCCCGGCGCTCCCTGATCTGTCAAGTCTGGAGAGCGTCCCAGATGACAAGGTTTTTAGGGACGGACACTTTCCCGCATGACAGGGCTATGCCACCGTAACCGTAACAAAAGCGAACGGCCTGTTCCGTTGCCCCATCCGACTGTTTCAAGGAATTGCGTTTGATGCGCCGCTTTCTCGTTCTGACAACCCTGCTTGCAGGACTGCCCCTCGCGCTTCCCGCCCATGCCGAAGGCACGTTCTCCTTCGACACCACACCGGGTCAGCTGCCGAAGACTGTCGTACCGACGGATTACATCATTGATCTGACGACGGACATGGAGCATCTGACGCTTCAGGGCGATGAAATTGTCCGCGTCGAGGTTAAGAGCCCGACTGCGGATGTCACGCTCAATCAGGCAGGCCTCAAACTGGCCAGCGCGCTTCTGGACAATTCGCAGAAGGCCGAGATCCGTCAGGATGATGCCGCGGAAACCGTTACCCTGCATTTCCCGGCCCCCGTTCCGGCCGGTGTCCACACGCTGGCCATCAAGTATTCCGGGCCGATCCTGAAAACACCGAACGGCATCTATATTGACGACTACACCGACCCGGCCGGCAAGCCGAAGCGGATGCTGGTCACGCAGTTCGAAGTCGCAGACGCACGTCGGATGTTCCCGGGCTGGGACGAGCCAGCCTTCAAAGCAACCTACCAGCTGAACGTCACGCTGCCCTTCGAATACGCGGCTGTCAGCAACATGCCGATCATCGGCACGACGCAGCAGGACGCCAAGACGAAGCGCGTCTCCTTCAGCCCGACCCCGCGCATGTCGAGCTACCTGCTCGCGCTGGTGGCCGGTGACATGGCCTCCGTTGACGGCAAGGCGGACGGCACGCCAATCCGCGTCTTCGCGCCGAGCGGTCTCGAGAGCCAGGGGACCTATGCACTGGGCGCCGCAGAGAAGATCCTGCCCTATTACAACGACTATTTCGGCATCAAGTATCCGCTGCCGAAGATGGATATGCTGGCCATCCCCGGCAACTATCAGGCTGGCGCGATGGAGAACTGGGGCGCGCTGACCTATATCGACAACGTCCTGCTGTTCGATCCGAAGAACAGCACGCCACGCACCCGCGAGCTGATCTATGAAGTCGTTGCGCATGAAATGGCGCATCAGTGGTCCGGCGATCTGGTGACCATGGGCTGGTGGGACAATATCTGGCTGAACGAGGGCTTTGCCTCCTGGATGGAGATCAAGGCGACCGACAAGATGAACCCCGACTGGGACATCTGGCCGCGCCAGCACGAAACCCGCGAAGCCACGATGGCCACGGACGCCCTGTCCACGACCCATCCGATCCAGCAGGTCATCCACAATGTCAGCGAAGCCAATTCCGCATTTGACGGGATCAGCTACGGCAAGGGCGAACTGGTCATCCGCATGATGGAAGGCTGGCTTGGTGAAGACCATTTCCGCGACGGGATGCGCGCCTATATGAAGGCCCATGCCTTCGGCAACGCGACCAGTCAGGATCTGTGGAACGCGCTCTCCGGCACATCGGGACAGGATGTCGGCAAGGTTGCCCGCAGCTTTACCGAACAGCCCGGTATTCCGCAGGTCAATGTCGCGGCAATCTGCAAGAACGGCCAGACGACCTACACCCTGACGCAGAGCCGCTTTACGATCCACGACCCGAATGCGAAGGCCCTGACCTGGAACATTCCGGTTGTCGCAGGCGGCCCCGGCCTTGAGACCAGGAAGCTGGTGCTGGGTGCGGAACCCGCCACCTTCACCCTGTCCCGCTGCAATGCGCCCCTCAAGCTCGATCTGGGCGAGAGCGGATATTACCGCGTGCATTACGACGATGCTGCCTTCGCCCCGATCGCCGCATCGATCTCAAAATTTGCTCCCGTGGACCGCGCCAACATTCTTGGCGACCAGTTCGCGCAGTTCCGGGCCGGGCATGGCGCGCTGTCTTCCTATTTCGACCTCGTGGACCGGCTGACCGCCGCGCATGAGACCGACATTGCCACGCTCGAGGAAATCATCGGCAAGCTGGAAACGCTCGATTTCTATGAAATCGGCAGCCCGGACCGCCCTGCATTCCAGGCCTATGCCCGCAGCCGCCTTGCCCCGGTTCTGAAGCGTCTCGGCTGGGACCAGAAGCCGCATGAAAGCGTGCTGGACACAATGCTGCGCCCGTCCGTCATCTCGGCACTCGGCACCTTCAATGATCCGGCCGTATTGGCCGAAGCCAAGCGCCGTTTCGCAATCTGGCTGAAAAACCCGGCCTCCCTGCGTCCCGATCTGGTCGGTACGGTTTCGGCCCTTGCGATGAAGCATACCGACGCCGCAACCTACGAGATCATGGCCAAGAAGGTCCGTGACACCCAGGCGACCGAACTCAAGCTCCGCCTGTTCCAGGCCCTCGCCAACGCCACGGATCCTGACCTGATCCGTCGCAATGTGGAACTGGCCTATAGCGGCGCCATTCCGAACGGCCGTATTTCCATGGCACTGTCACAGGTCGCCTCTGCCAGCGAAAATCCGGACCTCGTCTGGAAGCTGGTCCGCCAGCATGAGGCCGAGATCCGCACGCATCTGGCCCCTTGGTCACAGGACGGGTTCCTGCCGGCCATCGCAGGACATTCCAACAATCCGGAAATCCTGACTGAGCTTCAGAAGGATCCGTCTTCCAGCAAGACGACCGGCGCCAAGATTGCCACGGCCCATGCCCTCAACACCGTTGCCGCCCGTCAGGAAGCGGTTCAGGCGACCCAGAGCCAGATCCATGACTGGCTTGCCGCCCACACCCACTGACAACAACACCCAGACGAGGCGGAAAAGATCCGCCTCGTCCCTGTCCGGGGCGGTCAAACTGTTATAGGGATGGCGCTCCCGTTTTACCGCCACCGGACCATCCTGCCCCATGCTTCAGATCGAAAACCTTGTCTTCAACGCCTGGGGACGACAGTTCTTCAATCGTGCAAGCGCCAACCTGCCCAACCCGTCCAAGGTGTCTCTGGTCGGCCGGAACGGCGTCGGGAAATCCACACTTTTCAAACTGATCAAGGGCGAGCTTCAGCCGGATTCCGGTGAGATCGTCATCCCCCGCGCCGCCCGCGTGGCGACCGTGGATCAGGAACACCCCGCCACCCCCATCAGCCTGATCGACACGATCCTCGCGGCCGATACGGAACGCGCGGCCCTCATGGCCGAGCTGGAAACGGCCGATCCGGAGCGGATGGGCGATATCTGGATGCGCCTGATCGAAATCGATGCCGACAGCGCCCCTTCCCGCGCTGCGGAAATTCTCAACGGTCTGGGCTTCTCCACAGCCGACCTCGATCGCCCGATGGCCGAATTCTCCGGCGGCTGGCGGATGCGCGTGGCGCTCGCCGCCGCACTTTTCGCCGAACCTGACCTGCTGCTGCTCGATGAGCCGACGAACTATCTCGATCTCGAAGGTGCCCTGTGGCTGGAAGCGCGCCTTGCCCGCTATCCGCATTCCGCGCTCATCATCAGCCATGACCGCGAACTGCTGAACAATTCCGTCGATTTCACGCTGCATGTCACGGAAGGCAAGCTGGAACTCTATACCGGCGGATACGACGATTTCGAGCGCCAGCGCGCCGAGAAGATCCGCCTGCAAAGCGCCACCCGCGCCAAGCAGGAAGCCGAGCGCGCCCATCTGCAGTCTTTCGTGGACCGCTTCAAGGCCTCGGCCGCCAAAGCCGCACAGGCGCAGAGCCGCGTCAAACGCCTCGCCAAGCTGGCCCCGATCGAAACCACGATCGAGGCTTCGGTCTCACCGTTCCTGCTGCCCTCGCCCGCTCGTCCGCTGGCACCGCCGCTGATCCGGCTGGAGAATGTGGAAGTCGGCTATGGCGACGATCCGGCCATCCTGCGCGATCTGAACCTCAGGCTGGACGTGGATGACCGTATCGGTCTGCTAGGCGTCAACGGTGCCGGCAAATCCACCTTTGCGAAAATGATCGCTGGCGCTCTCGAAGTCCGCTCCGGGGAAGTCTCCCGCTCCCCCCGCATCGAGGTCGGCTGGTTCCATCAGCATCAGATCGAGGCGCTCGATCCCGAACAGACCCCGCTCGATATCATGCGCGAGGCACGCCCGACGGACAGCGATCAGTCCCATCGCTCCCGTCTGGCGCAGTTCGGCATCCATTTTGAAAAACAGGGCACCAAGGTCGAGGCCCTGTCCGGTGGCGAGCGCGCACGCCTGTTGCTGAACATGGTCGCCATGGCCGCACCGCATCTGCTGATCCTCGATGAGCCGACCAACCATCTGGACATCGACAGCCGGCGCGCCCTGCTGGACGCCCTGAACAGTTACGAAGGTGCGGTCATCCTCATCACCCATGACCGCTCGCTCATGGAACTGGTCGCGGACCGTCTGTGGCTTGCTGCGGACAATCAGATCGTCCCCTTCGATGGCGACATGGATGATTACGCAAAGTTTGTTATTGAGCGCGCCCGCGGCGGAACATCCGCGCCATCCCAGAGCGCGGCAAAGGAAAAGCGTTCAAAAGGCAAGAAAAAGAAGGCCAAATAAGAAAATAGCGGGATCTTTATCAAGACTGTCTGTATTTGAACAATTTTATCCGGTCGCCCCATTTCTCGCATACCAGAGTGAATTATGGGACATATAAGGCTGAATATACTCTTAACGGACGTGATAATTTGGCATTCCATTACATAAATAATATGTAATTTTCATTATTTTTGAGGTGAATCAATTTTCAAACTTCCGTGAAAGCGTAAGTTTCTGCCTTACGGACAGCTTCTGATGGCATGATCAGCATGCCTTTGCAGAAGCTGGAAGAATTCCTTGAATGGACTTTAGGAAGGGCGGAATGTGTCTCCTTTTGGTGGCCTGACAATCGCGGGAAATCGCTTACCCAGACGATACAGACTGCTACTGGGCGCCGTATTCTTCATCGGCTCCCCCGTTACGGCATTTGCACAGAGCGCAGACGATCAGGAACTGGCCGCAATCAAGGCCGAGATGCGGATGCTTGAAGGTCGCCTTCAGGCCATCGAGCAACGCCGCCATGTCACCACGGCGACACAGACAGCCCACTCGGCCTCGGCAAAATCATCCGTTATCCGCAAGTCTGCGCCTCGGGTTGAAACGGCACGCGTCGGGACGGCACCGCACACTTCAGGCAGGAACACCCCCGTTTACCCTGCTGCGCCTGCTGGCAGCAGGATTATGCCGGTCTCAACCGCCGGCTTTGCTCCTGCAGCCGTTACCGGAAGAGCCGCAACCGTTCCTTCAACTCCTGCTCCAGCAGCCACTGATGTTCATCAGACGCCGCCCCCACTTTTCCAGTGGCTGGGCAATCAGCGTAATGAAGCGCACCGGACGTCCATTGACCTGTCATCATCCAGTCCGCTCGCGATTACCCAGACCGAAGTGGACCATCTTCCGCCTATTTTCCAGATCGGCAATCTGACGGTCCGGCTGGGCGGATTTGTTGACTTCTCCAACATCTGGCGAAGCTCCAACATGACAAGTGGGCCCGCGACGGCCTGGAACAATTTTCCCTATGCCAACAGTCCCAATCACGGGCTGAGCGAAGAGCGTTTCTCGGCACAGCTTACGCGTTTCTCCACGCTTCTGGAGGCTAATCCGACCAAATCCGTTCGCCTTCAGGCTTATGTTGAAAGTGATTTTGGCGGTTCTGGCGGCACGACCAACAGCGTGCAGATCAACGGCTATACGCCCCGTCTGCGACAGGGATATTTCACGTTCACAGAGAAAAACTGGGGACTGCATGTTCTCATGGGCCAGGCCTGGAGCCTGACAACCAATTACGCCAAGGGCGTTATTCCCCGGCAGGAACAGCTTCCGGCCGTGACGGATAATAACCAGATCCCGGGCATCACCTTCACCCGTGTGCCGCAGATCCGCATTGCCAAGGACTGGGACAGGAAATACTGGATCGCGCTGTCGATCGAAGATCCCCAGGCGACGGTGGGCTTCTCTGATGCACTCAGTTCCGGCGGAACCCTGCCCGCCAGTTACGGACGTCTGGCCGGGCCGCGTGTCTATTATGCCAATAGCGGCGGGGTCCTTCTGAACCCGAATACGCAGTACAGCTACAATCCGGCCCCTGATATCGTGCTCAAAACGGCGGTCGATACGTCATTTGGCCATTATGAAGTCTTCGGTCTGGCCCGCTGGTTCCGTGATCTTGTGCAGCCGGCAGGCGAAAACCATACCCACAAAAGCGCCCAGTTTGGTGGTGGCGTGGGGGCTGGCATGACCGTGCCGCTTGGAACCGGCAAGCTTCAGCTAACCGGAAACGTGCTTGCCGGTCAGGGTGTCGGGCGCTATGGGCCCAGCCTTATTCCTGATACGACGTTCGATCACAACGGCAATCCCAGCCCGGTTCCGGAAATCATGGGCTCGCTTGGGCTCGTCGGGCATCCGGCGAAGTCCGTGCTGCTTTATACCTATGGCGGTGTGGAGAGCGCGGGACGCCGTACCTATCTGGGCGCCGATGGCTTCCAGCATGGCTATGGCGCAACAGACCTGAACCTGTCCGGCTGTGAATACGAGTTCGGAACATGTTCTGCCCAGACAAGAACACTCGCCTCCCTGACGACAGGCGGCTGGTGGCACTTTCTGGACGGCCATTACGGCAGTGTCATGGGCGGGCTTCAGTATACCTATATCCGGAAGTTCGCCTTCAAGGGCAATGATGGCGCGGATCATGCCGTCGATCCCACGACTTATGGACATACGGTGTATGTAACCTTCCGTTATTATCCCTTCCAGCAATAAGATCTGGTGAAACATTCAGATTACCTGAAAAATCATTCCATCAAGCGGACAACTATCTTTCCAAGACTTTTGCGCCCTCACAGTCATGGTTCCCGGTCTGACAGACCATCCATGACACACTGGAGAATTTCATGTCTGGCACAACAACACAGGCGCCTCCCAAGCCCCTGAATCCGTCACCATCGCAACCACAGAAACTTCAGCCACTTTATGTGCTGTCCTGGTTCCTGTGCGCGCTGTTCTATTTCTATCAGTATGCCATCCGTTCCGCTCCCGGCATCATGCAGGATGAACTGACGCAGGCCTGGGGCAATAGCCATCTCGGCCTGATGATCGCGTCCTATTACATTGTCTACGCGCTGATGGCCCTTGCCGTGGGCGTACTGCTGGACCGCTACGGCGCCCATGCCATCATGCCGATGTTCATTGCCATCACGGGCGTGGGCTGTCTGATTTTCGGTCAGGGCAGCCTGGTTGCGGGTATTGGCGGTTACATCATTCAGGGCATCGGTGCGATCTGTGCCTTCGTGGGCGCATCCTACGTTGCCGCGCGCTATCTTCCGGCCCGGACGCTGGCGCTTTTCGTCGGTCTGACGCAGTGCATGGGTATGGCCGGGGCCGCCTTCGGTTCCAAGCCGACGCGCATCCTGATTGATCCGCATGGTTCGTTCCATATCCCCTGGCAGTCGGTCTGGCTGGGCTTTGGTGTCATCGGGCTTCTGCTGGCTGTGGCGGTCTTTTTTGTCATGCCGCGTGATACGGGCGACAGCGCCCAGCATCACGGCGATTTCTCCGTGGCCAACCTGCTTCGTCCCTTCAAAATCATCTTCTCCAACCCGCAGAGCTGGATTGCCGGTCTGGCTGGTGGCCTGCTCTTCGTGCCGACCACGATTGGTGCGCTGGGATGGGGTGCTCTGATGTTGAGCAAGGGCGAGCACACGACGATGGGCTTTGCCGCCACGGACGTCTCAATGGTCCCCATTGGCTGGGTCATCGGCTGTCCGCTTCTGGGCTGGATTTCCGACAAGATCGGCCGTCGCAAGCCTGTCCTGATCGGCGGTGCTCTGGTGCTGCTGGCGGCATCCCTCTGTGCACTCTATGTCCCGGTCGGGGTCCTGCCGCATTATACCGTAGCCCTGGTTATGGGCATTGCGTCTGGCGCTGCCATGATCCCGTTCTCCTCGATGAAGGAAGTCAATCCGCCCGAGGTCAAGGGAACGGCTGCGGGTGTCATGAACTTCCTCGTGTTCGGTACGACCGGCATCATGTCGCCGCTCGTTTCCGCCCTGATGGGCAAGGATGCGCCGGAGACGATGGAACAGTTCCATACCGCCTTTCTGCCGCTGGTCGTCGGTATCGGAATTGCCATTGTGCTCGGTTTCCTGCTCAAGGAAACCGGCTGGAAAGTCCGCAAGACGTCCTGATCTTTCCGGACAGTCCGAAAAAGAAAACGGCCCACTTCCGTGGGCCGTTTTTTTATGCGCGTTATTTGGCGGCAGTCTTTTCAAACGCCCCGGCAATCGTCAGCGTCACGTCATCGCCGACATAGGGAACATATTTCTTCACGCCGAAATCGCTGCGATGGATCGTCGCTTCAGCCTGAAAGCCGACCGTATAGGCCTTGTCCATCGGATTAACGCCCGCGCCCACGAAATGGACGTGCAGGACTTCCGGGTGCGTGACGCCATGCAGCGTCAGGTTGCCGGTCACCAGGGCCTCATCCGTGCCTGTACGGCGGACCTGCGTCGAGACAAAGGTCGCGTCCGGATATTTCGCGACATCGAACCATTCACTGTTCCTGAGTTCGCCGGTCAGAACCGTGCTGGTGGTTGAAACACTTGAAACCAGGATGGTCACGTTCAGGTGCGAGGCCTCCGGATGGGCCGTATCAAGCTGAAGCGCGCCGGTGACGCCGGAGAACTGGCCGGAATAATAGGTGAAGCCGAAATGCAGCACGGAAAAGCCGATCTGCGTATGGCTGGTCTCGACCGTATAGGCACCGGACTGCACATCCGCAGGGTTGGCGGCATAAGCCGTAGAAGACAGGAGTGCGAGAGCGAATGCAGCGCCTGCGCTCTTGAGAAGACGTGTTTTCATGATGTCATGATCTTTCTAGGTGAAGCGAGTTGAGGACATCAGCCGAACCGGAAACCGGACAGGGCCTTCCCCATGACGATATCGTTGTAATCGCGATGGCCCGCGTCGGTTCCCGCGGCGCCAGCGGCGAACATCAACGGCAGGAGATGTTCCGACTGAGGGTGGCACTCCCGCGCAAACGGGGCGTGCTCCCAGTCCAGCAGACTCTGTGTGCGACGAGCGGGCGGAGCCTCGACCGCCTGCTGAAGCCAAGTATCGAACGCGACGGATTGTGCATCCGACACGGCATCGGGTCGCATCAGATGGCGCATGTTGTGGTAAGTCATACCCGTACCCACAATCAGGATGTTTTCGTCCCGCAGAGGCGCCAGCATCTCCCCGAGTTGCAGGACGCCTGCGGCATCCAGCGATTCAGGCAGGGAAATCTCCACGACCGGGATATCCGCATCGGGAAATGCGAGCATGAAGGGAATGAAGACCCCGTGATCCAGCCCCCGCGTGGCATTTTCCGTACAGGGCATGCCCCTGTTACGCAGGAGACTACAAATTTTCCCTGCCACGGTCGGCGCTCCGGGTACGGGATATTCAAGCTGATAGGTGTGAGGCGGAAAGCCGTAATAATCGTAGATCAGCGACGGATGGGCCGTTGATCCGACAACCATGTCCGGTGTCTCCCAGTGGCCGGACATAACCACAATGGCATCCGGACGACGTGGCAGGGAGGACCCTACAGACCGGAGATAGGCTGCCATGCGATCCCATGTCGTCCCCCACTCCATGAAGAAGCACGGACCGCCACCATGCGGCAGGAAAAGAACGGGTTGCCGCATAGTGTCCTGATCTTTCAGGCTCATGGTGAGTGCCTCCGTTCCGTGCGATGGGACTGATCTTGCCACCCTCACCCAAAAAGAATAATTCCCTGATCCGGGATAGGATCTGACACCAGGAGTGTGAGGTGAATGCTTGATCGCTTCACGGGCATGCAGGTTTTTGCAAAGGTCGTGGCTCAGGGCAGCTTTTCAGGAGCCGCGCGCTCACTGGGTCTGTCGCAGACGATGGTCACGAAACATATTGCCGCTCTGGAAAGCCGGCTGGGGATCTCGCTGTTCCATCGCAGCACGCGCAGACTGTCGCTGACGGAACCGGGGCGTCTCTTTTTCATCCGCAGTCAGAAAATCCTGACGGATCTGGAAGAGATGGAGCAGGAAGTCTCGGCGGAAAACCAGGAGCCGCGCGGGCTGCTGCGCCTGAATGCGCCGGTCTCGTTCGCCATCCGGCATGTCGGGCCGATCCTGCCGGAATTCAGCCGACGCCATCCTCTCGTTACGGTTGAACTGGGTCTGGATGACCGAAGGATCGATCCGATTACGGAAGGATGGGACCTGACGCTGCGCATCGGACGAATGCCATCGAGCGCGCTGCGGTCACGCCGACTGGCGCAGGTCGATTTCGTTGTCTGCGCGGCGCCGTCCTATCTGGAAGAGTGTGGCACGCCCCGCAGCGTTGCCGACCTGCCGAACCACCGCTGTCTGGGTTACACGCTCGGTGACGAAATCAGCAGCGCGCGCTGGAGCTTTGGTCCGAACGGCGAGCGCACGGTTCCGGTCAGCGGCCCCATGCATGCCAATAACGGCGATATCCTGCGCGAAGCTGCCGTGGCCGGACAGGGCATCATCTATCAGCCGACATTCATCGTCTCGGATGAGCTGAAATCAGGTCGGCTGGTTCCGCTGCCGCTTGATGTGCCTGTCATGACGGGGCCGGAGCTGCATGCTGTCTATGCTCCGACACCTCATGTCCCGCTCAAGATCCGGGCGATGATCGATTTTCTGGTTGAACGTTATGGGCCGGTTCCGCCCTGGACGATCTGACGGAACCGGGAAAACGTTTCTTACTGAACCGTGGCCGGGGCATTTTTCTGGCGGATGGCGGCGAACTCCGAACCGGCCTTCCATTGTGGCCAGTCATGCGAGAAGGCCACGTCATGTCCGACTTTCCACACGGCCCAGACGTCCTGCGCGGCACCACGCACATCCCAGTCCGGGCTCCAGGCGTCGCAGGCCTGATGGTAGCAGGCCATGTAGGCCGTCAGCCATTTGCCACCGGCTTCCGTCCCGCCTTTCAGAAGGTCGAACTTGCCGGCCATGTCCATGACAGCAAGGACCGGCACGCCCGCGCGCGCGAAAGGCAGATGATCCGCACGATAGAAGGCACCACGCTCGGGCATCGCTTCCGGCTGCGCCTTGCGGTCCTGAAGAGCGACGGCGTCCGCAAACTGCTCCTGAAGCGTGTCCTGTCCTGCCCCAATGATGAAGGCGTTATGTGCGGGGCCAGCCATCTGAAGCACGTCCATCGTCAGATTGGCAGCCGTCTTGTCCAGCGGTGCCAGCGGATGGGCGACGTACCAGCCTGATCCCAGCAGACCGCGCTCCTCCCCGGTCCATGCGGCGAAACGGACAGTGCGATCGGGCTTCGGTCCGGCCTTGAAGGCGCGGGCGATTTCGAACAGCGCCGCAATTCCCGAGCCATCGTCGATCGCGCCACGACGGATGACGGTACGGCCCTGCGCATCGGTGCTCTTGCCGTAAGCGTCCCAGTGCGCTCCGAACATGACCGTCTCATCCGGATATTTCGCGCCCGTGATCTTGGCGAGCACGTTCTGGCTCTGCAGACGATCGAATGTGACCGGCAGATCGGCTGAGAACGTTGTGTGCTTCAGCGTGACAGGACGGAAGCTCTCGGAACGGGCCTTGATGCGCAGGGCCTCAAGATCCAGCCCGGCCTGCCGGAACAGCGCGGTAGCGGCCTTGCCCTCAAGCCAGCCCTGCACGGGAACGGGGCGACTTTCGGTGGCAGCATGTTCCACGTCATAGGCTTCACCACCGGGTGCCACGACCGTGCTCCAGGGGTAGGATGCAGCCGCAGTCTCGTGAATGATCAGGGCAGCAACAGCGCCACGGCGGGCGGCTTCCTCGTATTTATAGGTCCAGCGGCCGTAATACGTCATGGTCTTGCCGCTAAAGCGACCGGCGACAGGTTCACCGGGAGCCGCATCGAAATCGGGATCGTTGACGAGGAAAACCGCGACCTTGCCCTTGAGATCGACGCCTTTGAAATCATCCCAGTGACGCTCCGGCGCATGCACGCCATAGCCCACGAAAACCATCGGAGCGTCTTTGACCCGCAGTCGGTCCTCCGGCAGCAGGGTCGCGAGATAGATGTCCTGTAGCTGAATCAGGGGGAGCGTTTTGGCGCCGGTCCGGGCGCTGATGGAACCGTTCGCGGCAGTTCTGGTGCGGATCATGGGGACAGTCTGCGTCCATCCGCCGTTTTCACCAGCCGGCTCAAGCCCCAGAGCCTTGTACTGCGCGATCAGCCAGGGAACCGTGACCTTCTCCCCTTCCGTTCCGGGAGCACGGCCTTCGAACCGGTCGGAGGCCAGGATCTTCATCGTCTCCGACATGCGTGACGGGCTGATATCAGCGGTCGGTTCGGCATATCCCGTAAGAGGCGCAAAAAGATTAGCCGCAAGAATAGTCGTGAAGAGCAGACTGCGATGGGATGATGTTTTCTGTTTCATGACGGGACAGTCCTTTCTGTTGCAGCTTCAGGGGTGGAATACCGGTTCCGGGTTTCCCCTGAGCCTGACGGTCACGACGACAGATGTCCCGCCCTGAAATAAAAAGTCAGGAAGGAAGAAACGGCCTCCTTCCCGACTGTGATTACTTGCCCTGTTCGGAAACAAGACCACGATGCGCCAGCATCGGGGTGATGTCCGGGTCACGGCCATAGAAGGCGCGGAACATCGGGCCGTAATCCATGGTATGTCCCTTCGAGAGGATCATGTCACGGAAGCGCTGTCCGTTTTCACGTGTCAGACCACCATGCTCCTGGAACCAGGAGAACACGTCCTGATCCAGCATTTCCGTCCACAGATAGGCGTAATAGCCGGCGGAATATCCGTTGGACCAGATATGCAGGAAATAGCTGGACCGATAGCGCGGCGGAACGGCTGTAACGTCCAGCCCCGTGCTGTTCAGAGCGTCACTTTCGAACTTGTCGACGTCCTGACGCGGTGCCGTCGCGGGCAGGCTGTGCCATTTCATATCCAGCTCGGCTGAGGCCACGATTTCGCCTAGCGCATAACCCTGATTGAAATGTGCGGCCTTGCGAATCTTCTCGACCAGAGCCTTGGGCATCGGAGCGCCAGTCTTGTAATGCCGGGCATAATGCGACAGGACCTTCGGATCCAGCGCCCAGTTCTCGTTGAACTGCGAGGGGAACTCCACGAAATCGCGCGCCACACTCGTGCCGGACAGCGATGGATAAGTCTGGTCTGCGAACAGACCGTGCAGGGCATGGCCGAATTCGTGGAACATGGTCGTCACGTCATCGGACGTGATGAGCTGCGGCTGGCCGGGGGCTGCCTTGGTAAAGTTGGCGACGTTGTAGATGACGGGCTTCGTGCCAAGCAGCTTGGACTGCCCAACGAAGTTGGACATCCACGCACCGCCGGACTTGTTGTCCCGCTTGAAGTAATCGAAATACATCAGGCCCAGCGGAGAGCCGTCCTTGTCATGGACTTCAAAGACCATGACATCAGGCTGATAGACGGGGATATCCGTCCGCTGCTGGAACGTAATCCCGTAAAGCTGGTTGGCGGCAAAGAACACGCCATCCGTCAGGACCGTTTTGAGCTCGAAATACGGCTTGATTTCATCCTGATCGAGGTTGTATTTCGCGCGGCGCACCTTGTCCGAATAATGCTCCCAGTCCCAGGGCTTCAGATCGAACTTCCCGCCATCTTTGCGGATGGCTTTCTGAAGGACCTCGGCTTCGCGCTTCTGTTCCGCAACCGTGGCCGGGACGAGCTGCTGCATGAAGTTTTCCGCAGCTTCCGGCGTCTTGGCCATCTGATCGTACAGCGTATAGGCGGCGAAATTCGGATAGCCGAAGAGCGCGGCCTTCTGTGCGCGGAGTTCTGCCAGTTCGGCGATTGTGGCGCGGGTGTCGTTCTCGTCGCCCTTCTCGGCACGGGTCCAGCTCTGCTCGAACAGGGCCTGACGGGTTTCACGGTCCGTCAAGGAAGACAGGGCGGGCTGCTGCGTCGTGTTCTGAAGGGGAATGACCCATTTGCCGGTCAGTCCACGCTCCTGCGCGGCCTTGGCAGCCGAGGCGATCGTGTTGTCATCCAGACCGGCTAGCGCCTTTTTGCTGTCGACGATCAGGGCGCCGTTCTTGGCGCTGGCAATCAGCTTCTGCTCGTACTGCGTTTCAAGGTTGGAAAGGCGCGTATTGATCGCACGCAGCTTCGTCTTGTCCGCTGCGGAGAGCTGGGCGCCGGCATGGACGAACTGCTGATAATAGATATCGAGGAGCTGCGCCTGCTCGGGTGTCACGTTGAGCTTTTCGCGGCGGTCATAGAGGGACTTCACGCGGGCGAAGAGCTTTGCGTTCAGATAGACCTCATCTTCATGGGCGGTCAGGCGCGGGGCCTCCTGGCTCTGCACCTTGTCCAGCGTATCGTCGGTGTTGGCCTGATACACGCCATAGAACGTCATCTGCACGCGGTTGAGCGTCTGGCCCGCGCGTTCCATGGCGGCAATGGTGTTGTCGAAGGTCGGCGCTGCGCGGTTGTTGGCGATCGCCTTGATCTCGCGCAGATGCTCAACCATTCCGCGCTCGAAGGCGGGGGCATAATCGCTGTCTGTGATCTGGTCGAAACGGGGAGCCTGATAGGGCAGCGTGCTTGCCGAAAAGAACGGGTTCGTAGAAGCGGCATGTGCTTCAGCGGAAAGGGAAAATGCCGAAACCGCAAGAACTGCGGCAAGCCTGAAATTGAAAGCCATGAAATCGCCTGTAACAAACGTGATGATGCCGAACCGTATGGTGTTCATGACGTGTCGTCAAACAGGTGATTTCCTGCCCTGAAGCGCTGGAAAACCTGCCAATTGCTGCTTGACGCCATTTTCTCCTTGGTGCGTGCGAACGCGCCTCCCTAGACCGGCAGGGTGTATTGACACAGCCGCCTCCCCGGGGCGGTTTTTCATAACCGGAGACAACAATGGACTGGACATCGCTGTTCCAGACGATCCTACCCTATCTGCCTGCGCAGTACGCAGGCGATATTGTTTCAATCATCACGTTCCTCATTGCGGCGGCCGCGCTGGCTCTCCGTTTCTGGAAGCCACCTGCGAGCACATCGAAACTGCTGCCGCTGTTTCGCATCGTGAGCGCTGTGGCACAGGCCAGGGGCTGGAACACCAGCGCCTATCAGCCTGGCGCAAAAGCCATCATGGTGCCGGTTGGATCATCACGCGCCGAAGAGGCCGCGAAACTGGGGCTGGACACGGTCTCGACACATCCGAAAGCCGGTGAGCCTCCCCGTCGGACAGAGTGATTTTCCGGCAGATGGGAAAGTCTGCCTGAACGCAATTTTCATTTTCATATTTCACGGCCGCCTATGAGCGGCCTTTTTTATTTCCGGAGCCCTATTTGATGCGTAACCGTCTTATTGCCCTGAGCCTTGGCACCGTTCTTCTCGTCTCCACAAGCGCCTGCACCACGACCGGCAGCACGACCACCTTCAACACGCAGGCCCTGAACAATGATGCCGCGGCGATCGCCTACGCGGTTCAGGCCATCGAGAGCATTCCGGATCTGGAAAGCCACCTGTCCGCCACGGACAAGGCCAAATTCGACAATCTGGTGACTCAGATCAAAAGCGTCACGGCTCAGGTCGCTGCCAATTCGAACGGCTCTATTACGGTGTCCACCGGCAAGGACTGGGCCAAGAGCCTCGGGACGGATCTCCAGACCCTGCTGGCCATCGCAACGCCGATCGTAAAGGCCTATTCGCCGTCCGCTGCGACCTACATGAG
Organism: Gluconobacter vitians; assembly: GCF_015244565.1. Lineage (GTDB taxonomy): Bacteria > Pseudomonadota > Alphaproteobacteria > Acetobacterales > Acetobacteraceae > Gluconobacter > Gluconobacter vitians. The sequence goes on along the minus strand of NZ_JABCQG010000016.1, from coordinate 23,160 downwards.
CACCGTGCAGGCCATGATCCCGCTGATCGAAGCCCTTGCCGGTGTGACGGCCACCCCGTTTGCAGCATCCGCGCAGTCTCCGGAACTCATCCGCGCCCGGATCTATCAGGGCGTCTGACCTTCCCTTTTATCCTTTTTCCAACAGGTGCGGTTCATCACGAACCGCTCCTTTCCTGTCTTTCTTCCGGAGCTGTCCATGTCCCGATGCCTTGGAAAACGTGCGCCCAAGCATGATCTGCGAACCTATCGTCTGGCCCCCATGCTGGCCTCACGCCTGCCCGCTGTCCCGCCGCAGAAGGACTGGTCGCAGGGGGTGCCCTATCAGATGTGGGGAAATGACCGGTATGGCTGCTGTGCATTTGCGGCCCATGCGGCACTGACGGCAACATGGACCCATGCCGCACAGGGGCTGGTCGTCCTCTCCACGGATATGGTGCTGAACAATTACGCGGCCGTCACCGGCTTTGATCCACAGACAGGCGCGCGCGATAACGGTACGGTCCTGCTGGATGAGCTGAATTTCTGGCTGCGGGACGGGCTGCACCGTCCGGGGCAGACGCTGGATTACCTGACGGCCTACGGCTCGATCGATCCGCAGGACTGCGACGGGATCCGGCGGGGCATCTGCTATCTGGGAGGCGTTCTTGCAGGGATTCAGGTGCCGCAGGGATTCATGGATCTCCCACTGGGTGCGACATGGGACTGGAACGCCATTTCCGACCGAACGCCGGTAGGCGGCCATGCGATTGCAGTGACCGGGTACAATCCTGAAGGGCTTTTCTTCAATACCTGGGGCACCCGGACCTTCATGCCCTGGGATACGTTCACGAAAATTGCCGACGAAGCCTATGGGCTGCTTTCGCGCCAGAACTGGCTTGGCATTCCCGGGACGTCGCCAAATGGTGAGGGTTTTGACGCGCTTCTTGCGGAAATGAGGGGTGTATGAGCCTTGGGTTATTTCCCGGTCGTTCTGGAGCCTCTGTGCTGGCGCTCTTTCTTCTCAGTGCATGCTCCGCTGGCTCCCCGTCCCCTGTCACGATCAGTGAAGCCATTTCGGGAATTCAGGCTGATCTGACGAAGACGGGTGTTGTCAGCACGTCCCATATCCAGGATTGGACGCCGGAACAGATCAGCCTGTTCGACACGAACGTCCATGCCCTGCAATGCAGTCAGCATTTATCGGATCCGGTCGTCGCCATGATTTCGGGTCCGGTCACGCTGTCACTGTCCGGAAGCTTCACATCTTCCGGCAGCTTTTCCGTCAGCAGTTCAGGCGCGATGCCCGTCTTCGGCCTTCAGGCGGATGCAAGCCGGACGAAAGCCCAGACACTGGATCTGCCGATCCAGTTTGCACCGCTGTCTGCGCTGCCTGATGCGGAAATGGCCCGGGAAGTCGGATATGCCGGGGATCTTCTCGCCCAGAGCGATACTGTCCGTCTGGCCGAAGGGACGCGCATCATGGCCAGCCGTGATACACTGGCACAGCACGTACGCAAGCTGATCGGCACTTTTGCTGGATCATGCCCGAAGGAGCCCGTTCATCCTTTTGTCGGCCTTCATCATAAAGTCTAGACGGGTGCTGAGAGGCCCAGCGCCTTTCCTGCGGCCGTAGCAATATCGTGCCTGAGCTGCACGACGCTGTGTCCCCCCGAAGGGTGAACCCGGTTGGTCAGGATCAGCACATAGCTGTCACTCTCCGGGTCAATCCACAGTGAGGTTCCGGTAAAGCCCGTATGGCCAAAGGACCGGCGGGAAAAAACATTGCCTCTCGGGGACGAGTAATGGGTGTCAATATCCCAGCCAAATCCGCGGAGTTCCGTTTTTCCTGCCGGCTGCTGCGGCGTGGTCATGAGCACCAATGTGTCCTGTCGCAGCGGAAAGCGGCTTGGACGTCCCTTCAGACGGTCCAGAAGAGCTTGCGCATAAAGCGTCATGTCCCGCGCATCCGAGAACAGCCCGGCATGACCAGCCACCCCGCCCATTCTGCGCGCCGTCGGATCATGAACAACGCCCCGCAACATGTTTCCCTGCTCGTCATACTGTGTCGGGGCAATAAGGGGACGCAGGCTGGCCGCCGGAAGATAGCCGGATTCCGTCATGCCCAGTGGCTCAAGAATATTGATCCGGGCATACTGGTCGAGCGGCAGGCCTCCCAGTTTCTCGACCAGCAGACCCAGCATGATGTAATTGATGTCACTATAGACGAATTTCGCGCCCGGCGGATTGATCAGCGGAGACGTCATGGCGCGCTTCACGCCCTCGGCCTTGCCGGTCCAGGGATCGGTCAGAGGGACGTCTGGCGGCAGCCCGGAATAATGGGTCAGAAGCAGACGGACCGAAATGTCCTCCTTCCCGTTGCAGGCAAACTCCGGAAAATACTGGCTGACCTGGTCATCGACCCGTAGTTTCTGTTGCTCGACCAGTTGCATGACCGCCAGCGCCGTCATGGTAGGCTTGGTCAGGGAGGCCATGTCGAAACGGGTGTCCCATGTCAGCGGTTCGGGCGCCGGAACCAGGGCCCGCTTTCCGTAAACGAACCGGTGCATGATCTGCTGGTCGTGGCCGATGGCGACAACAGCGCCCGGCGCTTCCCCTTTCCGGATGGTATTACGAACCAGACCATCAACTTCGTCGAACCGCCCTTCTGATCGGGCACAGGCGGCGACCTGCGTGACGCACAGGGCCGCGCCTCCAAGCAGAAAACGGCGTCTCTGCACAAAAGAATGTTGCTTCATCGGAGGCATGTTCGACACAGTCACTACTTCATCCTGACCCTGATACTCTTTTTCAGAAGACTAACTGTTTTTTTCGGGCGCGCAACAGATTGCCCTCCCGATCCACTGGTCATGGTTTCTGGCAAATTTCTCCTGTATGAACACCCCTTCCCCATACCGGTAGGTCTTCAGTGAGAGTGCTGTCATTTGCCTGAAAAGCGTCTGATCCCGGGACCATTCACAAACAGGTTTCCGGCCTATGCCCTTTCACTGATCTTTGGTCTGTTCCAGGCTCTGGAATGCTTTCCGCTGTCACTGATCCAGGGTCGTATTCCTGCCGCTCTCCAGGATGGCCGTGACGATTTCTTCCAGCATATCATTGGCCAGATCTATTATCTGCAACAGGGATGGCACTGGCCGCTCCTGATGGCCTGGCGACTTGATGCGCCGGCCGGCACCAACATTGCCATGACGGACAGTATCCCGCTGGAAGCCCTGCTTCTGAAGCTTGTCCATCCGCTTTTCCCGGACATGCTGCAGGGCGTGACGCTCTATCTTGCGCTTTGCTGGACGCTTCAACCCGTCTGCGCTGTGTTTGCCTTACGATCGCTGGGTGAAAAACGACTGCTTCCCGCACTTGCAGTGGCCGTTTTCAGCGCGTGCTTTCCGACCTTCCTCGTCAGACTGGGTCATGCGGCGCTGTGTGGGCACTGGATCCTGCTTCTGGCTATCGGGCTTTATTTCAGGGCGACACGACCCGGTGCGGGCCCCAGGGCGGTGCGGATACTGGCTGTTCTGACAGTCCTCACCCTGCTGGTGCATCCCTATCTCATGGTCATGACAGGCGCCATTCTCGGGGCCGTTCCCCTGACACTCTTCTTACGGAACAGAAACTGGAAGACCAGCGCACCGGCCCTGATCGCTACCATTGCTTCCGGATCAGGCATCATCATTCTCGGCTCTGTTCTTGGTTACTGGGGCGGGGCAAGCGATGGCGGGTACGGGTTCTATTCCATGAACCTCGCCTCCCCCTTCTGGCCGGTCCATTCCAGCCTTTTTCCTTCCCTTCCACAGACATGGGTGGAGGCGACCGGGGGGCAATATGAAGGATACCAGTATCTTGGCGCCGGTGTCCTGCTGCTGCTTGCGATGGTTCTGCCCAGCCGCAGGGGAATTGCGCTCCTTACTAAGCTTCCAGGGCAGCATGCCGGTCTTCTTCTGGCCTGTCTGGCACTGACTGTTATTGCCGTGTCAAACCGGGTCTATCTCTTTCATGTCCCGGTTCTGCTGACGCATTTCAAAGTCCCCGGAGCAGAACAGATGCGCTCTTCAGGCCGGATGTTCTGGCCGGTTGCGTATCTGATCATGCTCGGATCCGTCTATGGTCTGTGCCGCGCCTGGCCACGAGCCTGGCCTCTCGTTCTGCTCGCAGGAATTGCACTTCAGTGGCAGGATACACATGGCGTCCGCGTCGGTGATCACCGGAAAGAACTGGCATTCCTTGCGCTTGCGACCCGCGAAGATGATCAGCTTTTTTCGCTGATGCGACCTTTTGACAGCATCGAAATCTATCCGCGGCTGGAATGCGACGCTTCGGACGCTCCTCAGGTCATGCGTTTCCTTTACGCTGCGGCGCGACAGAATGCATTGACCAATACGATGTATACGGCAAGGACCACGCCCGAAACGGCCTGCCATCCCGGGGCAGAGCATCCTCATCCACTGGATCAGCAGACCCTTGTCATCCTGATCGGGATGTCGCAGCGGGTTCAGGCACTACGCTGGACACGTCTGCAACATGTGCAGTGTGGTGTCAGCGACAGCGTCACATTTTGCGTCTCGCCCGACACTCCGCTTCCTTCGGTCCTATCGCCTTTGATGGAACCTGCCATCGTCCCCGTTGATCGGGATGTCATGACGTCAGGGGCACAGGTGATAAACGAAGAAATCCTGAAAAGCGGATGGTCCACGCCGGAAAGCTGGGGGGTGTGGAGTGAGACCCCCGCCCCCGCACTTTATCTCCATCTGCCAACGGATATTCACACGGCGAAGCTTGTCCTGAAGTTGCGCTCAACACCCGGCGTGCCCCAGCGGGTCGGCGTTTTCCAGAATGGAACGCAGATCACCGAATGGAATGTCCAGCCCGGTGATGCAGAGTACGAAGCCAGCCTTACGGTATCCCCTGAAACTCACGCTGCTGACCTGCAATTGCAGATCGGCAATCCGGTTCATATCGGGCAGGATCCGCGCCTTCTGGGGATTGGGCTTCTTCAGTTCAGGGTCCACAAGCTGAACTGAAATTGCGTTTCATGTAATCCTGAGACTGTTGTTTTTTCAGTACGTCCGGCGCAGCACATAAATCGGTCTCTGTTTCGTCTCCATATAGATCCGGCCGATATATTCGCCCAGCATGCCAATACTGATGATCTGCACGCTGCTGAAAAAGATGATTGCAACAAACAGGGATGAATAACCCGGCACGGGATTGCCCCAGACAATCGTCCGGAACACAATGAAAACTGCATAGAGAATGGCGATCAGCGCACCGATCGTTCCGAGATAGGTCCAGAGCCGAATGGGCACGGACGAAAAGCTGGTGAAGCCCTCAAGCGCGAAGTTCCACAGGGAATAGCCCGAGAACTTTGTCATCCCCGCCGCTCTCGGAGCCCGGACATAGTCGATGGTGACTGTCCGGAACCCCACCCATGCAAACAGCCCCTTCATGAAGCGCTGACGCTCAGGCAATCTTTTGAGAGCCTCCACGACGCATCGGTCCATCAGCCGGAAATCTCCGACATTTTCGGGTATCTGAATATGGGCAAGCCAGTTATGCAGCGAATAGAACCATGATGCCGTCTTGCGCTTGAGCATACTGTCAGTGGCCCGGTCGATCCGTTTTCCCAGCACGACCTCTGCACCATCGCGCCAGAGTTGTACCATCTGGGGGATGATTTCGGGCGGGTCCTGCAAATCGGCGTCGATGATGATGACTGCATTTCCGGTCGCAGCATCGAGGCCCGCGGTCAGCGCCGCTTCCTTGCCGAAATTGCGCGACAGTTCCAGTACCCTGAAACGTCTGTCGGTTTTTGAAAGTGCAATCAGTTCACGCAGGGTCCCGTCGCTGCTGCCGTCATCCACACAGATGATTTCCCAGCCCGCATCGGGAATTCCCTCAAGGAATGGCAGAATACTGCCCACGAAATGGCTGATGGCAGCTTCTTCGTTATAGAAAGGGACGATCAGGGAGAACTGGCTGGTCATACAGGTTTTCTGGTTCCAAATCGTAACACCGGGATCATATCAGAAACGGGCGGGTGACATGCAGTCATCACTTCGGGAAAAGAACGCAAGCGCGATTATGATGCACCGGTTGTCCGGACACTCATAAGCATTGATCTTTTGCCCCCAGCCGATAAGGTGCCGTTTCAGGGTGGTCCGATGGGTCCCATCCGAACCCGTCCTTAACCCCCAGCCAGTTGTTTTCAGGTGTCACGTCCTGCCAGTCTTTCCGCTCTTTTGCAGCATCAGGAAATGTCAGGACCCGAAATGCAGAGTTCATGACAGACAGGACCGAGACGGGATCACCAGCCACGCAGTCAGGAAACGACCGGACGCCCCAATGGCATCTGCAGGGTGAGCAGAACGCGCCCGTCATGGTCCTGAGTGGAACATGGCAGGCCCGGACCGGCAATATTCCGGTCTTTCCGAAAGACGGGCTGAAAAAGGCCCCGGGCGCCCATCTCTCTTTTCAGACATCTGACGTTCAGGGCTGGGACACCGGGCTGATCGCTTTTCTGTGGGATCTCAAGCGCGTCGCCCATGATGCCGGCATCAGTCTGGACATACAGACGCTCCCGGGCCCGATGCGGCAGCTTCTGGAGCTTCTGCCCGAGGCACCTGACGAACCTGTCCACCACAAGAAACTCCGCCAACCGTTTCTGGAGACCATCGGGAGCCACACCATCGCATCCGTGACCGAAGTCGGCGTGGTGTCCGAGCTCGGTGCCCTGACAGTAAAAGGCGCGGTCCAGACCATTCTCGGCCGCAGCCGGATGCGCCTGATTGACCTTCTGACCAATACCGCCGATGCGGGCCCTTACGCCCTGCTCATTGTGGGCGTCGTCAATTTTCTGATCGGTGCCATTCTGGCATTCGTCGGCGCCGTCGAACTCCAGAAGTTTGCCGCCGGCATCTACGTCGCAAGCCTTGTGGGGATTGCGATGGTGCGCGAGATGGCCGCCGTCATGACCGCCATCATCATGGCCGGACGAACGGGCGGCGCCTATGCCGCACGGATTTCCACCATGCAGGGCAATGAGGAAATCGATGCCCTGAACGTTTTCGGCATCCCGACCTCGACTTACTTGATCCTGCCGGCGGTCCTCTCGCTCATCATTACGATGCCCTTCCTGTACCTCTATGGATGTCTCATCGGCATGCTGGGCGGGTTCGTCGTGGCCATCTCCATGCTCGACATCACACCGGCAGGGTATTTCCATCAGACCGTGACCGCCTTCGGGATCGGCCAGTTCATTTTCGGATTTACCAAAAGTCTCGTTTTCGGCGCCTTCATCGGGCTGACAAGCTGCCGGATCGGTCTCAAGGCCGGACGCTCGGCCGCGGATGTCGGCATCGCCGCAACACGGGCCGTTGTCGTCGGCATCGTGGGCGTCATTGCGATTGATGCCATCTTCGCCGTCATCGCCGATGTGCTGGGGATCTGACAGACATGCCTGACCAGACCGTCCTTTCCCTTCGCGACATCACGCTCTCCTTTGGCCCGAAGGTCATCCAGAAGAACATCTCGCTCGACGTCCATAAGGGCAGCATCTTTGCCGTCATGGGCGGGTCGGGCTGCGGCAAGAGCACGCTCCTCAAGAGCATGATCGGCCTGCTGCGCCCCTCGGCGGGCGAATATCATGTCGGTGACGAGAACTACTGGGCCGGAAACGAAGCGCACCGCACGGATCTGAACCATCGCTTCGGCGTGCTGTTCCAGAGTGGCGCGCTGTGGAGTTCCATGACGATCGGCGAGAACATCGCCCTGCCCCTGCAGATGTTCACGGACCTCAAACCCGATGTCATCCGCAGGCTCGTGGAGCTGAAACTGGGTTTTGTCGGCATGTTGCAGGCGATTGATCTCTACCCGTCGGAAATCAGTGGTGGGATGCGCAAACGTGCCGGTCTGGCGCGCGCGCTTGCGCTTGATCCGGACATTCTGTTTTTCGACGAACCCTCCGCCGGCCTCGATCCGATCACCTCCGCCCGGCTTGATGACCTGATCCTGAACCTGCGGGACGGGCTTGGCGCGACGATCATCATCGTAAGCCACGAGCTGTCGAGCCTGTTCCACATCGCGGATGACGGCATCTTTCTGGACGCCAAGACAAAAACCCCGATCGCCCACGGCTCGCCCCGTGATCTGCGCGATCACTGTACCGATCCACAGGTGCATGCCTTCATGCACCGTGAACGCGACGAAGAAGGAAACACGTGATGAACAGGCAGGCTCTTGTCGGCGCTTTCGTCCTTGGGGGGACGGGCCTGATTGTCGCGGCATTCGTCCTGTTCGGCAATTTCCACCCCTTTTCCCGGACGGAAAAAGCCGTTCTGGTGTTCCATGGCGCCTCGTCCGGACTGGCCGTGGGATCACCGGTTACATTCCGGGGCGTTCAGGTCGGCGCCGTGGACCGCGTCGTCATCGAGTACAATCCAACGACGAAAGACGCCTATATTCCGGTTTTCGTCACGATGCGTCCGGATAACATCGTCCTGACAAACAGCAGCCTTCATCATCGCCCGAGCATGGAAGATCTTGTCCAGCAGGGTCTGCGCGGTGAAATGAACCTCAAGAGCTTCGTCACCGGTACATCCGAAATCGATCTGGATTTTGCCCCCAATACTCCTGCGGTTCTGCATCCCGAAATTGCCCACATCACGGAAATCCCGACCAAGCAGTCCACGATCGAGGCCATGACCAAGAGCCTTCAGGACCTGCCCCTGAAGCAGATTGGCGAAAACGCAGATGCCACCCTGGCCTCTGTGCGCCGGCTGTCGGACCAGCTCGACCGGGATCTGCCGGCACTGGTGCAGAGCATTCACGAAACCTCGGATCACAGCCGCGATATGGTCGATGCCGCCCGCAAGATGGTGACGGATCTGGAGCCTACGCTGACCCGCACGCTCGTCAGTGTGGACCGGCTGGCCAGCACCGGGACGAACCAGCTTGATGCGCGCGGCCGCGAGCTGCACGCTGTTCTGCTGAACAGCAACGCTGCCGTTCAGCAGGCCACGAAAAGCCTTGCCAATCTTGAGAACATGACCTCTCCGCGCTCTACCGACCGCGCCAATCTTGAAGCAAGCCTGCGGGACATTGCCGCGGCCGCCTCTGCCCTGCGCGGATTTGCAACAGATGTCGAGCGCAATCCACAGCTCCTGCTGACGGGACGGCGTCCATGAACCGACAGTTCCGCCTCCCCCAGATTTTTCCGGAGATCCGCCCCGTGACACGGTTCATGACACGATCCGCAGCTCCTTTCGCTCTGCTGGCCCTTGCCGCCCTGTCAGGCTGCGCTGCGCCGCCCATGCAGTTCTATACGCTTGGGGCACCGGCCATTGCACAGATGAATGCTGCGCTTCCGGCCACGGCTCCGGTCCTGGACGTGTCGCATGTGACACTGCCGGATTATCTGGACAATCAGGACATCCTGACCCGTCATGGCGACCAGCTTAACCGCAGTCCCAACGGGCGCTGGGGAAGCAGGTTGTCGCAGGGCGTGACGGACCTTCTGGCAGCCCATCTGGGGCGAGACTGGTCCAGCTATATCGTGACCACACAACCGCTTGCCGAGACGCCAGCCCTGCGCCTTGCAGTCAATATCAGCCGGCTGGATCTCGACAGCAGCGGTCAGGGCGCGCTGGAAGCTGATTGGGCGATGATCCCTTCCGATGAACATCAGCCTGTCCTGCGCAGCCGGGGCTCTTTCACGGCACAGGGCAGCATTGCGACGGATGCCGGCAAGGTCACCCTGACGCGTGCCCTTGTCGAACAGCTTGCAGCGCGGATTGCCAGCACGCCTCCGCGTCCCTGAACGACAGACCCTTCCTCCGAGGCAGTGAACGCCCTATTTTCCGTGATCCTGCGCCCTGAGGCTGCATGTTCGCGGAGCGCCTGATGAAAAACCTGCCCATCTTCATGGCCGTTCTCACAGCCGGCTGTTCGGCATTGCTTTGCCCGGCTTCAGCCCGGGCCGAAGGCGCACGCGATACGCTGTCGGTTGGTCTGGCGATCGAACCGCCCGGACTGGACCCGACACGCGGCTCCAGTGAAGCCATCGGGATGGTGACGTATGGCAATATCTATGAAGGCCTGATGCGGCTGGATGAACATGGCGCACTTAAACCACTTCTGGCACGGGACTGGAGCCTGTCTCCGGACGGCCTGACTTACGATTTCACGTTGCATGAGGGCGTCCATTTTCACGACGGGACAGTGTTGACCTGCGAGAGCGTGAAGTTTTCCCTACTCCGTGCAGGCGCCTCGGGAAGCATCAATCCCCACGCCGCCGTTTTCAGCCGGATTGCCGATATATCCTGCCCGGACAGCCTGCACGTCCGGATCAGGCTCCAGCATCCCTATGGCAGCTTCCTCTATCAGCTGGCCTGGAACGACGCGGCCATTCTCTCACCGGCATCCGTGGATCAGAACATCAGCCACCCGGTCGGGACCGGACCATTCGTTTTTGGCGAATGGCGTCGGGGAGATCACCTGACCCTGCGTCGCAACCCGGATTACTGGGGTAGCAAACCGGCGCTGACTTCCGTCACCTTCCGCTTCATGCCCGACCCGCTTTCGGCCAGCAACGCGCTTCTGGCCGGAGAACTCGACGTCTATCCATCCTTCCCGTCCCGCGAACTTCTGAGCCGCTTTTCCGGAAACAGAAGGCTTGAGGTCGTCAGGGGAAGCTTTCCCTTCAAGGCGATTCTGGCCCTCAACAATGCCCGCCGCCCATTCAATGATCCGCGTGTCCGGCAGGCCATTGCACAGGCCATCGACCGCAAGGCCCTGATCCAGGCCGTGGCAGAGGGCGACGCAACCGTTCTCCAATCGCATATGGCCCCGGACGATCCGGATTACGTCTCCTTGCCCGACCGTTATCCGTATGATCCGGAACATGCCCGCGCGCTCCTGAAAGAGGCGGGTGTCAGTCCTGGCACGCATCTGACCCTGACCTTCCCGCCAATCGGCTATGCCCGTGACAGCAGCGAACTCATTGCCGCCTATCTGGAACAGGTCGGGCTGACCGTGACGCTCCAGCCCGTAGAATGGCCGGCCTGGCTGGGCCGGGTTTACGGACAGGGCCAGTTCGACATGACCGTCATTGCCCATACCGAACCGCATGACATCAACATCTATGACCGCACACCCGTTTATTTCCATTATCACAACCCGGTTTTTCACGATCTGCTGGAGCAGTATGAAGACACCGCAGACACGGCGCGGCGTCATCAGCTCTCCGTACAGATGCAGAAACAGCTCGCCACGGATAAGCCGAATGTCTTCCTGTTCTCGATCCCTCGCCAGAGCGTGATGGATAGACGCATCAGGGGGATATGGGCCAGCCAGCCCATTGCCGGCTTCCCGGTTGCTGACGTGTTTTGGGCACCATGATCGGAGTCACAATCCTGCGCATGGTCTCCGGGCGCGTGGTGCTGCTGTTTGTCGGAAGCCTCATCATCTTTGCCGCCATGAACCTGCTGCCCGGCGATCCGGCGACTGTCATGCTCGGGCTGGATGCGAGCCCGGAGAGCCTTCTGGCGCTGCATCATCAACTGGGGCTGGATACGCCCCTGCCCGCACGATATGCGCACTGGATCAGCGGATTTCTGCATGGAGATCTGGGCCGGAGCTATATCTATGATGTTCCGGTTAGCAGCCTGATCGTCGAGCGTCTGCAGAGCAGTCTGCCTCTGATCTTCCTTGCCATGCTGCTCTCCCTTGGAGCGGGTATCCCCATCGGCGTCATCGCAGCCGCAAACCGGGGAAAAGCGCTTGATCTGGGCCTGATGGGAATGCTGCAGCTTTTCAAATCTATCCCCGATTTCTGGCTGGCGATGATGATGACGTTCCTATTCTCCCTGACCCTGCATTGGTTGCCTGCAAGTGGTTTTCCGGGATGGGAGAACGGATTTTTCCCGGCAATCAGAGCGCTGATCCTTCCCGCCATCGCCCTGGCTATCCCGCAGGCGGCCATTACCGCCCGCTTTATGCGCTCATCCCTGATCGAAACGCTGTCGCAGGATTTCATCCGCACGGCCCGCGCCCAGGGCTACAGCAGACGGAGTGCCCTTTGGCGCATCGCCCTGCCCAACGCACTGATCCCGGTCCTGACGCTGGCTGGCATCCAGCTGCCAGTCCTCGTAACGGGCAGCATCATCGTCGAGAGTGTCTTCAGCCTTCCCGGCTGCGGAAAACTGCTGCTGGAAGCCGTCAACCAGCGGGACATTCCCGTCGTGCAGAACCTTGTCATGATGATCGTGACCGCCATAATGGTCCTGAACGTCCTCATGGCAGCCCTTGTGCGCTGGCTGGATCCGCGCCTTGGGGAAGAATGCTCATGATGGCACGGCGGAATTATACTCTCTGGGCGGGCGGCATTCTGCTTGCCGCCGTCCTGTTTCCCGCCGTTGTCATTGTAGTGTTCAATGGCGATCATGCTCCCGGCATTGACGTCATGCACCGCTATGCAACACCGTCTCTGTCGCATCCGCTGGGCACAGACCCTTTCGGTCGTGATCTCATGGTCTATGTGCTTCTGGGCGCATTCAACAGCATGATGATCGCTGCACTGGGCGTTGCCCTTGCGACGATTGCCGGAACGGCGCTCGGGCTGATTGCCGCCGGACATCCCGAAGCATCTCCGTCCGGATCGACCCGCATCATCATGGGGATTGCCGATCTGGGACTGGCATTTCCACCCGTCCTGATCGCTGCTTTGCTCGTTACAGCCCTCGGAGCCTCCGCATCTGGCGAAATCCTCGCCATCGCCCTGTTTGGCCTTCCCGCCCAGATCCGGATCACCCGACAGGCCGCGCGCTCCATCCTGATCCAGGACTATATCGCCGCATCCCGACTGGCCGGACGCGGCACGCTCACCATCCTGCGCACGCACGTCCTACCCAATATCCTGCCTTTGCTTACGGTACAGGCCACATCCTCACTGGCGCTGGCCCTCCTTTCCGATGCCGGACTATCCTATCTTGGTCTTGGAGCTCCCCCGCCGCTCCCTGATCTGGGACGGGCTCTGGCGTCCTACCAGATCCACGTTTTCGATCATCCAATGCTGGTCGCCGTACCGGGACTGACGATCATGCTGCTCGTTCTGGGTTTCAATATTTTCGGTGACGGATTGCGGGACAGTCTGGACGCTGCGCATCAGGAGCCAAACCCATGACCGCCGTGCTTCACGTCAGGGCGCTCGATGTTCAGAGCGCCGTACGTCCGATCCTCCATCCGATATCTTTCAGACTTGAGCCGGGAAAAATTCTCGCCGTCACAGGAGAGTCCGGTTCAGGAAAATCGACGCTCGCCCTCGCCCTGATGGGATTGCTGCCACCCGGTTTTCAGGCGCGCGGAGAGATTGATTTTGAAGGAACAGATTTTCTGGCGCTGTCCGAACCGGAATGGTGTCGCATCCGGGGCAGAAAACTGGGCATGGTGTTTCAGGAACCCATGACGGCGCTCAACCCGACCCGACGTATCGGGTCGCAGATCGCCGATACGTTCCGCCTTCATACACCGCTGTCCAAGTCCGAAATCCGTGCGGAAACACATGCCCTGATGGAGCAGACCGGTCTACTGGACGCGGGCGTCAGCGAGCGGGCCTATCCGCATCAGCTTTCCGGCGGCCAGAGACAGCGCGTGCTGCTGGCCATGGCACTCGCCTGCCAGCCCAGTGTCCTGATCGCAGATGAGTTCACCACAGCCCTTGATGCCCGCACCCAGTCCGCCATGATAGCGCTCGTCACCCGCCGTTGCGAGACGCATGGCATGGCGGTCCTGATGATTTCCCATGACCTCGGGCTGGTCCGCCGCCATGCCGATCAGGTTCTGGTCCTTAAAGACGGGATCTGCGTCGAGCAGGGCCCGACCACATCTGTATTCGACGCGCCTGCCCATCCCTACACACAGGCACTGCTTGCAATGTCCCTTCACGGCGCGGCACGCACCCCGCTGACGCCCCTTCCCGTCTTCAGGGCAACAGCATGAGTCCGATCCTGCAGGCGCGGGCTGTGACATACGGCAGAACGGACCGCCGCGCCTTTCCATTCATGCGGCGAAAAAGCAGCCCGATTCTGAAAGAGATCAGCCTCGATCTGTCCGCAGGCCAGACGCTTGGAATCATTGGTGCATCCGGAAGCGGAAAATCCACGCTGTGCCGCATCCTCAGCGGCCTTGTTGCGCCCGATGAAGGCCAGGTTCTGTATCAGGGTCAGGATCTCGCAACAGCCCCGGCGCAAATCCGGAAAAGAATCCGACCCGCGATCCAGATGATCTTTCAGGACCCATACGGCGCCCTCGATCCGCGCCAGACTGTCCGTGACATCGTGGGCGAACCGCTCGATCCCGCGCCGAATCGGGACGCCCGCATTCTGGCGGCGCTCGCAGAAGTTGGCCTGTCTGCCGATATGGCCGATCGCTATCCCAGAGCCTTTTCCGGCGGCCAGAGGCAGCGGATTGCCATCGCCCGCGCCCTGATCACCCGGCCTTCCGTCATCATCGCCGATGAAGCGGTCTCGGCGCTGGATGTCTCCACGCAGGCCATCGTGCTGAACCTGCTGCTGGATATGCAGAAGCGGCATGGACTGTCGTATGTTTTCGTCAGTCACGATCTGGCCGTCATCCGGCACCTGTCGCACCATATCGCCGTTCTCGACCGAGGCCGGATCGTCGAATCCGGTCCGGCATCCGAAGTTCTGAATGCCCCCACGCACGCTGTGACACGGGCGCTTCTCGAAAACACCTACTGACCCGCGAGGCGTCATGACCAGCCTGAACCTCCTTACCGACATTCCCGGCATCCGCGTTGGCCATTGTCAGGACCTGACCCTGCGCACAGGGGTGACGGCGGTCCTGTTCGATCGCCCCGTCATCGCTTCCGGCAGTTTCCCGGGCGGCGCACCAGCCCTGCGGGAAAGTGCGCTGCTGGAGCCGGAAAACATGATCGGGCATATCCATGCGGTCGTCCTGTCAGGCGGCTCGACCTATGGGCTGGACGCGACAACCGGCGTTCAGGCCTGGCTGCGCGAGCAGTTCGACAATGTGCCTCTGCCGCCGGGCACCATCCGCGTGCCCATCGTGGTGCAGGCCAGTCTTTACGATCTGCCGCAGGGCGGACAGACGACATGGGACCGCTATTCGCCTTATGCCGAATTGGGCTATCAGGCCGCGACCAGCGCCCGAAGCGGCGCTTTCGCACTGGGCACGGCTGGTGCAGGCACCGGCGCGACAACCGCCACATTGCGCGGAGGGCTCGGTTCGGCGAGCGCAATCACCCCCGCCGGGCACCGCGTGGCCGCACTGGTCGCCGTCAATGCCGTCGGAACCGCCACGATCGGCGACGGACCCCATTTCTGGAGCGCACCTTTCGAGCAGGGTGACGAATTCGGCGGTCTGGGCATGCCCGCGCATCTGAGCGCAGAAGATTTGCGCCTGCGTTCCAAATGGGCTTCCGTCACCGGCACCACGATCGGCCTTATCGCCACGGATGCGACTCTCACCAAGACACAGGCGAAACGCCTCTCCATTCTGGCGCAGGACGGCGTGGCACGGGGTGTGTTTCCAGCCCATCTGCCTCTGGACGGGGACGCCATGATCGGGGTCTCGACCTGCGAAAAGCCTGCTCCCCTTGGTCAGGAATGGACCGAAATCCTCCATGCCGCCACGCAGGTCACGGCCCGCGCCATCGCCCGGGGCGTGTACGAGGCATCCCCTCTTCCCGGTGGCGCCGCATTCCCGACATGGCACGAACGTTTCGGATCCAAAGATACGTCATAAAAATGATCTGACCCTCATTTCATATATTTTACTTAGGATCGTATACGATTATAGAACTCAGACCGAGTGTCGTGTCCGAGGCTGAGTCCATGTCAACTTTTGTGTCGTCCTATCCTGTCCGCTCCTCCCTTCGTCAGGCCATCGCCGCAGACATGCGCAGACCCGAAGCGGAGTGCATCCTTCCCCTGATCGAACAGGCCACGCTGACCGAAACGGAACAGCAGAACACGTTTGACGTCGCCCGCCATCTGACCCGTACGCTGCGGACGCAGCGTCGTCCGGGCGGCGTCGAAGCACTCGTGCAGGAATTCTCGCTGTCCTCCGCCGAGGGCGTCTCCCTGATGTGTCTGGCCGAAGCCCTCCTGCGTATTCCGGATGCCGCGACCCGCGACGCCCTGATCCGCGACCGGATCGGCACAGGGGACTGGCTCTCTCATGTCGGCGGCAGGAAATCCATTTTCGTGAATGCGGCCTCATGGGGCCTGATGCTGACGGGCAAGCTGACCAACGATACGGATGAAGGCCTCGCCGCCGCGCTGTTCCGCCTGGTCGGACGTGGCGGGCAGCCGCTCGTCCGCCGTGCGCTCGACATCGCCATGCGCATGATGGGCGAGCAGTTCGTCATTGGCGAAACCATCGAGGAAGCCCGCAAGGTCAGCACCGAACCCGAAGACCGCGGCTTCAAATACTCCTACGACATGCTCGGTGAAGCGGCGATGACGGAAGCCGACGCCCTGCGCTACCGCCGCGACTACGAGCGAGCAATCGACGTGATCGGCCAGACCGCACGCGGCGCGAATGTCTATGAGAAGGCCGGAATTTCCATCAAGCTCTCGGCCCTGCACCCGCGCTATGCCTTCACCCAGCGCGAGCGCGTGCTGAAAGAGCTCGGCCAGACGCTGAAAGACCTCGTCATCCAGGCCCGCCGCTATGACATCGGCATCAATATCGACGCCGAAGAAAGCGAGCGTCTGGACCTCTCACTCGATCTGATCGAAGATTTGTGCCACTGCCCGGAACTGGACGGCTGGAACGGAATCGGCATCGTCGTGCAGGCCTATGGCCGCCGCGCGCCGAAGGTTCTGGACTATCTGATCGACCTCGGCCGCCGCAGCGGACACCGCCTCATGATCCGCCTAGTGAAGGGTGCTTACTGGGACAGCGAAATCAAGAAAGCGCAGGTTGAAAGCCAGACGGATTTCCCGGTCTATACGCGCAAATGCTACACCGATGTCAGCTATATCGCCTGCGCGAAAAAGCTCCTTGCGGCGCGTGATGTCGTCTTTCCGCAGTTCGCGACCCATAACGCCCGCACGCTGGCCACGATCTACACGCTGGCTGGCCTGAACTTCCAGATCGGTGATTACGAGTTCCAGTGCCTGCACGGCATGGGCGAGACGCTCTACAATGAAGTCGTCGGCCCGCAGAAGCTCAACCGCCCGTGCCGGGTCTATGCCCCGGTCGGCTCGCATGAGACGCTGCTGGCCTATCTGGTGCGCCGCCTGCTGGAAAACGGCGCCAATTCGTCCTTCGTCAACCAGATCGGCGACGAGAGCCTGCCCATCGAGACCCTGATCGCCGATCCGGTCGCGCTCGCAAAAGCCGTTCAGCCGCCGGGCGCCTCGCATCCGGCCATCGCCCTGCCCAAAGACCTGTTCGCGCCCGAACGCACCAATTCCCGCGGACTGGACCTGACCGACGAACACACCGTCACGGCCCTGGCCGAAGCCGTCTGTGCCTCCGAAAAACAGACGCTGGAAGACCTGTCCTGCTCGGGTGAGACGCAGGAGATCCGCAATCCGTCCAACCATTCGGACAGGATCGGCAGTGTCCGTTTCGGAACCGAAGAGGATGTCCGCAAGGCCATTGATGCCGCCGAAAGTGAAGGCACAGCATGGGCGGCTCTTTCCGCCGACGCACGAAGCACAAAGCTCGATCGCGCAGCGGATCTGCTGGAAGAGCATCAGAGCGAACTGATGGCCCTTCTGGTCCGCGAAGCGGGCAAGTCCTATGCCAATGCACTCTCTGAAGTTCGCGAGGCCGTTGATTTCCTGCGATATTACGCCGTTCAGGCCCGCGAAACGGCCCAGGCAGGCAGCAGCGTGCCGCTCGGCGTTGTCGCCTGTATCAGCCCGTGGAACTTCCCCCTCGCCATTTTCCTGGGACAGATTTCGGTCGCACTGGCGGCTGGCAACACGGTCGTCGCAAAACCGGCCGAGGAAACACCGTTCATTGCCCTGCGCGCCGTTGCCCTTCTGCGCGAAGCGGGTGTTCCGGAAAACGCTCTCCGGCTGGTGTCGGGTGCTGGCGAGACCGGCGCGGCCCTCGTGGCCGATCCGCGGATTGCCGGCGTGATGTTCACCGGCTCCACCGCCGTGGCGGGCCTGATCGCCAGCACTCTGGCCGGACGCACCGGCGCAGACGGCCAGCCCGTTCCGTTCGTGGCCGAGACCGGCGGCCAGAACGCCATGATCGTGGACAGCTCCGCCCTGACCGAACAGGTGGTCGCGGATGTTCTGGTCTCGGCCTTCGACAGTGCCGGCCAGCGCTGCTCCGCCCTGCGCGTCCTGTGCGTGCAGGAAGACTGTGCCGATCGCGTTCTGACCATGCTCCGTGGTGCGGTCGAAGAACTGCGCGTGGGCAATCCGGCCGAACTGCACACGGATGTCGGCCCGGTCATTTCCGCCGAAGCCCAATCCGGAATCCAGGCCTATATCGACGCATCCCGTGCGCAGAACCGTGCCGTCTGGTCCCTTCCCCTTCCGGACACGACATCGAACGGAACATTCATCGCCCCGACGATCATCGAGATCGACAGTCTGGCGGACCTTCAGGGCGAAGTCTTCGGACCGGTCCTGCATGTCCTGCGCTTTGAAGCCAGCGGCTTCGAGGCCCTGATCAACGCGATCAACCAGTCCGGCTATGGCCTGACATTCGGACTCCATACCCGGATCGAAAGCCGCATGGCGCATGTCACCTCCCGCATCGAGGCCGGGAACCTCTACGTCAACCGCAACATGGTCGGCGCGGTTGTGGGTAGCCAGCCTTTTGGCGGCGAAAAGCTGTCGGGCACGGGTCCGAAAGCTGGTGGTCCGATGATCCTGCGTCGCCTGATGAGCACCGCCCCGGCCCATACGGACTGGGAAAACCAGGAACTGCCAGAGCCCGCACGACTGTTTCTGTCCTGGCTGATGCGGACAAGCTTTCCGCTCTATCAGACGATCGTGGACGCCATGCAGCATGGCATGTGCGGCACTACGCGCGAACTGCCCGGCCCGGTCGGCGAAACCAACCTGTACCAGCTTCTGCCGCGTGGCGCCGTCCTGTGCATCGCCAGCGACCGCGAGACCATGCTCCGCGCCGTGGGCCTCGCTCTGAGCGGTGGAAACACGGCCTTCGTTCAGGGGCCGAATGTGGCTTCGGACTGGGTTTCCGACCTTCCCGATGCGCTTGCGCTGCATATCCGCCGCACGCAGGGCGGGCGTGTTGCAGGATGCCGGACGATCCTTGCGTCTCCGGAAGAAAAGCAGATGGCGGAACAGGCCCGTGCGGCTCTGTCGCGTTCGGGCATGATCGTGCAGCTCTACATGCTTGACGCGAAAAGCCCGATCCGGCCTGAATGGGTACTTCAGGAAAAGGTCGTCAGCACGAATACGACGGCCGCGGGCGGTAATGCCAGCCTGATGACCATCGGATAACGGTCCTGTCCGGCATGGCCGTTCGCGCCGGCCATGCTAAGAGGATTGCCCCCCAACTGACGGACGACCCCATGCGCGCTGCCGAGCCGAAGTTTACACCTGTTGATACGAAAAGCGGCTCGGCCTCGCTCGAAATCGCGGACGCCCTGCGCCGTGCCATCACGGACGGCATCCTGACCGATGGTCAGCCGATGCGACAGTCGGAGCTTGCCCGCAATTTTGGCGTCTCCACCATCCCGGTCCGCGAAGCCCTCAAACAGCTTGAGGCAGAAGGCCTGATCGCCTTCCTGCCCCATCGGGGCGCCGTGGTCACCGGGCTGAGCGAGGCAGACATTCTGGAATATTCGGACATCCGCGCCTCGCTGGAAAGCATGGCGGCCGGACTGGCGATGACATCCCTCACCCGTGTCGATCTGGCGCGGATTGAGGACGCCTATGAGGCCTTTGTCAGCGGAACGGGCGGCGCACAGGGCATGGAGCAGTCCGGCCGTCTGAACTGGGAATTTCACGGTGCCATCTATGCCGCGGCACAGCGCCCGAGGCTGTACGGCATGATCCATGACCTGCATTCCCGGCTCGACCGTTACATCCGCGCCCATCTGGAACTGCCGGGGCGGAAAGCCGCCACCGACGCCGAACATTTTCAGATCCTTCAGGCCTGTCGCGCCCGCGACGGCGAGGAACTTGGCCGCCTGACGAAGCAGCATATTCTCGAAGCCGCGTCCCTCTCGCTGGACGTCATCCGCGAGCGGACAACGCCCTGATCCTCACCGTACCGGATTAACCGCAACCAGCGTCGCAGGCCCCCGCTCGTCATACCAGAGATGCAGCGGGCCATCCGCATGGAAGAAGCCCGGAATACTGTCGATGATATGAGCACTCTGCTCCAGACATGACACCAGACGGACACGGTACAGCCCTTCCATTCCGGAAGCCTCGCCAGCCCCGATTAACCCTGCGGCTGACATGAGAGACGCAGCCGTCCCGACAGGATCCCGTCGCAGGGTCCTGAAGGACGCAAGCGCCACATCCAGCGCCTCCCTTTCACGAGCATTCAGCCCCGCCGGTTCCACGGCCTGCCGCAGGCGGATCAGCAGACGCCCGAGGGACAGGGCGGCAAACGCGCCATCGACATAGCCCTGACGGTCGATCGGAGACGCTACCAGAGACAGCCGCATGAGCAGGATGGAAACCTTCTGAATCTGCGTCCCTTCCCACACCATCCAGGACGGCACCTTCGCGGCAGGCCGGGCCGAAAGGTTCTGGAGGCTGCGGCCAAGGGAAATGACGAGCCGCGAGGCATAAAGCCGCTGATCGGCCGGCATGATTACGCGGAACACCAGAACCAGCAGCGCGCAGCCCATCAGGATGGCGAGCCAGGTGTTGATGAGCGTGATATCGTCGGGAACCATGCTGTTCGTTATCATCAACTGCATGGCCAGAAAGACCGTATAGCCGAACGCCCCAACCCCATAACGCGGATGAAACTGGAGCCACACGCCCGGCAGCATGCAGGCACAAACCGACAGCCAGAGCATCGGATAACCATCCACGCGTGGAATTGCGGCGATATGGCACAGCCAGCAGGCCGGAACCGACAGCGCCGTCCCGATTGCCATCGGCAGACTGGCCCGTGCCGCAGAAGGTGCCGTGGACAGCAGGCTCGACGCCGCCACGACATACATGATCATCATCGGCCCGGTCGGGAAATAGGTGATGTACCAGATCATGCAGGCCAGAAAGGCGATCAGCATCCCGCGCAGCCCGTTATAGATCGCCGACATCCATTCCAGATAATGCAGCACCCGGACGCGGACATGCGGGCCGCGCGGGCTGGACAGGTCCAGGACCGTCTCACGAAGCTGAAGGAGAATATCGCGGACATTATCGACAGATGCCTGAACCGCAGGCGAAGTCGCCGCCCCCTCCAGAACCTCAAGCCGCCCGAGCGACTCTTCCAGACAGGCCAAAACGCCCTGCGGCCGCTCGATCCATCCGGCGGTTTCCGTCAGTGCGAGAAGCTCGTTCAGCGTATCGCGGATTTCGCGATGAACGGGCGCCGAGAGCGGATTTGCCACGCCCAGATTGCGCCAGTACGGATGATAGGACGCCACAAGCCCCGTCATGCGACTGACGGCGAGCCGGTATCCCCGCACGCCGGCATGAATGTCGGGGTTGTCTGTTGCAGCGTATTCAATGGCAGGTCCAAGCCGTGCCAGCTGCCCCAGAAGTCGCTGCCGCCCGTCATAGATTGTCTGCGGAAGGCTCCGGAAAGCCCCTTCAGTGCCCACAGGTTCCGAGCCCGGAGCACCCTGCGCCCCGGAGCGGTTCATCAGTCCTTCATGAAACACCAGGGCATGGCGGATCGTCTCGCGGAACGCCCCCGAAAGCGCGTCTATCGTGCCCTGACGCCGACGTGGCGACGTCACCATGAACACCGCCGCCGTCACCACGATCCCAAGTGCTACGTCCGACACGCGCATCATGGCGGACATGAAGATATTTTCGGGATGCGCAAACGCGGGAACGGCCACGATGATGATCGTGTAGCCAGCGAGAACCGCCGCATAGGCCCGAAAATAGCGCAGGCACGTCGCCGTCATGCAGGCCAGCCCCACAAAGGCCGACAGCGCCATAAAATACAGGACGGCGGACTGTACGAACATCGCCATGACCGCCGTACTCAGGGCCGCGCCGATCACCGTCCCGGTCATACGCCACACACTCTTGGAGACAAGTGCGCCCACAGTTGGGTTCGCGACGATCAGGACGGTCGTGACCGTACTCATCGGCGATTCCAGCTGGATCATGAAGGCGAGGAAGAGCGCAATCCCGAGGGACAGAAACACCCTGGCCGTAAAAGCCGCCGTGGAGACGAAATTCCGCCACCGCAGGCTGTTGCGGTCGAAAGAAAGAAGCTGGCGAAAAGGATTGCGCATGGCCGATCCGGAAAGTCAGGAGGAAGAAAAACCGGACAGGGAAACTCTCCCTTCCATCATGCCGAGCTGGCTGCGGAGCAGTTCGGCCGCATCGTCGGGAAGCCCTTCGGTCAGCCGGGCTTCCAGTTCCGCCGCAATGCGGTGAAACTGACGGCACCGCTCGCGTCCGGCCGCTGTAAGGGTGAGAAGGTTGGACCGCCTGTCCTGCGGATCGGGCTCCCGCGAGATCAGGTTCTCTGCACCCAGATGGTCCAGCACCCGCACAAGCGCCGAGCTGTCCACACCCATGACGGAGGCCAGATCGCTCTGCTTCATCCCGTTTCCCATCACCATCAGATACGCCATGGGGCGCATGGTCGCGAGCGTCATGCCTTCGGGCCGCAGGAGACGGTCCAGCTGCGCCCGCCACAGGCTCGACAGGCGCAGAACATGGAAGGTCAGCCCCATGTCATGAAAACTGCTGTCCCGAAGGATGGATGGATCATACTGAACAGCCATTTTCTGGTGACACCTCATCTGTTGACAGATCAACTGATTACATGACACTATCAGAATTGAAAACAGATCAGGTTGACATTTCCGTCAGGAAGTTCAGTTTTTGATCGAAATCACCTGCCGACGCCCCCTGACCTGAAGGGGATTCGGTGAGGTTGAGCGAGGAGCGTTGTGGACGAATTGGCGTACAGTCTGACGTGTGGCAGTCTGGCGGTTGGCGTTGGGGTCGGTTTCTGATGCTGGCTGAAGTCAACCTG
>NZ_JABCQG010000015.1 GCF_015244565.1 Gluconobacter vitians | reverse complement strand
GTCGTTCGGAACGGAGACAACGGACGTGAGCTGGTCATGGCGCGCTGGGGCATGCCGACACCGCCCGGTTACCTCAAGGGGCATAAGGTGGACCGGGGTGTGACCAATATCCGCAATCCGGGATCTGCATGGTGGAAGCGCTGGGAGGGCCTTGCGCATCGCTGTCTAGTGCCGCTGACGGCGTTCTCGGAACCGGAGCGTCTGCCTGACGGGAAATCACGGCCTGTGTGGTTTGCCCGCAGCGACGGACAGCCGTTGGCTTTCCTTGCCGGCATCTGGTGCCGGTGGACCTCAGTGCGCAAGCTGGCGGACGGGGAAACGACGGATGATCTGGATGTATGGATGAATACGCCGGCAACAGAGGCTCTACAGCTTCAGCGGCCTTTAGCGGGTGGACTTCTGGTCCCGACAGAAGTGCTGAATTCGTCGACATGATAGTTGCTATCGGCTTCCTTATCTGGTCGGTCAGAAACGCACCTTTCTGAAAACCTCAGAGATATCCCCTCGTCATATGCCCGCTTTATGGATTTGCGGGATGAAATCCGACCGAAGAACAGCTTTTTCTTAATGTCGGGTTTCCACTTTTCTTTTTCAGCACGCAATATGAGTTCATCAAACTGCTGTTCAATTCGGTCTGTTTCTTCCGAACGAACTGAGATTGCATTGTTTTTTCCAGCCTGTATGAGCCTGTTTCGACGCTCGCTTCTTTCTTTATTTTTTAGCCTTCTGTCCCGTCGATGGAGTGCGTTTTCAGTAGCTTCCTCCGCGTGACGATATCCCCAAGCCACTTCTGTATTCAGCCAGTCGTCCGGCGTTTCGGGCCAGTCTGGTTCCGCACCGGGCTTCTTCTGTGCGCCGGTATGATTCCCGTAATATGTGAGCCACAGACAGTCCTTTTCGAACGCGTCTGCCAACTCCTTTAGCGTCCGCAACTGACGAAGCGGATGCGCAGAACGGGCAAGGTTTCCCTCACTACCTGATATGATGACCGAAAGTCCGGTTGGCCAGTCCACATGCCAGTAGCGACGGATGGTTCGCTCACACAGGCCCGTTTGTAATGCAAGCGCAGGCTGGGTCAGCGGCATTTTTCTGGGCCAGGCTTTCAGCGCATTCTCAATTCGGTCGTAAGATTTCTGTTGTTTGATCATTGATGTGCGTTGTGCTGACTCGCGCTGCTTTTGTGTTGTATCTAGGTTCTCGGCACTGAACGACATGGAAAATCCCTTGATGCCATGAGCAGGGCAGTATCGGGAGTTCATAAACTTGCAAATGCTGCGGGCTGTTGCTTCGACTTCGCTGCCAGGCAAGGGCGCGGGAAATGTTCTGTTGATCTGATGCGCGTAAGCAGAAATTTCCCGCAGATCTTTTACAAGACCTGAGTAACACCACCATCTGACCTGATCGAACAGAGAACAGTTCCGGCCCAGTGAGGACGGTTCCCGCTCGGCATATCGCAGCCAGATTTTAGCAGGTTTTTGTATTTTATTCTGCCAGACCGGCATGAGTAATGACACAACATCGCGCAGTTCACTGGGACCAGCCCCGGGCACTGTTCTCCAGAGAAGTTTCAGGCCCCCAGACCCTGAGGTATCGGGTAAAGCAGCTCGATTGTTTTGTGAAGGCTTTCTGGGCACGAGGTTTCCGATCAGGTTCTCCGCAACGGCCCAGGGAGATTTTATGAGACTTTTATACGGTAGCGGGGTGGCATCAAGCGCAGCAGCCATGAGTTGATGGGAGAGCCACAGTAGTTTTTGTGGCTTCTGATGGGCTTCATGACCAATATACACGGGACTGCGCAGCGACAAAAAAGCATGGGAACGTCCAGATACTGGATCTTCAACAAGTGTAGGACGGATTTTTGCCGGGATATTCGCAAGATATTCACGAGCGCAGCTGTGATCTATGTCGAAAGTAAGGATATTTACAAAATTATCGGTGTTAAGACATATCCACGGCATCAGAATGCCGTCCTGCAAGCGCATCTGTGAGGAAGATTTTTGCAGGACCGTGCTTCGGATCGTCTGAGATGCCAGAACATATCTTGGACACCGGCCCAGAATTTGTGAACTGAATGTTGCGAACTCAGGACAGAATGCCGAGGCGTTCAGATGCTCGCTGATGGCTCGTGCCGCCCAGAGATTCTCGGACGAGCGATCATGACATGCCAGCGAATCAGAGGGGATCGGTTGGTGATTCATAATAAATCATTATTCGGCTCAAGTTAGCTTATATCATCTTTTCTGTATGCGTTGGGCGAATAGGAAATTTCGGCGACCCGGCCATAATCCGGGTGCGCTCGAGACTGAACATCAAAAACTACTCCTTTATCTCCGTTTTTTGCATAGGAGGGAGCATGCTGCCCGTGCCTGGGGTGAGCGGCCATGGAGATGATCACGCTGCGTGTCTGATTGACACATACAAGTACGCCATCGGCTCCCTCCATCACTGATATTTCATCACCTGCCACCGTCTGATCCGCATTTCTTCCGAGCAAAAGAAGCCATGATGCATTGTCGATCAAGAGGCGCTTGCCGTCTTTAGTTGTCTCGAAAATGATACCTGCTTCTTCGAACGCCTCGCGTAATTTGCGTAAAACCCGCGCGGTCGGTATGCCGGATTCTGACTCAAACCGCATGATCGTGGCGCGGCCAACTTGGGCTCGTTGCGCGAGATCATCTTGATTCCAGCCTCTCAGGCTCCGCGCTGCCCGGCAATCGCCGCTGAATAACGGAAGGTCTGAAAGCGACTGAGGTGATTTGCGCATAATGGCTCCAAGAGTCTTTTTATACTGCATCATAGCATATTTTCTTGATAAAAAGAAAAAACAAGTCATAATTAATCAAAAATAAGGGCAGGCAGCATTATCTTAATCGGTTGATCTGCACGTTAAATGTCGTTGACGGGGCTCATTCTTTCGGCCCCGCAGGCTAATGATAAATGCAGGAGCAAGAACGATGGTGAATGACCGGAAAGGATCCCGTCTGGCACTGGAAAGTCGCGGATTGCTTCGCTATCCTGCCGCCGCAGAATATATTGGCCTTGCCGAGGGAACTCTCCGTAATCAGGTCGATACGCTGGGGATACGTTCTGTCAAAATCGGTCGGGCCCGATGTTTTCGTATTGTGGACCTCGACGATTTTATCGAGCGGAAACTCTGTGAGACTGAACTGAAGATTCAGAGAAGAAGGCGGCGCAGTCGGGGAGAGTGCCTGCTGCTGGAACGCAGTCTAGACATCAGGCCCGTGATTACCTGCCTGATCGCTTTTTTCCGACTCAGGCTCCCCCGAGCAGCGGGTTCCTTCATTTTTTACCCGGTCCGTTAATTGCCTCATAGGCCAACGCCATGGCGGCGAGGTCTTCCGGGTGGGGCTGATAGTAACGATCAAGGGATTTGATATCCTTATGGCCCGTTACGCGGCGGAGTTCGAGCGGGTTCGTATAGATCCGTGCGAGACGGCTTGTTGCTTCATGACGCAGATCATGAAACGTGAGGTCCCGAAGGCCAGCCTTCTTTGTCATTCGTCCGAACCGGACAGAGAACGCGTTTTTGCTGCCCACGTCGAAAACAGGATCGTCTGGTCGCGCTGACACGCGCTGGGTCTGAAGAGTCTGAAGCAGGCGGGCGGCGCCCGGTGTCAGTGGACGGATTTCCGGGCCGCGCTCGACGGCGCGATGCATCGTTTTCGTTTTCCCGAAAGACAGGGCGTGCCGGTCGAAATCGACGTCGCGCCAACGGAGTGTCAGGGCTTCTTCCCGTCGCGTTCCCTGTTCGATGGCGAAGCGTACGAAAGCGAGATCATCGGGCCAGGGTGACTTAGCTATAGCCTCCAAAAGACGTTCGTATTCATCGCCGACGAGGCGTCGATTGCGTTTTTTATCTGCGCCCGCCGGACGCTTGACCGCTGTCGCGGCGGCCGGGTTCTTCGCGAAGGGAACGTCCCATTCCGCGATCGCGTGCTGGCAGATCGCAGCGAGCAGGTTGAGTCGTTTGACGACCGTGGCGCCGCTGTATTTCTCAGCCAGCCGGTCCCGGAAGCCACGGACTGCCGTTGGGGTCAGATCGACCAGTGCCAGCTGTGCGATGTCGTCCTGAAGGATGGCGGGGATGTGACCCTTGCGATCATTATCCCGGGTCTGCATCTCCTCGCGCACATAGCGGTCGACCAGTTCATGGACGGTCTGGCGTTCCAGCGGACGCGTATCCTGAAACTGCCCAAGCTCGAGTTTGGCAGAGGTCGTGTCCAGCCAGCGTCGGGCCAGTTTGGCCGAGGAGAACGTCTGGTGGATTCTCTCGCCGCCTGCGATGCGCTTGCGGGCCCGATACTGGCCCTTGCCGCGATACTCGACGCCAGAGGGAAGAGCGCGACCGGTCGCAGGATCGATTTTAGCAGAAGTGATTCGGTCTTTCATGGTGAGCCTCGCCTGGGCCCAGCATAGCCTTTTCATGGGCCCATTGGGACCATGTGCTTATCGTCTTTTTTGGCAATGGGCCCAAGGTGGGCCCAAAAACGATCAATCGTTTCGCTTCATGACTGCTAAGTCATTGGAAAGATTGGCGTCCCATAGGGGATTCGAACCCCTGTTGCCGCCGTGAGAGGGCGGTGTCCTAGGCCTCTAGACGAATGGGACGAGGCGAGGGGCTTGATAGTCGGCCCCTCGGGTCTTGGCAAGTCTTATTTAAGAAGTTTTTTGTGTCAGCAGGGGCCCAAGGGCCGCACCACCGAACAGGTGGACGTGGAAATGGGGGACGTCCTGCCCGGAATTGGGGCCGGAATTGCTGATGAGGCGGAAGCCTTCGCGGGTGAGGCCCTGCTCTTCGGCAATCTTGGAGACAGCGCGCCAAAAGCCCGTAATTTCGTCAGGAGAGGCGGTTGCGCCGAAATCGGCGATGGAGACGTATGGCCCTTTGGGGATGACCAGAACGTGGATCGGGGCTTGGGGGGCAATGTCGTGGAAGGCGAGCGCGAAGTCGTCTTCATAGACGGCGCGGGCCGGGATTTCCTTGCGCAGGATGCGAGCGAAGATGTTGCCGGGATCATAGGTCATGGTCTGCTTCCTGTTCAGCCGAGCTTTTCCTTGAGGCGTGCAGCTTTCTCGGCAATGCCGCTCGTGCCTTCGCGGCGCTTGAGCTCCGTCCAGACGTCTTCGGGAGAGACGCCGGCATCCACCCACATGACGATCAGGTGGTACAGCACATCTGCGCTTTCACCGATCAGTTCCTTGCGGTTACCGTTGACCGCCTCGATCAGGCATTCGACGGCTTCCTCGCCGAATTTCTGGGCGATCTTGTTGCGGCCACGGGCCATCAGGCGTGCGGAGTGGCTGAGGGATGGGTCAGTGCCGCGGCGGGACTGGACCGTGTCATACAGGCGCTGGAGGACCAGTTCCTGCTGAAGGTCCGACTTCTTGTCGTCCTGCTGCTTCGAAGGCTTCGGGGCCGGTTTGGTGGCGGGTTTTCCCATGGTCTTACTCTCCAAGCCTGACCGGCAGTCCGGCCTTGTTCAGCGCGTTCTTGACTTCATCGATACGGAACTGGCCGAAGTGGAACACACTTGCCGCCAGAAGGCCACTTGCGCCGACTTCCGCGCCTTCCACGAAATGCTGTAATTCGCCCACGCCACCCGAAGCGACAACCGGAACAGTTACTGCGCCGCAGACGGCACGAAGCAGATCCAGATCGAAGCCTGCACGCGTGCCGTCGCGGTCCATGCTGGTGAGCAGGATTTCGCCTGCTCCCAGATCCTGCATTTTCTTTGCCCATTCCACGACGTCCAACCCCGTGGGTTCACGGCCGCCCTTAGCATAGACTTCCCAGCCGCCCTTGCCATCGGAACGGGCATCAATGGCCACGACGATGCACTGGCTGCCAAAGCGTTCGGAGGCTTCACGGATCAGGGCCGGGTTTTTGATAGCTGCCGAATTGACGGCGCATTTGTCTGCCCCCGCCAGAAGCAGGCGGCGCATGTCTTCGCAGGTGCGGACACCACCGCCGACAGTCAGGGGTAAGCAGATGGCTTCCGCTGTACGGCGGACGACATCGAGGATGGTGTCGCGGTTTTCGACGCTGGCCGTGATGTCGAGGAAGGTGAGTTCATCGGCACCGGCCGCGTCGTAAAGCTTGGCCTGCTCGACCGGATCACCGGCATCGCGCAGGGAGACGAAATTCACCCCTTTGACGACGCGGCCATCCTTCACGTCCAGACAGGGGATGACGCGGAGTTTCAGCATGAGCCGAGGACGTCCAGAGCGTCTTTGAGCTTGATACGACCGTCATACAGGGCACGGCCGACGATGGCGCCGGAAATACCGGGAACGTCGCGCGCTACATCGCGAAGGGCCTTGAGATGCTCCAGACTGCCGACGCCACCACTGGCGATGACAGGGATGGAGAGACGACGGGCCATGTCCGCGGTCTGTTCAAGGTCCAGTCCGGCCAGCATGCCGTCCCGCGTGATTTCGGTGAAGATCACGGCGGCGACACCGGCATCTTCCATGCGCAGGGCGAGATCATTGGCTTCCAGTTCGGAAACTTCGGCCCAGCCTTCGGTGGCGACGCGGCCCTGTCGGGCGTCGATGCCTGCGACAATCCGGTCCGGGAAAGCACGGGCAGCCTGACGGACCAGTTCGGGGTCTTTAACGGCCACCGAGCCCAGAATGACGCGCGAGACGCCGGCTTCGAGCCAGCGTTCAATGGCGGCCATGTCCCGGATACCACCACCAAGCTGCACGGGCAGGTTTGTGGCTTTCACGATGGATTCAATGGCCGGAATATTGGTGGAACGACCGGCAAAGGCGCCGTTCAGATCCACGACATGCAGGTGCCGGCAGCCGGCTTCCGCGAACAGCTTGGCCTGTGCGCCCGGATCATCGGAATAATGGGTGGCGTCTTCCATTTCCCCGCGACGCAGACGGACGCAGGTGCCATCTTTGAGGTCGATAGCCGGATAGAGTGTCAGACCGTGAGCCGGAACGGCCGTTTCGCTAACAGGACTGGCTGCTGCGCTGCTGGTGTCGGGCATGGCGATGCTGGACTGCCAGCGGGCGGCCTCGTTCTCGTTTGCCAGAAGTTTCGAGAGAAAAAGTCCGCGCACCGTCTGCCCTCCGATCCGTGCATAATAAGGATGGGTCCCCCAGTGTTCGAAACCGAACGACCGGAACAGCCCGATAGCGGCGACATGCGTTTCGCGGATGTCGCAGTTTACAACCTTGCAGCCAATGGCCTTCGCGCCCTTGAGCATGGCTTCCAGAAGCGCGCGTCCCAGACCGCGGCCGCGGGCATAGGGGGCCACGAAAAAGCCTGTCAGATTGGCGGTCGCGGCATGGGCTTCATAACTTGAAGGCGGACGGACGAGCTGGCCTGCGCCGCAGATCACGCCGTTCTCACGCACCACATAAAAGCTGCGCTCCGGCACGAGCAGCAGGCCTTCGAAATAGCGGGCCAGAGCCTGATGGCCGGGCGGCTGGAGCCAGCCAAAGCCGCCGCCGTCCAGAATGCCGGCGGACGTGGCCTCAATCAGCGCGTCCAGATCTTCGGGCGGAAGCGGGGAGACGACGCGTTCACAGGTAATGGTCATGAGGTCCACCGCAGGAAATTGCCGAGGATCGTCAGACCAACATCCTGACTCTTTTCGACATGGAACTGCGTGCCGCAGCGGTTGCCGCGCGCAACGATGGCCGGAACCTGCGTGCCATATTGCGCTGTTGCGACCAGATCGCTGTCCACACCATCATGCAGCGCATAGGAATGAACAAAATAGCCGTGATTGCCGGGTGTGAGGCCATCCGTCAGCAGATGGGTGCCGGGCGTGAAGTCAAGCGTGTTCCAGCCCATATGCGGTAGGCGCAGGCCAGCATCCGCAGATTCATCCATGCGACGGATATTGCCGGAAATCCAGCCCAGTCCCTCGGTGCGGCCATGTTCGAGGCCGTATTCGCACATGAGCTGCATCCCGACGCAGATGCCAAGGAACGGTGTGCCATTGGCGGTCGCGGTTTCGAGCATATTGCGCAGTTCGGGGCCAAGCCCCTGTGCGCAGTCGGCAAAAGCGCCCTGTCCGGGGAGGATCAGACGGTCGGCATTCAGGATGTCGGTCGCGTCACGGGAGATGACGACGTCGGCCTCGATCCCCTTGCGGATTGCGGCCTTGCGGGCTGCCTCTGCGGCCGAGGCGAGATTTCCGCCATTGTAGTCAATTACGACGACGCGCATGGAAACTCCGGAGATGTGCTGCCGTAAGGGGCGGCGTAGTGCTGCTGGTCCATCCAGCGCAGAAGCGCGATGTCCCGGCTGGGGGCCGCGATCGGCGTGCCGGTAACGCGGCCGTTCAGGCGCTGTTCCCACAGGCGGATCTCAGCCGTGAAGCTGGCGAGAACGGCATGGATGGCCACGATCAGGTCAAGCCGGGACCAGAAACCCATGAAAACATGCAGCGTGATCATGGTGGCGGCTGCGGCCAGAAGGGCGGAAATCCATGCGCCGTAGGTCAGAAGGCCAAACCAGCCGAAGAAAAGGACGCGCCATGAAAATCCGTCCTGCACCATGACAGGCATCTGCGGTCCGGCAGCGTCCGGTTTCGTACAGGGAATGTAGAGCTTCACAGCACGCCTTTGGTGGAGGGGATGGCGCCCGCCGAGCGGGGATCGTGCGAGACGGCAACCTTGAGGGCACGTGCAACAGCCTTGAAGCCGCTTTC
This sequence comes from Gluconobacter vitians, assembly GCF_015244565.1. Lineage (GTDB taxonomy): Bacteria > Pseudomonadota > Alphaproteobacteria > Acetobacterales > Acetobacteraceae > Gluconobacter > Gluconobacter vitians. Next base: position 70,773 of record NZ_JABCQG010000015.1, on the reverse strand, counting down.
GGCGATGTGGTGGGCGTTGGTGCCCGCCTTGCAGGTCAGGTGCAGGGCGATATGGGCGGACATGGCAAAGGCGCGGAAGAACTCTTCAAACAGTTCCGTATCCATCGTGCCAATCTTCTCGCGCGGAAAGACGACGTTCCAAGCAAGGTAGGGTCGGCCGGAAATATCAACGACCGCCTCGCACAGGGCTTCGTCCAGCGGCACGAGGGCATGGCCGAAACGCTCAATGCCGCGCTTGTCGCCGATGGCCTGACGGAAGGCCTGTCCGAAGACGATGCCGACATCCTCGACCGTATGATGGCCGTCAATATGCAGGTCGCCCTTGGCTTTCAGCTCAAGGTCAAAGCCACCATGCTTGGCCAGTGCCGTCAGCATGTGGTCGAAGAAACCGATGCCGCTGTCCACGTCGGAGCGGCCCTGGCCGTCGAGCGTGAGGGCAAGGGTGATGTCGGTTTCGCTGGTGGCGCGATGCAGGCGGGCGTGGCGGCTTTCGTTCATGTTCTTCCTGCTACACCAGCATGAGGCGGATTTCCACGCTCTCCGTGGAGGCGGAAGCGTAAAACCCCATTATGCGCGCCTTCTTTGTCCGAACCATCCTCGCAGAATGAGGGGCAACCAAGCCTCACTGTGCCTTGATCGGAAGGACTCTGGAAATTGCCCTTGGCGGGGCGGGGAGATCGGGCCATATTTCTTCATTATGGCACATCATCATTCCCCCCTCGACGTCCTTCTCTCCCGCGCCTCGACGGACCATCTCGTCGAGCCTCCGCCGAAGGGGGATGAACTGCGAACCATCCTGTCCGCTGGCCTGCGTGCGCCGGATCACGGGAAGATGCGCCCCTGGCGCTATACGGTCATCAAGGGCAAGCACCGTGAGGCCTTTGCCGATCTCGTGGTGGAAGCCATGGGGCGGCAGGAGCCAGATGCTCCTGCGGCGAAGAAGACCAAGCGGCATCACCGCTTTGCCAACATGCCGATGATCATCGCACTTGGCATGCATCTGCAGCCGGAAGGCAAGATCCCCGTCATCGAGCAGGAAATGGCCGTGGCGGCGGGAGCAATGAATGTTCTGAACGCGCTGCATGCGGCCGGATTCGGCGGGATGTGGGTGACAGGCCCGTTCTGCGAGGATCGCGCACTGCTTGAAGCGCTGGGTCTGCCCGCGCCGCATCGTCTGGCCGGTTTCCTGTTCGTGGGTACGCCGGCAAAGCATTCGGATGAGCGCAAGCGCCCCGACATCGACGATTACATGGCCATCTGGAAGGGAGACGCCATCAAGTTCCCCGCGGACGCCGGCTGATCCGATGCGTTACGACGTCATTGTTGCCGGTGGCGGTCCGGTCGGTCTCGCCTGTGCCATTTCGCTCGGACGTGACGGGCGCAGGGTCTGCGTTGTCGAGCGGTCGCCAGTGGATGTGCTGGCCGATCCACCCTTCGACGGCCGGGAAATCGCGCTGACGCATCATGCGTCGGAATGGCTGAAGGCGATCGGCGCCTGGGAAGAAATCCCCTCCGGCAGCCTTTGTCCGATGTACACGGCCCGCATTGAAACAGGAAAGACCGGCAGTCCACCGCTTCTGTTCGATGCCCCATCCGATGGGCCTGATGCGCTGGGGCATATGGTCGCGAACCATCTGATCCGGCGTGCCCTGTATCGCGTGGCTGCCCGGACGCAGGGCGTAGATATCCGGGCCGGAGAGGGTATTGCCAGTTCGTGGCATGATGCGCGCTCTGCAGGTGTGGTACTGGCCAATGGTGAGCGCATCGAAGCGGATCTGCTGGTTGCAGCCGACGGGCGTTTTTCGCGTTTGCGGAGCGAAGCCGGGATCGGCGCGATCGTTCACGATTTCCAGCGCAACATCATGGTCTGTCGCATGCGGCATCCGGAATCCCATGCGAATACCGCGCTTCAGTGGTTCGACGAAGGGCAGACGATTGCCCTTCTGCCGGTTGCTCCCGATGAGCGTCCGGGATCGTGCTCTTCGCTCGTCCTGACGCTGGAGCCGGATGAAATCGCGCGTCTCAAGGCGCTGGATGGCAAGGCGTTCAGCGAAGACATCACGGCCCGCACGCAGGGACGGATGGGACAGATGACGCTTGAGAGCGCACGCTGCATCTATCCGCTCAAGGCGGTCTATGCGCATCGCTTTCAGGCACCGCGTCTCGCGCTGATCGGTGACGCGGCCGTGGGGATGCATCCGATCACGGCGCATGGGTTCAATCTGGGCCTCAAGGGACAGGAAACGCTGGCACGGGCAATTGCGGATGGTCCGGGTGATGCGGGTGATCCGTCCGTCCTGGCGCGTTTCGAGCGGACACATCGGCGGGCGACGGCGCCGCTCTTTGCGGCAACCAATGCGATTGCAACGGTTTATACCCGTGATGAGCCACCATTTCTGATGGCACGGCGGGCCGGACTGGCTGTTGCCAACCGTCTTCTGCCGTTCAAGGCGGCGGTGACGAACATGCTGATGGATCGCCACGGCTGACGCATCCGGCTGCGCTCTTTATGAGTTAGGAGATCACTCCAATGAAAGCTTTCGGGCACAGACGCGCAACCCGCATGGACGAGTCCGATGCGCTGGTCGAACTCGATATTCCGACCCCCGTTCCGGGGCCACGGGATGTCGTCGTGGAAATCCGGGCTGTCTCGGTCAATCCCGTGGATACGAAACTGCGCTCGATGGACCCGCCGGGCGATGAACCCCGCGTCCTTGGCTATGACGCCGTGGGAACGGTTGTGGCGACCGGTGGGCAGGTCCGGGGTTTTCGGGCCGGGGACCGTGTCTTTTATGCTGGCAGTGCGCAGCGGCAGGGGAGCGATGCGCGTTTTCAGGCTGTTGATGAGCGTCTGATTGCACGCGCACCAAAGACCTTGTCCGATCCCGAAGCCGCAGCCTTGCCGCTGACAGCTCTGACGGCATGGGAGCTTCTGTTCGATCGGCTGGGCGTGCGACTGGGCGACATGGAAAACCCGGAGGCGCTCCTGATTATCGGCGGTGCCGGTGGTGTGGGCTCGATCCTCACGCAGATTGCGCGCCGTCTGACGGGGCTGACAGTCATTGCCACGGCGTCCCGTCCGGAAACGACGGACTGGTGCCGGGAAATGGGCGCGCATCACGTTATCGACCATCGTCGTCCGCTTGATCAGGAACTGGCCCGGATCGGAATCCCGCAGGTGCGTTATGTCGCGGGTCTGACGGCGTCTGGTGAGCATCGCGACGCGATCGTGCGGTCTCTGGCACCTCAGGGTGCGCTGGCGCTGATTGATGATCCGGGCGAATTCGACATCATGCCGTTCAAGCGCAAGTCCCTGTCCGTGCACTGGGAATACATGTTCGCACGGCCGATGTTTGAAACGCCGGACATGGCGGCGCAGGGAAAGATCCTGGGTCAGGTCGCATCGCTGGTGGAAGCCGGGCTTCTGAAGACGACGCTGCATGAAGTCCTGGGGCCGATCACCATTGCCAATCTGCGACGGGCGCATGAACTGCTCGAAAGCGGTAAGGGGATCGGAAAGGCCGTACTCTGCGGATTTGAATGAAAGACTGAACTGGCGGGTCAGGGCTGATCCGTCAGTTGAAATGCGCCCGGAGCAGCGGGGTGGACGAAATGCAGAGCATGATCAGTCCGAACAGCGCCATGACCTTGATAATGAAAAAGCAGGCATGCTGGCGCGCTTCTGCGCCCGTGGCCAGCATCATGAACGGGTCCGGATCAGGAAAGCCGGTCCGGCTACCGATCTGAACCAGTTCCAGCGCACGCTGACGGGATGCGGCCGCCTGTGAGCGACGGCGTGTCATCTCCATACCGGAAATATCGGCCTTTTCATGCAGGGCGGTGAGATAGAGTTCCAGATCCTCGCGGCGATAGGCGATCTTCCCATCCGGCGTCTGCGTGCGGGCCGGTCCCGTTCCAAGAAGGGAAAGCAGCTTCATCCGGCGTTCGGGCAGGCCCAGATGGGCTGCCGCTTCCGCCATGGAAAGCATCTTTGAGCGGACAGGCAGGTGAAAGACCTGTCCGGCTGGCTTTTCTCCGGAAATATTTGTCGGGGACGGCATCGGTTCTGATCCTGGCCTCTCTGAACGGAGTGACCTTAGAGCCACTCCGCTGGAAAATCGAGTATCGACTGGACTCTCGGAAAGTATTTTCAGATCATGCTGTCGTGATGGCGACGTCCTCGGCATGAAAACGACGGAATACGTCAAAGAGAATGGCATCCTGAACACTGCCACCATCGCGGGCGGAGACCAGCGCAACACTCAGGGTCATGGTCAGACTGTCCCCGGCGATGGCGCTGACACGGACCTTCGGTGAGGGGGCCGACAGGACTTCGTCACGATGGGCCGCGACTTCCAGCAGCATGGCTTTCGCCTTTTCCGGATCGGTCGTCAGGGGGATCTTGAACGTCAGGGTCAGGACGCCCGTGGCACCGCTCAGCGTCGCGTTTTTGATGCTCGTGGTGATGAACTGGGAATTCGGGACGATCATGGTCGAACCGTCGCTCAGGCCGATGTCGGTGGCGCGGATGCTGATGCGTTTGACGTCACCGCGTGTTCCCGCGATCTCCACCATATCACCCACGCGGATAGGCCGCTCGGCCAACAGGATCACACCTGAAACGAAGTTCTGCACGATGGATTGCAGGCCAAAGCCGATACCAACGGAAAGGGCACTAACCACCCAGGTCAGGTTCTGCACGGACACACCTGCGATGGACAGGATGCCGAGGCCAACCATGATCCAGGAGCAATAGGTAAAGATGCTCAGGATCGAAGTGCGGCTGCCGAGGTCCAGCCGGGTGGTGGGGAAGAAGCGGTCCCGGATCCAGGCGCGGGTCTGTCGGATGGCGTAATAGGCCGCCACGACCAGAACAATGGCCAGCACCACCGTATCGAGCGAAATCTTCACGCCGTGAATGGTGTTGCCGACAAACAGGAGCCACAGCCGGTTGGTGATGTCCGCAACGCTGAAGCTGCCATCCGTCTGGGCGATGGAGAACAGCAGGAGCAGGAGCAGGACATTGCCGAGACCAGAAAGGATAACGCTGATCTGGGACAGGCGCCGCTGTGTCAGTCCGAGCAGAACCAGACGGCGACTGAAAAAGCCGTTTTCGGAAAACAGGCGGTCCAGAACATCACGCCAGCACAGGCCCAGAAGCGTTACAATGGCAACACCCGTGCCCAGCGACAGCAGCCACCCATTGAGCGTGAAGGCAAAAGCCACATAGCCCAGCAGGATGGAAATGACCGTAACGGCCAGAAGCAGACTGGAAACACCCAGCGCAGACGGTGCGAAGCCCCGTGTATCGTTCTGGTTGCCGAGCCTGCGGAATGTATCCACGGCGCAGACGGCAATGGCGATCGAGAACACGATTTCCAGCAGGAGCTGCAGGGTCTGGCCAAAAGCATCCTGAGCCTGAAAGGCCCGGAGAAGATCCAGCAGCAGGATACTGACGGCAAGAATCCAGTCCACGCCGCGCAGGGCCTTGCGTTCGCCCGGATTGCCCTGGGCGAGGACACCGCTGCGACCGAAAATCGGCAATCCGGCGCCAATGATGAAACCGCAGACAGGGACTGTCTCGCCAATGATCGCGCCGATCGGACCACCACCATCAGAAAGAGCCGCCGCAGCCCAGATGAACCAGACCAGCGTGGCCATCAGTGCTTCTAGTGCACCATTCAGCGTAATGGCGATGATGCTGCTGGAGAGGGCTTCCTTCACGCTGTCTTCCGTCGCCGGGCGGAAATGGGCCCCGCAGCGTTTGAGCAGACGCAGGATCAGCGGCGAGCTGAGACCGATGGCCGCGAAAGTGATCGCGCAACCGATCAGAAGGTAGAGCCAGTCGGACAGGACGCCACCCGCATGGAGCGAGTAGCGGTTTTCTGCCCGCTCGGTCAGGAGCGTGTTCCAGAAGCGCGGAGCAAGCGGTGAGACCGTGTGTTCGGACAGGGCCGCGTGTTGCAGGCGTGTGCGACGGGCATTGATGGCCGTGTTGAGCTGCTGGGCCTGAAGATTATAGAGCTTGGCCCGCATCAGCGCCGATTTCACGGACTGCGAATTCTGCTGCATCCGCTGGCGCTGTGCCGTGACGGAGGGGTCCTCGTTTTCCGCGGCCTTGGGGCCAAGGATTTTCAGGAAAGATTCGGTGATGCTGTCATAGGACTGGATCTGCGTGACCGCATCCTGCGTGTTCTGCTGGACCTTCTGGACCTGGGACGACAGGTCGTCGAGCTCACTGTTGCCCGTATTCGCATCCTTACGGTTGAGCGTCGCAAAAACCTGTCGCAGAACCGTGGCGCTGTCATCAAGCTGATGGTCGATGGACGCAGAAACCGCGTTCCACCCAAGACCGGAATTGCTTCCAGGGTCGGACGACGTGTCCTTGGCGCTGTCTTTTGGCGCAACCTTGGAGGGCTGCGCTGTCGTCTGTGCAGCGGCCAGTGCTGGCTGGGCAGGAAGCAGTCCGGCGCAGAGCATTCCGAGAGCCAGAAAAACACATCCCAGCGCATGTCCAAAAGCGGGTCCGGAGCGCCAGCGCGGGGAGTCTGAAGAGGCAGGCGCGACAAGCCGTTTGGTCATGCGTGGGTATTCCGTCCAGTGTCTTGAAGGATTTTCAACGGTTTGCAGGGGCAGGGGTTCGATCATCACATATCCGTGGGCCTGTTCATCAGGCAGACGGAGACGAAAAAGGCATCTTTCCGGGATGGGAAAGATGCCTTGGTCGCTGCGTGAAGAGTGGGTTCAGGCCGGGCGGTCAACGCCATGGGCATCGGCGATTGTCTCGAGCCCGTCGCGGCGCATGGCGTCGAGCAGTTCCGTCTTCATGCGGGGCAGGATGCCGGGGCCCTGCAGCACGAAAGACGAATAGATCTGCACCATATCCGCACCCATGCGGATGCGGGCGAGAATGTCTTCCCCGGTTTCGATACCGCCACAGGAAATCAGCGCCAGACGGCCCTTGTTCAGCCCCGAGACGATCCGTAGAACCTCGCGCGAACGCGGGGCGAGGGGGCGACCGGACAGACCACCGCTTTCGCGGGCTGCCGGGTCATGCAGGGTCGCGGGGCGGGCGATGGTCGTGTTGGTCAGGATCAGGCCCTGCGCGCCACCTTCGATCGCGGCTTCAAGGATCGGCTCGTAGGAACTGTCATCCAGATCGGGCGCGAGCTTGACCAGAAGCGGCGGGCGCTCCGGATTGCGCGTGTTGATGGCGTCCAGAAGCTCTTTCAGCATCGTTGCCGACTGGAGATCCCGCAGGCCTGGCGTGTTGGGGGACGACAGGTTCATCGTGATGTAGTCGGCATAGGGGCGCACGCGCGCCACGAGGTCCGGATAGTCCCGCAGCGGGTCAGAGCCCGTCTTGTTGATCCCGATATTCACGCCCAGCGGGACGGTCGGGCCGCGCATCCTGCCATTGGGCATCGGACGGTGCAGACGGGCGAGACGACGGCAGAAGCGGTCCACGCCGCAGCCATTGAACCCCATGCGGTTGATGATCGCGCCGTCCTCGACCAGCCGGAACAGGCGGGGGCCGGGATTGCCGGGCTGGGGGCGGGGCGTCACGGTCCCGGCCTCGATATGGCCGAAGCCCAGCTTTGCCAGCGGACGGATGGCGCGGGCATCCTTGTCAAACCCGGCGGCCAGGCCGATCGGGTTGGGAAAGCGCAGGCCGAGCGTACGGGTCGAGAGGGCCGGCACGTCCTTCGGGGCATGGCCACCGAGTCCGAGCGCGAGGGAATGAATGGCGAGTTCATGCGCCGTTTCGGTGTCGAAGCGGTGCAGGAGGGGGGTGACGAGCGTTCCGAGGTCGATCATGAGTTGTTTCCATACCCTAATCTTGGGTGCGGCGCATCAGCTTCGCGCTCTGGCCTTGCACCGTCGAGGGCTCATTTGTCTTGGCGGGGGAACGGGGACGCGATAGATGCGAAGGCATGTCCAACGCATCCACTGAATCCTATGACGAGCCTTATCTTGAGACCTGCTGCCGCTCCACGCTGCACCGGTTGCTGCTCTGCGCTTCGACGGGACGACCGACAGGGCTGAAGGACCAGCCCTGTCTGGAACGGCTGGAGCGGCTTGGTCTGTCTGAACTGCGCGATGACGGCCGTTTCGTCATCACGCAGGATGGTCTGAAGCGGCATCGCGAAGAAATCGGTCCGGTGGACTGATCGACGGACTGAAAATCAGGACGCGCTCGTCCAGGCCTGATCCAGTCCTTCACGGCAGAAGCGGATGACTTCGCTCAGGTCGCGGTCATACAGACTGTCCGGCACGCCGGACGAGAAGATCTCCACCGTACAGGCGCCACGGAAGCCCGCATCCCATGTGGCATGCAGCATTTCATGAAGCGGAATGCAGCCATCTCCGGGGATCAGACGGTCCGCGGCGGAATAGGGTGTGCGCCAGTCGCTGACCTGAAGGACATTGATCTTGCTGCCCGCAGCGCGGATAGCCGCGCAGACGTCCTTCTGCTGCCAGATATTCCAGTAATCCAGACACAGACCCATGGCGGAGTGTCCAACGCCATCAATGATGTCCATCGCCTGTTCAATGGTCCAGATCGCGCTTTCGGTATTCACCGAGGTCGGGTTCAGCGGCTCCAGTGACAGGGAGACGCCCAGATCCTCCGCAAGCGGGCAGAGGTCGCGCAGATAGCGCACCGTCTCGTCCATGGTACGGCGCATATTCCCTTTGGGTGGCGCGCCGGTATTGGTGACGAAGACGCTGCCGGGCACATGCGGAGCCAGGGTTTTCAGGCTCCGGGTCAGGCGTCCAACGCGGGCTTCAGTCGCGCCGGGCTCGGGCACCATGGCGCTTCCGAAAAATGTGCGGACGGCGGGTTGAACGGCACTGACGGTCAGGCCGCTGTCCTTCACAAGGCGCATCTGCTCTTCGATGCGGTTCTGATCAAGCTTGGCTTCGCAGATCTCGATCGCATCCACGCCAAGCTCGCAATAGCGGGTGACGTCTTCCTCGAACGACCAGGGCTGGGTCGTGAACTCGTTCATGCCGAAGCTGAAAGGCAGTGTCGTCATCGGTTCAGCCCTTCATGAAATCGAGAACGGTGCGGTTGAACTTCTCGGTCTCGTCGAGAAAGACCATATGGGCGCTGTCCGTAAAGTCCACGCCCCGGCAGTTGGGCATGTGCTGCGCGACCCAGGCAGGGCCTTCCGGGTTCAGGACCGTATCCTTGCGTGCAATCATCATCAGAGCCGGAATAGCGAAGCGGGGAATGATGTCGCGCCAGTCCTGTGTCGTATGATCGGCCATCATGGCGCTGCGGGCATAAGCCGGGCTTTGTGCCATTTCCCGGAGCAGGAAGGCTTTTTCATCATCCGGGAGGGGATGGCAGATGCAGCTCTCCAGATTGCCTTTGTCGAACTCTTCGGGCGTCAGGGTGAGCTGCTGCTGCACGGCTGTCAGACCGGCCTGATCGTAACAGGCGGCATGTCCGAGTTTCCACTCGGCGGAATAATACTGCTTGGGAGTCTGCTGGACGAAAATGGCATTGCGGATGCGTTCAGTGCCGAACAGTTCAAGATACGACCAGATGATCGGGCAGCCCAGCGACCAGCCCAGAACCGTGACATCCTGAAGGTTCAGCGCAACCAGCAGATCCCGCAGATCGGCGGCCAGACGGGAAATCCGGTAGCCGTGCTGCGGCTTTTCGGAACGTCCGTGACCACGGAGATCGACGGTAATGACGCGGGCCTGTTCGGAGATCGGACCGACATTGCGATGGAAAAAGCGCCCCGAGAAGGTCCAGCCGTGGATCATGACGAGGGGGCGCCCGTGTCCCTGCTCTTCATAATGAATGCGGGTTCCGTCGCTGGTCGTGATGTGCGGCATGCTCTTCTCCATGGAGGGTGGCGGAAAGGGGCGTGAAGACTGTCCGGGTCATAGCGCACGGACATGGGGGCGGGTTGCGTGCAAAGGAGCGTTTGCGCTTGCGGGAGCAGGACGGTAAATTGATCCTGCCATGACTGCTTCCGCTCCTTCCGTCGCCTCTGATGCGCCTTCCGCAGCACCCCCGAACCGTGTTCTGAAACCCATTGATCTGGGGCAGGGCGTGGTGATCGCGGATCCGGTGATCCTTGCTCCGCTCTCGGGTGTCACGGATCTGCCGTTCCGTCAGCTTGCCCGTGATCTCGGGGCAGGGCTTGTCGTGTCGGAAATGATCGCGTCCTGGGCGATGATCCGCGAGAACGAAAACACCATGCGCATGGCGCGGATGGCCGAGCGCGGGCCGAATGCGGTCCAGCTTGCCGGATGTGATCCCGAGGCCATGGCGCAGGCGGCGAAGATTTCGGTGGATGGGGGTGCGAACCTCATCGACATCAATTTCGGCTGCCCGGTGAAAAAGGTCGCGATCGGGCAGATGGCGGGATCGGCGCTGATGCGGGACGAGGTTCTGGCCGGAAAGCTGCTCGAAGCGACGGCGCGGGCCGTGAATGTGCCGGTGACGCTCAAGATGCGCATGGGCTGGGACCACAATTCGCTCAATGCACCGCGTCTGGCGAAGATCGCGGAAGAAAGCGGCATCAGGCTTGTAACGGTTCACGGTCGCACGCGGCAGATGTTTTATAACGGCACGGCGGATTGGCGTTTCGTCAAAACGGTGAAGGACGCGGTGTCGCTGCCGGTCATTGTCAATGGCGATATCAACACCATCCGCGATGCACGTGAGGCGCTGCATCAGTCTCAGGCCGATGGTGTCATGATCGGGCGTGGCTGTTATGGACGGCCCTGGTTCACGGCACAGGTGGCGCAGTCCCTGCGGACCGGAGAAAATGTGCCTGACCCGGATCTGGCGACCGAAAAGGAAATCGCGCTGCGGCATTACCGGATGATGCTCGATCATTTCGGCGAGCGGCCGGGCCTGCGTCTCGCGCGCAAGCATGTGTCCTGGTATTCCGCCGGGCTGCCGGGCTCTGCGACGTTCCGCTCCACCATCAATGGTGTGGAAAGCGCCGCCGAGGCCATCGCTCTGCTGACTGCGTTCTATGACCGTCATATCGAGGCTGGTGTTGTTCGCAACCGTGAGGCCGGCCCGACGGGCAGTCTGAACCGCGACGGCACGCGTGAAGCGGCCTGAGGGTGTGAGCCGGCCAGCGCTTCCATGGCAGCCATGACGGAGCCGTCTGCTTCAGGTCTGGTCGAGCAGGGTTGCCATCCGGTTTTTCTGTATGGAGCGTCCCGGCTGGACCGGCAGGACGTTGCCCGGCGGCTTCACAGTCACAGCCCGCGTGCGCAGAATCCGTTCGTGATTGCAGCTCTGACCGCCACGCCGCGTGCGCTTCGTGAAGCGGCGCTTTTTGGCAACGGCGAGGCTGGCTGGATTCAGCAGGCGCAGGGCGGCACGTTGCTGCTGGATGAGATCGACTGTCTGTGCCCGCTGATGCAGGACCGGTTCATGGACTGGCTGGCACAGGCGGACACGGACCTGCGCGTGATTGCGGGAAGCCGGCATGATCCCGTTCTTCTGCTCCGGCAGGGTGGGCTGTCCGCCGCCCTGCATCGCTGGCTGTCGGCGCTACCCTCGACACAGCGTCTGGGGCCGGAGCGGATCAGTGCGGTCTGTCGTCTGGCGGCCGGAACGGGCACGGCGCGTCCCCGCGGTCTGGAACGGGCACTGGAACGGCCCCTGTCCGAATATCTTGAGGGCGATCTGGAAAACGGGGCGGGCGATCTGCATGCCTGTGTGGTGGGCGAGGTCGAACGGCCGCTGATCACGATGGTCCTGCGCCGGACCTGCGGTAACCAGTTGCGCGCGGCCGCCATTCTGGGTGTGAACCGCAATACCCTGCGCAAGCGGATCCGTGAGCTTGATATCACGATCCCGAAAGGCATCGACGAGTGAGATTTCCTGCCCTGAGGCGCCTGTTCGCAAGGCTGACGAGTGCCAATGGGGCGGTTCTTCTGACAGTCATGGCGCTGGTGCTCGCCTTTGCGACGTTTGTCGTTCTGTCGGGAGGCATGTCTCTGGCGCATCGCCCGCAGGTTCAGGCGATCGTTTTCCTGCTCGACTTCATCACGCTCATGCTGATTGCGGCGGCGGCCGTGGTGCAGATCGGGCGGATGGTCGCCGAGCGCAGGCTCGGTCTGGCCGGGGCGCGGCTGCATGTCCGGCTCATTACGCTGTTCGGAATTGTCGCGGTTGCGCCAACCATTGTGGTAGGCGCGGTGGCGACGCTGTTCTTCCATTACGGTGTGGAAATCTGGTTCTCCAACCGCGTGAATGATGCCCTGACCGAGGCCCGGTCTGTCGCGGTCGGCTATTTGCGCGAACATAATGACAACGCCCGGACGGAGGCCTTCGCGCTCGCGAACACGCTGATCACTGTCCAGAATGACGAGCTGTTCTCGCGTGGGACCGATCTTTTCCACGATCCGGCACGTCTTCAGGAATTCCTGGATGATGAAGTTACCGAGCGTGGCCTGACGGATGCGGAAGTCTTTGATCCGCTGACCTACAAGGTTCTGGCAGTCGGTGGTCTTCTGGGTAGCGACGCGGATATGACGACCGCGCCGCCTTTGCCGCCGAAATCGGTTGTCGAACTGGCCCAGCATGGCGAGGCGGTCATCCTTGACCGGCCGGATCAGCGGAAAGTGCGCGCCGTGGTGGCGCTGGGGGGTAATTCCGGCCTCATGCTGGTCATCACGCGCCCGGTCGATCCGGATGTCGTGGAACACATGCGCCGCACTGATGCGCTGGTCGCGGATTATCAGCGGCTGATCACCAATCGCGGCAAGACGCAGGTCCTGTTTGCGGTCATTTTCGCCCTGATGGGGCTGCTGGTGCTGGCCGTCGGGATGCTGACCGGGCTGGCACTGGCCAATCGTATCGCCAACCCGCTCGGCCTGCTCATTCTGGCCGCACAGCGGATTTCCAAGGGCGATCTGGAGGTGCGTGTTCCGGTTCCCGAAGATGCGGGACGGGATAAAGATGATGAGGTGACGGGGCTGTCCCGCGCTTTCAACAGCATGACGGACCAGCTCGAAAGCCAGCGCTCCGAACTGATGCAGGCCTATGACCAGATCAACGAGCGCCGTCGCTTTACCGAGACGGTGCTGGCAGGTGTGTCGGCCGGCGTGATCGGGCTGGACCGGATGCAGGTCATCGAACTGCCCAACCGTGCGGCCTCCAGCGTGCTCCAGCGTGATCTCCAGCCGGCGATCGGAATGAAGCTGACGGACCGGGTGCCGGAGTTTTCGACGCTGCTGGATGCGGCCCGCATGGCGCCCGAGCGCGTCCATACCGCCGAAATCCAGGTGGATACGGAAGGCGCGCAGCGTCCAGGTGGACCGGGTGAGGGCGCAGGGGCTGGTGCGGGGCGGACGCTTCTCGTGCGGGTTGTGGCGGAACTGCGTGGGCAGGATGTCGCGGGCTATGTCGTGACCTTCGATGACATCACCGATCTTCAGTCCGCGCAGCGCAAAGCCGCCTGGGCCGATGTGGCGCGGCGTGTGGCGCATGAGATCAAGAATCCGCTGACCCCGATCCAGCTTGCGGCAGAGCGCCTCAAGCGGCGCTTCCTCAAGGAAATCCATTCCGATCCCGAGACCTACACGCAGCTTGTGGACACGATCGTGCGGCAGGTCGGGGACATCGGGCGGATGGTGGACGAGTTCTCCGCCTTCGCGCGGATGCCGCAGCCCGTCATGCAGCCGGAAGACTTCTCACGGCTCTGCCGGGAGGCGCTGGTACTCCAGCGGAATGCCCATCCCGAAATCGTGTTCGAGACGACCGGACTGCCGCCTTCAGGGCCGATCGTGCGCTGTGACCGGCGACTCATCGGCCAGGCACTGACAAATCTGCTACAGAATGCAGCCGATGCCATCAGCATGGCAGGCCGCGGAAAACCGGGAGAAAACGCTCCCGGACAGCCAGTGCAGCCAATTGGACACATTGTGGTGGGCTTGCACATTCGCGGCGGGCATGTCCTGCTAGACATAGAAGATGACGGGATCGGCCTGCCGACGGTGGAACGCCACCGGCTGACCGAGCCTTATGTAACCCACAAGGCGAAGGGCACCGGCCTCGGCCTTGCGATCGTCAAGAAGATCATGGAGGACCATTCCGGGATGCTTCAGCTCACTGATCGGGAACCAGACGACTCCCGTGGCTTAACCGGGCGGCGGGGAACGCGCGTGACCCTGTCCCTGCCGTTATGGGAGCAGGAGAGCCATGTCCCGGGTGGAACGGACCACCAGAGCATGAGGGCAGCAGATGGAACATGAGATCCTGATCGTCGATGACGAACCGGACATCCGGTTCCTCATTGAAGGCATTCTGAACGACGAAGGCTACAAGACCCGCACGGCTGCCAATTCGGATCAGGCGCTCGAGCTTTTCCGGGCGCATTGTCCGTCGCTGGCGATTCTGGATATCTGGTTGCAGGGGTCCCGGCTGGACGGGATCGAACTGCTCAAGATCTTCCAGGCCGAGGAGCCGGGCCTGCCGACGCTGATGATCTCGGGTCACGGAACGATTGAGACGGCGGTGTCCAGTCTCAAACTCGGGGCCTATGATTTCATCGAAAAACCGTTCCAGTCGGATCGGCTTCTGGTCGTGGTGCGCCGTGCCCTTGAAGCGGCACGCCTGCGCCGGGAAAATGCGGAACTGCGTCTGCGGGCGGGTCCGGAAACGACGCTGTCGGGGGACGGTGCTGTCATTTCGGCCCTTCGTGCCCAGATCGAGCGTGTTGCCCCCACCAATTCGCGTGTGCTGATCAGCGGTCCGGCCGGCTCGGGCAAGGAAGTTGCAGCGCGCATGATCCATGCACGCTCCCGCCGTGCTGAAGGGCCGTTCATTGCCCTGAACTGCGCAACACTGGCGCCCAACCGCTTTGAGGAAGCACTTTTTGGTCTCGAAGGCGAGAACGGCCAGCCGATGCGCCGCGGCGTGCTGGAACGGGCCCATCGTGGAACGCTGCTGCTCGATGAGGTCGCGGACATGCCGCCCGAGACGCAGGGCAAGATCGTCCGTGCGCTTCAGGACCAGACATTCGAGCGGCTGGGCGGCAATACGCGGGTGAAAGTAGACATCCGCGTCATCGCCACCACTAACCGGGACCTTCAGTCCGAAATTGCTGCCCATCGCTTCCGCGAGGACCTGTATTACCGCCTCGCGGTCGTGCCTCTGCGGGTGCCGTCCCTGCGTGAACGGCGTGAGGATATTCCGGGGCTGGCGCGACATTTCCTTGAGCGTTGCGCACAGTCATCGGGTCTTCCTGTTCGGGAACTTTCCGTGGACGCACTCGCGGCGCTGCAGTCCTATGAATGGCCCGGCAATGTGCGCGAGCTGCGTAACCTGATGGAACGTCTGCTGATCATGATGCCGGGGACCGGGAATGATCCGATCCGGGCGGACATGCTGCCGGCCACTATCAGCCAGGGTGCGCCGTCCATGACGCGCCTCAATTCCGGCGCGGACGTCATGAGCCTGCCACTGCGGGAAGCGCGGGACCTGTTCGAGACGCAGTATCTTCAGGTGCAGCTCATGCGGTTTGGTGGTAACATCAGCCGCACGGCCAGTTTCGTCTGCATGGAGCGCAGTGCGCTGCATCGCAAGCTCAAGCAGCTTGGGGTGACGACGAATGACGAGCGTTCGGGCGCCGCATCCACACCGGTGAGCAGCTGAGATGAAACGCCGGCTTTTCTCCTTTTCCTTCAGTCGACTGATAACAGCGTGACTTCAGAACCTTCCTCTTCTGCGCGTGCCGTGCAGGAGGTTTTCCTCGAGCATCTGCGCAGGACGGAAGCCTCCGTGACCGTTTTTCTGGTCAATGGCGTGAAGCTTCAGGGCATTGTCACCCAGTCGGACGCGCAGACCCTGCTGCTCCGACGTGATGGTCATGTGCAGCTTGTCTACAAACATGCCGTCAGCACGATCATGCCGGTGGCGGCCATGTCCCATTTTGTGGAAGAAGAACTTTGAGCGGTTTCGATACCAAAAAACCTGCAACCCGTGCGGCCGTCATCCTGCCCTGGGAGAAGTCGGGACCGCAGGAGGAAATCCGCGCGGCCGATGCACGGCTTGAGGAAGCGGTCGGGCTGACAGCGTCGATCGGGCTTGTGGTGGTGCGTCAGGCGGCCATTCTGCTGCGCGCGCGCCGTCCGGCGACCCTGCTGGGAAGCGGTCAGGTCGAGCAGCTGGCGGAAGCGGTCAAGCTGGATAACGTGGACGTGGTCGTCATCGATGCGCGCCTGTCTCCCGGGCAGCAACGTAATCTCGAAAAGGCTCTGGGCTGCAAGGTTGTGGACCGGACGGGGCTGATTCTCGATATTTTTGGCGCGCGCGCAGCGACCCGTGAAGGTGTGCTCCAGGTTGAACTGGCGCATCTGGAATACCAGCGCTCGCGGCTTGTGCGGCTGTGGACCCATCTTGAGCGTCAGCGCGGTGGCTTCGGCTTCCTTGGTGGTCCGGGTGAGACGCAGATGGAAGCGGATCGCCGGATGCTGGCCGAACGGATCGGCAAGATCAAGAAAGAGCTGGAACAGGTCCGCCGGACGCGCGGGTTGCATCGTGACTCCCGCAAGCGCGTGCCATTCCCTGTCGTGGCTCTTGTGGGTTACACCAATGCTGGCAAATCCACGCTGTTCAATGCCCTGACGGGCGCGTCTGTCCATGCGCAGGACCAGCTTTTCGCCACGCTGGACCCGACCATGCGCGGACTGCGCCTGCCGTCCGGCCGCAATGTGATCCTGTCCGATACGGTGGGCTTTATCAGTGAGCTGCCGACGGAGCTGATTGCGGCCTTCCGGGCGACGCTTGAGGAAGTGGCGCAGGCGGATGTGATCCTGCATGTGCGCGACATTTCGCATCCTGATAGTGCGGCCCAGCGGGCCGACGTGCTCAATGTGCTGGACGGCATGGTACGCGACGGAATGCTCGATGCGCACTGGCCGGACCGTACGATTGAAGTGCTGAACAAGGCCGATCTGGTCGGTGGCGTTGAGGCCGTGCCCAAGCGTGAAAACGCGGTGGCGATCTCAGCCATCACGGGCGAGGGGCTGCCGGATCTGTTCGAGATCCTGGACCAGTACCTGACGCGATCGATGAAATCCGTGGATGTGCGTCTTCCGATCACGGACGGCGCGGCCCTCGCCTGGCTTTACCAGCATGGCGAAGTGGTTGGTCGGACGGATCGCGAAGACGGGATGGACGTGCAGGTCCGTCTTTTCTCAGCCGATCTGGAGCGGTTCGGACTGCTTCACCCGGACCGGATCATCCGCCCGGAAGCCTGAGACCTTCCTCTTTGGGCGCTGACACAGCCTGTGCAGCGCCGGGGGAGAGGCGGGCGGCCCTGGCGCGCTGGCGGGCACGATCCAGTGGAATGGCCAGCGCGTAGGTCAGGCCAAGGCCGACCACGTTCATCACGAGCTGATCCCACAGATCGATGCCGAAGCTCGCGAACATCAGCCGTCCCAGCAGGTCCAGCACCGTGCTGCAAGCAAAGACTTCCAGCGAGTTCCGTCCGAGCAAAGCGAGGCTCTGGCCGATCCGGTCGGCGGAAATGCGGCGCAGGGCCTTGGACGACTGCACCAGATAGAAGATCGCCATGATGTCCAGCAGGCGCCAGATGGCCAGCGTGGATTTGCCGGTATTGGGTGGGGCCGGAAAAACCCGCAGAAACGGGACGTGCCAGTATTCATACGGAAAGCACAGTACGAAAGCGCCCGCCAGATAGGTCAGGCACAGGACCTTGGCCCAGGGACGATACGGCAGATCGCCATTATGTTTCGAGGCCCAGACCGCACCCAGAATCCCCAGAATATAGAGAAACTGCCAGCCAAACGGATTGAGATACCAGCCATTGGGATCAAGCCAGTTCGGGATGGTAATGCGCGGATCGAGATTGGCAATAGCCCAGATACCGATGCTGAGCGCCAGCAGCAGCCATACACTGCGCTTGAGAACCCAGTAGATCAGCGGGAACAGCGCCAGAAGCACGACATAAAGCGGCAGGATGTTCAGATAGCTCGGCAGCGCATCGAAGGTCAGGATGCGCCATAGCCAGCTATAGCCATGCGCAAGCTGAGGTTCGATCGTGTATTCGGGCAGCGGCTGGTAGTGCCGCCACTGGCGCACGGTCCAGACGAAAACCAGTGTCATGCCGGTCTGGTACAGATACAGTCTGACGCAGCGTCCAAAAATACGATGGATGCCGCTTTTCCAGCCCTGCCGGTCGATCAGGCGACCATAGGCCAGATAGGACGCATAGCCCGCTAGCATGACGAAGATCTCGGCCGCGTCCGCAAAACCGAAATTGCGGATGGTGATGCGGTTGAGCAGATCATCGGGAACATGATCCACGAGCATCATCAACAGGGCGATGCCACGCAGCGCATCCACACGGTGATCGCGGGGATTCTTGCGCGCTAAAGCTGCTGGGGGCGGTTGGGGCGGCTCCATGACTTCTTCTTACCGTCAGTGCGGGGGCAGGGGTATGGGTGACTCGTTACGGTCGGATTAAAGATTGGACGGAATTACAGACTGTGACTGTCCGTCTCCGAATGGTGCAAGGCCGGGTCCGTTCCGCCCTGCATGCCCATGCCACCGCCTCCACCACCGCCATCACCACCACCACCTCCTCCTCCGCCGCCTTTTCCGCCTTCCTTGCCGTCACCCTTGTTGCCGCCATTCGAGGAGGGGCGGGCAGGCCCCTGTTCGGGCAGGACGAGATCGGAGGGCAGGCTTTCAAGGTTCAGGGCCTTGCGGATGAAGTTGCGCAGGGACACCACCAGATCATGGGTGGGGACAGGGCGTCCGGCCACCAGCTCCGCCGCCGCGCGGCCCGCCATCCGGACCTGCTCTTCCGTTCCAAGCAGGATAATGTCGGACAGCGCGGCTTCGACGGCATCGCGGATGCGGCGGTTGCGATCCGAGCCGGAAAGCTGGTCAGGTCCCAGATCCCGCTTGTGCGTCGGATCCACAAGCAGGGTGCCAGTGAACGAACCACCCAATGTGCGATAGGCCGCCATCAGGACGCGGAGGCGCTCGTTGATCTGGCGGTTCATCCGCTCCCGGCGCTGCTGGATGGTCAGCATCGTCAGCAGGCGGATGCCGACGCCAATCAGCGTGAAAAGCGCCAGCCCGATCAGGGTGGCCAGCAGGCTGTGCCAGGAACTGAAATCAATCATGCTGCGCAACGCGTCTCTCCGGACCGCTCGGGGATGCCTTTATAACAGTCAGGCATCCGCACGGTTTTGCGATTTCAGGTCCTGCCAGGCCTTACAGTGCGAGCAGGCTCTCATTCGACTGCGTGGCGATGATGCCATGCTGGTCATGATGAAGCCCCGTGACTTCGACCGTATGGCCGTGGGACTGGAGCTTGCCGATGATCTTCTCCAGAACCTGTACCGAGGTGATGTCCCAGAAACGCGCATGGGTGAGGTCGAGAACCACGGTCTTGGCATCAGTATGGTAGTCGATGGCATCGGACAGGCTGTCTGCGGATGCAAAAAAGACCTGTCCGGAGGCCCGGTATGTCAGCGTCTCGCCCGACCGCTCTTCCGTGACGCGCAAAAGCTTTGCGGCATGCCAGGCGAAGAATACGCCCGAGAGCATGACACCGACCGCAACGCCTGCGGCCAGATCGTGGGTCATGACGACCACGGCGACAGTGACGAGCATGGTCAGGCTGGACAGGCGCGGATGGCGGGTCAGATCGCGCAGGCTGCTCCAGGAGAATGTGCTGGCGGAGAC
Source organism: Gluconobacter vitians (assembly GCF_015244565.1). Lineage (GTDB taxonomy): Bacteria > Pseudomonadota > Alphaproteobacteria > Acetobacterales > Acetobacteraceae > Gluconobacter > Gluconobacter vitians. The sequence continues at coordinate 51,059 of NZ_JABCQG010000015.1, read as the reverse complement.
CATGATCATGATGGCAACAAGGGCAGCCATCGGAACCTGCCCGACCCAGCGATGCAGCAGAACCATGAGGGCCAGTAGGAACGCGCCAGCGGTGAAGGTGGACAGCCGTCCGCGACCGCCATAGCGCAAATTGCCGACGGTCTGGCCAATCATGCCGCAGCCCGCGATGCCGCCAAATGCGCCGACGAGAATGTTGGAAATGCCGAGGCCCGTGCATTCCATGCGCTGGTCACCATGAGTGTCGGTAATGTCATCGACAACAGAGGCCGTCATCATGGATTCCAGCAGACCAACGGCAGCCATGGCCAGCGCGTAGGGCAGCACGACCGACCATGTGGCCCAGTTCAGGGCGATATGCGGGAAGGTCAGACTGGGCAGGCCGGTGGGCAGGTCGCCAAGATCCGAGACGGTATGAACCGGCATCGGATGCAGCATCGTGATGGCAGTCAGAATAACGATGCAGATCAGCGGCGAGGGGATGGCGTCTGACAGACGGGGCAGCAGATAGATGATAACGAGGCCCAGCGCGATCAGCGCATAGGTGTGCCAGGTCACGCCCAGCATCTGCGGCACCTGTGCAGAAAAGATCATGATGGCCAGCGCGTTGACGAAGCCCGTGCGAACTTCGGCTGGCACGAACCGCATGACGGCCTGAAGGCGTAGCAGACCAAACACGACCTGAAACGCACCGGCGACAAGCGTCGCAAGCAGCATAGCCTGCACGCCATGAGCGTGCACCAGCGGTGCCGCAACCAGAGCCACCGAACCGGCCGCACCGGAAATCATGCCTGGGCGGCCGCCGAAAATGGCGATCGAGACGGAAATGACGAAGGACGCGAACAGCGAGACGGCCGGGGAGACGCCGGCGATATAGGAGAAGGCAATGACCTCGGGAATGAGGGCAAAAGTGCCGACCATTCCGGCCAGCACTTCGCGCAGCGGGTTCTGTGCCCACTGGCGACGATAGAGAGCGGGAGTCATGCAGGATCCTTGAGCGTAGGGCGTGAACAGGGTGCGACGTATTCAGGCCCGGCGCGGCAATGAGGCACACAGTCTAACCCGGCTCGCTTCAGGATTGAAGATGCGGAATGACCATGAGGCACGGACAATGCCTCAAAGACTTTCCAGCAGGACGTTGGTGTTACGAATTGAACATCCGGAGGCGTCGCTGCGTTGGGACGGCACTGACCATTCCTCATCCGGAGACCATCATGGCCAATTATCCGTCCCCGCCGTTCAACACGCCGCATCAGGATCACATTCCGGGACAGACGTCTCTTATGACGCCGAAGCCCGATCATGGCGAACAGAGCTATGTCGGCCATGACCGGCTGCGTGGAAAAACCGCGATCATCACGGGGGGCGATTCCGGGATTGGACGGGCTGTTGCCATCGCCTTTGCCCGTGAAGGGGCGGATGTTGTCATCTCCTTCCTGCCCGAAGAAATGGACGATGCCCGCGAAACGGAGAACTGGATCAAAAAGGCAGGCCGACGCGCCCTTCTGGTGCCGGGAGACCTGCGGGACCGGGACATCTGTGCGGAACTCGTGGACCGCACGGTCGCGGAATTCGGGCAGATCGACATTCTGGTGAATAATGCCGCGTTCCAGATCGAGCGGTCCTCACTGGCGGATGTCAGTGAGGAGGAATGGGACAAGACATTTGACATCAATGCCGGTTCCGCGTTCCGGCTGTCGCGTCTGGCCTTGCCGCACATGCCGCGGGGTGGTGCATTGATCCATACGGTTTCAGTCAACGCCGATCAGCCCAAGCCGAAGCTTCTGGCCTATTCTGCGACCAAGAGCGCCATCCAGAACTTCAGCGGTGGTCTGGCCCAACTGCTGGGCGAGAAGGGAATCCGTTCCAACGTGGTCGCTCCCGGCCCGATCTGGACGCCGCTGATTCCCGCGACCATGGATGTCGAGCATGTGGAACGCTTTGGCGCTGATACGCCGATGAAGCGCCCAGGGCAGCCGGCAGAACTGGCCGGAGCCTATGTTTTCCTCGCAAGCGATGAAGCCAGCTATGTTTCCGGTGCCACGATTGCGGTCACCGGTGGTACCCCGGTGATCTGATCCGGGGTGGGGCCGTCGGAAAAACCCGGAGCATGAAAAAAATTGCTTCAGGGGACTGGACGACAGCCCCCACCTTCCTCTAGAGAATGCGTCGCTGTGTGGCGGATGTAGCTCAGTTGGTAGAGCGCCGGTTTGTGGTACCGGTTGTCGCGGGTTCGATCCCCGTCATTCGCCCCAGCAATCCTCTCCCCAAAAAATCTCAATATTGGTCCTAGGGTTTTGCTGCATCGACCTGATGGTGATGCCGGTGTTCCCAGTGCTCTTCCAGTGCCATGCGCTCGAAGCGCAGTTTCTGCCGGATCCAGTTCAGCATTCCCGAAAGCGTCACGACGACGATCCCGACGAATGTCCAGGTGTCCAGCGGCTGGTGAAACAGCATATAGCTGAACGCCACCGCCCAGACCATCTGGCTGTATTGCGGAAGGGCAACCCGGTTCGCGGGGGCGACGGCTGTGGCCATCATCATGAAAAGCTGACCCAGAGCGGCGAGGAAGCCATATCCAAACAGGATGGCCCAGACCTTCAGACCATGCGGCCAGGACGCATGGGTGATCATGAGCAGGCCGTCGCCGATCAGCGGGCCGAACAGACTTGATCCGAACAGGGAAAGCCGTGCGCTCCCGTCTCCCGCCAGTCGGTACGCCACGACGCTGCTGGCATTGGCGAGGGCTGCGACGATGGCGCAGACATGGCCCAGATGGAATGTCCGGGCGCCGGGCCGCAGGACGATCAGCACGCCGAGAAATCCGACCGCGACGGAAAGCCAGGTCCAGAACGAGACCTTTTCCTTGAGGATCGTCACGGAAATGATGGTGACGAAAAACGGCATCAGGAACATCAGCGACAGGGCTTCTGGCATGGGCAGCAGCATGAAGGCCATGACGCTGGCAGCCGTTGAAACGAATGTCGAAACGGCGCGCAGGATCCACATGCCCGGGCGCGTTGTCGCGAAGATGTCGGAATAGGGTTCGTCCGGACGGCGGATGAAGGGCAGCAGAATGAAGCCGAACACGCCGCCTGAAAACGCAACTTCAAAAGGGTCGAGATGCCCGGCGAGTCCTTTCGAGCAGGCGTCGCTGATCGAGAAAGCGGCATAGCCCAGAAGCGCCAGCAGGATGCCTGAGGAGAAAATGTTCTGCTTCATGGATGTGTTTCTCCGCGGGCAGATCCATGCCCTCTTTCGGAGGAATAAGAAAACCCCATGACGGTGGCAGTCAATGTGTCAGAATGTATATCTGACATTTTCCTCCTTCCTTTGGAGTGCTCATGCAGTCGGGGCGGTGAGGGTCCCAAATTGGAAAGGCCGCTGCCTTCATGTATGGTGCCGGTCCTTTGGGCAGGCCGCATGGCCCCCATACACGTGGATGAAAAAGCGTAAGCCCTCATGTCCCAGAAGATCGTTCCAGTCATTCTCTCCGGCGGGTCAGGCAGTCGTCTGTGGCCGGTTTCGCGCAGCAGCTATCCCAAGCAGTTCTGGCCGCTCCTGTCGGATAAGACCCTGATCCAGGAGACCGCGCTGCGGGGCGCCCGGGCGGGATTGGCTGCACCGATCGTAATCTGTAATGCCGAACATCGCTTTATCGTGGCAGAGCAGTTGCGGGATGTCGGAATCGAAGATGCCCGGATCGTGCTTGAACCCGTAGGTCGCAATTCGGCACCGGCCATTGCCGCTGCGGCGTTCCTCGTGGCCGAAACCGATCCCGATGCCATTCTGTGGGTGATGGCCGCGGATGCAGCGATCACCGATGAGGCTGCGCTGTATTCCGCTCTGGAACATGCTGTCGCCGCTGCGGCCCAGGGAAGGATCGTCACGTTCGGAATGAAGCCGACGCGTGTCGAGACAGGGTACGGCTATATTGAGAGCGGCGCGGCTCTGCCGGGGCTGGAGGACGTTTATGAAGTGTCCCGCTTTGTCGAAAAGCCTGATGTTGCCACGGCAGAGACGTTTTTCCGCGATGGCCGCTATCTGTGGAACTCCGGCATGTTCGTCACGCAGGCCGGCGTGTTCCTTTCCGAAATAGAGAGTTTCGAGCCGTCGATTTACGAGCATGTCGGGCAGGCTGTCCGGACCCGCAAGAGCGATCTCGACTTTGACCGTCTCGATGATGCCAGCTTCCGTCAGGCGCCGGATATTTCCGTGGATTATGCCGTGGCCGAGCGGACAAAACGTGCGGCCGTCGTGCCGGGAACATTCGGCTGGTCGGATATCGGCAGCTGGGATGCACTGTGGGAACTGACGTCCAAGGACGAAGCCGGAAATGCCACGTTCGGGGATGTTTTCCTTGATGGTGCGCGCAACTGCTATGTCCGTTCAGACGGGATCGTTGCCACGGTCGCCGGCGTTGAAGATCTGGTCGTGGTCGTGACGCAGGATGCGGTTATGGTCTCGCATCGTGACCGGGCGCAGGACGTCAAGCACATGGTCAGCCGCCTGAAGAAGGCAGGACGCAAGGAAGCGGTGGCCCATAACCGCATGTATCGCCCCTGGGGCTTCTATGAGAGCCTGATCCAGGCGGACCGCTTCCAGGTGAAGCGGATCGTGGTCGAGCCAGGCCAGAAGCTCTCGCTGCAGAAGCATTTCCATCGTGCCGAGCACTGGGTTGTCGTGGGAGGCACTGCGCTCGTGACCCGTGATGCCGACCAGCTCATGGTGCGTGAAAACGAGAGCATCTATCTGCCGCTGGGCTGTGTGCACCGTCTGGAAAACCCAGGCCGGATCCCGCTGACGCTGATCGAAGTGCAGTCCGGGCCCTATCTGGGCGAAGACGATATCGTTCGGATCGAGGACGTTTATTCCCGCAACTGATCCGGCGCGGAGGCCCTGATCCGCTGAGGATCAGGGATCCCGGTTCTGGTGGGACCGGCGTCCGAACAGATGATGAAGCCCGTTGGCAAGCGGTACGGGTGTGACACCCAGCCGGCTTTCCATCGGGCCCACATCAAAATTCTTGTCTTCCAGCAGCCGCCGGACTTCTTCCGGCGCAATCTGCGGCAGTCTGCGAATATGGTGCGTTATGTGTGACAGTGCCATCAGCAGCCATCCCGGCAGGGACATGATGGGACGTCCGCCAAGCCCTGCAAAATACAGCACCATACGTACGAACGTCCGGTAGGCGACCGCAGCCGGACCGGCGATCACAATGCTTTCCGGGCCTGTGACCTCACCCTTCTGGATCAGATGAATGGCCGAGACCAGACAGCGTGTCACATCCCGCTGGTCGATGGGTTGCACCAGTGCGCGACCGCCGCCTGGGAGCGGGATGACCGGCAGGCGTTCCAGAAGCTTGGCCAGCCGCTGCACGTTGTCTTCGCCCTGCGCCCCATAGATCATGGTTGGGTGCAGAATGATTGAAGGCCGCCCATCGGCTTTCAGCGCCGCTTCTCCCGCCAGAACCCCACGTCCGTGATCGTCTGGCCAGCGCGTGAACTTGCGCGTGCTGCCCAGAGCAACGACAGGGGCTTTCGTGGCTGCCAGAATGGCCGGAAGATGACGTGCATGGGCCGTATTGACGACGACAGCCGCGTCTTCGAATGCGAGCGGAAGCGTGCTGCTGTCCGTCAGATCAGCAATACGGACGGCAAGGCAGGCCTGGGCGATGTCAGGCGCAAGATTGCCCTGACTGCGTACGACAGCGATGATCTTCTGACCTTCGGCCAGAAGCGCGCGGCAGAGCGCCGATCCTGAACGGCCGCTTGCACCGATGATGCAGACCGGACCCTGTGCCGGTACAGCGGGCTGCGGAATGTCGCCAGTCGTCATTCTGCGGAAGCCTTCAGATCAGGAGAGGTGAGAAAGGCCATCATCGCGGCCGGAGAAGAAACAGCTTCGTTGAGAAGCTTCAGGGACATCGGCGTCCTGGAAGCATAAGCTATTGTCAGGGTACGGCCTGCCGGGTTGGCAACATAGTCCGAGACAGCGCCCAGTGCAGGATTGACCGAAAGCACGCCTTGAAGGACCTGACTGCTCTTCTGGCGAAGCTGATCTGCGGTCGTGCCATTTCCGGCCTGTCGGGCAGACAGGGCAAAACCGGTATCGAGCAGCCTGTCGCCCTGCAGTGAGACGGTCATGTTCTGAAGCGCCGTGGATTGCAGAATCTGCTGCGGCGCGGAATGGCCGTTTGCAAAATCTGTCTGGATAATGCGGGCATTGGCTTTGAGCGTCACGAAGTCAGGGATCGTGAGGATCGCATTGGTCTGTGACGTGTGCTCCGCCAGATTGGAGACCTGCACATAATGAGCGGTCGACTTCGCCCCGTTGATCGGAAAGGGGAGCTTTTCGTCACTCTGGAAATGGAAGCCTTTTACATCCTGCGTCAGCGTGGCCGTCTGGTCCTCGAGGGTTCCCGTTCCACGCAGATCATCGAGGCGGATTGTCCCCGATGTCATGCTGAGCCTGAAATTGTGGGCGGCGAAGCTCTGGGGAGGAGGCATATGTGAAGGCAGCGGGTGATGGTCCCATACAGCCGCAATCTGCGCCGCAAGGTCCTTCTGTTTCAGATCCAGCCGTTCCAGACTCGCCTGTCCGCTGACAAGCTGCGGGTTCTGTCCCGGTGTGTGGACGGTCCGTTCATAGGCAAGGGTTGCGCCATCACTGCGCAGGGTGGTGACGAGGGCGGGGCCGTAGTTGTCCAGCGTGATGCGGCTGGCGAACAGGCCATGGACGTTGATCGGACCGGGTGATGGCGAGGGCGCAAGATTCTGCACCGAGAACTGCTCGACCTGGCCATGGGCCAGGGCAATATGCGCAAGATCGATCCGGGACTGTCCGTCTGCAGGCGGGCGTGAGGGCGGCAGGATCAGCTGGCGCAGGCTGAGGGCGCTGCCATGGATGATCTGGGTCGGGGTCTGAAGAAACGGTTCGCGGACTTCTACCGAACGGATCGACAGCCCCCCGTTCGGCGTGGGGCGGGGATGGCCCAGCCGCATCCGGGTGGCACGCAGGGTGATGGAGCCGTCCCGCAGGGTAATGTCCGTCAGCGTTGCGCCCAGCGAGAGAATCGCTGGCTTTGCACTGCCATAGGTGAATGTCGTGCCCGGAGGAAGCGCGGCCCTAAAGCTCGACAGGCCGCGGACCAGTTCCATATGGGCCTCATGGTGCACGCCAGCCATGCCCATGACGGCAATTACCGAAATCAGGCTCGCCGTGAGCCAGGGTCTTTTCACGTTGATGTTCCTGTCTGAAACGGTCCCGCACAGGTGTCGGGCGCGAACGGTCTGCGTGTTGGCAGGATACCATTGTCGTGCCGGGGGGCAATGCAGACATCGTTTTTGTTGCGGTAACAAGATACCGCATAGCTGAAAATGGCGGAAAACCGCTGCGAATCACATAATTCAATGTGTGAACGGGGCTTGACGTGCGCGCCGAGGACGGCAATAAGGCCCCACCTGATCCGCTTCGCCGGAGGAAAGGGTGCTTTCGGGCACCGTTTTCGCTGCAAGCGCCATCCACGGTGCGGCCTGCGGGCCGTGCCCCAAGCTGGAATGTCACTAATGAAGACCACACGTTCGCTGAAGCCAGCGGAGGTGACGAAGAACTGGGTGCTGATCGACGCCGAAGGGCTCGTTCTCGGCCGTCTCGCCACCATCATCGCCACCCGCCTGCGCGGAAAGCACAAGCCGCAGTTCACCCCGCACGTTGACTGCGGCGACAACATCGTCGTCATCAACGCCGAGAAGGTTGTTCTGACGGGTAACAAGGTCGGCCAGAAGCTGTTCCACTATCACACGGGTCATCCGGGCGGTATCAAGGAGCGCACCATCACGCAGCGTCTCACGGGCAAGAACCCGGGTGAAGTTGTCGAGAAGGCCGTCGAGCGCATGATCACCCGTGGTCCTCTGCAGCGCGCCCAGATGAAGCACCTGTATGTCTATGCCGGTTCCGAGCATCCGCATGACGGCCAGAAGCCTGTCAAGCTGGACGTTGCTGCGATGAACCGCAAAAACACCGTAACCCACGAGTCGTAAGGCCTGTATCATGTCCGAGACCCAAGAGCGCACCGGCACGCTGCAGGACCTTGCGAGCGTTGCTCCTGCCGTTACCTCCAACGCTGCCCCGGTTCACGAAGTCAAGCGTGATGCCCAGGGCCGTTCCTACGCAACCGGCCGTCGTAAGGACGCCGTGGCCCGCGTATGGATCAAGCCTGGCAAGGGTGACATCATCGTCAATGGCCGTCCGGTCACGACGTATTTCGCCCGTCCGGTCCTGCGTATGCTCCTGACGCAGCCGTTCCTGATTTCCGACCGCTACAACCAGTTCGACGTGTACTGCACGGTGACCGGTGGTGGTCTGTCCGGTCAGGCTGGCGCCGTCCGTCACGGTATCTCCCGTGCGCTGACGTATTACGAGCCGAGCCTGCGCGGTATCCTGAAGGCTGCCGGCTTCCTGACGCGTGACAGCCGTATTGTCGAGCGTAAGAAGTACGGCCGTGCGAAGGCACGTCGTTCCTTCCAGTTCTCGAAGCGCTGATCTTTCAGCCTTTTCGAACTACGGAAAAACCCGGCCAGAAATGGCCGGGTTTTTTTGTGCCCGATGTACGGGGATGGCCAAGGTTATGTTTTTCGAAATAAAAAACCGTGAAATGATCTTGGTGAGCATCTTTCGGTCTAAAAAATAAGCACAAAAGAAATAACCTTCTCATATCGCCAGCGCCGGGCATGTATGGCAGAGTGCGTCCGCTGTTTTTAAGACCAGAATCTTCGGAAGATGCTTTCCTCATGACGACCTTCATTATTGAAAAGACCGATACCCCCACCGATCCCGTGAAGCGGACGGAACTGCTGGCCAATCCGGCCTTTGGCCGCGTTTTCACCGATCACATGGCCATCATCAGTTATTCCGCTGACAAAGGCTGGCATGATGCAAAAATTACGCCACGCCGTCCGCTGAGCATCGATCCGGCTTCGACGGTCCTGCATTACGGGCAGGAGATCTTCGAAGGCATGAAGGCCTATCGTGAGAAGGACGGCCATGTCGCCACCTTCCGCCCCGAGGCCAATGCATCGCGCTTTGCCGCCTCTGCCCGTCGCATGGGCATGGCTGAGCTGCCGGAAGATCTGTTCGTTCAGGCCGTGGACGAACTAGTGCGTGTGGATCAGGACTGGGTGCCGTCCGGAGACGGGCAGAGCCTGTATCTGCGTCCGTTCATGATTTCCAATGAAGTGTTCCTCGGCGTGAAGCCGGCGACGGAATATCTGTTCATTGTCATCGCCTGTCCGGTGGGCGCCTATTTCAGCTCGGGCTGCGTGTCCGTCTGGGTGTCCGAGCATTATACGCGCGCTGCGATCGGCGGTACGGGTGAGGCCAAGTGTGGCGGCAACTATGCCGGCAGCCTGATTGCCCAGGCCGAGGCCAAGGACAAGGGCTGCGACCAGGTTCTGTTCCTTGATGCCCGTGAGCGTCGCTTTGTTGAGGAAATGGGCGGCATGAACGTGATGTTCGTCCGCAAGGACGGCAAGATCGTCACCCCGCCGCTGGGTGGCACCATCCTGCGTGGCATCACCCGCAACAGCCTGATCCAGCTCGCTGCCGATCAGGGGATCGAAGTGGTTGAAGAGCCGGTCGATATTGACGAACTGTTCGCCGGTGCGGCTTCGGGCAAGTACACGGAAGCCTTCGCCTGCGGTACGGCCGCGGTCCTGTCACCGATCGGCAAGTTCGTGCGTCCGACGGGCGAGGCTGTGTTTGGTGACGGCAAGACGCCGGGACCGGTCTCGCAGCAGCTCAAGAAGTCTCTGACGGATGTGCAGGGCGGCCGGACGAATGACGTCCATGGCTGGATCCACCGCATTTCCTGAAAATGACAGGCCGGGTTCGTTGGAACCCGGCTTTTTCAGTCCGGGTCAATCCACCTGGCGCGTCTCGCGGCATCAAGCTGGACCGGTGTATCGATGTCAAAAGCGAGTTCCGGTGCATCGACCAGAACCGGAGCAGTTTCAGCGTTTTTCCAGAGCTGACGCAGACCGGTGTCCCCGTGCAGGGCATCAATGCGTTGCTGTGTAGCCGGGCTCAGCAGAACCGGAATGCCGCAGCTTTCCGGGCCATAAGCCGTCACCACATCTTTTCTGGCGTCTCCGTGCTCCAGAAGTGCGCGAAGGTGGCTTTCTGTCAGGCGGGGCTGGTCCGTTCCGGCGATCAGGAGCGGAGCGTTGTCGTGCGCAAGCATCCGGTGGCCGCATCTGAGCGAAGATGCGAGGCCGGTCTGCCAGTTTTCGTTCTGAACCATGACACTGTCGAGGCCCGCAAGCGCTTCACACACGCCCGTTTCCGCGCCGCCGGTTACCACGACAAGGCGTGTGGGCTGCGTTGCCAGCAGAAGCTCCGCCATATGACGAACCAGAGGAACCCCGTTGATGTTCAGAAGCTGTTTGGGGCGACCGAGGCGCGTACTGCCTCCGGCCGCGAGCAGAAGGGCGCAATGGTGCATCATCGGGGACGTGTCGCAATCATCTGGGTGAGGATGGAAAGCGCGATTTCCATTGGAGTGCGGGCGCCGATCTCCAGTCCTGCGGGCAGGTGCAGGCGGTTGAATGCATCTTCCGGAACCCCCGCTGTTTTCAGCGCTTCGAGACGGCCCGGAATCTTGCGCCGGCTTCCGAGAATGCTGACGCAGAATGCTTCGGATTTCAGGGCATGGGCTGTGAGCGTCAGGTCCGAAAGAGCGTCATGCGTCAGGCTATAGACGGCCGTCCATCGATCGAGTGAAAGCGTGGGAAGGGCGGCCTCCAGACTGCCACGGATATAGCGCGCGGGTGACAGGCCGGGCGGGGGCTCGGGCGGGCCGTAGGGGCGCAGCAGGACGGTCTCGAGTCCCATAAGGCCGGAGAGGCTCAGGATCGCAAGGGTGATCGGATCCCCGCCGGACAGGATCAGTCGCAGGGGAGGGAGGTACTGGCGGGCGAATATCCTGCCTTCCGAACCGGTGGCACGGGCTTCCGCGCAGAACTGCATGCTCCCGGTGTCGAGATTGGTCAGGAGTGTGACGGGACGGCGGTTTTCCCGCGCCGCCTTGAGGGTGGCGACATGGGCTGCAAGATCAGGCAGGGCGCGCACGAAAATCCCGATGCGGCCGCCACAGGTCAGCTGGATGTCCAGAACGGGACTGCCCGCGCCATAGTCCAGCATCCGTGGCAGACCGTCTTTCAGGCAGTCCAGTGCCTCCGCGCGTACGGCTGCTTCCACACAGCCGCCAGACACATAGCCCTGAACCTCTCCGTCGTCGCAGATCGCCATTTCGCTGCCGAGCGGGCGGGGTGAGGACCCCGTGATGCTGACTAGCGTTGCCAAAGCCGCACGTTTCCCCTCGGCAGCCCAGCGTTCCAGTGTGGGAAACAGGTCATCCGTCAGGCCGTATGCCGGCCATTGAGGAAGGGGAGAGAACTGTGCCGCGGCCGTCATGGAGGGTCCCTGATGCTCTTTGGTGGCATAAGGGTAACGCCAAAGACGATTATGACATACCCTTTCGTCCGCAGACTGTTGATCCGGGGGCCGTGAGGTCTATATCGGCAGGGTATGCAGCGTCGGCATTTCAGCCAGCGGAACAGACACGGCAGCGACCGGAGCGGAAATGAGTGAACTCCTGAGCGTTACACGGGCCATGGAGCTGGTGCTGGATTATGCCGGCAGCTTCGGGACCGAGACGGTTGATCTGACGATGGCGGCCGGGCGCATCCTCCAGCAGACCATCCGCGCCGAACGCGCGCAGCCCCCCTATGACCGCGTGATGATGGACGGCATTGCCTTCCGTCACGGCACCGGCCCGACGCTGGTGTCGCACGGAATCCAGCGCGCCGGGGCACCGGGACAGCCACTCCCGGAAGGGCATGTCTGTCTTGAAGTCATGACGGGTGCCGTCCTGCCGGAGGGAGCGGATACGGTTGTTCCGGTGGAGCGTCTCGTCCGGGAAGGACGCCTGATGCGCTTTGAGGATGGGTATGAGCCGCGCAAGGGGCAGTTCATTCACCGCCGGGGTTCCGACTGTGCGGCGGGCACGGAGCTTCTGACCCCCGGATGCCGTCTGGATGGCCCCGCGCTTGCGGTTCTGGCGGGCAATGGTCACGCGCATGTCACGGTGTCCCGCATTCCGTCCATCGGGATCATCGCGACCGGGGACGAACTGGTGGATGTCAGCGCGCCCGTGCGGGACTGGGAGATCCGGCGCTCCAATGAATACGCCCTGACGGGGGCTCTGCTGTCGCGCGGGTTCAACTGTATCGAGCGTTCCGTTGTTCCCGATGATCTCGCGGAGACGATCGTGGCCCTGCGCGAACAGCTCTCGCGCCATGACGTCCTGATCCTGAGCGGCGGCGTGTCGATGGGGGCGTTCGATCATGTTCCCAAGGCGCTCTCGAAAATCGGGGTGGAGCGCGTCTTCCATAAGGTGGCACAGCGTCCGGGCAAGCCGCTTTGGTTCGGCGTCGGCCCTGAAGGACAGCGCGTGTTCGGCTTGCCGGGCAATCCGGTGTCTGCCACGACCTGTGGCGTGCGTTATGTCATGCCTATGCTGCTGGCTGGGCAGGGACTGTGCCGCCCTGAACCTTACACGGTCATGCTCGATGCAGAGGCTGATCTGATCCCGACGCTCACCCGTTTTCTGCCGGTCAAAGTCCGCCATGACGCTACAGGACAGGCGCTCGCAACGCCGTGCCCCATGCCGACCTCCGGAGATTTCAGCTTCCTAGCGTCTACAGACGGATTTGTGGAACTGCCGCGCGGTGATGGTATCGCCCCCCGCGGAACAGCTGCGATGTTTCATGGCTGGTAACCCGACGCCTGTTCTGACCGATCGCTTCAGTCGTCCGCTGCATGATCTGCGGATTTCCGTCATGGACCGCTGCAATTTCCGCTGCCCCTACTGCATGCCGGAAGCGACCTATCACGAGCATTTCCGCTTTCTGGAACCAAAAGAGCGCCTGAGCTTCGACGAGATCGAGCGTGTGGCGCGTGTGGCGGTCTCGCTTGGTGTCCGCAAGCTGCGCCTGACCGGGGGGGAGCCGCTGCTGCGTCCGAAGCTGCCGGAGCTTGTGGCGCGTCTGGCATCCATTGAAGACGTGGAAGACATTGCCCTGACTACCAATGGCGTCCTGCTGGAACGGCATGTCCAGGATCTGAAAGAGGCCGGGCTGAACCGCGTGACGGTCAGCCTCGATAGTCTCGATCCGGCCGTCTTTGCGCGGATGAGCGGTGGGCGGGCGCAGCTTGAGCCGGTTCTGGATGCGATCGACAGCGCCGCGCAGGCCGGATTTTCAGGTGGTGTGAAGCTCAATACCGTCATTCAGCGTGGCCTGAACGATGCGGGCGTTGAAGCTTTGGCTGAGCGCTTCCGTCATACCGGTGTCGTGCTGCGCTTCATCGAATACATGGATGTCGGGACGCGCAATCACTGGGAGCGCGCGGAGGTTGTCCCGTCGCATGAACTGCGCGAGCGCATTGATGCCCGCTGGCCGCTTGAGCCCGTGGATGCGCATTATCGTGGGGAAGTGGCCCAGCGGTACCGCTATTGCGACGGGGCTGGAGAAGTCGGCTTCATTTCTTCCGTCACGGCGCCGTTCTGCGGGGACTGTTCGCGTGCGCGTCTGTCGTCGGAAGGGCAGCTTTATACCTGTCTGTTCGCGTCGGAAGGCACGGATCTGCGCACGCTTTTACGCAGCGATGCGGATGATGCAGCCCTGCGCGACCTTCTGGCCGGGGTGTGGCGCCGCCGGACGGACAGGTATAGTGAGGAACGGGCCGCCTCTTCGGATGCGCCCGCACGACGCCGCATCGAGATGAACTATATCGGCGGCTAGAATCGGTGGCCAGAATTCGGTGACCAGACCGGGAGATCGAAGACGATGAAGACGCTCACCCATGTCAACGAGCGCGGCGAGGATCCGCGCATGGTCGATATCAGCGGCAAGGATGTGACCGAACGCAGCGCCCATGCCCAGGCGCGTCTGGTTTTCCCGTCCGAGATGGCGCGGACCCTGTCGGATGCCGGGTTCATGACAGCCAAGGGTGCGGTGCTGACCGTGGCGCAGATTGCAGGCGTGATGGGCGTGAAATCGACGTCGCAGCTGATTCCGCTATGTCATCCGCTGTCGCTCAGTGGCTGCCGGGTGGACATCACGATCGAGGGCGATGAGGCGGTGATCGACTGCCGGGTCTCGTGCAAGGGGCGCACGGGCGTGGAAATGGAGGCGCTGACCGGGGCCTCCGTAGCCGCGCTCACGATCTACGACATGTGCAAGGCCATGTCCCATGACATGGTCATCCGTGAGGTTCGGCTGATGGGCAAAGCCGGCGGCAAGTGCGACTTCCAGCGGATTGAATCATGACACCACTTTATGGCCTGATCCTTGCGGGTGGTGCCAGCAAACGCATGGGAACGGACAAGGCCGCGCTCGACTATCACGGCAAGCCACAGCTTCAGGCAGCGTTCGAGGTTCTGACGCCTGTTGTGAACCGGTGTTTTGTATCGGTGAGGCCGGACCAGGCGTCCGACCCACTGCGGTCCAGCTTTCCGCAGATCGTCGATACGGTGGACGTTGACGGACCGGCGGCGGGGCTGCTGTCGGCCCAGCGGGCTTATCCGGATGTTGCCTGGCTGGTTCTGGCCTGTGATCTGCCGATGCTGGATCGTGGCACGCTCGACACCCTGATCGCCGCACGGGACGGGGAGCATGTCGCCGTGTCCTATCGCAGCGAGCATGATGGCCTGCCCGAACCGCTCTGCGCCATCTGGGAGCCGGAAGCGCTTGATCGACTGGAAAAGCAGGTTGCGGGTGGCCGGATCTGTCCGCGCAAACTGCTGATCAACAGCCCGACAAAGCTGCTGGAGCCGCATAGCCGTGGTGCACTCGACAACATCAATACGCCGGAGGAACGCGAGGACGCGGCCCGGCGCCTGAAGGATCTGCCGGGAGGGCCGATGATTAGCCTGACACTGGAATATTTTGCACAGCTGCGGGAGCTGGCTGGAACGCGGGAGCAGTCGCTCGAGACCGCCTTCGCGACCGTGGGGCCGCTTTACGAGGAACTGCGTGAAAAATACGCCTTTCCGTTCGAAGCTTCGAAGCTGCGCGTGGCGATCAACGGAGATTTCGCGCCCTGGACACAGGCATTGAAGGACGGGGACCATATCGTGTTCATTCCGCCGGTGACGGGCGGATGAGCCGCTTTCGTATGGCGTCCGCGCCCGTGGATCTGAACGCGCTGCGTGAGGATCTGCATCTGGCCGAGGCTGGCGGGTTCTGCACGTTTGAAGGCTGGGTCCGCAACAGGAACGAAGGCCGTCCGGTGGATGGTCTGGAATATGAATCCTATGAGGCGCTGGCCCAGCTTGAAGGCGAGCGGATTGTGGCCGAGGCTCTGGAGCATTTCGAGATCAGCCAGGCCGTGGCAATGCACCGCACCGGCAGCCTGAAGGTCGGGGAAGTTGCCGTCTGGATCGGGGTTTCGGCACCGCATCGGGATGCCGCATTCCGGGCCTGTCGCTACATCATCGACGAGATCAAGCATCGCGTGCCTGTCTGGAAGAAAGAGCACTATCTGGACGGAGATGCCGAATGGGTAGCGTGCCATCACTGCCAGATCGCGCCGCGTGCGTCGGAGAGCGGAACGCATGATCATGACCACGGCCACGATCATGGAAGCTGCGGCCATCATCATCACTGACTGAGCGTTTCCGCAGGGCCGTATCTTTATGCCCTGCGGAGCGTTTTTAAGTTGTAACTGAAAATCATTCTCAATTAGGGTAACTCCGGTTCTGCTGATTCGGAGTTTCCCCATGACACGGCTGTCGCTTTCCCTGTCCGATCTCTGCTGCTGTGAACGGCTCGCGCTATGGAGCATTCGCTGCCTCATCAGCCATTACCGCTTGCCAAGCTGCCCCGAGACAAAGACGACCGACGGCCTGTTTCCCGCCTGCTTCCGCCCGGCCCTTGATGCTGCGGAAGGGGTCTTTGCGGATGCGACCTATCATCTGAAGGCGGCAGATGAGCCGCTCCTTGCCGTGAATGCGCCGGGCATGCTGTCCCTGACGGCGCTGGAAGAACGGTTTCTGCGCGGGATCATCGCCGCCCAGAACGAGGGCCAGCGGGAAGTCTTCGTGCTCCTGGCGGAAGTCTTTCCGGATCGCTTCGTGCAGGGGTGCCTTGCAATGGCCCTGACGTTACTGGCCGACTGTCTGGCCGGAGCGGGGCATTGGCTGCCGAAAAAACTGCTTCAGGATGAGACCACGATTTCCGGTGGCGGCGCATTGTCGTCGATCAGCCGCTGGCGATCGGTCAGTCCGTCGCGGATGCGGGTTCTGTGGCCGCAGGATAGCGGTCCGCTGCATGACGCAAACCGGATGGTGCACTGATGATGTCGCTGGGCACACGCCCCAACCGGGTCCGCGCAGCTGCGCGCCCCAGAGGGCTTGAGGAGCTGGAACACATGACGGTCTGTCTGTTGCTGCTGGCTGTCGGCGTGGTCGGATTCTGCTGGCTGGCCTGCCTGAATCTCGAAATCTCCGCCGAAGATCTTCTGTCAGCCCTGGGGTATCAGTCCGGGCTGGAAGCGCCGTTCCAGGGATAACGTCTCCCGGAAAGGCGCTTTTAGTGAAAGGTCAGTCCACGCCAACCATGACGCTGGAGGCCTTGATCACGGCATAGGCCTCCTTGCCGACCTCAAGTCCCAGATCGGCCACGGCTTCATTGGTGATGGCGCTGGTAATGACCGTGCCGTTGACGTCGATGGTGATGTGAGATGTCGTTGCACCCTTGAGTATGTTCGTGATCCGGCCCTTGAGCTGGTTGCGTGCACTAAGCTTCATGAAAAAAACCTTCTAACGGGAATGGCAGACAGGAATGTCTGTCCGCTTCATATCGGAAGGCCGTCCGCCCGCGTCCAGTGACGCGGAGGTGGAAAGTGCCTCCGGACCCTGAAAGGTCCGGAGCGGCAATTATCAGATGTAATGCTCGTTCAGGGGCGGGAAGCCATTGAAGCCGACGGAGCAGTAGGTCGAGACATAGGCGCCTGTGGCCAGGATCTCGATACGGTCCCCACATTCAAGAGAATCCGGCAGCGGAATACGGTTCTTCTCATACATGATGTCCACACCGTCACAGCTCGGACCAGCCACGACGCAGGGGGAGCGCACAGCACCCTCGGAGTCACGGGACGTGCGGAAGGTGTAGCGGATGGCTTCGCCTTCGGTCTCGGCCAGGCCACCGAAGCGCCCGATATCGAGATAGACCCAGCGCGGATCACCCGCAGCGCCACCGCGACGGCTGACGAGAATAACCTCGCTCGACACCACGCCGGACTGTCCGACCATATAACGGCCCGGCTCCAGCAGGATTTCGGGCGCGCCATCCGGGAAATGCTTTTTCAGGGACGCATGGATCGTGTCGGCGAAGTCCTGAACGGAGGGCACGTTTTCGCGGTAATGCGTTGGGAAGCCGCCACCCAGATTCAGCATCTGGAGGTCCACGCCCTGCGCACGCAGGTCATGATACAGACCAGCTGCCTTGGCGATCGCATGATCATAGGCGGCAACACCCGTCTGCTGGCTGCCGACATGGAACGACAGGCCATAAGGCTTCAGTCCAAGATCGCGGGCGTGCAGCATCAGGTTGCGGGCATGGTTCAGCGTGGTGCCGAACTTACGCGAAAGGGGCCAGTCCGCGCCTTCGTTTTCGACGGCCAGACGGCAGAAAACGCGTGCGCCCGGAGCGTGTTTGCCGAGCTTTTCCAGCTCTTCGATGCTGTCGAACACGAAGAGGTCGATGCCCAGTGCATGCGCTTCGCGGATCCATTCGGCCTTCTTCAGCGTATTGCCGTAGGAGATCCGGTCCGGCGTTGCGCCTGCGTCGACGCACATCCGGATTTCCGCAAGGGATGCGGCATCAAACGAAGAGCCCAGACCGACAAGCCGGTCGAGAATGGCCGGGGCCGGGTTGGCCTTGATGGCGTAATAGATTTTCGCTTCCGGAAGCGCATCGTGCAGGGCACGGTAATGCGTCTCCACGACGTCGAGATCGACGACGAGACAGGGGGTTGCCGGCTGCTGCTCGGCAAGGAAACGGGTGATTTTGGGAGTCATGACACTCAATTCCCAGAACCGGACTCGTCAGGGAACGATGTCGCCCTGCGAGTGTGTTGCGAAACGGTCGAACGGACCGGCGAATAGCGGGAATCCGTAACGGGTGGATTCCTGAAGGCCAGAACGCTTGACGTCGTTGCGTAACCTCGAGTGGGCCAGTGGCACGTGCGTTGCTGCGTGAGGGGGGCATATGGGACCAAACCCCGCGTCATGCAACCGATAATTTTGCATTGTGACGCTTTTGCCAATATTGAAGGGCTGAATCAGGGCGAATTCGGAACGCGGAAGGCCTCTTTCGCGTAGGTACTGGCTCGTATCGTTCTGATCCGGAATGGTCTTCACCAGCCATTAGGATCGGAAGGAAACGAGGCCGACCGCTGCCCCCAACAGGAAACTGCCGAGGACACCCTGCGTGAGTTTAACATCCGAGTCTGCGACCATTTCCGGTTCCCATGCCGTGCCGGATCAAGCCGGATCTTCGGAGCCTGCGAAGCCCGGCGCTGCGACGCAACCGAATGATCCGACGGTTGCAGCGGCTCCGGACCGGTTGCATCATGCGGCCTGGCGGGTTGTCGCCAAGCACCTGTTTGCCGAGGTGGGGTCCAGCCAGACATCCCTGTCTGCAGCAGGATGCGCGTTCTATGCCACGCTCTCGCTCTTTCCCGCCATTTCCAGCCTGATCTCCCTGTACGGTCTGGCCTTTGATCTTCAGACAGTCGAACCGCAGCTCGAAGTGCTCCGCCATCTTCTGCCCCCCTCGGCCTATGAATTGATCGGGGACCGCATCCATGAGCTGATTTCCCAGCCCCATTCCTCGCTGACGATCGGGCTGATCTTTTCGCTGTCGGTGGCTCTGTGGTCGGCTTCCGCGAGTACGAAGTCCGTCCTGTCGGCACTCAATATGGCCTATAATGCGCAGGAAACCCGCAGTTTCCTGAAGTTTCAGGCAATTGCGCTCTCAACCACGCTGATGGCCATTCTGGGGGCGGCTCTGACCCTTGCCCTGATGGTGGCGGCACCGGCCCTGGTGGATTATCTGCCACGTCATGTCAGCTTTCTAAGCGATCCGCCGTTTCCGGTCGATCTGCTGCTGTCCTATGGCGCGCCCATGGTCGTGCATACGCTCGCACCGATTCTGATGCTGCTGTTCGTCTTCATTGCCGTAACACTGCTTTATCGTTTCGCACCCTGTCGTGTGCATACGAAATGGCGCTGGATTTTCCCCGGTTCCGCACTGGCGACGATCCTGTGGGTCGCAACCTCACTCGGCTTTTCATGGTATGTCGCGCATTTCGCGAGCTATGGCGCAACCTACGGACCTCTCGGTGCGGTGGCCGCCATCATGATGTGGTTTTTCGTGAGTGCTTATGTCGTGCTGTTCGGGGCAGAACTGAATGCCAGCCTCGAGGCGCGGGCAGGGCAAAGTCAGGCTGTGCCCCCACAGCCCGGAGCGGCCTGAAAAGCTTCAGGCCTTACCGGTTATCAGCGGTGATGGTGCGGGGTACGCTGGGAGCCCGTGCTTCCCGCGGCCTGGATCGCCTGTGCGCTGGTGTCCGAAGGATCGGCTTCCGCCACTTCCGGCTCGGTGGTGGGCTGCATGGACGGCGCCATCTCGGTCATTTTCGCGATCGTGACATGCGCCGTGCCCGCGCCAAGCATTCCGATCTTCGCAGCGGCAGCATGGGACAGGTCGATGATGCGGCTGTTGAACGGACCACGGTCATTGACTGTCACCACGACCGAGCGTCCCGTATCCTGCGATGTCACGAGAAGCTTCGTGCCGATCGGCAGGGAAGGGTGCGCCGCTGTCAGATCATTGGTGTTGAAAACCGTCCCGCTAGCCGTGCGTTGTCCATGAAAGTGTCGGCCGTACCAGCTGGCCACCCCATGCTGGGACCAGGCATGAACCGCCTGATGCGCACGGTTTGCCAGTGCAGTCCGGACTGACTCTGCCCAGCTTGTCTTTGGCGTTCCATCAGTGGCGGAATCGTCACTCGCAAGAGCGGTGTGATGACCCGCAAGCCCGGCGAGAGCGACGGCGAACGTCATGCTGCGCAGCGGTAGGAAACGGAAGGGTTTGCGAAGGGCAGACAGGTCAAAGCGCACTATGTCAGGTTCTTCTCCAGTGAACGAAACGGGCTCAGTTCCTGCCGGATAGCACAAAAATGCGGCCCTGTCCCCTTTTGGACGCCCTGAAGACGGCAGCAATAGGGCAATGACGCTTTCATGATAGCTCCGAAAGTGCTATCGCGCGGCCAGATGAAACGCCCTCTGATCACCGTTCTTAACGGTCCGAATCTCAATATGCTGGGTCTTCGCCAGCCCGGAATCTATGGTCACGCCACGCTCGACGATGTTGAGCAGGTGTGTATTCAGGCTGCCGAACGGCTTGATGTCGCCATTGATTTCCGCCAGACGAACGGAGAGGGTGAACTTGTGTCCTGGGTGCAGGAATGTCGCGGCCGTGCAGACGGAATCGTGATCAATCCTGCCGCTTACGGACATACCTCGATTGCCCTGCTCGATGCGCTTCTGGCGGTCGAGCTGCCCGTGGTTGAGGTTCATATTTCCAATATCCATCGCAGGGAGCCGTTCCGTCATCACACCTACGTCTCGCAGGCCGCCATCGGCGTGATCTGTGGCCTCGGCGTCAGGGGATACGCGCACGCGCTTCAGGCAATAACCGACATGATCGAAGACGAAGGATGAGCCGTATGCTCGTGGACAAGGATGCCATTCGGGCATTGGCCGATATTCTGACCGAAACCGGCCTGACCGAAATCGAGATTTCCGAAGCTGACAGCCGGATCCGCGTGGCCCGCAATGTCAGTGTGGTCCAGGCTGCTGCTCCGGCCGCCGCGCCTGCGGCACCTGCTGCTGCCCCGGCCGCTGCAGTGGCCGTCGCCGCTCCGGCAGATCCGGCCAAGCATCCGGGCATGGTTCCGAGCCCGATGGTCGGCGTGGCGTATCTCACGCCAGATCCGGCATCCCCGCCATTCGCCGTTGAAGGCCAGCCGGTTGCTGCCGGTCAGACGATCATGCTGATCGAAGCCATGAAGACCTTCAACCAGATCAAGGCGCCCCGCGCCGGTACGCTGACGAAGTTCCTGGTCGAGTCCGGTCAGCCGGTCGAGTTCGGCGAAGCCCTGGCGATCATCGAGTAATGATTTCCAAGGTCCTCATTGCCAACCGGGGCGAGATCGCGCTGCGTATCCAGCGCGCCTGCCGCGAGATGGGCATCAAAACCGTTGCCGTGCATTCGACGGCCGACGCCGATGCAATGCATGTGCGTCTTGCCGATGAAGCCGTCTGCATCGGTCCGCCGAGCGCCCGCGACTCCTATCTGAACGTGGCTGCCATTCTCTCGGCTGCAACGATCACGGGCGCGGATGCCATTCATCCGGGCTATGGCTTCCTGTCGGAAAACGCCGAATTCGCCGAGACCGTGGAAGAACACGGCCTCGCGTTCATCGGTCCGACGGCCGAGCACATCCGCACGATGGGCGACAAGATCACGGCCAAGACGACCATGCGCGCGCTCGGTGTACCGCTGGTTCCGGGCTCTGACGGCGCCCTGCCGGATCTGCAGGCCGCCTGCGAAGTGGCCGAGAAGGTCGGTTATCCGGTCCTGATCAAGGCTGCCGCCGGTGGCGGTGGACGCGGCATGAAGGTCGCAATGACACCGGACGACATCGAGGAAGCCTGGTCGGTGGCCCGTGCCGAAGCCCGTGCGGCCTTCGGCAATGACGAGGTCTATCTCGAGAAGTATCTCAACCGCCCGCGTCACATCGAGCTTCAGATCCTTGGCGATGCGCATGGTAATGTTGTGCATTTCGGTGAGCGTGACTGCTCGCTGCAACGCCGTCACCAGAAGCTTCTGGAAGAAGCCGGTTCGCCGGCCCTGACGGATGCCGAGCGTGAGGAAATCGGCCGCACTGCGACCGAGGCCCTCTCGCGTATGGGCTATCGCAATGCCGGGACGCTCGAGTTCCTGTATCAGGACGGTCAGTTTTGCTTCATCGAGATGAACACGCGTCTTCAGGTCGAGCATCCGGTGACGGAGATGGTCTGCAATGTGGATCTCGTGCGCGAGCAGATCCGCATCGCATCTGGTGAGCCGCTCGGTTACACGCAGGCTGACGTCAAGATGTCCGGCCATGCGATCGAGTGCCGTATCAACGCCGAAGATCCGGAAACCTTCATGCCAAGCCCCGGCACGATCAAGGTGTTCCATGCTCCGGGTGGGCTGGGTGTCCGCATGGACAGCGCCATTTACGCTGGCTATCGCATCCCGCCTTATTACGACAGCATGATCGCCAAGCTGATCGTTCACGCCCCGACCCGCGCCGAAGCTATTGCCCGCATGCAGCGTGCCCTGGACGAATGCGTGGTTGACGGTGTGAAGACGGTCATCCCGCTGCATCAGAAGATTCTGGCGAACCCGTCTTTCCAGAAGGGGGATTATACGATCCACTGGCTGGAAAACTTTGTCGCTGCCCAGCAGGCAGGGAAATAAACCGGAGACAGCCCATGAGTTACGCAGAAACCATCGTTCTCGATGTCCGCATCGGACAGATGCCGCAGGTGGTTTCTGCCCTCACTGGCCGTGACGGGCTCGCCGTCTGGGTGAGTGAAATCGGTGTCCTGAACCGGGTTGTCCTCTTCCGGACGGCAGACACATATGACGCCCTTCTGGAAGGGCGTCCGGATGTGCTTGCAGCTATTCCGGAAGAACCTGTGCAGAATGTCGAGGTGACAAGCTGGCGCGTCATTTCCCCGCTGCTTCCGGCCGGGGAGCACGGCAGCCTCTATGAATGGCGCTGCTACGATCTGAAGCTTGGACAGGTCGGGAACGTGGAAGAGGCTTTTGCCGCTGCGGTTCCGGCACGCCTGGAACTGTCCCCGCTGCTTTGCGGGATGATTTCGATCGAGGGAACGCCCAGGCTGGCGCATATCTGGCCGTATGCAGACATGAATGCCCGTCTGGAGATCCGGGCGCAGGCCGTGGCCAGCGGTGTGTGGCCGCCGAAGATCGGTGGCGGTCTGGTTGCCATGGAAAATGCGATCCTGCTTCCGGCACAGGGCTCCGCCTGGAGCTGAGATATCCTGAAAGACAGGTACAAAAAAAGCGCTGCAGGTCAGACCTGCAGCGCTTTTTTTATCTGAGGGCAGGGCCTTTGAAGATTACTTCGTGGCAGCTGCCGGAGCCGGAGCCGGAGCCGGAGCCGCGGTGGCCGGGGCCTGTGATTCAACGGCGTTTTCGGACACGAAGATAACCGAATCCAGAGCCTGGTTCAGCGCATCAACAGCTTCCTGCGGGTGATGGCCTTCCGTGAATACGGTCGCACGATAGACCGCACCCTGAACCGGCGTGATGGGAGCGAGCGCCAGGATGAAGTCCGTATCTTCACCAACGACCTTCATCGTCTCGGCGGCCTGATCTGTATTGCCGGATTTCAGCTGAGCATTGGCCGAGGCAACAGCCGTCTTCTTTTCGGGTGCGAGGGTTTCATTCACGATGAACTCACCGCCAACCGGAAGCCAGTCGGTCTGACCCGTGACAGGCTGATGGTTTGCCGCAACGGGATGCTGCGGGGCAGGGTGCAGATCGCTCTCGGCCGCCTGAAACTTCTTGTCGGCCTTTTCGGCAGCAGCAAGACGCTTCTGGGCGTCATAAAGCGCCGGGATGGCGGCTTCGGGCTTGCCCCCCGACTGAAGGATGTCGCGGGCGCTCATGATGTCCTGGAAAGCGCGCTGTCCATCAGCAGAAAGATGGTGAAAAGCCCGGTGTGCCTTGAACTGCTCCCAATGTGAGTGAAGTGAAGCGGCACCGGCCAGAGGTGTTGCGCAGAGAAGGGCTGAAATCGCAGCCATGGCGGGAATGAATTTCATGATATTGACTCCGTGAATATTCGGTTCTGACTCGTATGGATATTTCATAGGGACGGATCGGGCAAATTACCGATCATTTAGTGACTGTCCGACTGTCTGGCTTCTTTTGCGGCACGCATTCAAGCCTGTGCTGCGCCCTGTGCAGGAAAGGAGCGGGATTTCGGAAAACGGCTATTAACACATCTAATTCGTATTATTGCGCTGATAATGTTATTTTTGGAACTTAGAAACCAAACAGCGTCATGCCTTGAAATAAAAATGGTGATATCGGGGTTTTCATTTGGCGGGTGGCTTGCCCTGCGGAAGGGCATTCCGTATGAACGGTGCCTCAATCACGATACCGTGCCTTGCGCCGGAAAGTCGGCCTTTCCTGAACGCATTGCAGGCATCAGCCGAGTAGAGAGTATTTCCAGATGTCTCTGAATTCCGTCGTCGAGAGCGTGACTGCCCGTATCATCGAGCGTTCGAAAGTCTCCCGTCGCCGGTATCTCGCCCTGATGGAGCGCAACCGCGCCAAGGGTGTGCTCCGGCCCAAGCTGGCCTGCGGCAATCTGGCGCATGCCATCGCGGCTTCCAGCCCCGACAAGCCGGACCTGATGCGTCCCACCGGGACCAATATCGGCGTCATCACGACCTATAACGACATGCTCTCGGCGCATCAGCCTTATGGTCGCTACCCTGAGCAGATCAAGCTGTTTGCCCGTGAAGTCGGTGCGACGGCTCAGGTCGCGGGCGGCGCGCCAGCCATGTGTGACGGTGTGACCCAGGGGCAGGAGGGCATGGAGCTCTCCCTGTTCTCCCGTGATGTGATCGCCATGTCCACGGCGGTCGGGCTGAGCCACGGCATGTTCGAAGGCGTGGCGCTGCTGGGCATCTGTGACAAGATCGTACCGGGCCTTCTGATGGGCGCCCTGCGCTTCGGTCATCTTCCGGCCATGCTGATCCCGGCAGGCCCGATGCCGTCCGGTCTTCCAAACAAGGAAAAGCAGCGCATCCGCCAGCTCTATGTGCAGGGCAAGGTCGGGCAGGATGAACTGATGAAAGCGGAAAACGCCTCCTATCACAGCCCGGGCACCTGTACGTTCTATGGCACGGCCAATACGAACCAGATGATGGTTGAGATCATGGGGCTGATGATGCCGGACTCGGCCTTCATCAACCCCAACACGAAGCTGCGTCAGGCCATGACGCGCTCGGGCATCCATCGTCTGGCCGAAATCGGCCTGAACGGTGAAGATGTTCGTCCGCTCGCCCATTGCGTGGACGAAAAGGCCATCGTGAACGCGGCAGTCGGATTGCTGGCGACGGGTGGTTCAACCAATCATTCGATCCATCTTCCGGCCATCGCCCGTGCCGCCGGTATCCTGATCGACTGGGAAGACATCAGCCGCCTGTCATCTGCAGTGCCGCTGATCACGCGTGTTTATCCGAGCGGTTCCGAGGACGTGAATGCGTTCAACCGCGTGGGTGGCATGCCGACCGTGATCGCAGAACTGACGCGCGCCGGTATGCTGCACAAGGACATCCTGACGGTCTCACGTGGCGGTTTCTCCGATTATGCCCGCCGTGCCTCGCTCGAAGGCGACGAACTCGTCTACAGCCATGCGAAGCCGTCCAGCGATACGGACATTCTACGCGATGTTGCTACGCCTTTCCGTCCGGATGGTGGCATGCGCCTGATGACGGGCAATCTGGGCCGCGCGATCTACAAGAGCAGCGCCATTGCGGCCGAGCATCTGACGGTGGAAGCGCCCGCACGGGTTTTCCAGGATCAGCATGATGTCATCACGGCCTATCAGAACGGTGAGCTTGAGCGTGATGTTGTCGTGGTCGTCCGGTTCCAGGGGCCGGAAGCCAATGGCATGCCGGAGCTTCACAAGCTGACCCCGACGCTGGGTGTCCTTCAGGATCGCGGCTTCAAGGTGGCTCTGCTCACGGATGGACGCATGTCCGGTGCGAGCGGCAAGGTGCCGGCCGCCATTCATGTTGGCCCCGAATCGCAGGTTGGCGGTCCGATCGCCCGCGTGCGGGACGGCGACATGATCCGTGTCTGCGCCGTCACGGGACAGATCGAGGCTCTGGTGGATGCCGCCGAGTGGAACAGCCGCAAGCCGGTTCAACCGCCGCTCCCGGCTCTGGGAACGGGGCGGGAGCTGTTCGCGCTGATGCGTTCGGTGCATGATCCGGCCGAGGCTGGTGGGTCCGCGATGCTGGCACAGATGGATCGCGTGATCGAAGCCGTCGGCGATGACATTCACTAAGGAAGATTTCTGATGATCGACACTGCCAAACTCGATGCCGTCATGGGCCGCTGCCCGGTCATGCCGGTTCTGGTGGTCCACGACGTGGCGCAGGCCCGTCCGATGGCCGAGGCACTGGTCGCCGGTGGGCTGTCCACGCTGGAAGTCACACTGCGCACACCCTGCGCCCTTGAAGCCATTCAGGAAATGTCGAAGGTCTCCGGTGCGCTCGTTGGTGCCGGGACGGTGCTGAACCCGTCCGATATGGACCGCGCCGTGAAGGCCGGCGCCCGCTTCATCGTCAGTCCGGGCCTGACCGAGGCGCTGGCAAAGGCCTCCGTCGAGCATGATGTTCCGTTCCTGCCGGGCGTTGCCAATGCGGGTGACATCATGCGCGGTCTTGATCTGGGCCTCTCGCGCTTCAAGTTCTTCCCGGCCGTGACGAATGGCGGCATTCCCGCGCTCAAGAGTCTCGCCAGCGTGTTCGGCAGCAATGTCCGCTTCTGCCCCACAGGTGGCATTACGGAAGAGAGCGCCCCGGACTGGCTGGCGCTTCCGTCCGTGGCCTGTGTCGGCGGTTCCTGGGTGACGGCCGGTGCATTCGATGCGGACAAGATCCGCCAGCGCGCAACGGTGGCGGCCCTGTTGCAGGTCTGAACGCGCGGCCTGTGGCCTGATCCGGCAAAGCATCGCACGGATGTCCGCATTATGTTGCGGCATCCGTGAACGTTTTGTGAACAAATGGTTTGCGGGACGTGCTGAACCGGATCATAAGGGCGCGTGACTGGACGTTCCCATCTGCTGATCGGCGGCTTTGCCGTGTTATGCGCCATGCGCTGGCATGTACTGTCGCCTGAACCTTTTTCTATCTGTACGGGCTTGCTGGGCAGCCTTCTGCCAGATCTCGATACCGAGCGTTCCATGCTCGGCAGCCGGCTCAAATTTCTCTCCCGTTTTCTGGCAAAGGCCTTTGGCCATCGCGGCCTGACCCATTCCGGGGTGATGCTGCTGGTGGCTGCCGCCATCATCAATGGCCTGATGGGGCCTGAAAGCCTGCATGGCCCCTGGGGCGCGCTCCTGCTGGGCGCCGCGACTCATATTGCCGTGGACCTCCCGACAGGCGGCTGCCAGTTGCTGGCCCCCCTCAGTCGCTCGCGACTCTCGCTCTGGCCCTATGTCCGGACTGGCGGGATCGGGGAAATCATGCTTCTTGTGCCCATCCTCTGCCTGCTGGGCTGGGCAGGATTTTCCGGAAATGGCCCCCTTCCGGGTCATGTTCCTCCTTCTGCGCATCACTCGCGGTTGCGCGGACATGTTTTGAAGGATATTTCATTCTCATCATGACTGAGACCCGACTCCCCGTCCGTCGCGCCCTTCTCTCCGTTTCTGACAAGACGGGACTGATCGAACTGGGGCGTGCGCTTGCCGCCCACGGTGCGGAACTGCTTTCGACGGGAGGGTCCGCCAAAGCCCTTCGTGAAGCGGGTCTGACAGTCAAGGATGTCTCCGAACATACCGGTTTCCCGGAAATTCTGGATGGCCGGGTCAAGACCCTCGTCCCGCAGGTCCATGGCGGCATCTTGGGGCGTCGCGATCTTCCCGCCCATGTCGCGCAGATGGCCGAGCATGATATTGCGCCGATTGATCTGGTCTGTGTGAACCTCTACCCGTTTGCCGCAACAGTGGCATCGGGCGCTGGCGACGAGGATTGCATCGAGAACATCGATATCGGTGGTCCGGCCATGATCCGCGCCGCGGCCAAGAATTTCGATCATGTGGCAATCCTGACAGACCCCCAGCAGTATGCGGCCGTCATTGCATCGCTGGAGCAGGGGGGAACGGGTCTGGCCGAGCGTCGCAATTATGCGGCCTGCGCCTATGCTCATACCGCCGCTTACGACAGCATGATTTCACGCTGGTTCGCCAAACAGGCCGGTGAGATCCTTCCGCCCGTCCTGACCCTGAGCGGCACCCGCGATGATCTGCTGCGCTATGGTGAAAACCCGCATCAGAAGGCGGCTTTCTATCGCGACGGAAGCCAACGCCCGGGTGTGGCGACAGCCCGCCAGCTTCAGGGCAAGGCGCTGAGCTACAACAACATCAATGACACGGATGCAGCGTTCGAAGCGGTTGCCGAGTTCGATGACCCAACGGTCGTGATCGTTAAGCATGCCAATCCATGTGGCGTAGCGTCGGCTGCGACGCTGGAGCAGGCCTGGATTGCGGCCCTGCGCTGCGATCCGGTCTCGGCTTTCGGTGGCATCGTGGCGCTCAACCGCACGCTGAATGGCGCAACGGCGCAGAGAATCAGCAAGATCTTTACCGAAGTGATCGTTGCTCCTGACGCCGATCCGGACGCGATCGAACTCCTGTCCCGCAAGAAGAACCTGCGTCTTCTGCTGACGGAAGGCATGCCGGACCCGACAGCCGAGGGGCTGGCATTCCGCTCCGTTGCGGGCGGTTTTCTGGCGCAGAGCCGCGATGCAGGTCGTGTGACGGAAGCTGATCTCAAGGTCGTGACCAAACGCGCGCCAACGGCCAAAGAGATGAAGGACCTGCTGTTCGCCTTCCGTGTTGCAAAACACGTGAAATCCAACGCTGTCATCTACGTTCGCAACGGTGCCACCGTCGGCATTGGCGCCGGACAGATGTCGCGTGTGGACAGTGCACGGATCGCGGCACGTAAAAGCGAAGACGCTGCGAAGGAAGCCGGTGAGCACGAACCGCTAACGGTTGGTTCGGTTGCCGCTTCGGATGCGTTCTTCCCCTTTGCCGACGGTCTCGAGAGCGTCATCGCAGCAGGAGCCGTGGCTGTGATTCAGCCGGGCGGTTCCATTCGCGATCAGGAGGTGATCGACGCGGCAGATGCTGCCGGGATCGCCATGGTATTCACCGGCATGAGGCATTTCCGACATTGAAAAAGCTCGCTTTCGCCAGCCTGGTCCTGGCGCTGTCCGTCTCCGCAGCCGAAGCTGCACCCTGCACCTATGATATGTCACCACTTCCCGTAGTGCAGGGGATCGTCTCCGGTATTACACCCACGGGTGTAAAGCTGCGCGATGGCACGACCGTCATTCTTCCAGACGAGTTTCTGGCAGTCGTCCGGCTGAACCAGAAATTGGCCGTCAGAGGACTGGTTTCGACCACGACGCATACGGTGCAGGCTCTGGCTCTGGAAGGGAATCCTCCCGTCTGCCCGAGCGCCCCGACAATCCCGCGGGGACCGTTCGCAGGCTCTCCGGCCTATGATGCGATCCATCCCTGAGACCATCCAGACGGTTGCCACGACCGTTATGCGGCCGGATAACTAAGTTCATCAGGACATAGAAAAACCTTTTGTCAGCTTTTTCTGTGTCCTGATCTGGCTGAGTAGCTAAACGCTTTCTTTACAATTTTTGTGCCAAGAAAAGCTCGGATTTCCCATTCTCTGCGGGGCCGGAGGCGCATTTCTTGTCACATGTCACGACATCCGCAGCTGTATCAACGGCTGGGCTGGCTCGCGGTGAAATCTCACCCCAGACGCAACTGGCGTCGAATGAGCGCTTCCAGGATCTTTTGAAAAGCTATGAGCATGAGCAGGCGCGTGCTCATGCTGAAGTTGCCCAGAAGACAACAGCGAGCAGTTCGTCTACGGCGAAAATTTCGGCATCCCATAGCGATTCTGCGAACCCGTCGTCCAAAGCACAGTCAGCAGTCCAGTCTGCAAAGCCTGTTGCACAGGAATCTACAGATTCTACACCCAAGTTCCGTAATGTGTCAGAAAAACAGCCTGTCAGCGCCAAGACTACATCATCGGCGGTGGCTCAAAAGAGCGCCCCCGCTTCAAGCGCAGGGCAGACAAACGAAACCAGTTCGAAGACAATCTCCCAGCCGGGACTGCAACAAAAGGGAGCGGAGACCACAGGAAAATCGCAGGCAGGTGAAACCCGGACGGTAACAAAGGAAGCCACGCTGTCAGCGAATACGTCCGATTTCTCCGAGGCGTCTTCAAACGCTTCTGATCAGAGAAAGTCTAATGTCGCTTCTACCCGGCAGGAGACTTCTGCTCCCCAGGAACATCTGCAGGTAGCGTCCTCTGAGGGCATATCATCCAGCGAACCGTCCGTTGACAGCCCTCTCAGTTCTTCGGTTGCCAGTGCAGAGCCGACATCTGTTCAGGATGACAAGTCGCCTGAAGCAGGCTCGGAAAATCATGCAATTACAGCTGCCACAGACACACCGGAGCCATTGATCGCGGCAGAGAAAACTCTATCGGCGCATACGGAGACTGTCCCTGACGAGAATAGTCCTGCTGACTCAGCGAAAGATACACGATCTGCCACTCATGCGGAGAATGTAGCGGAAGCGGCAAATGATGAAGAGCATGTTTCTCGTCACGATGAGCAACAGCCTCTGCTCTATCAGAAAACTACTGATGGCACGTCAACGACCTATATCGAAATGAATATCGGGAACCATGAAAAGGTGCATGTGGAAATCGGTGAAACCGCAACAAAGGAACACCGGATCCATATCAACACCGATAATCCCGAAGTCTATCAGTCCCTTAAAGATGATCGTGCATCCCTGCTTGCGACCTTGGCCCAGAATTCGACTTCCGTGACTGATCTGCAGAGCGCCGTTTCGGCTGATATCCAGATCAGTCTTTCAACACCATCGTTTCCTGACATGTCGTCAGGCGGCGACCGGCAGGATGGCAATAGCCAGCAGTCAGGCTCGTCGCGGAATGCTTCGTCAGTCAGCGCCCGCACTACAGATGAACGTCGCGTCCTGCGCGGCGTCGTTGATCTTACCGTCTAATATAGGATTGGAACCATGGTCTCTTCCGTTGGCACAACGTCGGGCACGTCTCTTCTGAGCCAGGCAATTACTGCGGCTAAAAGCAATGCGGCTACGAACGCGGCATCTGCTTCCTCCAGCACATCGACGTCTTCAAGCAGTTCCAGTACATCCCTGTCGTCTCTGGGCGGAAACTTCAACCAGTTCCTCACTCTGCTCACGACACAGTTGCAGCATCAGGATCCCAGCAATCCGACAAGTACCGACTCCTTTACCGCCGAACTGGCTCAGTTTGCCGGTGTTCAACAGCAGGTGGAAACCAACAGCAACCTGACCAACCTGATTTCTGCGACACAGGATAATCAGATGGCTTCGGCAGTCAGCTTAATCGGCAAGACAACAACCGCCAGCAGTTCCAGCCTGCCGCTGCAGAGCGGCTCGGCCTCCATGTCCTTCACCGCGCCGCAGGCTGGAGACGTCGCAATCGCTGTCACTGACAGCAGCGGCAATGTCGTAAAATCCGAAACAGTAAATGCATCGGCAGGGACAAATACCTGGCAGTGGGATGGCACGAATAACAGCGGAACTCAGCTGACCGATGGCGCCTATACTGTCGCGGTGGAAGGAAGTTCCACTGACGGCACCAGTGTCGCTCTTCCGACAACGGTAACAGGACTGGTCACTGGTGTCTCTAAGAGTGCGTCTGGTGTGAACGTCGACATGGGCAATGCAACGATTGATATGAGCAATCTGACGGGCTTTTCAGGCACCTGATTCCGAGCCGCGATAATGGTGTTGTTAGCCGCGCGTTAACCTTTCTGTCCGACAATGAGGATTATCGACAGTACGGTTTTTAGGGGTAAGTAAGCATGTGGCCAGGGCAGGGAGGCTTTGCTGAGGCAAGTCGTAATGACGACAGCTCATTGAACAGACAGGAAGAGAGCAAACGGTGAAAGCGCTGCTAACAAACCTCAAGCAACTGGGGCTTCCGCGCCTGGCTGCGCTGGGCAGCGTCGGAGCTGCCATGCTGATCCTGCTCGGAGTTCTTGTTCTGCATGGCGTCAACGCAACCAACGGATTGCTGTATCGCGACCTGGAGGCTCACGAAGCTGGAGAAATTGTAGACCAGCTGTCAAAAGCCCACATCAAGTATCGTCTCCAAGATCAGGGTAGTACCATCATGGTGCCTGAGGACGACGTTGCCCGTGCCCGGTTGCTTCTGGCCAAAACCGGACTGCCTTCAGGCGGCTCCGTTGGTTATGAAATCTTCGATAAGGGGAACAGCTTTACAGCGACGCAGTTCGAGCAGACGATTAACGAAACGCGGGCTCTTGAAGGCGAACTCGAACGTTCAATTCGCCTGATCCATGGCGTGCGAAATGCACGGGTTCACCTTGTCCTGCGTCACAGGGAACTTTTTTCAACCGATGAGCAGAACGCTCAGGCAAGTGTGCTTCTCTCGATGGATGGAGGACGCCGCCTTGATGAAGAGAGTATCTCTGCAGTTGTGAACCTCGTTTCTGCTGCGGTTCCCGGGCTTGATGCACACAACATCTCTCTAATCGATAATCGTGGACACGTCCTTCTGAAACAGGGGCAAGGTGCAGCCAACGGAGGTCAATCTCCCGAAGAGCAGCGCCAGTTGATTGAACAGCGTATTGCTCGTGAAGTTGAGGATCTACTGGGTTCGTCATTAGGTCCGGGACACATACGCGTTGAGGCGAATGTGACGATGAATAATGATCAGATTCGTGAGACTCAGGAAAACTATGATCCGGACCAGCAGGTTCTTCGCTCGCAACAGACTAAAACAGAAAAAAACATCAATACCCAAGGTACTACAAATACAACGGTATCAAATAACCTTCCGAATGCGAACGCCGGCCAGCAGCAAAATGGAAGTCAGAGCAACCGGCAGGAGCAGACAAACAACTATGAAATCGGGAAGACAGTTCGCACCCTGATTCAGGACCAGCCGCGCATTGCCCGTATCAGTATGGCTGTAATGGTCGATGGCGTCAGCCAGCCAGATGGAAAAGGTCATTTTTCCTGGCAGCCACGGACTCAGGAAGAACTTAACCGACTGACGGCACTGACAAAAAGTGCTGTTGGTTTCGATCAAGGTCGTGGTGACGTAGTGACAGTCATGTCCATGAAATTTAGTGACATAGATACAGAGATGCGACCGACAGCTTCCGGTTGGGGCAAATTCCTCACTCACTCGAACCAGATGGAAGCCGTAAGATTTGGTCTGTTCGTAACCTGTCTGGGAATGGTTCTGTTTTTTGTTGTGAGACCACTTCTGAAGCCACCGGGAGATCGGAGTGTTCCTGGCCTGCTTAGCTTCCCAGCTTCAAGCTCAGGCGATCAGGCGGCTAGCCTCGCTACGCCATCGTCTGGTTACTTGTCGGACAATCAGGCTGACAGACAGAAAACACCTCTGCTTGAGGCGCCGTATGTCAATGCTCAGTCTTCGGAGGAAGAGACTGTCTCTGTTAATGGTGTACAGGGTCGGATCAGAGCTTCTTCCGTACAAAAGGTTGTAGATCTTGTGGAAACCCATCCCTCTGAAAGTATTGCCTTGGTCAGGGGATGGTTGATGCCTTCTCAGGAAGGAGCAGCGAGATAATGGATATGGAAAAAAATATTTCAGGCGTTCAGAAAGCAGCCATTTTGATGATGGCGCTTGGAGAGGAAAATTGCTCCCGTCTGTTTGAGCAGATGCATGAAGAAGAGATCAGGGAAATCTCCTCTTCTATGGCTCAACTTGGAATTGTTTCTTCCAATATTGTTGAAAAGGTATGCCACGAATTCAGCCAAGGACTGGGATCTGCTGAGGGCGTGATCGGCGACTTGGAGAGTACGGAAAAACTACTGAAGAACGCGCTGCCTGCTAATCGTGCTGCGGCAATCATGGAAGAAATCCGCGGTCCTGCCGGACGTACGATGTGGGATAAACTGGGAAACGTCTCGGAAACTGTTCTGGCAAATTACTTGAGGAATGAATATCCGCAAACAGTAGCGGTTATCCTGAGTAGAATTAAACCTTCTCATGCTGCAAAAGTTCTGGCGCTTTTCCCGGAAGAGTTTTCGTTAGATATTATGCTACGAATGCTGAAGACTGAAACCATACAGAAAAATGTCCTTCAAAGTGTTGAAAAGACACTGAGATCAGAATTCGTCTCCAACCTTCCTCGGGGCATAAACCGAAATAGTCATGAAGTACTGGCTGACATATTCAACAATTTCGACCGGCACTTGGAAGGTCGATTTATGACTGCCTTGGAAGAGCGTAGTCAGGATGATGCGGAGCAGATTAAGAGTCTTATGTTTACATTCGAAGAACTCGTTAATCTTTCTGCTGAAGGCCTGATAACTCTATTGAACCAGATTCCTCGTGAGAGTCTGCCATTGGCACTTAAAGGAGCAAGCGACAAACTTAGGCAGGCCTTTTTCGCCTCTATGTCGGAACGTGCCGGGCGCATTCTTATGGACGAGATCGGAGATCTGGGTCCGGTGCGCGTGAAGGACGTCGATGCAGCTCAAAATGAAATTCTACTTATTGCAAAAGATCTGGTCGACCGAGGAGAAATTGATCTTATTGATCAAGAGCAACCTGGTAATGAGATGATAGTCTGATGAATAAAGAGACTGTCAGGGAGAGAGATTTTCCTAATTTACTTTATGTCGAAGATTTCGATGCATCTCCTGAAGATAAGTTAGAGAAAATTGAAGATATTCCAACCGTTCTGGATACCCCGGTAAGTATCCAGCCGTCTGAAGAAATTTTGCAAGAATATTATGATAAAGGGCTTCAGGATGGGAGGCGCTTAGAAAAAGAAGTTTTCGATAAAGAAAAATCAAAAATAGAGAACGAATTTAAAGAAAACACATTACCTATGATATTTGATGTAGAGAATAAAATAGAAGAATGTAAAAATAAGATTTTTAAAGAGATATCAACTGTAATATTAAATTCTATTTTAAATATTATTCCAAATGTTTTGGAGCGGTATGGGGAAGATAATTCTGAGAAAATTATTGAGTCAATTATCCCTTCTCTGGAAAAAATTAGCTACATAAAATTAACTTGTTCTAAAGAATTTTTTGAAAAGATAAAAAAGTATTTTCCGGAAGAAACTGAACAAAAGCTGAAGGTTGAACTGGATGAAAGTCTGAAAGGTGGAGATTTCATGATTGCTTGGGACACGGGCCAATTGTCGCGAAATGCATCTAAGGTCGTGCAAGAAGTAATTTCAATTATTTGCGAAGAACCGGTCACTGGGTAGGAGAGAAAAATGCTTGGTCAGGATAAAGAGGACTTCAGTATGGAAAAGGAAGATTTCCCATCTGAAAAAACATTGGGCACTAATGATTTGGAGGCCATTTATGATATTCCCGTTACTGTAAGTGCCGTCCTTGGGCGCACGACAATGCCAATAAACCAATTGTTGCGTCTGGGGCGCGGAGCAGTAGTTGAATTGGATCGAAAAATTGGGGATTCAATTGATATACTTGTAAATAATAGACTGATAGCAAGGGGAGAAGTTGTTATGGTCGATGAAACTCGGCTTGGTGTAACTATGACTGAGATTATAAAATCAGAAAAATAAGTAAAAATTTCTCACATAAAAAATATATTTGTGCTCTAAAAGCTCTTGGAAGAAAATGACCAATACCGGGAAAAACTTGTCATCTGGAGTTGAGAGGCTGGTTTCAGCTTTCAACATTCCGCCAAGTGTGAGAGCGCTAAAAGCTTGGATGCCTGGATCGGATATAGGACTCGCGCTGTCCGTTTCGGCGCTTTTGTCTATACTTGTCTTGCCGCTTCCAACATTTATTCTGGATATAGGTTTATCGCTTTCGGTAACCTCATCTATACTTGTTTTGATGGTTGCCTTGTTTCTGAATAGGCCTCTCGATTTTACATCATTTCCAACATTATTGTTGTTAACGACTCTTTTGAGACTCTCTCTCGAAGTTGCGACTACTCGGCTGATTTTAAGTCACGGGTATGAGGGAGCATATGCTGCCGGGCATGTTGTGGCGGCGTTTGGCGGCTTCCTGATGGGAGGCGATGTCGTTATTGGAGCCATTTTATTCTCCATCCTTCTCGTCGTTAATTTTATGGTTATTACAAAAGGATCGGGCCGTATCGCGGAAGTTGCTGCCAGGTTCTCGTTGGATTCAATGCCTGGGAGACAGATGGCTATTGATGCTGAACTATCTTCAGGGGCTATCAATGACGTTATCGCACGCAAAAAACGTAAAGAACTGGAAGAAGAAAGTGGGTTTTACGGAGCTATGGATGGCGCCGCGAAGTTCGTGCGTGGAGATGCAATTGCTAGTCTGATAATAACCGCTATCAATATTATTGGTGGTTTGACGATAGGTATTGTCCGGCATGGCATGTCAGTATCAGATGCAGCGACAGCCTTTACAACTTTGACAATAGGCGATGGTCTTGTTTCCCAGATACCAGCTCTTCTTGTCTCTACCGCATCTGGTATTGTCGTAACAAAAGGCGGGACCGAGGGGGGAGCGGATGTTGCGCTGGTAAGACAACTGGGTGGCAATCCCAAACCACTCGCACTGGCTTCCGGAAGCGCAGTCGTTTTAGCCTTAATGCCAGGTCTGCCAACGTTCCCTTTTCTTTTCCTGGCGGTACTGTCGGCAGCGGCGGCGTGGATAAGATATCGGTCCCCTGTTACTGATAAAGATAACGATGGCGACTCCGTTTTGGCTCCTGAAAGCAATGTTCCTTCCGAAATCCCAATTTCCGAAAGTCTCAAAGTCGATTTATTGCGGCTGGAGTTAGGATTTAACTTGCTGGCTATTGCAAGTGGTGAGAATGCGCGCCTGACGGAGAAAATTAAAATACTGCGTAGAACAATCGCCAGTGATATGGGGTTTGTTCTACCTCCGGTGCGTATTCAGGATAACCTCCAGCTGCCGCCTGATTCTTATTCAGTATGTATTAAAGAAATAGAAGTTGGACGCGGAGACGTCAGGCTTAACAAACTCTTAGCCATGGATCCCAAGGGGGGTGAGTCTCACATTGAGGGCGAAAAAACGAAGGAGCCGGCTTTTGGTTTGCCTGCGCTGTGGATTGACCAGAGTTTGCGAGAAAATGCAATCATTCAGGGATATACGGTTGTAGACCCTGCGAGCGTAATTATTACTCATCTGACCGAACTGGTCAAAGACAACATGGCGGATCTTCTGTCGTATTCCGAAACTCAGAAACTTCTGGATGAACTGCCTCGCGAACAGCAGAAACTTGTTGTTGACCTTGTTCCGTCTCAGATTTCAGTGGGAATGATTCAAAGAACACTCCAGTCACTTCTGGACGAACGTGTATCCATTCGTGATTTGGTCAGCATCTTGGAAGCTTTGCAGGAGGGATGTAGTCAAGGTCTTAAGACGGTCCCGGCATTGGTTTCACACGTCCGCATGAGGCTGGCGCGTCAAATCAGTGCGTCAGTCACAGGCCCTCAGGGATATATTCCTATCTTGTCGCTCAGTCCTGACTGGGAGGTGTCCATCTTTGATAGCCTTTCTAACTCAGGAGAGGAGCGACATATCAATCTTCCTCCATCCAGAATGAATGAATTCGTATCTCGGATAAGATTTTGTCTGGAAAGCGCGATGAAGCAGGGTGAAGTCCCTGTAATACTGGTGTCTCGTAATCTCCGATTGCCACTGAGACGAATAATCGAACGTATCCAGCCATCAGTGCCGGTTATTGCTCAGGAAGAAATTTTTTCTCGTGCCAAGCTTCGGACTGTAGGTTCAATTTAATGGACTGACCAAGGAAGCAGTGACGGACCATCTATCCTGACTGCGTGCTGCGTCAGTCAAACTGTTTGTCATCTCGCATGGGGCGGTTCAAAGGTGAGAAATCTGCTAGGGGTTAACCTGGTAGAAAAAATCGTTTCCGCTGAACCTGGACTAATGTGATCTCGTTATGAAAATTCATTTCGTGGCTTCCTCGACTGATGCAGCTCAAGCTGCACTGGAACGGCTTTCCGAGAAGTACGGAAATGTGCGGCTTCATGACGCGGATGTTGTAGTCTGTCTGGGTGGTGATGGCTTTATGCTCGAAGCCCTGCACAAGGTCCTGGACAAAAGTATCGCCATCTATGGGATGAATTACGGAACAGTCGGGTTTTTGATGAATGCGGCGAATGAAAATGATCTCTTGCAGCGCCTGGAGAAGTCGCAGCCTTCGATTCTTCACCCACTCCATATGGTAGCTACGACGGTATCAGGAGCAGTCAAAAGCGCGCTGGCTTTCAATGACGTGTTTCTTTTTCGGCAAACGCGTCAGACGTCCCGCATTAAGATCGAAATTGATGGTCGGACGCGCCTTGAGGAGCTGATCTGCGACGGCATCATTGTTTCTACGCCTGCAGGCTCAACGGCATACAATCTGTCGGCGCACGGACCTATTGTACCTTTGAGCGCCAATATTCTTCCTCTCACGCCGATTTCTGCTTTTCGCCCCCGGCGTTGGCGAGGGGCTCTCCTGCCTTCGAGCGCCGTGGTGAAGTTGACGCTGCTTGATACGGAGAAGAGAGCGACAGCTGCCGTTGCTGATTTTACTGAAATTCGTAACGTTGCCGAGGTTGTTGTGCGAGAAGACCGGGAGCGACAGGCCACGATCCTGTTCGATCCCGATCACGGTCTTTCGGAACGGATCATCGCCGAACAGTTTATCGCCTGACGTCTTAGATGACCGGGGTCAGAAGACGTTTATCAGTAAAATAGGCAATCAGATTGTCTGCGACCAGATTGGCCATGGCGGTTCTGGTTTCAATCGTGGCCGAGGCCTGATGAGCCTGTAGAACAGTGTTTGTCAGGGTGAAAAAGGCTGGATTTATGTTCGGCTCGTTCTGGAAAACATCCAGACCGGCGCCGGCTATCCGTTTTTCCTGAAGCGCGCTCAGGAGTGCCGCCTCATCCACAACGGTACCTCGGGCGATATTGACGAGAAATCCGTCCTTACCCAAGGCATCGAGAATGTCTTTATTGACCATATTGGTAGAACGTGGTCCGCCTGAAACAGCAAGGATCAGCACGTCGCACCAGGCTGTCAGTGTCTTCAGATCAGGTTCAAAGCGGTAATTGCTCTCTGGTCGGGTATGTGAGTTGAAATAGGCCACTTCCATGCCAAAAGCCGAGACGCGCTTGGCAATGGCCTGCCCAATATGACCAAATCCTGCAATGCCAACACGTTTTTTCGTCAGAGTGCGGCCCATGGGAACAGGTTCAGAAGGCCATTTCCCGGCACGGACGAACTGATCATTTGTGACAATACCCCGCATGACCGTCATCATCAGGGCAACGGCCATGTCAGCCACATCGTCTGTCAGAGTATTCTGGGTTGTAGCGACACGGATGTTTCGGCGCTTTGCTTCATCCAGATTGATACGGTCAGTACCAACCCCATTGACAGAAATGACCTCAAGATTGGGCAGGATGTCCATGATTTCGGGCGGTACGCCGGACGCGCCCCCCGTCGTAATTCCGCGAATATCAGGAGCAATGCTCTTGAGGTTCTCAACTGTCGTATATGGATGAAGGGTAAAATGCTGCTCCAGACGCTCTTTCATGCCCGGAAAAAGGGGATCGATCATGAGGATGTTGGGGCGGGATGACATGCAATTCTCCTTCTTGTTTCGCTGACATCGTCAGAGTCAGGGGCGTGGACCAAGACTGGCTATGGCAAGGGCAGCACATCCGGCTTCCACATCCTGCCATGTCGTGATGAAACCTTCGTCTGGCCCATAATAAGGGTCAACGACGTCCTGTCCGGCCCGGTCGGGGAGGTGGTCCAGCATCAGGGACAGACGTGCTTTGGACTGCCGGGGTTGCATCTGCTTCAGGATCGCCAGATGGGACCGGTCCAAGGCAATGATATGATCAAATCGGAAGAAATCATCCTCTGTGACGAGGCGTGCCCTAAGCGGTGATGCATCCAGGTTCTGTCGGGATGCAATGGCGCGGGCACGGGGATCAGGCGCTTCGCCCAGATTCCAGTGTCCGGTTGCGGCAGAATCGATATCGAGGGTCAGTCCGCGAAGCTCGGCTTCACGGCGCATGGCCAGTTCTGCCAAGGGGGAGCGGCAGATATTGCCCGTACACACGAAAAGAAAACTGGTCATGCACCTGTCAGCCAAATGAAGAACGCCATGGTGAAGATTGAACTTAACGTTCCAAAGAACAGAACGGATGCAATTTCACGTTCCAGAACATGATACCGCATGGCGAGGATGACGTTGATGGAGGCGCTGGGAATGGCCATTGTCAGCACGCTTTCCTGCAGTGCGGGCAGGGGAAGGTGCCACATTCTGGCAAGCGTATAGATGATCCCAGGGATAATGATGTTCCGGACGGTGACGATGACGCCAACCAGCGGACTGAATTTGACCTGACGGGTAAAGAGCACCACGCCTGACGCGAACAGCGCCGCGCCCCCTGTCGTGCGGCCGAGCAGTTGAAGTGAACCCTTGAGAAACTGTGGCAGGAAGGCGCCGGCACTGACCAGCACAAGCGCCATCATCGGAACCCACACAACCGGTTCGCGGCAGGAATGCATGAGGTGTCCCAGAAGTTCGCGGAGTTCGTTCCGGGCTTCCCCTTCAGTCTCGATCCGATGGCGGGTGCCGCGGTCATGGCCCATCAGGATCAGGGTGATGGGCAACTGCACTAGGTTCATGGCGAGGGATGCAATCGAGATGGGGACCGAACTGGCCGGTCCGAAGATCTGTCCCAAGACAGGAATGCCGATGAAGGGAACAGACGGACCGGTGATGGTCATCGCGATCAGCGCTGCCTCACCCAGTCGGCGTTTCAGAACGCCACGCAGGATGGCAAAAATGATGCCATAGCCGCCGACCATGGCCAGCAGGATCAGTGCCGCAACCGGCCCCGCTGCCAGAACCTCATTGCGCGGAGTGCTGAGGATAGAGGCCAGCAGCTCCAGCGGGAGCGCATACAGCATGACCAGACGTGTCAGAACACCAGCCTGCTGCGCATCAAAATCCTTTCGGAATGCCGCGAAATATCCAAATCCCAGCGTTACGAGAATCGGGAGAATGGACTGAACGATCGTCAGCAGCAGGGCAGGCGAGTTCGTCATAGAAGACCCATGAAAGAAAATCCGGTCAGGAAAGGATCACCTTTCGTAACGGTCGCTCCAACATTCGTCTATCCCCATGGCAGATGACGGTTGACCAGAGCCGCGGGGAATGGCTTTGTGGAGTAATGTTGTCCTCTTTCAAATGGTGCCAGATCACGTGATGCAATCCATACTCGACACGTTATGGGGTTTGATCCTCGGACTGCTGGGCGTGGTTGTAGCCGGTGTGGCCATCATCGAAGTCATGGCGCGGAGCGTGCTGTCCGGTCTGGGAATACAGGGAACGGCTCAGACGGTGCTGCTGTTCCTGCTTCTGGGCGGGCTGATCGTGGCGTCGTTCAGGATTTTCGGACGGCTTTTTGCAGTCCTGCTGGCCGCAGCTTTCTGCGTCTATTTCCTGCACGTCGTCTTCGGGTTTCTGAGCGGCGCGTTCATTCCTGTTCAGACACCGGCCGGAACGACCGATATCTGAAATTTTTCAGGCCTGACAGATCAGTTCTTCGGAGCCTGGATGATGCTGATCAGTGTTGCCACGATCTCCGGATCGGCGAGGGTAGAGAGGTCCCCAAAGCCTTCGGTCTCTCCACAGGCAATCTTGCGGAGCAGGCGCCGGACACTTTTCCCGGATCGTGTCTTGGGCAGATCCGGCACGACATGGATATGCTCAGGCGCGGCATAGCGACCGACCTTTGACGTGATGGCTTTTGCGGCCCGCAGATGCAGGTCGTCCGGAGCATCATCGCGGGGAACGACATAAACGACGATACCCTGGCCCTTGAGATCATGCGGGATGCCGATTGCAGCACTCTCGGCAATGGCCAGCTCAGTTGCCAGCGCATCCTCGATTTCGGCGGAACCTATCCGATGGCCGGAAACATTGATGACGTCATCCACACGTCCGGTAATCCAGTAATAGCCGTCTTCGTCACGCCGGGCGCCGTCACCCGTGAAATAATAGCCGGGATAAGGCTGAAGATAAGTGCGCTCGAAAAGGGCCGCGTCATTCCAGATCGTGAGCGCCCGCCCTGGCCAAGATCCCTTGAGACAGAGCACACCTTCGGTCGCACCACCCTTCGGCGTGCCACGTTCATCCAGAAGAACGGGATGAACGCCGGGGAGGGGCAGCGTTGCGGATGCCGGCTTCTCCCTGACGGCACCGGGTACAGGAGAAATCATGATCCCGCCGCTCTCGGTCTGCCACCAGGTATCGACAAAGGCGCAACGGCCTCCACCAACATGGTCATTGAACCAGGACCAGGCCTCATGGCTGATAGGTTCGCCAACCGTCCCCAGAACCCGCAGGGAGGACAGGTCGTAACGCTGCACCACATCGTT
This sequence comes from Gluconobacter vitians, assembly GCF_015244565.1. GTDB lineage: Bacteria > Pseudomonadota > Alphaproteobacteria > Acetobacterales > Acetobacteraceae > Gluconobacter > Gluconobacter vitians. The sequence continues at coordinate 8,530 of NZ_JABCQG010000015.1, read as the reverse complement.
GCCTTCGCGCATGAGCGCGCGGATGGCGGTTGGAGAGGTATAGAACGTCGTGACCTTGTGGTCCTGAATCACATTCCACCAGCGGCCCGGACCGGGATGGGAGGGCATGCCCTCGAACAGAAGGACCGTTCCGCCATTAAGCAGGGGGCCGTAAACGCCGTAGGTATGACCTGTGATCCAGCCGATATCGGCCGTGCACCAGAAGATATCACCCTCCTGATGGTCAAAAACCAGTTCGTGCGTATAGGACGCCCAGACCAGATAGCCACCCGTGCCGTGTACGATGCCCTTGGGTTTGCCGGTGCTGCCGGATGTGTACAGCAGGAAAAGAGGGGCGGAAGAAGGCATGTCCTGAGGAGCACAGTCTGGCGCAGCGTCTTTCAGCAGAGGCGAAAGCCATATGTCCCGATCGGCCTGCATGCTCACATCATCATCGGTCACGCTCACGACCAGAACGTGGCGGACGGTATGAGCCTCCGGATGCAGGTCCAGAGCGGCGTCGAGCGCTGTCTTGAACGCAATCCGTTTGGCGCCTCGGCGACCGACATTGGCGGTAATAACCAGAACCGCACCGCTATCGACCAGCCTGTCAGCAATGGCTTCCGCAGAAAAACCGCCGAACAGGACAACATGGATGGCCCCGATCCGTGTGCAGGCCAGCATCGCGATCAGGCCTTCGGGAACAGAAGGGAGATGAATGGCCACTCGATCCCCAGCCTGAACGCCCTGGCTGCGCAGAACGTTCGCCAGACGGCAGACCTGCTCATGCAGGGTTTGGTATGTGAAGGTCAGGACCCGATCGGCGTCTTCCGCCTGCCAGATCAGAGCCGCCTGATCGGCGCGTGTCGCAAGATGCCGGTCAAGGCAGTTCACGCTTGCATTCAGAGCCCCATCCGCAAACCAGCCCTGTTTTTCGCAGTAGGCCTGACTGGGCTCGGCATTCCAGTTCAGCCTTCTGCTCTCACCTTCCCAGTAAAGCTCAGGCTCGGCAGCCGCATGGTCTGTCAGGGCTTCATAGGCCACCGGAGACAGGCGGAATGTATGAGGATGAGGGGATGAAGACATAAGCCTGAAACCTTAAGCACGAAAGACGAACGCCATATAGCGGGTATGCCGTTATATTTGGCTTGCAGGATCGGCAATAGAGAGAATTTTTCTACCCCTGCAGAAAGAATGTTGCAGGAAGTATGGTGTCCGCGAGAGGTATAGGTCTTTTCAATAAAATCAACCGGTTACAATGTAAAACACTTGATTTGCCACCACCTAGAATCAATGACTTAGAGCGTTTTTGTAAAACAGTTTGGTAGGTGGAAGCCCTGCAAATCATCTCATTTATCGATCAGTAGTTAACGCTAACGGGCTTGGTGTTATGAAAACGGCGTTTCGTTAACGTCAAAGCGAACTGTCAAGGAATGCTTTACAGTTCAACCATCCGGAAATTCCGGACAGTTCAGCAATCAAGGATTCCTTGACGACTGAACCCTTGGGGATTCCCCAATGGTTCACCGCCGCGCCCCGACGAACGGCCGCGCCTTGCCGGCGGGACAGATTCCGGCATACCCGGAAATGAGAAGCCCGACATGTGCGGCCAGCGCCGTGCGGTCCGCCTCAATCCGCCCTGACACGTCCTGCCGGACCGTATCTTTCTGGCCCAGAAGCGCCCCAGCGTATCCGACTTGCCGCGCCAGCTCTGCATCAGGCAGGGCAGACAGCGGGACGAACTGCACCGGGACGTTCAGGGTCTGACCGCGCGACCGGATGGCTTCAGCCTGCAAACCAAAAACAGGGGTAAGACTTGAAGCCGAGACGGAGAACTGACCCGACTGACTGAAGGTCCCAGACAGGTTCATCGTGACCGGTCCGGCAATCATGGCCACGACCGGGTCAGACGTGTGCTGGACACACTGGAGCGCCCGCACGTTGGCATCGAACCGGCCAGCCTGATCGGCCGTCCAGCTTTGGACACTGGACACACTGACTGCGCCGGTCTTTGTCAGGTCATCCTGCACGCCGGCGATGGCCTGACTGATCGTGACGGGCGCGACGGATCCGGCCGAACACGCCGACAGAACCAGCAGGCCACAGAGAGCGAGCGCCCTCACGCCGCCCTCACTTCCGCCAGCAAGGATTCGAATTCTTCCCCGTTCGGGGAATAACCCGGCACACCCAGCCAGTTCTCCCGCGACAGCAGGCCGTAAGCCTCGTCCGCAATCCGCGTGAAGGTGTTCCAGGGCATGAAGGTGCGGGCGCCCCAGGTGTTGAAGAACACGCCGTCCGGATTGTAGCCCACGAGTGCGATGGCATGGCCGCCGGCTGGCGTATGGTCTGAGATGGCATTCCAGTCCCAGGTTTCACCAAGGCCCAGATCAAGAAAGCCCTGTGGCACCTGCACGCCCGCCAGCACGCCGCCGAGATAGGCAATGGCACGGCGAATGCCGACCACGTCGGTGGGAACGATTGAGCCATAGGCTGTCAGGTAGTCGCGCGTCTGCCCGGGCCGATGTAAGCCCTCTTTCCGCCAGGCGTTCAGTTCGTCCAGGAGGACAGTGCCATTATCGTTCTCACCCGTGGCCGGATCGAATCCCGTGACCTGCGCATAGTTTTGCAGCACGGTTTCGGCCGAGAGCATGACCAGACCCTGCGCAGCCTTGGTCCAGGTCGCCACCAGGGCGGCATGGGCGGCAAAGGCACAACAACCAAAGCGGTCATTGCCCCACATCTGATAGGGCACATTCTGCGACCAGTCGCGTTCAGCCGGCACGGACGGCAGATGGATGGCCAGCACCCGGCCGAGGCGGTAAGTCCGCGGATCATGCTTCGGAGCACGCTTGCCCAGGCAGCGGCCGACAAATGGTGCACTCATGTGCTGGATCTCCGGAAACAAAAAAAGAGGGGAGCAGCCGAAGCCACTCCCCCTTGCTGATAGTCAGGACCGAAAGGTCAGACGCCCTGATAGATCCGGGCGCGGATCAGCTCCGGAGACTGCACCGGAGCGGCATACGGGGATGCCGTGACACCGGCCAGCGCCTCGACCAGCGGAATCATCGCCTCGACCGTCGTCATGTAATTGGCGGCGGAAGGCGAATAGGTCTTTACGATCGGCGTCGCGATCGCCAGTAGGGTTTCCAGATCCGCGCCGAGCGACTTGGCCCAGTCCTTGCCGGTCGCCACCGTGATCGAGCCGTTCGAGTTGGCGGCGACCTGGGCCGTGACGCTCTTGATCTGTGCGACCAGGTTGTCGAACTTGGCCTTGTCCGTGGTGGACAGGTGGCTTTCCAGATCCGGAATACCCTCGATCGCCTGGACGGCATAGGCGATGGCCGTGGCGTCGTTGTTGAGCGCGGCCGTGTTGAATGTGGCCGTGTTTGCCGTCGTGCTACAGGCCGCAACTGAGACGAGCATCGTGGCGCCCATAGCGAGGGAGAGGAAGCGGTTACGCATTGGCGGAGACCTCCGTCTGTGTCGTGGAAGGATCGGCGTTTGTGCCGGCTTCGGTCGTGACCTTGGCTTCGATGGCGGTCACGGTATCGGTGATTCCGTCAAAGGCCTTGGCCAGACCGGCATCGATGCCCGCCAGGTTCAGGGACGGATCGAGGCGTGGAACCAGCGTCTGGGCCAGCAGCGAGACGGCCGTACCCACCAGGGCAAGGTCCTGCTTGACGGCAGCGTTTTCATGCTTGCCCGCCAGGGTCGTGACGAGCGTCTGCAGAGAAGTCAGGGAATTCAGATCAGCCACAGGGGCCTCCCATAAAAAAGGCGCCCCGAAGGACGCCATGGACAGAGCCGGTCTGACAGCGCGCGCGCTGCCTCCTCCGGCGATCAGGATGATGGAGCCAGGACCCGCACGAGGGTTCAGTCAGCCAGGCTCCGGAGGCTTTCCGGCCTTGGGATGGGTGGAGGCCGGATCGAGGCCCAGCTTGACGGCCTCGATCGTGCGGCTGGCATCGGCCGGGATCATCAGGGCCTTGGCATCGGGCTGATAGGCGTTCGTATTCCAGCCCCTGGACTGGGCCAGTGCGGAAACGGCCTTGTAGAGCAGCGCCATCTTGCTGCCGGCCGCCGGCGGCTTCCAGAACCGCATCGCCAGGGCGGCAGCTGCGATCAGGAAGGTGAGGATCGAGACGAGGTCACCCGCATACTGCGCAGGCAGATACGGCAGGACCGTCTGGAACAGGGACGTCCAGTCCATTTCAGTTCTCCAGATATGAAAAAACCGCCCGAAGGCGGCTGAGTTTGAGGCAATGAAAAGCCATCAGGGCGTCGCGTAATCGCTCTGCCCAATGCTGTCCTCCAGCCAGACCATGTCCCAGAATTTGAGGGACGGCAGCGTGAAGGTGATGTACTTGCCCGACGTGTCGGTTGCCGTGGTGTAGGTCAGCTGGACCGGAGCACCATGATTTACATCCGGGCTGGCCGTGTAGAGGTTCCCGAGTGTGCCCCCGCCAACATACATCTTGATCTGGAGTGCGCCGGTTGTCGTGGGAGCTGCCGCATTGGCAGCATTGTCATTCACATCTGAGAACGAGGTGGCACTCATTTGCTGATAATTTAGCAGGTGCAGGATATCGGTCCCGCTGCGATAGTTCTGGATCAGCCAGACCTTTCCCGCAGCCGCCGCCGTGCTGCCGGTTGCGCCCGATGTGATCGACGGATCAGCTACGGCATCAGTTCCGATATTCAGCCGCAGCAGTTTCTCATAGGCCACACCGAAGGTCTGATAATCGTATTCGGCCTGCACCATGTCCGCACCTGGCGTCAGGAGATTCCCGATTGGATAATAATCATTGCTGATGAAGCGAGCGCCGTTTCCGGGAGCCATTTGACCGTCGACAATCCACGCATGATGCGCGCCCGTGGCCAGCATGGTGGCCTCCTGATAGAGCACGCCCGGGGTGTTGAATGTGCAGGCTGTCGAGCCGCCATTGATCGAGCAGGACGAAGACGCACCGAGCGTCTTGTTCATGCCCATATCCCAGTCAAGGCCGATATTGTTTGGTGTGCGGTTTGCCCACCCCCAAACCTGTCGCGCCTTGGTCAGGAAGTCACCGAAGTTTCCAATGTCAGATGAGTTATTCCACCGCTCAACAAAATGGTATGCCTCGCGCCCGGACTGAACCAGATCCTGCTCTTCGTACGAACCGGCAGGATTGATCACCATCGGCATGTTCGTTCGATCTGTGACGGCCGTTATGAACGAAGAATACATCTTCGAATTGTCCATTCGGGCGCCGTTGATATCCCAAAGAGGTATGGAAATTGTCCCGTACGTGTCTCCAAAGGGACCATCAAATCCTAGTTCTTTTTGCCACTCTTTGACCTGCTCGGCCCAATAATATTGCCAGTTCCCGTTCTGGGTATTCATGATCGCAATGTTGGTGCTGAAATTCCATGCATCGGAGACCGTGCAGGAGTTCGTCGCACCGCAGTTGTTCGTGAACACGGCCCAGGCGAGATTGACGCCTGCACCATCGTTTTGAAAGTTCGGGGCAATGCCTTTATTGGCCGAGTAGATCGGCATGTACATCAGCGTGCCCATGCCGCGCTTTTTGGCCGACGCAATGGCCTGTCGCATGAGCGGGACGCTGACGGTCATGCCATCGCCGTTGACGTAGGATTCTGCCCCGGACATGGGCAGATGCCAGCGGTAGAGCAGGTTATAAACCTGAAGGTTATTGCACTTGTAGGCGTTCAGGCTGTCGATGTCGCTTTCGGGCGTCCCGTAAATCGTGCTTGGGTTCCATCCACCCCAATCCGTGAAAGCACCGACGAACCAACACTGCCGGGGATAGGTCCACCAGTCCGGACTTTCATCGATCGCCGTTGCCTGCTGATCGATCTGGGTCCCGCTGGCGTCAGTGACCGCAATGTTGACGAAATATCCCTGCCACTGGACGACCTGCCGGACAGGGATCTTCAGGATCACGTCTGCGGTCGCACCAACAGCCAGAGACGAGACAGAGGCATTGATCGGATATCCGATCGCAACGCCGCGCCCCGAAACCGTGGCAGTCACATTCCCACTGAACACGGAGCCGGTCTTGTTGTTGAGGGTGACATCGACCAGAGCTGTATCGTTCTGGTTATAGATCGCGCGATCCGTATTGATGCTCTGAATGATTGTGGATGTCAGAGCCGGTCCGGACGCATAGGCACGGCCGATACAAAACAAGACTGCCAGAACAGACAGCGCATTACTGAAACGCCGGCGCATAACTCTCATTCCCTGCTGGATCGCGAAAAATCAGGCAGCCTTTTGCCCCGGACAAACTGCCGCATTTGGTGATGTCGGCCGTGAAGGAACTGGTACCAACCTGAATGGGGCTGCCAAATACCAGCCGTCCCGTCCCAGCCGAGAGATTCAGATTGTATCCGTTGGTCTGAAGATATCCCTGACCATCGGATGCCTGCCACTCTTCCATCGGCCCCATTGCTCCGCCGCCATAGAAGCCGAGGACTGCGCCCGCAGACGATCCCCCGATATTCACGTTATGCCCGAAGAGATTAATGGCGCCCGAGGTCGGATTGTTGACGCTGAAATTTGCAGCACCGGATTGGTCCTGCCAGATGGTGAAATTGTTCGGACTGAAGACGCTCCGAAACCGGAGAAGTGGGGCATTTCCCTGAATGACCGCGCTGCCTTGGAAAACCGGGTCCGGTGCAAAATATGTCTGAGAACCCGTCCCCAGATTACTGCCCGACTGGGGCGCACCAAACGTCCCGGCAGGGGTTCCGACAGGTCCGGAGACTGTGACACCACCATCGGCATGGATCCCCAGCACACCGTTCACCGCATCGACATCAGATTGCTGGAGGGGAGCTGTCGTGATGCTCCGCTGATTGATCGTTGGTGAGTTCAGCTTACCATTTTCGACATCGGTCTTCAGTTTCTGCCATGCCGCTACATTAGGCGCGCTCTGAATACAGGCCGGGTTTCCGGTCGCCCTATACGAGCAGACCCCGCTCGGCATCGACTGCGCGAGAACTGTCGCAGGGAAAACGCACAACAGGAGAGAGAGATACCTGTATTTCACAGTCCTGCTCCGTTTCCGCGTCGATGCTCGACGGTGACCCGAGCAGAGGCCCCACTGATCGGGCCGATATAGGACATTCGGTTCTGAAGCGCCCAGATCGGGGCGCGACAGTCACTATCGCTTCCCCAGCACTGCCGGTCGGCATGCCAGTAGGCAAGAAACGCAACGACCCCGGTTTCTGCCCCCATTTCGTTGGGAGACAGGGACAGGGCATGCCAGCCAGATTCCATACGGTTGGCAGGAAAGCCGTCCCATGCCTGGCTGAAATGATAGACGACGACAGGCGGCATGACGGGCATGGCCGACCTCCATGATTATGGATTGTCAGAAAAGCGCCAGGCGAGACTCCGCAGGCGCAGCAGACGACGGCGCCAAAGCGCCCAGAGCAGCAAACTCACGCCGCAATGGCGGCCTGGAATTCGGGAATGTTTGCCAAAGCACAGGCCGAACCCAGCGGAGAGTTATACCAGCGCTTGTGGTACTGAGCCTGACCGGCCGGATCATCGGCTGCCGGAAGCGGCTCAGGGGCGAGCAGGATCTTTGTGGCGCACATGCCCGCTCCGTAAAGAGGCAGCGTGACCATCAGGTCAGCGGAATGCTTCTGGCCAAACAGCAACCGGCTCAGTCCCGAGGCGACACGGGAGCGGCATGGCGCCGGCAGAGAGTTCTTCCAGATGTCATCATGGGTTTCCGGCTCCATCTGCCAGAATCCCTTGGCCGGCCCGTCATTGAGCTGCTCGAGCCAGACATATCCGCTCTCGACCAGGCCAATGCCTGTGACGATGTTGACGTGGGCCGGGTCATCCAGCCCGATCGCCTGGAGCGCGGGCCGGATCCACAGACGCTTGATCTGTGAGAGGTTCAGGCCAGTCATCCCAAGTGCCCTTTCATCCATGCATAAATTGCCGCAAGCGCAAGGGTGACTATCCCGAGAGCTTTCGGCCCAATGGTATTGGCTGCCCAGATGGCATTTTTAATGGCTTGATCGCGCTGGTTCCGGTTCTCCGCTTGCCTATCAAGCGTCACCTGAATCGTTTCCAGTTTCCGATTCTGTTCCTGTGCTATTGCCGCCTGCTGAGACAGCAGGACCTCATGACGGGTAACCTGCTTCTCTACCGCCCTGAACTCGTCGAGGTGCCGCTCAAATTCGGGCCTGCGAACACACTCGTCAACGAGTGCACCTTCTTCGGGCATGCACCCCTCCAATAAAAAAACCGCCTCGGAAGGCGGAGGTGAGACAGGGGATGGGAAGGATCAGAACGATCGTCCATATTTCGTGCCCCAGGACTGCAGGAGAGACTGGACGGATGACAATTCCGTATCCGGCAGGGCGTAGTCCCAGATCCCCGTAAAGGCATGCTGCACTGTGCCAGTCTGGGCAGCGGTCGTGCCTGCCTGGGCCCCCGTGTTACAATTTGGCTGGCCACCGATCCAAAGAGGAACGGTTCCCATCCCGGCATTGATTCCAGTTCCGGAACTGACCGCGGAGGTGCCCAGAG
>NZ_JABCQG010000014.1 GCF_015244565.1 Gluconobacter vitians | reverse complement strand
GACGATCAAGGAAGCAACTGTCAAACGCTTCCATTACGACAGTCATGAGCAGTTGAGGACACACCTCAACGACTTCATGGCAGCCTATAATTTCGGGCGAAGACTCAAGACTCTGAACGGCCTTACCCCTTACGAATACGTCTGCAAAATCTGGACTTCAGAGCCAGAAAGATTCATCATTAATCCAACCCATCAAACCCCGGGACTAAACACCTAGGCTCAGGACTCATAGCCAGAAGATGACGGTTGCGGCGAGGCAGATGGCTGAGAAGAAGAGCCTAATAAATACTTGTTTATTCAACTGCCGACAAAGAACGGAAGGGATATGCCAATATAAGAAGACAATCTCCGCCATCACCTTTCGTTTTGGACCAATCCCATTTTCACCGCATGACACAATCCGACACAGGAAGACACAACAAATTATTGGAATAAATGAATTTTATAAAAAACCCTCTGACACAAATAGAGTTAATTCGCCCTCTCACGGCGGCCATAGGGGTTCGAATCCCCTATGGCATGCCAGTAATCAGCTAAAATATAAGCACTGGCGATGTGTTGGCTATGGTGTGGTTTTGTTCGCACAATTTAACACTTGCCTTTGCAGCCAGGCTCACTCGTCAGCTTGGAACAGCTGGACCTTGTTTACATTGGGTGGACGAAACAACTGAATAAATGACTTGGGCACGGCCTCAAGCGTATTCGGCTGTAAGGTGTAGCCATAGCGCTTGTATAGCTTTGATTCCATTTCGGGCACAAAGCTACACAAGCGTGAGATATCTTTACCGCATGGACAAAGCACTTTTCTTTGCCGCTTTCAGAGTATGCTGTACGGTTTTCCGTGCCTTGCGGCGTTCTAGACGCTCTTTCATGGCCATTTTCTCGTAGCGGACCCGTTGACGGATCCAGTTCAGCATGCCGGAAGCCATCAGAACAGCGATCCCGACGAAGGTCCATTGATCGATCGGCTGTCGAAAAACGACGTAACTCAACGCCACGCCCCACACCATCTGGCTATATTGAGGTAAGGCTACCCGGTTGGCCGGAGCCCGCGCGGTTGCGAGCATCATGCACAGCTGCCCAAGGGCGGTGAGGAAGCCGTATCCGAACAGATAAAACCAGATATCTGTATTGGCCGGCCATGTGGCGTGGGCGACCATCAGAAGACCATTTCCAACCAGTGCGCCCATCAGACTGGATCCGAAAAGCGATAGCCGTACGGTTTCCTTGCCTGCGAGACGATAGGCAATCACGCTGCCTGCATTTGCACAGGCTGCCAGGAACGCACAGAGATGGCCCAGATTGAGAGGACGCATCCCTGGCCTCAGGACAATAAGGACGCCCGCAAAACCGAGAGCGACAGCCAGCCAGGCCCAGAACGTCACTTTCTCCTTGAGCAGCACGACCGAGAGGATCGTGACGAACAGCGGCATCAGGAACGTGATTGATAGTGCCTCTGGCATTGAAAGCAGCATGAAAGCTTTGACGCTGGCGGCGGTCGCGACGAAGACACAGACTGCTCGCAGCAACCACATTCCACGGAATTTCGGGCGAACGATGTCCAGATAGGATTCATGCGGTTTGCGAATAAAGGGAAGGATAAGGCAACCGAAGACCCCGCCGAAAAACGCGACTTCAAAAGGGGCAAGACTCCCGTCGAGCAACTTGGAAAAGGCGTCACTGATGGCGAACGCTGCATAAGCTCCGAAGGCCAAGGCCATTCCGGAGAAGAGGGTTTTGGTGTCCATGAGACGCTGAACTCTGATGGGAGAGAAGGAAAATTGTACTGAGAAAATTACCGGGAGAACCTGTGAATAAAAGCCGGAGTACACAGTCCTGAACAGGGATCCAGTAATTTCGGTGAGGCTTCTTAGAGGAGGTATTATAGAAATTCAAACCCGTTTTTGGGGCGTAGAGCGTTTTATTCTGTAATTGTCTAAAATATTATATAATAACGTGACATTCTATACATATCACAACGTTGGAGTTAGAAACGCGAAGGGACAAGGTACGCTTCTACCTTCCAACGACGGTTACACTACCCGAGTGGACCGGGTCTCAATGCGGCCAGCATGCGTCAGATGCTCCTGAAACAGCCAGATCGTCCTGTCGTCTGAAATGAGATCAGATCGTCTCAGAGAAAGAAAAGGCCTACAGAACAGGTGGCTGTCGCAGGTCAAAAGGACTCAGTACCCGCAATTGGAAGGCATATTTTCCAGAGTGAACGACTTTTCGCTTGGTCGGCTCATTCATATTGTGGATTGAAAGTCTGGGATCTGTATCCCCCCTGCGATGCCATTTGCATCTTCTTTTGCAAATGGACGGAAAAGGGGTTTAAGCCCCTTAATTCCACTGCGCTTCCGAACGCCCGTCTCTCAAAGCAAGGAACCCCGATGCGCCTGCGCCAGATCGAAGTTTTTTATGCGATCATGACGACGGGTTCGCTCCGACGTGCTGCCGAACTGCTTCACGTCTCTCAACCTGCCGCCAGCAAGGTTCTGCGCTACGCCGAACAGTCTTTGGGATTTGCGCTGTTTGAACGGACAGGAGGACGGCTGGTCTCGACGCGGGAAGCCCGCATCATGCTGCCTCACGTCAACGCCATTTTCGAAAAACTGTCCGACCTCAAGCGTCTGACCGACAATCTGCGTTATGCGCGTGACGGACATTCGATCAGTATCGGATGCGTCCCAAGTCTGGGCCTGAGTCTGGTGCCGCGCGTAGTGCAGCGTTACCGCAAGGACCATCCGGGCATGGAACTGACGATCGATGCCATGCATGGGACCGAAATCGTCTCACGCATCATGAACCATGATCTCGATCTCGGAATTGTTTTCGGGGACTACACGTCTGACGGACTGACGGCCCTGTACCTTGCGGATATTCCGCTGATGCTGATCGATAGCAAAGAGGGCGAAGGCCCCGTCAGTGTCACGGATATCGACCCCGAGCGCTATATCGGCCTCAGCGAGAACGACCCCACAGCCCGCATGCTCGACATGCTGCTGGAAGAAGCCGGCATTCCCGCCAAAACCCATGTTCGGGTCCGAACCCATTTCATGGCCGCCGAACTCGTGCGCCTCGGCGGAGGATGCGCCATCGTGGACGCCGTAACGGCTCTGCACCATCCGGGCCTGTCACGTCCACGCCCCCTCTCCCCGCCCCTGAGCGTGACCTGCACCGTCCTGTTCCGGGCCGATCATGCTCTATCGCATATCTCGCAGGATATCCTTGCCTTGTTGCGAAGTGAGCTGGACGTCGATCTTCTCGCGCTGAAAGAATGACAACCGACCCTTAACCCGAAGTTAAGAGCGCACTTCATCTTAAGGCACGACAGGCGGAACGTTTCGTGCTCTGAATTACGCTTCTTTCTGCATGCCCCCGCCCGAGCCGGGGCCTGAAAATCGTATTCAGAGCCATTCATGATCCAGCCCGCCCGACAGTCCTTCATACTCGCCATTTCGGCAGCGCTTCTCCTTTCCACGACATGCGCCACCCGCGCCGCAACAATGCCGGCGGGCCTGACCGAACAGAACATCACCACAACGGTGGAACGCGCACGCGCGGCTTTTGACGTGCCGGGCATTGCGGTGGCTGTGGTGCAGGACGGCGAAGTCGTATTCAGCCGCGGTTACGGACGACGCGCGCAGGACAGTGCGAGCACACCGGTAGATACTCGCACAATGTTTGCCATCGGCTCCAACACCAAGGAATTCACCGCAACGGCGCTGGCGCAACTGGTCGATCAGGGCAGGCTGAAATGGAATGACCGCATCATCGACCACATGCCGGAATTCCGCGTGGCCGATCCGTCCATCACACGGGACTTCCGCGTCTCGGACCTGCTGACGCATCACAGCGGCATGGGACAGGGTGCCGGAGACCTGATGCTGTTTTCACACAGCACGTTCACCCGTCCGGAAGTCCTGGCCGGTCTGCCATTCATGCCGTTCACCGCGCCCTTCCGCAGCGAATATGCCTATAACAATCTTCTGTATGTCGTCGCAGGCGCGCTGGTTGAACACATGACGGGCCAGAGCTGGGAAGAAGTCGTCCAGAAGCACCTGATCAATGCTGCGGGTCTCCCCGCCTGCCAGAGCACACCGCCGTTCAAAGGCCAGACGAACGTCGCCACCGGTGAAGGCGAAAGCAGTGTCCTGCCTGACCGAAGCGCCTTCCGCCTGCCAGCGGTTGCTCCTGCAGGCGGCATCTGGTGCAGCGCCGATGGCGTGGCGCGCTGGGCCCAGACCTATCTCAATGGCGGCCGCGCCCCGAACGGCCAGCAGATCTTCAGCCAGACCAGCCGCGACGCGCTCTGGGCGCCGCACGGGCTGTTACCCCTGCCCGACACGGCGGACGCCACAAAGACTCATTTCCGCGCCTATGGCTATGGCTGGTTCATGGAGGATTTTTTCGGGCTCAAGCGCGTCTGGCACACCGGCACAATCAGCGGCATGGTCAGCTATGTGACGTTCCTGCCCGAACGCCGCTCAGGTATCGTCGTGCTCACCAACCATGACGATCCCGGAGCGACATACGCTATCGCAACAACGCTCAGCGCCTATGTCGCAACCGGCAAGAGCGCGGACTGGGTCACGCATTTCCGAAACGAAAAAACCGCCAAACAGGCCGCAAATGCGAAAAAGGCTGCCGAAACCGGTCCCGGCTCGCCCGGACGCCCCTTCATCACGCTCTCACATGATGCGCAGCAAAACTATGTCGGCACCTATCGCGATAACTGGCGCGGCCCGATCACGATCAGCCGGCGTGGGGCAGATTTGCGGATGTCTTTCAGCCATGCCGATGGCCTGACCGGAACGCTCTCCGCCCTGCCGCATGATCTGTTCGTTGTCCGCTGGGATGACCGCGGACAGGACGCCGACGATGATTCCTACGTGCAGTTCGAACGCGACGTCTCAGGTCAGGTAAGCGGCATGAAAATGCAGGTCATCGGCTCGGATTTCAGCTTCGATGCGCAGGATCTTCACCCGAAGAAGGTCAGTTCTTCGCCAAAAAGCCAAAATCCCTGATCCACCGTTTTCATTGCAAAACAACGCCTTAACCACAGGTTATGGGAGGATGGCCTCTTTGCATTGGCCCGACCGGTTTAGGAAATGTAGATTCTGGTCATGATCACGGCGCAGGAGACCAGTGCGTCTCCCCGCGCCCAGCCTCTGGACGCTCAGGATTCTTATGGCCGGCAAACGGACCATCACTATCATCGGCGGGGGCGTTATCGGCCTGACATCCGCCTGTGCCCTTGTTCGGGACGGACATGACGTCACCCTGATCGAACGCCGCAGCGACGTCGGACGGGAAGCCAGCTTCGCGAATGGCGGCCAGCTCAGCTACCGCTATGTCAGCCCGCTGGCCGACGCTGGTATCGCGCAGGACGCCCTGGGCTGGCTGTTCCATCCGAACTCCCCGATCTCGCTGCGCCTGAAAGCCGATCCGCATCAGTGGCGCTGGCTGCTGGCCTTCCTGTGCGCCTGCAACCGGCAGACAAACCGCCGCAATGCCGCAGTCCTGCTCGCTCTCGCCCTCAGCGGACAGGCGGAACTGCAGAAATATCGCGAGGAGGGCCTAGGCGACTTCCTGTGGCGCCGACCGGGAAAGCTCGTCCTGTACCGCAACGCCGCCACCTTCCGCAAAGCCGCGAAATCGGTCAGTGACCCGGAACGTCAGCGCGCACTTTCCCCTTCCGAATGCACGGATGTCGAACCGGCCTTCGCAGGTCTGCGCGAACAGATCGCAGGCGGCATCTTCTCGCCTGAGGACGAGGTCGGGGACTGCTTCCTGTTCTGCAAGGCCCTGCGCGAAACCCTCGCCGCTTCACCGAATTTCCGTCTCATACAGGGCGACGCCACGCTCACGACAGGCCCGAAAAACCGCTGCGAAGTCCAGCTGGATGGCAAGCCGTTCGAAACCGACCTCGTTGTCCTCGCAGCCGGGATCGGCTCCCGGAAACTGGCACGCCCGCTCGGGCTCAACCTGCCGCTCTATGGCCTGAAAGGCTACAGTCTGACCACGCGTCCCCGCCCGGGTCTCGTGCCCTCGGTCAGCGTGACGGATTACGATAACCGCGTGGTCTATGCCGGTCTGGGCGACCGCCTGCGGGTCGCCGCAATGGTCGATATCGGTTCGGAAAACACCCATCTGAACCCCAAACGCCTCGGAGAACTGCGCGCCCTCGTGTCGGAGACACTTCCCGGCGCGCTGGGTCAGGGCGACGATACGCCATGGGCCGGACTGCGGCCCGCCACCCCGACCGGCGTTCCGATCATCGCCCGCACCCGGTATGACAATCTTCTGCTCAATGTGGGGCATGGTGTCCTTGGCTTCACACTCTCGGTCGGCTCAGGCCTGAGGCTGAAAGAGATCGTGGCCGGGTTCGACACCCGCGCCGTCAGCTGAGAAAGGAACAGGTTCTTATGCAGGCCACCCGCCGCATGGTTCTTCTTGGCGGCGTCGCCGCCACCCTGTCCACGCCCGGACGCAGTGCATACGCTGCCTCTCCCCTTCAGAGCCTGCCGGGCCTGAGCCAGCCGGTTGAAGTTCTCGAAGACCGCTGGGGCGTCCCCCATGTCCGCGCGCAGACCATCCCCGACGCCTTCTTTGCCGACGGCTATCTGGTCGCGCGGGACAGGCTGTGGGAACTGGATTTCGGCCATCGACAGTCTCTGGGCCGATTGGCGGAAGTCTTTGGCCCGGCCTTCGTCCCGTCCGACACGGCCAACCGGCTGGTTCTGTTCCGCGGTGACGCCGAACGCGAACTCGCAGCCTTCCCCTCGCTGACGCAGGACTGCGCACGCGCCTATGTCACCGGGATCAATGCGCGCATCGCGGAAGTCACCGCAACACCCTCGCTCCTGCCGCCGGAATTCGGCATTTTCGCCACCACACCGCTGCACTGGGACGTGCTGGACCTGATCCGCGTCCGCGCCGAAGTCACCGGCAATACCCAGACCGAAATCCGTCGCGCCCGACTGGCCGCACGCGGGGCGCTCGCCTATGACGCGCTCATCACGCCGCTGGAACCCGTCCATGACCTGCGCGTCCCGGAAGGGCTGGACACCGCCGCCATCAGCGAAGACGACCTCGGACTGTTCGGCGTGCTTCAGGCCCCCCTGCCCCGACACGATCTGCATGCGGCCGCCGATGACGAGACGCGGCGACGGAACGAGGGCAGCAATTCATGGGTCATCGCCCCCTCCCGCACCGCCAGCGGCCGTCCCATTCTCGCCAACGATCCGCATCTGTCCTTCGGCGTCCCGGGGCCGCGTCACGTCATCCATCTGACGGCCCCGGGGCTGGATGTGATCGGCGGCGGTGGCGCGGGTATGCCCGGCGTCATGCAGGGCCATAACGCAACGATCGCCTTCGGCCGGACCAACTTCCATATCGATCAGGAAGACCTGTTCATCCTGCGCACCGACCCCGCCGATCCGCTGCGCTATGCCCATCAGGGCGGCTGGAAACGCATGGAACAGGTGGAGACACGGATCGCAGTGCGCGGTGAGGCTGAGCGGGTGGTGAGCCTGTTCTACTCGGTCCACGGCCCGGTCGTCTCACGCGATCCGGCCCGCAACCGCGCCACGGCAGTCTCGGCCACCTGGCTCGCCCCCGGCGCCAATGGACTGCTGGCCAATATCGGCATCAATCTGGCGCATGACTGGGCAAGTTTCCGCGAAGCCCTGCGCGTCCATACCAGTCCGACCAACTTCACCTATGCCGATACCAGCGGCAATATCGGCTGGCAGGCCGCCGGGGGCCTGCCGCGTCGCGCTCCGGGACATGACGGGCTCATGCCCGCACCGGGAGACGGACGATATGACTGGCAGGGGCTTCATCCACTCGAAGCCCTGCCCAGCAACTTCAATCCCGCACGCGGCTGGTTCGGAACATCCAACGAAATGAACCTGCCCCCTGGCTATCCGGTCGAGGAACGGCGCGTCAGTTTCGAATGGCGTGACGGCTTCCGCCACGAACGCGTGGCCCAGATGCTGGATGCAACACCGCGTG
The DNA here is from genome assembly GCF_015244565.1 of Gluconobacter vitians. Classification (GTDB taxonomy): domain Bacteria; phylum Pseudomonadota; class Alphaproteobacteria; order Acetobacterales; family Acetobacteraceae; genus Gluconobacter; species Gluconobacter vitians. Next base: position 80,447 of record NZ_JABCQG010000014.1, on the reverse strand, counting down.
CAACCCTTGCCGACAGCGTGGCCCTGCAACACGACACATTCTCCGTGCTGGCCCTGCAGATGGTCCGGCTCCTGCCAGATGTCCCGCCCGATCTCGCCGCAGAGGCTGCCCTGCTGAAGGCATGGAATGGCCGCGTCGAGGCCTCCAGTGCAGCGGCCGCGCTGTATGAAGTCTGGTGGACCCGCCTCGAACGCGCCCTGCACGCCCTCATCATCCCGTCCTCCCTGCACGACCTGCTTCCGGGACCGGTGAACGCCACGGTTCAGCTCGCCCTGTTCCAGTCTCCCGATAGCCGCTTTGGCGCAGATCCCGTGGGCGCACGGAACAGGATGCTCGTCGAACAGTTCCGGGAGGCTGTTCAGGAACTGCGGGGACGGCTCGGCCCTCTCCCCGCCGCATGGCGATGGGGCGCGCTCCACACCATCACGCTGCGTCACCCGCTCGCAGTCGTCCCGGCTATCGCGGCGGCTTTCCCCACGATCGGCGGTCCCTCAGCCCAGGGCGGCGGCGACCCCTATACCGTCATGGCCCGCTGGTACAGCCCCCAGAAAGGCGGTGCGAATGCCTATGCCACCACGGGAGGAGCCAGCTATCTGATGGTGTGCGACGTCGGCAACTGGGACCGCTCGCTCTATCTCAACTTCCCCGGTCAGTCAGCTGATCCGAAATCGCCGCATTACGCCGATTTCCTGCCCGTCTGGCTACGCGGCGCCATGCAGCCGCTGTCATTCAGCACCCGCAGTGTCGATGCAGCCGCCGTCCGACGCATGACGCTCCGCCCGGTGGCTCAACCATGACCATTCGGGGTCTCACACTGGCCGCACTTACCGTCCTGTCTTCAGTCGCACACGCCCAGACGCCCACCGAGACCACCCACGCGCTGGATCGCGTCCTGACGCAAGGCGAAGTCCGCCCACTGGCCGCCATCGCCGCAATCCGTCTGCGACACGGCCATGTTGCCTACAGCTATTACGGCGGATTTGCCCGGCAGAGCCCGGATGGAGCAGTTCCCGTCGGTCCGCAGACGCTTTTCCGCATCGCCTCGATCTCGAAAGTCGTCACAACCATCGGGCTGATGGAACTGGTTGAACAGGGCAAAATCAACCTCGATCACGACGCCTCCGACTATCTGGGCTTCCGGCTCCGGAATCCGGATTTCCCGCAGACCCCCATCACCGTGCGGATGCTGCTCAACCACACATCCAGCATTCGCGACGCCGACGGCTACACGCTCCCGCCGGACCACAGGATCAGCGAGTTCTTCGACGCCACCCACAAACCCGGTGACCCCGGCTATCACTTCGCGCATGGCGACGGACACGCGCCGGGCACATGGTTCGAGTACTGCAATCTCTGCTACGGCCTCGTGGGCACGATCATGGAACGTGCCAGCGGCGAACGCTTCGACCACTACCAGAAGACGCATGTGCTGCATCCGCTCGGGATCGACGGCGGCTATAACCGTATGGCCCTCGCCCATCCCGACCGTCTGGCCACGCTCTACAGCCACCAGCCCAAAGGATGGGAAGCCGAAACGGACACCCAGTCCCTGACGCCGAGCTGGAATGCCGCATCCCTCTCCAGCTACACACCGGGCACCAACGGCACGCTGTTCTCCCCGCAAGGGGGCCTGCGCATTTCCATGGAAGGGCTGACCCGTCTCGCCCGATTCATGCTCGGTCATGGCACACTGGATGGCAGAACACTGCTTTCGCAACACAGCATCGACCTGATGCAGACCCCCACCTGGCAGTATGACGGCAGGAACGGCGACTGCCCCTACCCGATCGCCAGCTACGGCCTGAGCATGGCGCGCCTGACCGGAGCACAGGATTCTTCGGGCCGCGAAACCCGGCCCTATAAGGGCTATTCCGGCGATCTGGCTGGCCATCTCGGGGATGCCTATTCGCTGCATTCAGGCTTCTGGTACGACCCCGCAACCGGCGACGGCTTCCTGTTTGCCGCAGATGGCTTCCCCGATTCCGGGCAGGAACGGCCGGGAGCCTATTCCTCATTCACCCGCGTCGAGGAAGAAATCTTCACCGCCCTCGCCGAAGCCGGGACATCAGCCCCATGACCATTCAACTCTCCCTTTTCGCCGCCTCAGCACTGCTCGCGATCACCTGTTCAGGCGCAAACGCGGCTCCCGCGCAGGACACAACCCAATTGGGTGCCCTGCTGGGCATGCCCTATGCCAACGGGCTGACAGGCGCTGCAAAAACGGCGCGTCTGGCCTGGGTGGAACAAAGGGATGGCATTCGCAATATCCTGATTTCTGACGGAGGCGCGGCCCCCCGCAAAGTCACCGCCTATACGCAGGATGATGGAACCGATCTGTGGGGCCTCGCCCTCAGCCCGGACGGACGGACACTGGCCTTCGTCGAAGGCGGCGATGCGGAATATCCCAACGACCACGCCCCGAACGCCGGCAACGCAGCCGTCCCGGGCAGGGAAACCGTACGCGTCATACTGCCCGATGGCCGGACCGTCACCGCCGGGGAAGGACACAGCCCGGTCTTTTCCCCGGACGGACGCCTGCTGGCCTTCATGCGGGGCGGTGCACTTCTGGTCGGACAGCCGGGCCAGACGCCGCATATGGTCATGACCACGCCGGGCGAAATCACCACGCTCCACTGGTCGCCAGACAGCAGCCGCCTCGCGCTCGAAATTGACCGCGGCTCTCACAGTCTGATTGCGCTCTGGAGCGCCCGAAACAGCAGCGCCGCTCCCGTGTTCCTGCCCGCCGCACTGGGACACGATCAGGAAGCAACCTTTTCGCCGGACGGCCGCTCCATCGCCTTCGTCCGTGCCTATCAACCGTTGCTGACGGCCGAACGCGGCAAGGGGCATTTCTGGTCCCTCCAAGTCTACGACACCGCAGCCGGCGCGGAATACACGCTCTGGACCGCACCGGAAGGTGCCGGAAACCAGTTCTGGGCCCCGGAAGGCATGGGTCTGACATGGACCCGCAACGGACAGCTCCTTTTCCCATGGGAAGGCAGTGGCTGGCTCCGGCTCTGCGCTTTGCCCGTCACTACCCCGGCGGCAACGCCACGCTGCCTGACACCAGATGGTGCCGAAATCGCGTCCTACCGTCTGTCAGCGGACGAAACCCATCTGCTCTACACGGCCAATATCGGCGATCCGGATCACTGGCGTGCCTGGTCCCAGCCCCTCGATAACAGCCAACCCGTTGCCCTCAGCGACCCGAACGAACAGGTCATGGACCTCACAATGGCGGGCCCGGCCCTCGCCATGATGGCCACAGGCAAGGACCAGCCTGCCCACCTGGTCGTCCTCCAAAACAATACCCGGCACCTGCCTGTGACGCCCACCATCCCGGCCGGCTTCACATTCACAACGCCTCAAATCGTGCATCTCCGCAGCGACGACGGCCGCGACATCCACGGACAACTGTTTCTGCCTCCCGCCGGAACACCCGGCCCGCATCCGGCGCTGGTCTTCGTGCATGGTGGGCCGCAGCGGCAGATGCTCCCGGCCTTCAATCCAATGGGTTATTATTCCAATGCCTATGCCATGAACCAGTTTCTGGCATCGCGCGGATATGTGGTGCTGGCCGTCAACTACCGCAGCGGCACCGGCTATGGCCTCGCCTTCCGGGACGCACCCGGCATCGGTCGAGCGGGCGCGAGCGAATACAAAGACGTTCATGCGGCCGGACTGTTCCTGCGCAACCGTTCCGACGTGGCCCCCGGCAAGATCGGCATCTGGGGCGGAAGCTGGGGAGGCTATCTGACGGCCCTGGCTCTCGCCCGCAACAGCGACCTGTTCGTGGCCGGAGCCGACTTCCACGGCGTCCACGACATGACGGAGCCAGATCATTCCGGCCTGTCTCCCGAAGAAAGGCAGCGGGCAAAGGAAAGCGAGTGGCGCTCCTCCCCGATCGCAGACATTGCACACTGGCGCTCACCAGTCCTGCTGATCCACGGAGATGACGATTTCAACGTCGAATTCGAACAATCCGTCCTGCTGGCCCGCATGCTGGTGGCACGGAACATTCCTTTCGAAGATCACGTCTTTCCCGGCGAACGTCACGCTTTCCTGCGCACACAGGACTGGCTGAGCGCGTATCTGTGGACACTGCATTTCTTCGATACAAAACTGCTGATCAAACCGCCTCGATAATCTCCAATTGGACCTTGCCTTACGAGACAAAAGTCACGAAAGGCAGGTGCGCAGACAGAAACAGAAGTCGTAAGGCGGTCACCTGTTTCAGGTGAGGAATATACGAGTGCAAAGATAGTGGTGAACTGGACAGACCTACGCTTGAATGAGAAGAAATTTCTCCCATTGATTCACATTATTCCTGTCACCCGCAATATACCCATCTGGCTGAGCAGATAAATAATGGTTATTATATTTTATGGCGCAGAAACTGCCTTCAATTTCTAAAGCTACATTACCTTCTATTTTAGATTTTCCGAACAAATCCCAGTAAAGCAATCTATTATATTTTCTGTCAAATACAACCGGATAAACACCTGAACCATTGGAATAACTGCAAAACGATTTGTTTTCCGGGCAAAAATATAACAGATCTCCAAAATAGGAAAAAATATAAACCTCAGATACGTTCTCTTCTTTCCCAAAATAAATACTAGATGTTCTAATATAGAAATTATTTATGATATCTTTTATTTTGTAAATTTCCCCATCATTTATAAATTTTGCAAAAATATTTCTCCGAAAATCCCTATTGTTTATTAATCTAGAAGATGTCCCTGTCGCGATGCAATTGGATGAAAAAAGACAATTATAGACCAGGCCTGCATGTCTTTCTGACGCTTTTAAAAGAAGGCTCGTCAGGTTGTTAATATTTTTTCTTCTTATGCTATGTAAGGTTTTTCTGAGTTTTTTATTATCGCTTATATCATTTAAAATTTGTCTGAAATTGTCAGTGCCTTTCAAGCTTTCCATCACTACGTGCCCGGCGTAGAATATTTTTATACCTTCTACTTCCGGGATTTCGCTCTTGATGCGATGAAAGTTTATTTCGTCTTCGTGAGCTTTATTCGGATCGTATATTATATATATAGTTCCTACCGCATCTTTTTTCTTCAGGCCCATTCCTTCCATGTAGTTCTTATAAAACTGATCATAAAAAGACTCTGAATCTCTTTCAGATTTATCCAAGGAAAATTGTGGCGCCAGAGCCAGTACATAATCTGCAGACAAGAGTTTCGAATATTTTATTGCCGCAAATCCGCCCATTGAAGAACCAAAGAGCAATATTTTCTGGTCTTTCGGTAAAATTTCTCTCAGAATTTCTAAAACTTCAGAAAATTCTTCTCTCACAAACCAGCAATCAGTCTTTGCAACTATGCCAAATGTATTTATTTTCAGTTTTATTGATGGTTCATACAGAAAAAATCTATTGTTATGTCTTTCCGGCGCGTCAAAAGCAGAAAACGTAACGACGCAGAAATCCGATTTATTCTGATTATGGTATAGCTTATAAAATTCGTTTTCAAAAATAAGCAACTTTTCCCTCCTGCCAATCATAACTATTCTTCAATTTAATGGAAATTATATGTGAATATTTTTGAAAATCAGAAGTGGTTACATTCCTTTGATAGAATTTCAGTCTCTTGGCGTCTTATCTGTTAAGTCTTGAACTTGATAAGTTGGATTAAGTGTGAACCGTTATAGCTTTGAAGTCCAGATTTTGCAGGCATATTCGTAAGGCATAAGACCAGTTCAGATCTTTAGATTTCGTCCGAATTATAGAAGCCATAACATTGTTAACGGTGAATTCTGGTTGTCATCATGAAAAGAACTCCGCCGTTTTCGGGATAATGCCGAAGTCCTGCTCCGGCCTCGGGTGCGAAATATGTGTTCGCTGCCTCACTGTTCAAACAAAGTCCGTGCTCACAGCTCAGTCGTGACGGCTTTGCTCACAATACTTTCTTTCACTTATATAAAACGGGCCTAAAAACCGGAAAACGCTGGCCTGCGCGTAGATATCGTAACAGGCCGCGTCAGGGCCAGAAGACCCTCTGGTCCGCGGGTTGCGCCATAACCACTCCCGCCAGTCCCTCCAAAGGGAAGCCTTGGATCCGCCGTCGGGACGATCAGGTCATTGATACAGATCGAACCCGAGCGGAGCCGCCGCGCCAGCCCTGTTGCCATAGTCGCCGGCCCGAAAATACTTGCTCCCAGTGCGTACGACATCCCCTTCTCCAATGTCAGGGCTTCTTCCATGTCGGACACGCCCGTCAGCGCCAGCCAGGGCATGAAGATGTCAGTATCGAGCAGGGCATGCAGCCCTTCCACCTGCGTGAATATGGTCACATCCCCGACCGTCTCCACACGGCCACCCGCAGCCTTGATCTGTCCCACGAGTGCTGCAAGCCGCGCCCGGCCGGCACTGTCACATGACAGAGCTGGTTTTTGTACCAGCATGGATCGCAGCACTGTCAGGAGCGCCGCTTTGTCTTCATGGCAGATGAAAACCCGGTGCGGCGCAATGCACGTCGCCCCGTTATTCAAACGGGCGCCATAGACAAGCCGTCGAGCCACGTGATCCAGATCCGCACCCGGCAACACAAAAACCGAGTCCACACCCGAGAGCTCCATGATCGTAGGCGTCAGCGTCTTCGCCGCCTCCTGAAGAACACTTCGCCCCGTCTGCGCCGATCCGGTAAGCACGATCAGATCAAAGCCCGCAGTGACTGCTTCCACTCCTGAATCCGTTGGCAAAATCATGCACATTGCTGGTGGGAAACCAGCCTGTACCAAAAGACCCACCAGCAGACGGGCCGCTGCCTCACCACCCGGAGCCGGCTTCAGGGTCACCGCATTTCCAGCCACCAGAGCCTGCAGAAGCTGGATCCCGGGCAGCATCAGCGGATAATTCCCCGGCGCCAGGATCAGAACCGCTCCGAAAGGCCGTCGCTCCACACGCGATGTCACCCCCGGCAGCCACAGAGGCCGTCCCCCCACGCCGGCTTTACGCCCACGCAGAACTTTTTCAGCATTCTGCTCAAGGAACCTGCATGCCGCAAGCAGAGGCAACAGTTCAGCCGTCAACGTCTCCACAGCAGGACGCTTCGGAAAAAGACCCGGCAGCATTCGCCATCTGCGCCGCAGAAGACGCCTGAAACGCCCGACCAGACGCAGCCGCACAGCCATCGGAACCGCATCCCAACACTCTGCCGCCCGTCTCAGCCGTTCAACCGCATCATCGGGCAGCGCCATGCGTCCGGCCTCTATTTCGTTTTCAGCGCGACAGAAACAGCGCTGTTCTGCGTTCCAAGAGAAAACGCCGCATCGGCAAATCGGGGCGGCCCGAAATGCATGGGCGGATTGCGCGAAAAGCCCAGCGGCTCTTTCGGCATCCCCAGAAAATTCGTGTCCAGCTTCTGATTGGAATTGCGATCCTGAAAGACCTGAACCGCATAAACTCCGGGCCGGACGTCCCCGAACGTCACGCTGACCTGCCCCGCCCGGGACGGCGCAATAGCATGATACCCGCAATCCGGCTGCAGGAACTCCGCCTTCGTACACACAGCCACGCGAATGCTCCCTGTAGCATCGGGAATGTTCATCACCGTCACATCAAGAGCGGCGGCCCGCGCAACGCAGGGCAGCAGCAGCAAAAACATCGTCAAAGGCAGTTTCATCATACAGACCTCTGTGGATAGGACCGCCCCCGCCAGCGCGGCGCATGCCCCAGATACCCGCCAATCAGCGCCTGCCACTGAAGCAGAAGCAGCATCGCCGTCCCAAGGGGTGCCAGCACAACCGTGCCCCAACCCTGCCGGAAGCGGTACGAGATCAGCCCGCGGGTCAGAAGCGACAGCCCGGCCGCCAGCCGGGATACTCGCGTTGCGGGCAGCACGAACGGCAGGATCTGCGCCGCGCCCAACAGCCCGGTCCAGACTGGCAGTCCGCGTGGCGTCGCCATGCCCTCCGTCGCGTTTTTCAGAAGCCCGTTCCAGACATCTGCCGCCCGGTGATACATCCGGCACGCCGCGATGTCCGTTGCATCAAACAGCATTGTCCGGAAACCAGCGCTCCGAAACTGTCGTGCAAGCGCAAGCCCGTCATGCAGCCTGTTGCGGATGGCAGCATGCCCCCCACTGACCCGATAGGCACTGCGCCTCACCAGAACGAGCTGCCCACAGGCTGCGGCAAACTCCGGCTTCTGCCCGGTGTCAAACACCATTGGCAGATACCCCAGCAACAGAACATGAATGAACGGCAGCAGCAGCCATTCCAGAAATGTCTGCGTCACCTGCCGGGGCACGCCACTGAGAAACGCAATCTCGGGCCGCTCTGACATCAGCGCGGAAAGCCGCGCCAGCGCATCGGGCCGCAGCCGCACATCCGCATCCACAAACAGCATCAACTCATTCCGAGCAGCGTCCCCCAGCAGCGCACAGGCATGGGTTTTGCCACACCACCCTTCCGGAAGATCAGGCGCCTGCAAAATCCGCAGCCGAGGGTCAGTGCAGGCACGCAGAATATCCAGCGTCCTGTCGCTCGAATGATCGTCAAGCACGACCAGTTCCAGCTCTACTCCCTGACTGGCCAGAACCGTGTCGATTACTCCCTGGATGGTCTCTTCCTCATCCCGCGCCGGAATCAGAACAGAGACCGGCCCATGCCCGGATCTGTCCGGAAGTCTGCGCAACCGCCCCAGATTCAGCAGCGTCATAACAAATGGCAGAAGAGCCGCGCCGAATGCCAGTTTCTCAAGCTTCCGGGTCATGGATCATGCCGGGGCTGAAAATTCTCCCGACGCACCCACTGCCGGACCCTGCGTCCAAAATCATAAATGCCGCCAATCCCCGCCTGTTTCTGCACAAACGTCGTAAAACGCGACGCATCGCGCGTGCACGTATCCTGGGCCAGCGCATCCATCGTCTCCGTCAGGACTTCCTCCATGCGCGCCGTCACACTGCGCACCCCTTCCCCCTCGTCCACAGACACCGGTGCGCCAAACCTAAGCAGCAACTCTGGTCGGTTCTCATTCCAGAACGGATATTCGATCGCCAGCGGCACAAGCCGGACTGAAGGCATATGCCGCACCAGATGCGCAAATCCCGGCTGAAGCTGGACGGGCCGGACACGACTGTCAGTGAACTGCCCCTGAGGCGTGATCCACAGGACATTCCCCTGCCGCAGCACATCCCGCGCCACACGGACAAATCGCCGGAGCGACTGCGGATTATCCGGATCAACCGGTATCAGGCCCGCCTTTTCCAGCAGCGGATAACGACGCAATGCCGCTGCCTCCATCGGCCCATAGCCATGACAGTGCCCGAAAAAATGGTGCTGCAACCACGCAAAAACTGCCGGATCCCACCACCCCGGATGGTTCGCGCACACCACAAGCGGCCCGCGATGACGCAATGCTTCTGTATCCCCTGACAGCCGGACCGCATTGAAACGCCGCTCAATCCCCCGGCGCATCCCCCGCGAAACAAGCGCAGCCACCAGCGGATGACGGCCCCCGGGCGCTGTCATGATGCGCGCGCTTCCACCATGTCATGATCGGCACAGTCCGCCGCAATCCAGCCCGACATCAGCGCCATCGGCATCCCTGCCCCGGGATGCGCGGAGCCGCCTGCAAGATACAGCCCCGGCACCTCCGCTGAGCGGTTCGCAGGCTTAAACGCTCCGTTAAGACGCCCATGGCTCGCCAGACCGTAAATCGCTCCGCGCAGCGTCGAATAACGCTCCTGGATATCGAGCGGCGTCAGATGGTGCTCCACCCTGATCCGCTCTTCCAGATCAGGCATTCTTCCGCAGCGTTTCAGCTTGTCCAGAATGACCTGTCGATATCCCGGAAACATCTCCTGCCAGTTCTGGCCACGGTGGATGTAAGGCGTATGCACCAGAACATACAGCGCCTCGCCCCCTTCCGGCGCGACGTCCGGATCGGTCCGTGACGGTGCCGCGAGATAGCAGGTCGGGTCCGGCGCAGGCACGCCCCGGCGATAGATGGCGTCGAACTCTTCTTCCGGATCGGCGGAAAAAACAAAGTCATGATGCGCCAGATGATCGTAGGTACGATCCAGCCCCAGATAGAGCACCACACCCGAACAGGCCGGTCTGCGACGCTTCCACTTCCGCTCGAACCCTGCGGAGGGAACATGCGCCAGCAACTCCCGCATCGTGCGCACGCTGTCCATGTTGGAGATGATCACATCCGCTTCCAGCACCTCGCCCTGCCCGGTCAGGACCCCGCAGGCCCGCCCGTTCCGCGTCAGGATCCGCCGCACCCAAACCCCGGTCCTGAATTCGGCTCCGAGTTCTTCGCCCAGCCGGACCAGCGCTTCCGGAACGGCACGAGTGCCCCCCATCGGATACCAGACCCCGTCATGGCTCTGCATGTCGGCAATTCCCAGCAGCACGGCCGACGCCTGAAACGGGTTGGAGCCCACATACTGCGTCAGATGATCCAGCATCTGGGCCGCCTGAGGATTATGGATGCGCTTGCGGATTTCCCGCGCGAACGTGGAATCCATCCGCAGCCGCAGCACATCGCGCAGGGTCGCAAGCGTGAACGTGCTGCGCAGATCCATCGTATCCGCAATCCCGCCCACGCTTTTCCAGAAGAAAAACCGTTCGGACGTCTCATGCAACTGACGGCTGGTTTCCATCAGGTCGCGATACCCGTCGCCATCCTCTGCACACAGGCTTTCCAGAACCTGCGCCATCCGCTCCGCATTTTCCTCCAGATCAAGCGTCTGCCCGTCCTCGAAAAAACAGCGCCACTGCGGATCAAGCCGCCGCAGATCCAGCCGCTCATGCATATCAACGCCTGCTTCGGAGAAAACACGCTCCAGCACACGCGGAACGGTCAGGATCGTCGGCCCCATATCGAAGCGGTAGCCGCCCTCCCGCCATTCCGCAGCCTTGCCTCCCAGCCAGTCATTGGCCTCAAGCACGGTCACCTTATGACCACGCGCCGCCATCGTGCAGGCTGCCGCAAGCCCGCCCAGCCCGGCGCCAATGACAATGACGGACGACTTCTGTTCAGGACGTGACATGGGTGGCCCCTTTCCGGGAACGCCGGTTGAAAAACGCAAAGCGCCTCCGGGGCGCGAGATCCCGGATCACCAGATCGCTGCTGATCCGTGCACCCTCAAAAATCACCGGAAGCCCGCTGCCCGGATGGGTGCCCCCACCTGCGAGATACACGCCCCGGATATCCTCGAAACGGTTATGCGGCCGCCGGTGCAGCATCTGCCCCAGATTATGGGCCAGGTTGAAAACCGCTCCCTTGTGAACGTCATAACGCTCCTCCCAGTCGGCCGGCGTTATGATCTTTTCAAAGCGGATCCGCTCTTCAATATCCGTAAACCCGGCCTTCTCCAGACGGGCCATGACAAGGCTGCGGGCCTGCGCCCGTGTCTCGTCCGTCCAGTCCACACCGCCATCACGCAGATGCCCGACCGGCAACAGGACATAAAGCGTGGAATGGCCCGCAGGCGCCTGATCCGGATCGGTCACACAGACATTCTGGATATAGAGGGATGCCTCTTCGGACAGCATCTCCCCGGCTTCGATTTCAGCGAAGTTCCGGTCATAGGATTCCGAGAGGAAAATCGTGTGATGCCCCTTGTCAGGCACACTTCCTTCGATTCCAAGATACATCATGAATGTTGAGCAGGAGTATTTCTTCCGCTCGATGGACTTATTCTTCCACCGGCGCCGCTTGCGGTCCGGAACCAGCTTCGTCATCGCCCGCCCGAAATCGGCATTGATAATGACGGCATCCGCCTGCTCAGGCCCCTGATCCGTCAGCACCCCCGTCGCGCGCCCCTTACGGGTCAGGATCTCACGCACGGGCGTATTCAGACGGATCTTAACCCCAAGCTGTTGCGCCGCCTGCCCCATGGCCTCCATGACAGCCATCGTTCCGCCAACGGGATGATAGATGCCGTATTCATGCTCCATGAAACTCAGGATCGTGAACAGGCTCGGGCACCTGTAGGGCGACATGCCGAGATATTTGCTCTGAAACGAAAAGGCGAGCCGCGTCCTCGGGTCGCGGAAATACCGGCTCAGATCCCGATCCACCGAAGACAGCGGCCGCAGCTTTGGAAAAGCCCGCAGCATGTCCGGCCGCAACAGATCCAGCACACTGTTGAAAGGCCTCTGCAGAACAGGAATGAAGTTACGGAACTTGGCGCGGTTATCGACCATGAAATCCCGAACCCGCCCGGCATCCTGCACATCGATCCGCGCGATCTCACGCTCCAGCACGTCAATATCGGACGTGACCTTCAGGGACGGACCATTTTCAAAAACCAGATCATAGTTTTCATCGAGCTTCTTGAGGGTGATCGTATCTTCCATCCGCAGCCCGCAGCGCGTGAAGATGTCCCGAAGGATCTGGGGATAGAGAAAGAATGTCGGACCGGTATCGAACCGGAACGCCCCGGCCTCCGTCTCGCCTTCGATCGCGGAAGACCGTCCCCCGAGCTGGCCGTGTCGCTCATAGAGTGTGACATCCGCGCCCTCATGGGCCAGCAGCATCGCCGAAGCCAGTCCGCCCGGCCCTCCCCCAACAATCGCAATCCGTCGGCCAAGAAGGGAACCGGACTTCACTGCAGGCCCTGGCATCAAACCGTCATTCCCATTCTGGCCTTTTCTACCTGACGATCGCATCCATTTCCTGGACGTGATGCGCGGTGAAACTTTGCAACGCGATCACACCTCAACTCATGAAAAGATATTTCGTTGCATGCCATTCAGTATTCTACTCCTGAAAAATAACAGAAGTAGAAATCAAGAAATCGACTTCCCTTTCAAAAAAAAACGCACCCTGTAATTTGTTGAACTCAGGGCACAGTGACAAAAGGGCAGTCAGGCTGGCAGATCACGCGGCGATCCGGTCTCAGAAGACCTCCCACATGCTACGAAGACACTGTTATTTCCCGATTTCGACTTCCCGCAAAAGTGACGGCTTTCTGCACATCCGGCTGGTGCATGGTGCCACCCAAGCGAAGAACCATCGATCTCACGGATAAAACGAATACTTATGGCTTTATATGCTCCTGCTTTTGCGAAATCTGCCGCTTAGGGAACTTCCAGCGCCAACATATTTTGTAGCTCTGATTGATACCGCTTTTCTGACGCAGGCTGCAGCAGCTCTGGGGCAGTTTTTCCATAATCAATCATGCTGTCCTGACACTCGAACGATTCATGGAATTTCTTCTGATCCTGCGCACAGCCAAGCGGCAACATCCTGAACCGGTTTTAACGGCATATGGCCAGAGTCTGTCTCACTCAGCCACGGCGCTGCAACGCCTAACCACGCGCGCCCTCCGGGAGAAGAGCTATTCCTATCCTGCCAGCATCGGGCGTCTGGCCGCCTGCGTGCGGGAGTCCGCAGCATGACCGTCATTCCGGGCTGGCGACGACGTCTGAGTGTCTCCCTGCTCGTGATGGCAGGATGCATCAGTTACATTGACCGTGCTGCCCTCTCCATCGGCAACACCGCCATCATGTCCAGCATGCACATGTCCTACACCGGCATGGGATGGCTGCTGTCCGTCTTCGCCTGGGCCTATCTCGTCAGCCAGATTCCCGCCGGACTTTTGGCGGATCGTCTGGGGGGACGGATGCTGCTCGGGGCCGGTCTGTGCGTGTGGTCCTGCGCCCAGATCGGCTTCGGACTGATGCCAAGCGTAGCGGGGCTGTTCGTATGCCGGATTATGCTCGGCATAGGGGAGTCCCCGCTTTTTCTGGCGGGGACACGCGTGCTCGTACGCTGGTTCCCGCCTGCGGAAAGAGGAACGGTCATCGGACTTTTCAACGGTTCGGCGGCCCTCGGACCTGCGCTTGCTCCTCCCCTGCTTCTGGCGATCATGGCCTTTCAGGGATGGCGCGGCATGTCCGTCAGTATCGGCGTCCTCAGCCTGCTGCTCGGGCTGGTCTGGGTGCTCTATTACCGCGATCCGACGCGCACGGCGTCCGCCCCTTCCCGGCCACCCTCCATCCTGCGCGATGATCTGGGATATCTTCTGCACCAGCGCTCCAGCTGGATCGTGACTGCCGGCTTTGCAGGCATCATCTACCTGACCTGGCTGTATGCGACCTGGCTGCCGGCATGGCTCCAGTCCGCCTATCATCTCACCGCCACACAGGCCGGGCTGCTCTCGGCCCTGCCCCAGATCTGCGGTTTCGCCGGCAACCTGACGGGTGGCCTGCTTTCAGATCGTCTGATGGCGCGGGGCCTGGGACGACTGGAAGCCTGCCGCCGCCCGCTCGTTCTCTCGATGATTGTGGCAGCCATCATGACCGGGCTGACCGCGCTTGATACCGGATTGACCATCTCAATGGTCTTCATGGCCGCCGCCCTGTTCGCAGGCGGGGTCGCCATGAGCACCGGATGGACCCTCGGAACCGTTATTGCCGCAGAGCATCGCGTTGCGACGCTTGAGGCCATCCAGAACACGGGCGGCTCGCTTGGTGGCGCGCTGGCTCCTGTCGTCACCGGCATCATGGTGGATCACTTCAGATCCTTCGCGCCTTCGATGCTTGTTGCCTGCGGTGTAGGGCTGACCTGCGCTGCCATCTACCAGTTCGGACTTCGTGAAACGGATGCATCGGACAGCAATGCTGCGTTCCCCATGCCCCCTTTCTCCCTGCCGACCCCGGCAAACCAAGGAACGATCAAATGATCACGCGACAGGCTCTCACGCTTTCGACCGTCCTCAGTGGCGTGGCAATGATCCCCGCTTTCTTTCCGGGACTTCTCTCCAGCCCGGCCCGCGCCGCCGACACATCCGGCAGGACGACAGAGGCGTCGTCCCGGGCGCCCCATGCTGCCGCTGCTCCGAAAACTGCCCGGAAAGCCCCGGCGAAAAAGGAAGTCCGCATTTCCGGACATGACGAAGCGATTACCGTCTTCGGCCATGGCTCCACCCGCCAGATGACCAGCATCACACACAGCATGATGCTGCAAAGCGCACCGGGAACCTCGCCGCTCAAGGTCCTGAGCCAGTTGCCTGGCGTCGTCTACCAGTCCGCCGATCCGTTCGGTACCTATGAATATTCCAGCCAGATCTTCATGCGCGGTTTCAGCCAGTCCCAGCTCGGCTTTACGCTTGACGACATTCCGCTCGGAGACCAGCAGTTCAACAACTACAACGGCCTGAGCGTGACGCGCTCGATCATATCCGATGATGTCGGCGGCGTGGATGTCTCACAGGGTGCCGGTGCGATCGATGTGGCCTCCACCAGCAATCTGGGCGGCGCGATCCAGATCCATTCCCTCGACCCCGCCCACAAGCGTGGCGGGACGGTCAGCCAGACCTTCGGCAGCAATTCCGCGATGCGTACCTATGTGCGGCTGGACAGCGGCGACCTCAACAAGACCGGAACGCGCTTCTACGTGGCCTATGCCCGCACGAACATGAACCTGTGGAAAGGCGGCGGCTATGATTATTCAGATCAGGTGAATGCAAAGATCGCCCAGCCGCTGGCGCGGGGATCATCCATCAAGGCCTTCTTCGACTGGAGTTCGACGCAGCAGTTCGACTACCAGGACATGACCATGAACTACCTGCATACGGTCGGCCCAAACCTTGCGAACTACTATCCGGACTACACGGCGGCCTATCAGGCAGCGCAGGGCATCTACCGCCCGGCGCTTCAGAAAACCAATGATCCGTATGACGCAGCCTATTATGCCGGCACGGCCAACCGCGTCGATTATCTGGGCGGCCTGACGCTGGACGAGAATTTCACGGACCGGCTGAACTTGAAGACCACACTCTATGGTCATGCCGATACCGGCTACAGCACCTGGACCACGCCTTACATGCCATCCCCGAATGGCGCACCACTGTCACAGCGTATTCAGACGCCGGAAATCGCACGTGGCGGGTTCCAGACCGCGCTGACCTACAAGATCGCGCGCCATACGATCAATGCCGGTGTCTGGTACGAATACGGCAATTTCAACGAAAGCCGCTATTTCACCGAGGCCCCGGTTCTGGGACAGGGCACGCTTGGCAATCCGACGACGGGCTTTCCCACCAGCAAGGTTTTTGCCCAACCCTGGCAGGAAGCGTTCTCAACCAATACGTTCGTGTTCCACCTTCAGGACACCTACCGCATCACGAAGACCCTGACGATCAATGCGGGCTTTAAGTCCATGATCGTGAATGCCGGGAATAGCGTTCCGACACAGAGCCTCGCCATCAATGGCACGCAGATCGCGCAGGGGCGGCTTGAGGCTTCCAATGCGTTCCTGCCGCAGGTTTCGGCCAACTGGCGCTTCCTGCCGCATCATGAACTGTTCTTCGATGTCTCACACAACATGCGCTCCTTCCCCGAGGACGGATACGGCACCAACGTCTCCGCAACCCCGTGGACGTCCTCGCAGAGCGCTTTCCAGAGCACGAAGAACACGCTGCGTCCCGAAACCGACTGGGTCTATGAAGGGGGATACCGCTATACAACGCCGTTCCTGAGCGCCCTGGCCTCACTGTACCGGATCAACTTCTCCAACCGGCTTCAGCTGATCAACAGCCAGTCAGGCATCAACCCGATCACGGCGGTCGAAAACGTAGGCGGCGTGACCACGAACGGTGCGGAAGCCAGCGTCACGATCCGGCCGGTTGACGGGCTGTCGATCTACAACTCGTTCTCCTATGCCCATTCCACTTACGATCAGGATGTCACGACCGCATCCGGCGTGCAGGCAACGCGCGGCAATCTCGTGCCGAACTATCCGCAGTTCATGTACAAGGGAAACATCACCTACCGCATCGGCGGTTTCGAGGTGCATGTCGACGGGACTTACCTGTCGAGCCGGCAGCTGACCTACACGAACGATCTGCATGTCCCGGGCTATTTCCTCGCCAATTTCGAGGCCCGCTACAATTTCGGGAATATCAGCGTCCTCAAGGGACTGACGGCAAGCCTGAACATCTACAATCTTGCCAACAAGACCTATGTTTCGACGACCAACGAACTTGGCAACAATTTCGTCAATACCGGATACAATTACTTCCTGATGGGTGCGCCACGTCAGTTCTTCGGAACCGTCAGCGCCCATTTCTGAGAACAGCACGGCCTGTGTCCTGTTCGCGAACTCGATCGCCGCTCGCCTGTTTCAGAGATCATCGGCCGGCGGCGAGATCGGCAGGACCAAAGGCCACAAGCACGCGAGAGGACCAAACCTCTCTGTAACTACTGATAAAGCCCGGGCTGAGGGTCCCATCCCGTCAGAAGATTCCGTCCAATTTCCTCGTGCTTCCATTCCACCGGATCATGTAGCGACAGGGTTCTCGCATCCCGCCAGTACCGGTCCAATCCGTACGCCGCATCCGTCACCCGCGCACCCAGCGCCGCCATGAGATCCGAACTCGCCCGAAGTGCGGCCCGTGATGCCGCAGACCGCGCTGCATAGACCGGAATGGCCACATCCGTCCGCGTACACTCTCCGCGTTCGAACGCATCCAGCAATCCGGCCGCAACCCGCACACTCGCACACGCCGCCGCCAGTTCAGCACCGATTTCTCCGAACAGTCGCCGCACCAGCAGATCATCCGCTGCCGCTTCCACACCCGCCGATGCCCAGGGACGGCTGTGCTCACGCGCAAATTTGATGCCAGCCTGCAGGGCCGCCAGCCCGATCCCTGCCAGGATCATCGAAAACCCGTTCTGATAACGCAAAGGCGCATGGATCTGCGGCTTGGACTGCGCCGTCAGCACCGACCATTCCGGCCGCGTCAGAACATGTTCCAGAACCACACTTCCGGAATACGTTGCCCGCTGTCCCAGCCGGTTCCAGTCTTCTCCGAACCGGAGCCCTTTCGTCCCGGATGGCAGTAAATCCAGCCGCACCACCTCCGCCATCACGTCATAGGACGACACCAGCAGAAGATCCGCCCCCACGGCTCCGGTCGCATAAATCTTGCGCCCGTCAATGAGATGCCCTGCCCCCTCCGGCCGCGACACCACATGTCCAAAATCGACCGCGCGCTTTCCGTTCTCCGAAATCGCCATTCCAATAATGGCGTTTTCCGAACAGATCCGATCTGCAAGGCGCCGGGAAAACTCCGGAGACGCGACGGACAGCAGTTCTCGGACCGCATCGTCATGCACCTTGTAAATCTGCGCCACGGATGGGTCCGCCATCCCAAGCTCCAGAAAGAGTTCCTGCGATAAGGCCTGTGAAAATCCGAGGCCCCCAAGCGCAACCGGCAGAGGCGCCCGCATCAGTCCGCAAACCTTCAATGCCTGAATGCTGGCCCGTGGATAGCGTCCGATGCGGTCATTTTCCGCAGCCCAAGGCGCAATTTCACGCTGGATGACCTCTCTCAGCATTCTGAAAAATTCCTCAAGCCCAGCCGGTGCCGAACAGCACGGAACAAGACTGTGCACGGCTCCAAACACCTTCCCGAAAGACTGATCCATTCGTCCTGCCCGCCTTCTGCCCGGTTGCTGTTCCTGATGATCCCATCCCGGCATCACCTGCACACAGATCATGACCGTACAGCGTCCTGCCCGAACATGCATCCGGCAGCGCCACGCCCATTATAACCTTTTGTTTAGTGTATTTTATAAATAACTATCCTGTTGACGGAACAAAAGAATCACTACACTAATTCTTATATCTTCAATAAATACGAAAGGATTTAGTTTTATGCCTGCAATGCTGTCCTGTTCCTGTCCTCCGATGATGCCGGGCTTCTCCCCGCTCTCACCCCCCTTGTTCGGACCGCACGCCACAGGCAGGTCCCATGACCTATATCTCCGCTCCGCTTCCTGATCTTTCCCTTCTCTGGGGACAGGATGCCCGTGAAACCACAGCGATTCACGACCGCTTCGCTCCCGTTTTCGAGCAGATCCGCAGGCAGGCGCTATACGCCGAACTGAACCGCGAACTGCCTTTCGACCAGATCAGCCTCCTCAAAGACAGCGGCTTTACAGCCCTTCGCGTTCCCGTCGCCCATGGCGGCCTGGGGGCCAGTCTTGAAGACCTGTTCTCCCTCATCACCGCACTGGCCACGGCCGATTCAAACGTTGCACAGGTCCTCCGGGCCAATTTCGGCTTCGTCGAGCATCTCCTGTCAGAACCCGCCGGCCCTTACCGCCCAAAATGGCTCGACCGCCTCGGCGCCGGGCAGACCGCCGGTGCCGCCGCCGCGGAAGGCCCGGCCTCCAAGCGTGATCTGTTCAGCACGACCCTCTCCCGGACCGATGGCCAATGGGTCATCAATGGCTCCAAGTTTTTCACGACCGGCTCGCTTTACGCCGACTGGCTGACCGTGACCGGCACGACGGAAGACGGCCAGACCGTCAAGACACTGGCCGCCCGCAACGATCCCGGCCTTGAAATCGTCGATGACTGGGACGGCATTGGCCAGCGCCTGACCGCCAGCGGCACCGCGCATTTCCGCAACGTCCACACGGAAGAAGACGATCTGCGTTACGGCAACACGGCCTTCCCGCATTCGCAGGCTTTCTTCCAGCTCTATCATCTGGCCACGGTCGCCGGTATCGCCCGCGCTGCTGCAACCGACGTTGCAGACGCCGTCCGCCGCCGCAAACGCACCTTCAGTCACGGCAATGCAGACCTTCCCGCCGAGGATCCGCAGATCCTGGAAGTCGTGGGCCATGTTTTCAGCGGCGCCTACATCGCCGGGGCCGCCGTCGAACGCGCCGCCCGCGCCATTCAGGCCGTCGCGGACAGCCCGGCTCCGGAACTGGATCTTACGGTCGCGCGTGCTGAACTTGAAGTCTGGCAGGTGCAGGACCGTATCCTGCCGCTGGTTCTGGAGGCCACGACTGCCCTGTTCGATGCACTGAGTGGCGGGGCCACTTTGCGCGTCGCCGGACTGGACCGGCACTGGCGCAACGTCCGCACGCTGGGCAATCACAACCCCCGCGTCTATCGCACGCGCGTCGTCGGAGATTACGCGGTCAACGGCACTCTTCCGCCACTCCAGTGGCGCGTGGGAGTGGCGTAATGGGACAGCACATCATCCTCAACGGCTTCACCATGGTCACGGTCGCGCACCTCAATTACGGGTTATGGCGCCACCCCGCTGATCAGACACACCGCTACAAGGACATCAACTACTGGACCGAACTGGCCCGCACACTCGATGATGCCGGGTTTGATGCCCTGTTCATCGCAGATGCGCTCGGCCAGATCGACGTTTACGGCAACAGCCCGGACGCGGCCCTGAAACATGGCATCCAGTCCCCGCTGATCGACCCGCTCCTGCTGGTCTCCGCCATGGCCGCTGCCACAACGTCACTCGGCTTCGGCATCACGCTGTCCACGACCTACGAATATCCCTATCTGCTCGCCCGCAAGCTCACGACCCTCGATCATCTGACGAAGGGGCGTCTGGGCTGGAACATTGTGACCTCGCAGCAGGAAAGCGCGGCCCGTAATCTCGGGCTGGATCATCAGATCCCGCACGACGAACGCTATGATCGCGCCGACGAGTTCATGGATGTCGTCTACAAGCTCTGGCTGAAATCCTGGGAAGAAGACGCTGTCATCCGCGGCCAGACAGCTTCGGGCGAGTGGATCTATACCGATTCGGAAAAAGTCCATCCCATCCGCCATGACGGCCAGTACTACCGCGTTCCGGATGGCCACACCGCTGAACCCAGCCCGCAGCGCGTTCCCGTCCTTCTTCAGGCCGGCGCTTCTGCCCGGGGTGGGGCCTTCGCGGCCAAACATGCGGAAGTCATTTTCGTCGTTGGCGCCGGAGCGGAAGGCACGCGAAAGAACGTCCGGCGCATCCGCGAGGACGCCGCGCGGGAAGGCCGCGACCCCAACAGTCTGCGCTTCATCTGCGCCGCCGCCGTCGTAGTGGGCGAGACGGAAGAAGAGGCCATCCGCAAATTCGCGGAATACAAAGCCTTTTACGACGCGACCGGTTCGCTCATTCATTATTCCTCCATGACGGGCGTGGACTTCTCCAAGAACCAGGCGGACGAAGTGCTGACCTATCGCCCGACGGAAGCCAGCCAGTCTGTTCTCGAACAGTTCGATCCTGCCATCAGCGGCCGGTCCTGGACCATTGCCGAAGCCACAAGCCCGGCGGAAGGTTTTGGCCGCGCCAGGACTTTCGTCGGCAGTCCCGAAACCGTCGCGGACCAGATCGAACGCTGGCTCGAAGAGTCAGAAACCGACGGGCTGAACCTGATCCAGCTCGTTAATCCGGACAGCTACAACGACTTCATCCGCCTCGTCCTACCGGAACTGAAGCGGCGCGGTCGCATCAAACCCAAACTCGGCAAGACCCTGCGCGAAAGCCTCTTCCCGCAGAACCCATCCGCACACCCGGCCGCCGATCATCCGGCCTGGCGCTGTTGATCCTCCCAAGACCTGAAAATCCCCGTTTCCTGTATCTTGTGAGTGTCTCTCCATGCCCGCTTTTCCGTTTTCGAGCCGCATTCCCAGCGGCTCCGTTTCCCTGATTGCCCTGCTGACCCTCTCGGTCAGCACCCATGCCTTCGCCGAGACAACAACCACAAAACCCGGTGAGAAGCCCCGTCACGCCACGCCAGCTCACAAGTCATCCGCCAAAACACATGCCCTGACTTCACACACCGCCGAGAACATCGGGGTGGAAGGGCACCGGCAGGCCAACTGGGTGTCCAATCCCGTGACCGCCGTCACGATCCGCGAATATGCGGCCGGAACCAACCCGCTCAAGGCCCTGACTAGGCTGCCGGGGCGTGCTGTTCAATTCGGGCGATCCGCAGGGTGTGA
Organism: Gluconobacter vitians; assembly: GCF_015244565.1. Classification (GTDB taxonomy): domain Bacteria; phylum Pseudomonadota; class Alphaproteobacteria; order Acetobacterales; family Acetobacteraceae; genus Gluconobacter; species Gluconobacter vitians. The sequence continues at coordinate 58,714 of NZ_JABCQG010000014.1, read as the reverse complement.
ACACCTGGCAAAACTCGTTCCTGATGCACGGTTTCGACCAGAGCCAGATTGGCATGACGCTGGATGGCATCCCGCTCGGGGATCAGCAGTTCAGCAACGTCAATGGCCTGAGCCCGACATCGGCCATTTCGTCCGAAAACATCGAACGCATGGACGTCTCGGCCTCCACCGGTTCGGAAAGCGTGGCCAGCACGTCCAATCTGGGCGGGACGGTGCAGTTCATCTCCCGCGACCCCTCCCACAAGCGCGGCGCCAGCGTGAACCAGACCTTTGGCAGCAATGCGACGTATCGCACCTTCCTGCGCCTCGAAAGTGGCGACCTGAACCCGCAGGGGACACGCTTTTATGTCTCCTATGCCCGCAATGACACCACCAAATGGCGCGGCGGACAGGACCAGTTCATGCAGCAGGTCAACGCCAAGGTTCTCCACCCGATCGGGCAGGACAGCCGCATCACGGCCTTTTTCGATTACTCGGACCTGCAGATGCAGAACTACCAGGACTACAGCCTGGATATGTTCAACAACGGTGGCTACGCGATCGACAACTTCATCGGTCAGTCCGGCGGCTACGAAAAAGCCTACCGCCTGGCGCTGGCCCAGCGTGGCCTTCCCGGCGGACAGGTTCCGGCAGCCTATGCCAATCTCAAGAGCCCCTATACCGCGTCCTATTATGAGGGCGCGCAGATGCAGCATTCCTATGTCGGCGGCGTCTCGGAGGATCTTGCCCTGACCGACCGCCTGCGCTGGCAGAGCACCGTGTATGGACACCGCTCCTATCAGCGCGGTTCGGTGGCAAGCCCGCTGATCGCATCGCCCAATGGCGCGCCGCTGATCGATCAGGTCACGCAGCCCGATACGGACCGCTTCGGCTTTACGACGTCCCTGTCCTACCGCATCGCGCATAACGTGCTGAATGCCGGCATCTGGTACGAAAACACCCATTTCGACATCAGCAAGCCGCTCTATCAGGAGCCCCTGCTGGAAGACGTACTCAATGGCACGGCAACGCCGGTCAATGGTCTCGATAATCTCAAAAACCCGTTCCAGAACGGCTATCGGCAGGTCTTCAACACCAACACGTTCGTCGCCTATTTTCAGGACACTTATCACGTCACCAACACCATCGCGCTGCATGCCGGGTTCCGTTCCGTCCTGAACACGACCCGCGCCGGTGCGCTCGCCAACTGGGAAACCTACACCCGCACCACCGCCATCGCTGGCGGCGATTCCCTCACCTCCAGTAAACCCTTCCTGCCGCATTTCAGCGGGGAATGGCGCTTTGCTCCCGGCCATCAGCTCTATTTTGACGTCGCGGAAAACGTGAAGGTCTATCCTGTCTCGGGCTATAACAGCGGCTCGTCACCGTTCTCGACCTTGCAGGCCGCCTATCTGGCGTCCAGAAACACCCTGCGTCCTGAAACCGACTGGAACTTCGCAGGCGGCTACCGCTACACCGGCCGTCTCGTCAGCGGGTCGCTCTACGGTTACCACACGATCTTTTCCAACCGCCTGCAACGCATCTCAACCGGCCCGACAACCCAGCCTTACACCACCATCCAGAATGTCGGCGGTGTAACGATGAGTGGCGTGGACGGGGCCGTGACCCTTACCCCCGTCAAGGGACTGAGCCTGACCAACAGCATCAGTTACAACCACGCCGTCTACGACAACAACATCACCCAGACCGTCAACGGATCGCGGGTGACCTACAACATCCGCGGCCAGCAGGTCGTGGCCTATCCGCGCCTGATGTACCACGCCGACCTGTCCTACACCTGGCATGACCTTCAGGCCCATATCGAGGCGCAGTATGTTGGCAAGCGGAACCTCAGCTACACGGGTGACACGAAAGTCCCGTCCTACTGGCTGACCAATTTCGGCGCCCGCTACGACCTGAGCAAACAGCTCCACCGCCTGTCCCATACGGGCTTCCTCCAGCACCTCTCGCTGGACTTCAACGTCTATAATCTGACGAACGTGAAATACATCTCCACCATGGGCCAGAACGGCTATCCCATGGCCAGCGATTACCAGTCCGTCGTCCTCGGTGCGCCACGCCAGTATTTCGGCGCCGTTCATGCGGATTTCTGACATGCAGACGACGTTCCCCGCAGCCCCCCTCCTGCCTGCCAGCCGCCTGCCCCGGAGCTTCGCCCTCCAGTATGCCGGGCTTCTGGTCTTCATGATCGGAGACGGTGTTGAGGTCGGCTATCTGTCGCCGTTTCTGGTCCAGACGGGCCAGAGCGAGCATTTCGTCGCGCTTCTTTTCACGGCCTACGGACTGGTCGCAGCCCTGGCCGCGTGGTTCTCGGGACTGCTGTGCGACATTTTCGGTAGCCGGACCGTCATGACGGCGGGCCTGCTGTTCTGGATCCTGCCGCAGCTCCTGTTCCTCGGAGTGGCCATCCCGGCCCACTCCCCGGCGCTCCTGCTGCTGACCTACGGATTACGGGGCGCGGGCTATCCGCTGTTTTTCTACGGGTTGCTGACCCTGCTCGTCACCACGATCCGGCAGGACCGTCTGGGGCGTGCCGTCGGACTCTTCTGGTTCTGCTTCACCTGCGGCCTGCCCACGGTCGGGTCCATCGTGGCCCAGCTCCTGCTGCCGGTTTACGGCCAGTACGTCACGCTCTGGATCGCGCTTCTCGGCGTCGGAGCAGGAGGCGTGCTTGCCGTCCTGCCGCTGCCCGCAACCCCGCGGGCACAAACCGGCAGTCTGAAGGACATTGGCCCCACCCTGCGCGAAACAGTCCGTCAGATCCGCCTCAACCCCGGCGTCGGACTGGCGTGCATCGTGCGCGCGGTCAATTCCAGCGCCACACATGGCCTGATCGTCTTCATGCCGTTCTTCTTTACAGGCCGCCTTGGGCTGTCGCAGGACGTGTGGATCCGGTTTCTGGAAATCATTTTCGCCAGCAATATCGTCTTCAACCTGCTGATCGGCTTTGCCAGCGACTACATCTCCTGGCGCCAGACCGTCATCTGGTTTGGCGGCATCGGCAGCGCGCTGAGTTGCGTCGGGCTATACTGGATCCCGCTGCTCTACGCCCAGAGCAGCCTGTTTGCGGTCTACGCCTCCGCCGCCATCTTCGGCATGACGCTCGCCGGATACGTGCCCCTCTCGGCCCTGACCCCATCCCTTCTGCCGGATCACAAGGGCATCGCCATGTCCCTGCTGAATCTTGGCGCGGGCAGCAGCGTCTGGATCGGCCCTTTCATCGTCTATGCGTTTGAAGGCGTCGTCGGCACGCAGGGGATTATCCTCATTTACGCCGCGCTCTTTCTGGCCGGCGCCGTCCTCACTTTCTTCATCACGCCCCCGCCTCTTACGCGACCTGACCGCGCCAGCAGTCACACATTCCCGCAGTCCGAAGGAGTCCCCTCATGACGCAGCTTACGACCGAAAAGGTGACGTCCCGCATCGGCGCCACCGTCCACGGCATCAACGCCCGCAAGCCTTTGCCCGAAGAACACAAAACGTTCCTCCATGAGGCCCTGCTGCGCCACAAGGTGATCTTCCTGCGCGATCAGTTTCTCGATGACGCCCAGCACGAAACCCTCAGCCGCGTTTTCGGAGACCCGATCCTCCACCCGACCATCCCCGCCGCCGAGGGCACGCCCTATACGTTCGAGCTGAACTCCCGCAACGGCCGCTCCACGGATTCCTGGCACACGGATGTCACCTTCGTTCCCGCCTATCCCAAGGCCTCGATCCTGCGCGCGACTACGATCCCGCCCTATGGCGGCAGTACGCTCTGGGCCAATACCGCCACCGCCTATGACGACCTGCCTGCCCCACTGCAACAGCTCGCCGATACGCTCTGGGCTGTTCACAGCAACGATTACGACACCAATTTCTACAAATACGACACGCGCCATGAGGAAATTGCTGATTTCCGCGCCCGCTTCATTTCACGCCTCTACGAGACGGAACATCCAGTCGTCCGCGTCCATCCCGAAACCGGCGAGCGCACGCTGATCCTGGGACATTTCTTCAAGGAAATCCGTGGCATCCCGACCCAGCATGCCAACCGGCTGCTGGAAATCTTCCAGTCCTACATCACGCAGATCGACAATACCGTCCGCTGGAACTGGAAGCCCGGTGACGTCGCCATCTGGGACAACCGCGCCACCCAGCACTACGCCACGGCCGATTTCGATACGCATCCCCGTCTCCTGCGTCGGATCACGGTGCGCGGAGACCTCCCCGTCAGCATCACGGGGGAACAGAGCCGCCTGCTCAAAGGCCCCGATGACGGCCAGAACCTCGATCACTGATCCAACTGGAAAAACCTCTCCATGCTGAACAATCCCACGCCCGACACTCCCGCCGCACCGGCCGTCACTACCACGGCTTTCCGGGACGCCATGGCGCATCTTGCCGCCGCAGTGACGATCATCACGACGGACGGCCCGCACGGGCGCTTCGGCATGACTGCCTCCGCCGTTACCAGCGTCACGGATACACCGCCGACCCTTCTGGTCTGCATCAACCGCTCGACCCGTTCCCATGACGCGTTTCACGCGCATGGCCGTGTCGTCATCAACATTCTCAGCGGCGAACAACAGGACATCGCGGGCTACTTCGCCAGCCGTCACAAGAGCATGGAAGAGCGCTTCGCTTCCGCCCCCTGGGAGCCAGATGCCCACGGACAGCCCGTGCTCCATGACAGCCTCGTCAGCCTGTCCTGTCAGATCGACCAGAGCCAGGATGTCGGCACACACTCCGTCCTCTTCTGCCGCGTCGAGGCCGTCACACAGGCTCCTGCGCCCACATCCGGCCTCCTCTGGTTTAACCGGAATTTCGCGACCCTGCCCGTGACATCGTGATCATCCCTTCCTGCGGCACATGCACAGCACACGATAGACGGGACATTGGTGACAGCCCGGCCTCTGGTCAGAAAGTCACCAGAGGCGTCGCCTGAACGTACTTCTCACAAACTTCACAGAACTGACGTGTCTCTCTGGACATCAATCCGGATACACGTTTTCCTGCCCGAACGACGCGCCCGGACCGGGCGTTCATGCGTTACGGCCGTTAACCGACGGCAATGCCCAATGGCGAATGCAAGGATATGTGAAGCAATGGCCCATCTCAGCCCCCTGGCCGGAAAAAAACTTCCCTCCGACCAGCTGACCGATATTCCCGCCCTGATCGCGGCTTATTATGACCGCAAGCCCGACCCTTCGATTGCCACGCAGCGCGTTTCGTTCGGCACTTCCGGCCACCGGGGCTCTTCGTTCCATACCAGCTTCAATGAAAACCATATCCTCGCCATCTGCGAAGCCATCTGCCGTCATCGCAAGGCCGAAGGCATTGACGGTCCGCTCTTCATCGGCATGGACAGCCATGCCCTGTCCGGCCCGGCGCAGAAATCCGCCATCGAAGTCTTTGCAGCCCATGGGATCGACGCCCGGATTGACGAAAACGGCGGCTACACGCCGACGCCCGTCATTTCCCACGCCATCCTGACCTATAACAAGGGCCGCACCACGGGTCTGGCTGATGGCGTGGTCATCACGCCGTCGCATAATCCGCCGTCCGATGGCGGGTTCAAATATAACCCGACCAATGGTGGCCCGGCTGATACGGCCATCACCAAGGCCATTCAGGACATGGCCAATGAGTTCCTTGCCAACGGTCTGAAGGATGTCAAACGCCTGCCTTACGAACAGGCACGTCAGGAAGCCTGCATCAAGGGCTATGATTTCATCACGCCCTATGTGAACGATCTGGACTCGGTCATCGACATGAAGGCGATCCGCGATGCCGGCGTGAAGATCGGCATTGATCCGCTGGGTGGCGCAGCCGTGGCTTACTGGAAGCCCATCATTGATCGCTACGGCCTGAACGCCACCGTCGTCAGTGACGTGGTGGATCCGACCTTTTCCTTCATGACCGCCGACTGGGACGGGCAGATCCGCATGGACTGCTCTTCGCCTTATGCCATGGCGCGTCTGATCGAGATGGGCGATCGTTTCGACGTTGCTTTTGCCAATGACACCGACGCCGACCGTCACGGCATCGTTGCCATGCCTGACGGGCTGATGAACCCGAACCACTATCTTGCAGTGGCGATTTCCTACCTGTTCCGGAACCGCCCGGACTGGAGCCCGGAACTGGGTGTGGGCAAGACGCTCGTCAGCAGCGGGCTGATTGACCGCGTGGCAAAGGACATGGGCCGCAAGCTCGTTGAAGTACCGGTCGGGCTGAAATGGTTCGTCCCGGGTCTGATGGACGGTTCGCTGGGCTTTGGCGGTGAGGAAAGCGCGGGGGCGACCTTCCTGCGTCGGGACGGCACCGTCTGGACCACGGATAAGGACGGTCTCATCCTGGGTCTGCTAGCGGCGGAAATCACCGCCAAGACCGGCAAGAACCCGAGCGTGCATTATCACGAGATCATCGCCCGTCTCGGCACGCCCTATTACGAGCGTATCGACGCCGCTGCCAATCCGGAACAGAAGGCCAAGCTCAGCAAGCTCACGCCCGAACAGTTCCCGCTGGAGACGCTGGCGGGAGACAAGATCATCAGCAAGCTGACCCGTGCGCCGGGCAATAATGCGCCGATTGGCGGACTGAAGGTCGTGACCGAGAACGGCTGGTTCGCCGCTCGCCCGTCCGGCACGGAAGATGTTTACAAGATCTACGCCGAAAGCTTCGTCAGCGAGGAGCATCTGCGCGCGATCCAGCAGGAAGCGCAGGACGCCATCTCCAAAGTTTTTGCTTCCTGAACCACGCCTCTCCCCGGGACATGACGCATGTCCCGGGTCACTCAGCCGCGCCCGGACGACACTGTTCCTGAGGCCCGGCGACTCCCTTTTCGACTCTGAAAAACTCTTCTGCGCCGCCTGAAAGCGCCATCGGACTCCGTCCTCCGAAGAGAAAATCCTGACATCCTGAATGGTCAGGTTTTCTCCATAATTTCAGCAGCTTTACGCATCCCGGAACCTGCGCGTGCCATGGGCACGCGATGGCGCTTCACACCCATGTGATGCCCGCGCTCTGGTAATCAGTCGGGATATGGATAATACCCGTTTCTGACACTGAGTGTCATATTTAGACGATAACCTGCCACTCGACAGTCTATCTGTTTTCAGTCCGGATAAAGGATAAAATGGATGTTGAAGACAAACCACAAATCCGCGATGTCCTTTGAGGACAAAGTGGCCAGTGCTTCCTCTTCATTCCGTTTTCTCCAGACAGATACTTCTTCTGTTCTTTCAGAAACGCACCCTGTCCAGCCCGGACATTCTGCGCCCGGTCCCGAACTGGAAACCTGTTTGCTACCCCAGATGATGACGGGAAAAGCCATCCGACCGGCCCTGTCGCGGCCGCACGCCTTTTCCCAACCGGCAACGAGGTAAACATGGCCTACGCAACGACAAATCCCTACACCGGCGAAGTCCTCAAGACCTTCCCGAACGCGACGGATGAAGAAGTCCAGGCTGCGCTGACAGACGCTTACAAGGCCTTTGAAAGCTGGCGCGATACCTCCTTTGCCGAACGCGCAAAGATCATGAAGACCGCCGCCGAAATCCTGCGCCGCGACATCGACAAATATGCGCGTCTCGGCACGCTCGAAATGGGCAAGCTGTTCAAAGAATCAAAGATGGAGATCATCCTCTCCGCCGAAATCTTTGAATATTATGCCGAGCACGCCGAAGAACTGCTGAAGCCCGAGACGCTTCCGGTCGCCAATCCGGCCGAAGGCAAGGCGACGCTGGTTCACGAACCTCTCGGGATCGTGCTGGCCATCGAGCCCTGGAACTTTCCGTTCTATCAGGTCGTCCGCATCATCGCGCCGCAGCTTTCGGCCGGTAATGCGGTCCTGCTCAAGCACGCATCCAACCTGCCGCAGTGCGCCGCCATCTGCGAAGACCTGATGAATGAGGCCGGACTGCCCAAGGGCCTGTTCCGCAACCTCTATCTCGCCCGTACCCACACGGAAATGATCCTGAATGACCCCCGCGTCTGCGGCGTGGCGCTGACGGGTTCCGAGGGTGCAGGTGTCATCATCGCGGGAACGGCCGGCAAGGCGCTCAAGAAAGCCACGATGGAACTCGGCGGCGCCGATGCCTTCATCGTGCTCGACGATGCGGACGTCGAAAAGGCCGCGAAATGGGCCGTTCTCGGTCGTCACTGGAACGCCGGACAGGTCTGCGTCTCCGCCAAGCGCATCATCGTGGCCGACGCAATTTATGACCGCTTCCTGGACCTCTACAAAAAGGGCGTTGCCGAACTCAAGGCCGGTGATCCGATGGATCCGTCCATCACCCTCGCTCCGCTCTGCTCGCAGGGTGCTGCGGATGATCTGCGCAAGCAGGTTGAAGAGGCCAAGAAGCATGGCGCCAAGGTCGAGCCCCTCGGTGCTCCGGTCCCCACCAAAGGTTCCTTCTTCCAGCCCCTGCTGATGACGGGACTGGACCAGAACAATGAAGCCCGCCACTGGGAGTTCTTCGGCCCGGTCACGCAGCTTTATCGCGCAAAGGACGAAGCCGATGCCATCCGCATCGCCAACGACTCTCCCTATGGTCTGGGTGGTGCGGTCTTCACGAAGGACGAGAGCCGTGGTGCCCGCGTGGCTTCGAAGATCCGTACGGGCATGGTTTACGTCAACCACCCGCTGATCCCCAAGGCCGACCTCCCCTTCGGCGGCATCGCCCGCTCCGGCTATGGCCGCGAACTGGTGGGCCTGGGCATCAAGGAGTTCGTGAACCACAAGCTCATCAACATCGTGGATATCGACGCCCCGATCTGAGGACGTCGATCAGGGCGGGAAACAGGATTTTCCCGCCCATCACGGCGTGTTGAAAATCAGCTTGTCAGTACTTGATATGTGATGAGTGTGTATTTCAGTCACCTGAATATGATTTTCATCACAACCTGAACGCCCTTAATACACCCCAAGTATTCATATCAGCCACCAGAGAGCCTGGCAGATATTCCTCCCCTCGTAACTTTTCTGTTGCCCACTCCCCACACGGAGGCCTGAAAACCGATGGCGTCTCGATCTGAAATTCTGATTGTCGGTGGCGGTGTTGCCGGTCTTGCTCTCGCAACCCGCCTCGGCAAGTCGATGGGAAAACCCGGAAAGGCGCGCATCACGCTGATCGACAAGAGCTTTTCCCATGTCTGGAAGCCAATGCTGCACTGCTTTGCTTCCGGCACGCTCAGCAATGAAAACGACAAGGTAAACTTCATCTCCCAGGCCAGCGGCCACCATTTCGAGTTCTGGCCCGGCGAAGTGGCTTCCATCGACCGCGAGAACCGTGAAGTCGTCCTCAGCCCGCTTCTGGAAGCCGACGGCACCGTCATTCTCGAAAGCCGGCGCATGAAATACGACACGATCGTCATTGCGATCGGCAGCTGCGCCAATGATTTCGGCACGCCCGGCGTCAAGGAACACTGCATGTCCATCGACAATCTCGTGGAGGCCAACGCCTTCAACGAGAAGTTCCGGATGGAACTGCTCCGCGCCTTCGCCAATAATTCCGAACTGGACATCGCCATCGTCGGCGGTGGTGCAACCGGTGTCCAGCTCGCCGCCGAGCTGCACAAGGCGCTGGAAATCGTCGGCCCCTACAACCTGCATGCCTTCGGCAAGGCCCCACCCAAACTGCATGTCACGCTCCTGCAGTCAGGTGCTCGCATCCTTCCTGCATTCCCGGAATCCGTCTCCGCCGCAGCCCAGCAGGAGCTAGAACATATCGGGGTCACCGTCCGCACCAATGCGCGCGTCGCTGGCGCCGACGACCACGGCTTCACACTGAAAGACGGCTCCTATGTTCCCGCCAAACTCCGTGTCTGGGCGGCGGGTGTCAAAGCTCCCGAAGTCACCACGGCCTATGGTGGTCTGACGATCAACCGGACCGGCCAGATCCTCGTCAACCAGAACCTGTCCTCGATTGATGATGAAAACATCTTCGCGCTCGGAGACTGTTCCTTCATTCAGGACGATCCCCTTCCCGCCACGGCACAGGTCGCTCGGCAGCAGGCCAAGCACCTTGCCCGCTATCTGCCCGCGTGGATCGAGCACGGCCAGCAGGTTCCGGGCTGTATTTTCCACAACAAGGGCGCGATCGTGGCTCTGGGGAAATACAATGGCTGGGCGGCCCTGCCCGGCGGCACGGTCTGGGGGGGGAGGCATCTCGCACGGTTTCTCGGCACGGATGGCCCATCTCATGCTCTATCGCCAGCATCAGATCGAGCTGTTCGGCTATTACCGGGGGCTGATGTCCCTTTACTCCGACTGGGTCGAGACCTTCGTCCGGCCTTCCGTGCGCCTGGACTGAACACCGTCCGCGCCTGAGGAACCCGCCTGACAGCAAAAAAGCCCGCGGCCTACGCCACGGGCTTTTTGTCCTAAAAGTCAGCGCGTACGCTGCCGAAGAACATTCGCGGTGCTCCGATCTGCATGGACTGGTCCGTCAGCGCGCCTGAGGCAATATCCGCCGGGTTGCCATTCTGACCCATCGTGGAAATGTAGCGCTTGTTCGTCAGGTTGGAGCCATTGAACGAGACCGTCAGGTTCTTGATGGCACCCAGAGAGCGGTTGTACCGCTTCATGTTTCCAAAGCTGTACTGCACGCCTACATTTGTCAGCCAGTAGCCGGGACTTTTGACGTCTCCCGTGTAGCTGTAATTGCGCGTGCTGGTGTAGCTTCCGTCGGCATAGGCCGTCATGCCGTGCCATTCGTAAGACACGCGCCCCTTATACATGAAGCGCGGATAATTGACGATCTGCTGGCCTTTCGTCGCATAGACCGTGGAGCCGCTGACAAGGTTCTGGTCATAGACGCCATGGTTGTAGCTGACGGAATTGGTCAGCGCGAAACCACGGAACGGCATCAGTGTCAGACCCGCATCCACACCGTTCATCGTCACCCCGCCCACGTTCGAGACGGCCGAGATCGGGTTGACGACCGGCCCTTCCGTGATCTGCTGCAGGCGGTTGTTGTAGTTCGTGCGATAGGCATAAACCGTCGCGGCGACCAGTTTGCCCGTGTAGCGATAGCCGATCGCATAGGTCCAGGCCGTCTCGGGGCGGATCGAAGACTTCGTATCGTCATAGGCGGTCTGGGAGACGGCAAAGGGCGAATTCGAGAGCTTGTAGCCGGACTGCGCATAGGTCCGGGCATTTTCCGAAATATCGAAATACAGCTCGTGATCCTTCAGGAAGTGCCAGTCCGCACTGATATGCGGCAGGAATGGCTTGGCCACTGTCAGGCTTTCCCCGCTCGTAACCGCAGCCCCGGCGCCGTAATAGTCCTGGTTCAGATAGCCATCGCCAACGCGCGTCGTGCTCAGCAGGGATTTGAAGCCGAAATGCAGGGCCAGGTTCGGCAGCACGTTATACGTGTCCTGCACAAAAGCCGTGAACGTGTTGGTGTTGTAGTTCTGATTGAAAATCTGGGCGAACGGATCGCGCCACTGGGTCAGCGGATCATGCGCCTTTCCCTGAACCACGCCATTCACGACCGCCGGCTGCGCATAGGCGTTCATGGGCGACATGTAGCTGTTGTTCTCGTACCAGACACCCGCGCCGATATGATTGCGCGCGATATCGTAATGCAGTGCCGAGACAATGCCGAAACGCCGGATTTCCGGCTCTTTCAGCAGTTCGCTGATCGGCGATCCCGTGGGCGACGGATAATATGGCGTCGCCCAGGAGGTCTGGTTGCGCTCGCCATGCCCGTAAGCCGTGGTGTTCCAGGTCAGACGGTCTGTCAGGCGCAGATCGGCCTTGATACCACCGAACGTATCGACCGTATTCGTGCTGCCATCATAATAGGCCGCATCCGTCGGATCATCGAGCGTCCCGACCTTCCCCGGATAGATCCCGTTCGCCGCATTCACGGCCGCGATATAACCGGAATTGCTGCCGTTTTCGTAGCTCGGCAAACCGTAGCCGACCCGGTTGATGATCTGCGGCGAAACATCCGGATAGGTGTTCTGGTGCAGATCGCTCCAGTCGAAGAATGCCGAGATCGAGCTGTCATGTCCGATCGGCTGCACGAGCTTGGCGTTCACCTGCTGCATGAACTGCTCGCCATAGCCCTTCCACATCCCGCTGTCGTTACGCATATAGGACGTGTAGAACTTCGTGCCGCTGGAATTGAGCCTGCCACTCTCAAAGCGCAGGAACGTGTGATAGGTGCTGTAGCTGCCGAAACCCGCCGCAGCCGTGCCACCCATCTTGTCCGATGGCGTCATCGAGACATAACTCAGCCCGCCGCCCAGATTGTTACTCGCCGCCATGCTTTCCGCACCGGCTGACTGCGACACGTCAATGCGCGCCACGTTCTCCGACGAGATCGCCATGATCGGGTTCAGACCGTTATAGTTCCGGAACGTCATTTCCCCGAGCGGCATTCCGTCAAGCGTCATGCCGATTTCCTGCTGCTGGAAGCCGTGCATGAAGACCTGCATGCTCCATGTATCGAGGCCCTGCGCATCGCCGGACTGGAACACGACGCCCGGAAGCTGGGCGATAACCTTCATCGGATTGGTCCCGGCCGGTGCCTCCGCCAGCATTTTCTGGCTGACTGTCTCGACCGTACCACGCGGCGGATGCTGCGCCACAACAGCCATGTTTTCCGCGCTCTGGCTGACATACGGGCTCACGGCACGATGCTTCAGCACAGGCGCGGCATGGACTGGCTTACGGACAGGATGATGTCCCGTCTCCCGATGCGTCACCGCAGCCAGAACGGCCGGAGAAAATCCGGCCGACAGCACCGTCGTCACCGATAAGACAACACGCAGAAAGGCGGACCGCATGCACATAGACCGTTTTACCTGTTTGTCGCGCTGACATTCCCTGAAGCGGAACGGCGCCTCCGCCAGCACTCCGCAACGCCTTCAGAAACCCGTCCGTCCAACCATCCGGGTGCCGGAACGGATACGACATTTTTCACGAAAGCACACCGTTTCCCGACGCCACACTCCAAAAAACCGGACAGGACGCCAACACATCCCGGTGAACCCGGACACCTGCCGTCAGCCCGTCTGGCTCTCACGGATCAATCGGTGAATGAAGGCCAGCTTGTGCATGACCCCTTCCGTCAGCACGAACGGATAAAAATCCGCCAGCCCCATAGAGCGGTTCAGACTGTTCACCGCATAGGTCAGCGGCAGCCAGGCCTGCATGATGTCCTCGAAGGACGCCTCGGTATAAGGGTCCCCGAGCTTGCGCCCCGAAGCCCGCCCGATCCCCTTGACGATCGGATTAACGCTCACCCCGAACGCACAGGCCGTCTCCAGCGTGGAGACGATATGCAGGTAATGCGCCCAGGTTTCCGCAAAATCTTCCCAGGGGTGCGACGTCGCATAGACGCTGACATGACTGTCCTGCCAGTTGGATGGCGTCGGGCTGTCATAATAGGTCTGAAGCGCCTGCTGGTAATCCGCACGGTCATCCCCGAACACCGCCCGGCACTCATCAAGCCGCCCAGCGTCCCACACCAGCAGGTTCCAGTAATAATGCCCGATTTCGTGCCGGAAATGCCCCAGAAGCGTGCGGTAATATTCCCCCATCTCGACACGCATGCGCTCACGGGACGCATCATCCGCCTCGCGCATGGCGAGGGTGATGACCCCGTTGGAGTGCCCTGTCATCACCGATGACGAACCGTCTGGCGGGTCATCGAGAAAATCGAAGACCAGCCCGTTTTCCGGATCTTCCCGCCGGTCGCGGATCGGCAGCTTCAGCCGCAGCAGCGTATAGAACAGCCGGTGCTTGGCCACTTCGATCTTGCGCCACCGCTCCAGGTTCTCCGGGACCTCAAGGTTCGGGATTATCCGGTTGAACCGGCACGCAAAACAGAATGGCTTGCCACCCGCCGCGTCAGGCCCCGTGAGCCAGTTGCAGACGTCATAATCATGGTTCGAGCAGTAAAGCACCCGCTCCTGCTGCGCCGAGGGTTCCAGAGGATGCCAGAACCGCTCTCCTGCCGGGTCCAGCGCTGTCAGCAGCGAACGGTCCGGCAGATACCCGATCGGGTGCCGGCAATGCTCGCAGACCGTGTTTTCAAAAAAGAGAATCTGCCCGCAGGACTGGCACTCAAAGAGCTTCATGGGATCGCATTACACCGGGTTTCCCGATCATGGCCAGTTCCGGCACAGTTCCTGCGGATGCAAAAGGCGTCGCCCGCATCGTCACGTCAAACGTCGCCCGACACCGGTCCAGTAGTCCCGAAACCGGAGCCGCTTCTTCGGGGCGCCCGGCTACTGCAAGCGGAATATGATGCTGCGCCACGACCAGCCCCGATGTCGTATCGAAACCGATCCAGCCTTCTCCCGGAATCCAGGCCTCGGCCCAGGCATGAAGATCGCATTCCAGCCCACCCGCCTTGTCCGGCTGGATCAGATATCCGGACACGAACCGCGCGGAGAACCCCAGATGCCGCAGGACCGTAACCAGCAGCCACGCACTGTCTCGACACGATCCGCTTGCACGTTCCAACGTCTCTTCCGGCGCCCATACACCGGGCTCGAGCCTGCGCTGATAGGTCAGACGTTCCGCCACAGCCCGGTTGAGTTCTGCCACCGCTTCCGAAGTGCCCTCTGTCCCCGCCGGACGCCAGGCTTCGACAAAGCGCGACACCTGTGCTCCGGCCGCATCGACATCCCGGTACGCCGCACAGACCGGCGCTTCCGCACCGACCACGCCGTCCTGCCGGGCCCGCAGATCCACATCCATGCTGACCGACACGTCAAACCGCGTCACACGCTCCGGAACCCGGACTTCCGCCACCCGATTGCCATACGCATCCTGCCGCCAGATCACATCCGCACTTTCCGGCGAGACATCCAGCACGTAGTTCCTGACTGCGGATCGCACCTGCGGCACCGGGCACAGGCGCACGGTCTGACGTCCCAGAAACACCGGCCGGTCGTACTGGTATCGGGTCTGGTGGCTCAGGACGACGCGGGAAGTCATGTTCAGGAGGCCCTGTGGAAACGGTTTCAGACACCTGCTTTCAGACACGCGATTTTCGGGCCATCCCGTTCCGCCAATCATGGGGTCTGACATCAGTCGAACGCTCACCCTATCAGTCTTCCCGGGAACCGCAACAATTTCCGCCCGACTTTTCCCGATCCGTCCAAACGGCAAATTTCCCGCTTGGCAAAGTGCTGGAATCTTGCTCCGTTAATAAAATATCGTAATGAACCGGCGCAGCTGATCGGATATTTTCGTCAGCAGGCAGCGCCGGCGAAGAACAGGGTGGTGAGGCAGAAAATGAACAGGCCGGTTTTGCAGTCTCCCATCCCTTCCCCGATCAGCGCAGCAGCAGTTCCGGCCGCGAAAGCAGGCATGTTCGCCGCCTACGACACGCCGGATTTTTTCTGCGAACTCATGCGCCGGACGGACGAAATGCCGCCCTCGCTCCAGACTGTCCGCGACCGTCTGGCAGGCTTCGACCTCGACGAACTGCGCCACCGCACCAGCACCGCCGAAGCGCAGCTCTATCGTCTGGGCATCACCTTCACCGTCTATTCCGACCGCGAAGCGATCGACCGCATCCTGCCTTTCGACATGATCCCCCGTGTCCTTACGGCTACGGAATGGGACCATATCGACCGTGGCGTGCAACAACGCGTCAAAGCGCTCAACCTGTTCCTGCGCGACATCTATCATGAGCGCCATGTCCTGCGGGACGGCATCATTCCCGCCGATCTGGTGCTTAACAACCCGAATTACTGCGAAGCCATGGTCGGCGTCCGCGTGCCCGGCGACGTCTATGTCCACATCAACGGCACCGACCTGATCCGCGACCGCAGCGGCCGCTTCATGGTGCTCGAAGACAATGCCCGCACGCCATCGGGTGTGTCTTATGTGATTGAAAACCGGCACATGATGCTGCGCCTGATGCCAGATCTGGCCTCAGGCATGCCCCTGCGTTCGGTGGAGGAATACGGCCTCAAGCTGCACCAGACGCTCTGCGAAGTCGCGCCCGAGGGCGTAACCGATCCGCAGGTCGTGCTGTTCTCGCCCGGCATCTACAATTCCGCCTATTTCGAGCACGTCTTTCTGGCCCGCGAAATGGGCGTCCCTCTCGTCGAGGGCAAGGACCTGATCGTCGAGAACCACCGCGTCTATATGCGTACCGTGGCAGGCCTCCGCCCCGTCCATTCGATCTACCGCCGCCTGAACGACGAGTATCTGGACCCGCTGGCCTTCAACCCGGACAGCATGCTCGGCGTTCCCGGCCTCGTGGAAGCCTATCGCCGCGGCAATGTCACGCTGGCCAACGCACTTGGAACCGGCGTGGCGGACGACAAGGCCGTCTATGCCTACATGCCCCGCCTCATCCGTTACTATCTGGGGGAAGATCCCATTCTCGACAGTGTCCAGACCAATATCTGCGCCGAAGAAGAAGGACTGGCCTACACGCTCGCCAACATGGACAAGCTGGTCATCAAGCCGGTTGGCGAGTCCGGCGGCTATGGCCTGCTGATCGGCTCACAGGCCACGCAGACCGAACTGGACGAGTTCCGTGCCAAACTGCTCGAAGACCCGTCCAACTATATCAGCCAGCCCGTTATCGACCTGTCCGTTTCTCCAACCCTCTGCCCCAGTGGCGTCGAAGCCCGGCATGTGGATCTCCGACCTTTTGCCCTGACCGGAAAAAACACATGGGTTCTGCCCGGCGGCCTGTCCCGCGTGGCCCTGCGCAAGGGCTCGCTGGTCGTCAATTCCTCTCAGGGCGGTGGCTCGAAAGACACATGGGTGATGGCCCGATGACCCACACCAGCGCACGCTTCCCCGCCATGCTCGCCAATCTCAACACGCTGCTGTCGCGCTATGGCGAGAGCATGATGTGGCTTGCCCGCTATATGGAGCGGATCGAGAATCTCGCTCGCCTTCTGGAAGTCACGGAGGCCTTCGTCCGCAACCCTGATGGCAGTCCGGGCTGGGATTCCATCCTCCAGATCAATTCCGACGAGGACCGTTACGCCGCAAGCTACCCCCTGCCTGCGACAGAAGAGAACATCCTCGCCTTCTACATCACCGAAAGCTCGAACCCGACCTCCATCCGCGCCATGGCCCATATGGTCCGTGAAAACGCCCGCTCGGCCCGCCCCCTGATTTCCACCGAGATGTGGATGCAGCTCAACGTCTTCACCCGGAGCATGATGGAGCTTTCCACGCCCGACATCCGCCGCCATGGCCTCTCCGGACTGTGCAACCGTCTCAAACAGGACTGCCAGACCCATTTCGGCATCACAGAAGGCACGCTCTATCGCGATCAGGCCTGGCTGTTCTACCTGCTTGGGAAATATCTGGAGCGCTCCGACCAGATCACCCGCCTGATCGACATCCGTTATCATACGCTCCTCCCCAGCGGAGAGACCTCCGGTTCGCAGATGGACATCACGCAGTGGGGTTCCGTCCTGCGCTCAGCCGCCGCCTATCATGCTTTCCGACGTCTGCAGCCCGTCACGACCACACCGGCCAATGTCGTGGGCTTCCTGCTCAAGAACGAAGGTTTCCCCCGCTCCCTGATGCTTAACCTGCGGCAGGTGGACAACACGCTCAACGCGCTGTCCACCCATTACAACCTGCGTCATCAGTGCGGCCCGCTTCAGGAACGCATCATCAATCTGCGTGCCACGCTGGAGGATCAGACCGCCGAAGAGATCATCTCGCGCGGCTTGCATGAATATATGACCTACATCCAGGACGAGCTTGCGGCACTGCAGGCGGAGGTCTCGGCTACGTTCTGGCCCGCTGCTCCGGTTACTATTCGTGAGGAGGTCTCTGCTCCACAGTAAAACTGTCATCCGAAACGGAGGGGGATACCGACGCAATCCGCAGCGTAACGCCGGCATCGCGCAGCATTTCGGCATAGTCCGGGTCAATGCCGTCATCGGTGATGACCACGTCAAATTCGGAAAGCATCGCCAGCCTGCTCATGGCGGAGGTGTCGAACTTCCGACTGTCCACCAGCAGAACGCGGCAATCCGCCGTGTCCATCAGCGCCCGTTTGGCCCGGACGATCTCCTCGACCTGATGATAAGCCGTCAGACCATGAACGGCGGCGGCCGAGACGAACGCCATGTCGATCCGCATGGCGCGCACGCTCTGCTCACAGACCATGCCTGCAAACGCATCGAATGTCGGGCTGTAATTCCCGCCCAGACCGATCACACTGACCGTCTCGCAGGATCCCAGACGCATCCCGAGCCCCAGACTGTTGGTCACGACCGTCAGGGGAGCGATTTCGGACAGGCTTTCAGCCATACAGAGTGCCGTTGTGGAATCATCCAGCGCCACGGTGTCGCCCGGACTGACCATGGAAGCTGCAAGTTTTGCAATGGCCTGTTTCTGCGCAACCTCCTGCCGCGAACGATACAGGATGCTTCCCGGCGCACTCACGCTCGGCAGTGCGGTGATGTTGGCACCGTTTCGCCGGATCAGCCCCTGCGCCGACAGCGCCAGCAGGTCCCGGTTGATGGACGTCCGGCTGAGCGAAAACCGCTTCAGCAGTTCTCCGACCGGCACCGCGCCCTGCTCCATGACATAGTCAAGAATACCGCGCCGGCGACCGGACAGGGCCTGTCCTTCCATGAGCATGGCGTTCATCAGGCAGCGACTTTCGAAGACACCAGTTCGCCCACACGGGAAACCAGTTTGATGAAATCCGCAGGATCCCAGCCGGCCCGGCCGACCAGCACTCCGTCCACATCCGGCAGCGCGACATAATCGCAGATATTGGCCTGGGATACGCTGCCGCCATAAAGCAGCGGGATCCGCACGGAACTGTTGCGCCCCACAATGCCCTGCACCACGCCCCGCAGCTTCGTATGGATCTCCGATACGAACGGTGCTTCCGCCGGCCGCCCCGCAGACCCAATGGCCCAGACAGGCTCGTAGATTACCACCACGCGCCCGAGATCTTCCTGCGAAACACCATGCAGGGCAATTTTTGTCTGCCGCGCGAGCGTTTCCTGCGAGACGCCGAATTCAAATTCATCAGCCGTATCACCAATGCAGATCAGCGGCCGCAGCCCATGCCGCAGCGCCGCATGGACCTTCCGGTTTACCGTCCAGTCCGTCTCGCCAAAATGCTGCCGACGCTCCGAATGTCCGAGCAGCACGGTGGACGCTCCGCATTCAGCCACCATCGGCGCGGAAATCTCCCCGGTCCAGGCGCCGCTGTCTTCCCAGAACATGTTCTGGGCCCCCACCATCATGGGGGTGTCCTGAAGCACTGAGCACACGTCCCGCAGGGATGTCGCAGGCGGCGCCAGGAAACACCGGACACCTTCGGGCAGGTGGAAGTTAGAAAAAGCCCGGGCCGCCGCAATGGCTTCGGCCGGCCCCTTGTTCATTTTCCAGTTCGTCCCGATCCAGACGCTCTTCTGATCCACGATTAACCTCCCGACAGGCTCTCAACGCGCCGACTGCTCATGCCGATTCTCCCGGACCTCGACATCTCAGGAATATCTTTACCGCTAAACAATAACAAAGAAAAAGTCATTCTTCTCATCAAGAACGATACATCCAAAAGGTTCCCGAACGATCGCATCCGAACTTCACAGGACCTGCTTGTTGCCAATCCCGGCCCGTACCGCCATAAAGTTTTCAAACTATTGCAGGTCATGCCGGAGCTGCTTTCCAACGAATTTCAGTCGTCCGGCGCGTGCAGACCTGCTGCTGGCAACGGAGCGCTCACATGACCCGCGAAACAGCTGCAACGGCCTTTCTGGCAGCGAAAAACATTCCCTTCAGCGTCCATGATTACGAATACGCCCCCAATGGCGGGCTGATCGGGATGCAGGCGGCCGAGGCCATCGGCGTGGCACCCGAAGACGTGCTCAAGACGCTGGTGGTCGAAGTGGACAAGAAGCAGCCGGTCTGCGTGGTGGCCCCTGCCCATCAGCGGATGAACCTGAAGAAGGTTGCGGCGCTGTTTGACGGGCGCAATGCGCGGATGATGAACCCCGAGAAGGCACAGGAGCTGACGGGGTTCCAGTCCGGCGGGACCAGCCCGTTCGGTTCGAAAACGCCGATCCCCGTGGTCATCTCGCAGGACGCCATGCCGCGCGAGCATGTCTATATCAATGCGGGTGGTCAGGGTTTTGTCGTGCGGATCACGCCGGCGGATGCCCAGCGCGCCACGGATGCCAAAGTGGCCGATATCGCCGCGGACTGAGCCGCGTGACCGCTTCCCCCATGGCACTGGACAATGCCGCGACGCACAAGCTTTCCCCTGAGCTTGCGCTGTCCGGACCGCAGACGGAGCTGCTGCATCGGGTGGTGTCGTTCTGCGAGCGGCATCAGACGGATGACAGCGCGCTTTTCGTCATCGAGGGTGCAGCGGGCACGGGGAAGAGCGTTGTCCTGAACGCGATCTTCAATACGCTCCAGACCCGGGCGCGGAGTGGCGCGGCGAATGATCCGCTGTGTGGTCTGCGGAACATGGTGATCGTCAACCATCCGGAGATGCTCAAGCTCTATCGCAATATCGCGGCCACCATGCCCAACCTGCGCAAAAGCGATTACGAACGTCCGACGACATTCATCAACAAATCTGCCAAAACCGGCAAGCGCGCGGATATCGTTCTGGTGGACGAGGCGCATCTGCTGCTGACGCGGCCGGACCGTTACAACCATTTCGCACAGCAGAACCATCTGGAAGAAATCCTGCGCTGGGCGCGGATCGTGGTGGTGGTATTCGATCCGTTGCAGGTCCTGAAATTCAAGAGCCACTGGTCCACCGATCTGCTGGAGAGTTTCCGCAAGGGGCGCCCTTCGGAGACGTTCCATCTCGACACGCAGTTCCGCGTTTCGGCCAGTCCGGCGACATGTTCGTGGATTGATGCGCTGGGACAGGGTGAGATCCTGCCGCGCCCGAAAGATCCGTCTTTTGATCTGCGCCTCTATGACGACTGCGCGAAGCTCTATGCGGATCTGTGCGCGTACAATGCGAAATACGGCCTATGCCGCCTGCTTTCGACCTATGATTATCCCTACACGCTCAACGGTGAGGATCATTTCATTACCGAAGGCGATTTCCGCCTGCGCTGGGACCGTTCCCTGCCGAGCGAAAAACTGCCCTGGGCCGAACGACCGGATACGATCGACGAGGTGGGGTCCGTCTATACGATCCAAGGCTTCGATCTGAATTATGCGGGCGTCATTCTCGGGCCGTCGCTGTTCTATGACGCGAAGAACGACCGGATCGGGGTGCGGCCGGAGCGTTACGAGGACAGTGCGGCGTTTCAGGGCCGCGACGGGATTGCAGCGCCGGAAGAGGCGAAGAAGCGCGTCATTCTCAATGCGCTGAACGTCATCCTCACACGCGGCATCCACGGGCTGTTCCTGTACGCCCATGATCCCGCCCTGCGTGAGCGCCTGCTGCGAACCTGACCTCTGTGCTCGCGTTTGCGTGAGTTGTCATCATGCAGCCGCTCTGGTCCTGTGCGGCAAAGGAGATTTCAACCATGCCCCGTCAGACACTTCTGGCTCTTACTTTCAGCGCCGGTCTCGCCGCGCTGTCCGCTGCATCCCCAGCCCTCGCCGCCCAGACGGTGGACAAGGGCACGCTCCCTTCGGGCAATGTGCAGATCATCGGGCGCTTTCCCAACGCCCAGCCTTCCGGTATTGCGGTCCTGCCCGATGGACGCCTGGTACTCGGTTTCCCCCGCAGCGCGCATGAACATTCCGGCCCGCGTCTGGCGCTCTATGCCAATGGCAAGCTGACGCCCTTCCCCGATGCCGCCGCGCAGGAGCAGTTCGTCTCCCCGCTTGGCATGACGGTTGATGCGAAAGGACAGCTCTGGGTTCTGGATGAAGGCATGGTGGCCGGAACGGGCACGGTCTCAGGCGCACAGAAGCTTTTCCGCATTGATCCCGCCAGTGCAAAGATCGCGCAGGTCATCCCGCTCTCCGCGCCTGCCCTGCTGCCGGACAGCCACGTCAATGACGTCCGGATCGACCTGACGCATGGTACGGCGGGCACGGCCTTCATCACCGACAGTTCGACCGGCGTGCATCCGGCGCTGGTCGTCATTGATCTGGCGACGGGACATCAGCGGCGCATCCTTGGTGATACGGTTCCCGTCATGCCGCAGCCGGGGTTTGTTGCGATGATGGACGGTGTCGCCGGACGTTACGATCCGGACCACGCCATCCTGCCCCAGGGTGGTGTGAACGGCATTGCCATCAGCCCGGACCAGCAGACGCTTTACTGGCAGCCGCAGACCAGCCGCCGCCTCTATTCCGCACCGACCGCAGTCCTGTCCGATCAGAAAGCCAGCGAAACCACGTTGGAGCGGGCTGTGAAAGATGAAGGCGAAACCGGCATGGGAGACGGCATGGCGACCGGCCCGGACGGATCGCTTTACATCACGGATGATGAGCGTCATGCCATCCTGCGGCGCAAGCCGGACGGCGAAATCTCCGTCGTTGCCCATGATCCGCGCATGACCGAACCAGATGGCCTGGCCTATGCCAATGGCGCCCTCTACAGCACAATCGGCCAGTGGGCCCGGCTGCCGGCCTTCCATGATGGCAAGGACCTCGAAGTCATGCCGTATATTGTCGTGAAAATCGCCCCGCTGAACTGAAGCCATCCGACGCCGGGAGGCTCACCAGCCTTCCGGCGTCAGCCCCATACGGCCCGCTCCAATTCCGGTCGCAGAACCCAGACCGGATTGCGGGCCGACACCATAATTCCCTGCACTGCCAAAGCCCGTTCCAACACTGACGGCCCCGTGGATCTTATGATCCGGCCGGGAAGAGTCCGCCTGTTTGTCGGAGCCACTGGTAACCAGCGGCCTCAGCAGCGCGGACCGGCTGTCCGTCGGCTGCGGGCGTGGATGCGAACATCCTGCCAGCCCGACCAGAATCATCATGATGAACATATGCGGCTTCATGCGGACACAGACTCCCTGATCAGATCGCGCCTGTCATAGCGGACATCTGCGTTCGCGGAAGCAACGAACCATTACCGCCCGCAGGCATTCCGGCATCTGTCCGCCTTTCCTTCCTGCTGAAAAACCAGTGCCTTTTCAGGGAAAAAGCCTTTGCGTGACACAAGACATATTTCGTTATTGTATTGAAATGAAAAGATACAAGATGAAGCTTTCATGATGAATATCGTCTTTTTGCCGAAACATATTGACTCTTTTTTATACATTCATCGAAATGCATGTTTACATTTCAGTATTCATTCTGGGGCTTACCCCTCTTCAGGATAGAGTTCGATGACGTCGAAATTGCTTATTAATGAATTCATGTTCAATCCAAGTGTATCTGGTGATCCCGATGAATTTATTGAAGTAAAGGGCGATGCCGACACCGATTACAGCGCCTGGTCCCTGATCGTCGTCGATGGTGACGGCACCGCGGCCGGCAAGATCGACAATGTTTTTACAGTCGGCGTCACGAACAGCGACGGCTACTGGGTCACGCCTTTTCAGACGAATGCCCTGCAGAACGGCACGCAGACCGTCCTTCTCGTCAAGGATTTCACCGGCAAGGCTGGCGATGACCTCGACACGGCCAATGCCGGGACTTTCACGTCCACTCCCTGGTCCGAAATCGGGGATACGATTGCTGTCTCCGATGGTGGCAAGGGCGATCCGACCTATGCCGGCGCGCCTGTCCTGACGGGTTCGATCATCGACGGCGCTTCGCGCATCCCCGACGGCACGGATACGGACAGCACCTTGGACTGGGTTGCGGATGACCCGTCCCTCGCCGGGATTGACGGCTATGGCACCGTTGCCGCGGCAGGCACGGTTCTGGCAACGCCGGGCGCGGCCAATGACGACACA
Organism: Gluconobacter vitians; assembly: GCF_015244565.1. Classification (GTDB taxonomy): domain Bacteria; phylum Pseudomonadota; class Alphaproteobacteria; order Acetobacterales; family Acetobacteraceae; genus Gluconobacter; species Gluconobacter vitians. The sequence goes on along the minus strand of NZ_JABCQG010000014.1, from coordinate 34,921 downwards.
TCCTCTGGCGGAAGCACGGGCGGCGACACTGGCGGTTCAGGCAGCGATACCGGAGGTTCGGGCACGGGTAGTGACACGACAACCCCGCAGGACCTGACGATCCAGCAGATCAATGGCACCGGCTATTACAGCCCGTATGCCAATGCTTCCGTCATGACCACGGGCGTCGTGACCGCCGTGGACACGAATGGCAGCCTCGGTTTCTGGATCCAGCAGTCCAACCCTGACAAGAACACGGTCGGCAGCTCGGGCATCTTCATCTATGCGGGCAAGACGGCGACACTTCCGACCGTAGGCGAGACCGTTTCCGTTACCGGCACCGTCACGAACTATTCCGGCACATCCTGGAGCAAATCCCTCACCCTCCCGGAAATCAACCTCGTCTCCTATACCGATACCGGCGCGGCTTATGTGAACACCACGCCTGTCGTGGTCGGTCAGGGTGGCCTGACAGTTCCGGCCGCGTCCTATCTCGGGGACCTGACGCAGGCAATTAACCTGAATACGAGCACGGCCTCTCTCAGCCCCGATACCAATGCGCTCGATTTCTACCGCAACCTGATCGGGCAGGTCATTACGATCCATGATGCCGTGGCCGTCGGCGCCACAGCCTCGAACGCGACCTGGGTCGTGCCCGATGGCGGTGATGGACTGCTGACGCCGACCGGCGCTCTTCAAGAAACGGCCAACAGCGTTAATACGCAGCGGGTCGAGCTTTATTACGACAGTGGCGTCACACCGGGCTCTGCCATCAGCGCGGAAGTCGGAGACAAGCTGGGCGACATCACGGGCGTTCTGACTTATTACAACGGCGTCTATGAACTGGTCCCGACCACGCAGGTCACGGTCCTGCATACCGACACGCCAGCCCCGGTCACGTCCCTGCACAAGGACGACCAGAACCTGCTGGTCAGCGACTACAACATCGAGAATTTCAACGCGCTTGACCCGGCAAATGCCGACCGCCTGACGCAGCTTGCGCAGATCATTACCGGCAATCTCGACAGCCCCGACGTGCTGGCGCTTCAGGAAGTCCAGGACGACAGCGGCACGACCAATGACGGCACCGTCAGCGCATCGCAGAACCTCGCGGCCATCGTCAAAGCCATCGTGGATGCGGGCGGCCCGACCTATTCCTGGGCCGAGGTGGACCCGACCAACAACGCTTCGGGCGGTGTTTCGGGCGGTAATATCCGCAGCGTCTTCCTCTACAACCCCGAGCGCGTCAGCCTCGCCGCGCCCGTCACGACCATCGGTGACGAGGAACTGGCCAGCGGTACGTTCAAGAACACCCGCCTGCCTCTGGTCGGCACGTTCGAGTTCAACGGCCAGACGGTCACACTCGTCAACGTGCATCTGTCCTCGCAGGCTGGCAGCAGCGAGCTTTATGGCGCAACCCAGCCGCCCGTAAACCATGGCGGTACGACGGATACGGTCAACAACCGCATCGCGCAGGCGCAGTACATCACGAACTATGTTAACGGCCTGCTGACCAGTGACCCGACAGCAAAAGTCGGCATCCTCGGCGATTTCAACGACACGGAGTGGAGCGACGCCCAGCAGGTCTATGCCAATGCCGGCCTGACAGACATGAGCACCACGGAAGACCCGTCCAACCGCTACACCTACATCTTCGAAGGCAATGCGGAATCGCTGGATCATACGATCGGCAGCGCAGATTTCGCCAATGCGGGCAAGTTCGAGACGATCCACGTCAACACGGGCTCCCTGACCGGCGAGTCCGATCACGATCCGTCCGTCACCTTGCTCGCAATGACGGATTACAACGCCACGAACGGCGCCGCCCTGTCTGACATCGCCCTGGCGTCCGGCAAGACGGCCGCGGTCCATAGCGGCAGCACAGCCTCGAACATCTCGGTCGGCAATGGCAGCCGTCTGGCGCTGTATTCCGGCAGCACCGCCAACAACATCGCACTTGCCAGTGGCGCCAAAATCGACCTGCCGGAACTCGCCTGGTCCAGCAATGCCACCACGACCCTGACGGATCCGTCGACCCTTCAGATCACCAACGGGACCAGCACCTATACGATCGGCCTCGATGGCGCCTATGACGCCGATTTCTTCAGCCTCGCCTCCGACAGCAGTGGCGGCACGATGCTGCTCGCGGAAGGTACACCCTGCTATTGCCGCGGCACGCTGATCCTGACAGATCGCGGTGAAGTACCCGTTGAGAGCCTTCAGATCGGCGATCTGGTCCAGACGGGCACAAATGGCCTGCGCCCGATCCGCTGGATTGGCCGTCGCAGCTATTCCGGCACCTTCGCCAACGGCAACCGCGATATCCTGCCGGTCGTGTTCCGTCGCGGATCGCTCGGAGACGGCCTGCCGCATCAGGATCTGTCGGTCTCGCCGCTGCATGCCATGTATCTGGAAGGCGTTCTGGTTCCGGCCGTTCTGCTGGTGAATGGCAGCACCATCCTGCAGGCCGAGCGCATGGATGAAGTGGCCTATTTCCATATCGAACTGGAACAGCACGACATCATCATCGCTAATGGCACGCAGTCCGAAACCTTCGTGGACGATCATTCCCGCGGCATGTTCCACAATGCCGGCGAATATGACGTCCTTTATCCGGATGCCACCCCGGTTGCAGCCCTCTACTGCGCCCCGCGCGTCGAGGAAGGAGCACAGCTTGAAGCCATTCGCAGCCGCCTGAACCCGGCCCGCCGGAAAACCGCAACATTTACGCCGCTCGAAGGCTATCTGGACGCCGCAACCCACAGCTATGTCAGAGGCTGGGCCCGCGTGCCGGGCAGCGACCGGCCCGTACGCCTGCAGATCGTCGATAACGGCGTGGTGCTGGGTGAAGTCTTGGCCAACCAGTCCCGGGCTGATCTTGGCGGCGACTGCGGGTTCCGTTTTGACATTCCAGGCGGTCTTTCTCCGCTGGAGCGCCATGTTCTGGAAGTCCGCCGGACCGATGATCACGCAGCCCTCGGCCATGTGCCGTGGATGATGGATCAGGCCGAAGAGAAGCCGCGTCAGGCCATCATGGCGTCTACTCCCGTTGTCCCGATGGATGGCTGTGTCGATAGCGTCACCCGCAACCGGATCACGGGATGGGTCTGCACTCCGACCATGCCTGATGAGGCAGTAACCCTCCAGATTGTTGATAATGGCGTCCCCCTCGCCACCGTGGTCGCCAATGGTCGCCGGCCGGATGTTGCGCGTACCGGACGGCCGATGCTGTGCGGCTTCGACGTCCTGCTACCCGGCGGCCTGTCTCCGATGACACGCCATGTTCTGGAAATCCGTCGCAGCTCTGACGGCGCGCTTCTGGGCGAGCCGCAGGTTCTCGAAGCGGCAGATGCTTTCGACGCCGACATGACCCGCAGCATCGCGCGTGCCGTGGCCGCCGCAGCAGAAGATCAGACGGGCGATCAGGTCCTGTCTTTCCTGCTCGCACAGGTGGAAAAACTCCGTCAGATCCATGCGGAAGCAACAAGCGGCACTACCCAGGCTGCCGTCGGAACCGCACGCCGTCGCCGTGGCATGGCCACACCGGCGTCCATCCAGCGTCGCCGCGCTCTGGTCATTGACGGCCAGTATCCGATGGCAAAACGCGATGCTGGATCGCAGGCTGTCCTGTCCCACATGGCGGCGCTCGAAGCCCTCGGCTACGAGGTCAGCTTCGTTGCTGCCGACCAGATGGACCGGGTCTCTGCACTGGACTCGCTGCCGGATGTGAACGTCCTTGGTCAGCCGTTCTTCGCGTCTGTCGAAGACGTGCTGCGGCGTCAGGCCAACAGTTTTGACGTTGTATATCTGCATCGCGAGGACATCGCGACGCGCTATATGGCACTGGTCCGTCGCAACCAGCGCAAGGCCCGCGTGCTCTATAGCGTGGCGGACCTGCACTTCCTGCGCCTGGCCCGTCAGGCCGCGGTGCAGGACCGGCCGGAACTGATGGCACAGGCCAACCAGATGCGTGTTGCGGAATACAGGGCCGCTCTTCAGGCCGATGCCGTCCTGACGCATTCCGAAGCTGAAGCCGAACAGCTTCGCAGGAATCTGCCACAGGCCAGCGTGCATGTGGTCCCCTGGGCCATTCCCGCCCAGACAGGTCCGTCTGTCGATCGCAGCGGCGTGGTATTCGTCGGCAATTACGCTCACGCGCCGAATGCCGATGCCGCGCGCTGGCTGGTGGAGAAGATCATGCCCGCGGTGTGGGCAGCCGATCCGACCATCGGCTGCACCCTGGTCGGCGCGGACATGCCCGAGAGCATCCAGGCCCTCGCCGATGACCGCATCCAGGTTCTCGGACATGTCCAGGATCTGGGTGCCGTGCTCGCAGCCCATCGCCTGAGTGTCGCGCCTCTGCGCTTCGGCGCAGGCATCAAGGGCAAGGTCATCGAAAGCCTCGCCTCCGGCCTGCCCTGCGTCATGACGCCAGTCGCAGCCGAGGGCCTTGCGCTGACCAGTGAGCTTCAGGAACTCGTTCAGGCAGAAGCCGCTGATCTGGCTGACCGGATCGTAACCCTGCACAACGCTGCTGACCTGTCCGGACTGGTCAAAACTGGTCAGGTGTATGCCGGCAAGACCTTCTCCACCGAGGCCGTAACCACGGCGCTCGAACAGGCCCTGACCGACAGGTCAGCCCTGCAGACCGCCATCTGAACCTGAAATGATCCGGACAGGAGACCTGTCCGGATCAACTACCGCACCAGCCACCGGTCCTAGCAGACACAGCAGACGCGCCTATCCCACACAGGGAAGCTGCGTTCCGCTATTCTGAGTCATTCATAAAATATAGGAAAAAGGGACCTGGTGGAGAGAGTTGGATTCGAACCAACGTAGGCGTACGCCAGCGGATTTACAGTCCGCCCCCTTTAGCCACTCGGGCACCTCTCCGGGTCGGCGGTTGGGATATGGCGGATTGACGGCTATGTCAATCGCCTGTTGTCGATTATATGCTTTTTTATGGCCAGAAGATCTCCCTCCCGTTCCGCTCCCGACCGTTCCACGGATCGTTCCTCCCCTTCCACCGGCAATGCCGATCACGGCACCCATACGTCTGGAGGCCGCACCAGAGAACGGGGCGGCCGTTCCGGTCGTGACAGCGCCGCAAGCTCCGGCCCCGGCTACTGGATTTACGGTCACCATGCCGTACAGGCGGCTCTGGCCAATCCTGAGCGTGTGATTCACGATTTCCTGGCCACGCGCGAAGCCGCAGCTTCTTTTGAGAATGCGTCCCGTAAACCGCAGATCGTGGACCGTGAGCGGCTGGACCGCCTGTGTGAGCGCGATGCCGTGCATCAGGGCGTCTGCCTGCGGGTCGAGCCTCTGGAAACATTGGCCATCCCGGACATCGTCGAACGGACCGGTCCGGTTCTGGTGCTCGATCAGGTCACGGATCCACGCAATATCGGTGCGATCCTGCGATCTGCCGCAGCCTTCGGAGCCGCTGCCCTTCTCGTGCAGGATCGCAATGCGCCGCAGGAAAGTGGTGCGATGGCAAAGGCCGCTTCGGGCGCGCTGGACGTTGTGCCCATCCTGCGTGAAGTCAATCTCTCGCGTGCTCTGCAGGCGCTTCAGGCCGAGAATTTCTGGGTTGTGGGACTGGATGCCGGGGGCACACGACTGGATGGCAAGAGCTTTGCCGGACGCCGCGTGGCGCTTGTGCTCGGGGCCGAAGGGGCGGGGCTGCGTCGTCTGACGCGTGAAACTTGTGACGAGATCGCCAGCGTTTACATGCCCGGCGACATGGAGAGCCTGAACGTCTCCAATGCCGCGGCCGTGGCACTCTACGAACTGGTTCGCCCGGTCTGAACGGGCAGCTTCCGGGAGCAATGTCTGCTCCCGGAAGCACCTGCCTCAGTCAGAGCTGGACGTGGCGAACGGATAATCCGTGTATCCTTCTGGTCCCTGACTGTACCAGGTCTTGATATTGTCGGGCTGAAGCGCAATCCCCTTGGCGAAGCGCTCCGGCAGGTCCGGGTTGGAAATGAATTTCCGACCGAAGGCGATTGCATCGGCCTTCCCTTCTGCCAGCGCGACCTGTGCTTCCTCAAACGTGTAGTCCTGATTGAGCACCAGCGGGCGCAGGAACACCTTGCGGATCTGCGGTGACAGTTTCGGCTGGTCCGTCTTTCCGAACGTTCCGTTAGGTCCGGGTTCGCGCAGTTCGAGCCAGGCAACACCCAGATCCTGAAGCAGCTTTGCAGCCGGAACGAAGACCGTTTCCGGCGCGCTGTCGATACAGCCCTGCGTGTCACCATTGGGAGACATGCGCACACCGGTCCGTTCAGCACCAACAGCAGCAATGACACGTTCCACTACCTGACGCAGGAAGCGTGTGCGGTTTTCGGGGCTGCCACCATATTCGTCAGTGCGCTTGTTCGTACCGTCCTTCAGGAACTCATCGATCAGATAGCCATTGGCGGCGTGGATCTGCACGCCGTCGAAACCGGCGCGGATCGCGTTGCGGGCAGCATTCTCGTAGTCACCCAGAATACGGCTGATATCTGCCGCATCGATGGCGCGGGCCTGTTCGAAAGGCTTTTTGCCTTCATAGGTATGAACCTCGCCGGGAGCCGTGGTCGCAGAGGACGAAACCGGCTGTGTTCCAGTCACGGATGAATGGACCATACGCCCCATATGCCAGAGCTGACAGACGATCTTGCCGCCCTTTGCATGGACCGCCTCCACAACAGGCTTCCAGGCCTCGACCTGCTCATCTGTCCAGATTCCTGGAGCGAACGGCCAGCCCAGACCTTCGCGGGAAATGCCCGTAGCCTCGGTGATGATCAGCCCGGCGCTGGCACGCTGGCCATAATATTCCGCCATGAGCGGGGTCGGAACCGCCTCTTTCGTGGCCCGTCCGCGTGTCAGCGGCGACATCACGATACGGTTCTTTGCATGAATGGGACCGAAATCAATGGGATCAAAAAGCGTTGGCATTATCTGTCTCCTGCAACCAGGTCATCCTGTTGTTCGATAACACCCGAACAAAGCAACTGTTGCGATAAAACCTCAGGAAAGGGATAAGAACGCCATGGCTGCCTATGACCATCCCACCCCCGAGACGTTTGAACTGACCGTGGTATTGCGGGCCCTCGCCGATCCCGCTCGGCTGGACATCGTGCGGCATCTGGAGCGTGTCGGGGAGGCAAACTGCGCCACGCTGATCGGGACACGGCCCAAATCCAGCATGTCGCATCATTTTCAGGTTCTTCGGGAGAGCGGGATCCTACGGACGCGGATCGAAGGCGTCCGGCACCGCAATTCCCTGCGCCGCGAGGAACTCGACGAGCGGTTCCCCGGGCTACTGGCGGCTATACTCAGCGGGCCCTGAGACAGGTTTCAGTTCCTGCGCCAGATCTGTTCATGGATGCAGGTTGCAAAGATCAGCCAGACGAAGAACGGCACCTGCATTGAGGCCGCCTTGCAGTCCACCTTGTGTGCCGTGCAGATCGAGGCACCGGACGTCATGATCAGGCCAATGCAGATCGCAAGACCGGTCCCAAGCTGGCGCTTGCGGAACACGAAGAACGGGAAGCCCGCTACGCCCGCAACACACAGTGCCCACAAAACAAGCGCCGCTGTTCGGCAACAGGATTTCTCGGCCCGCAGCAACCGGTAGCCCGACCAGGCCAGCAGCCCGTCGAGCACAGTCCAGATTACGGCATAGGCCGGACCAGGCGGATTGAAATGCGGCTTGTTCAGATGCTCGTACCAGCGGCGGGTCGCTTTATCATCAGCCGGGCTGATTTCCCTGGCTGCGTATTGAACCCCGAATACCGTACCGGCCGCCACGACCGCATCAATCAGACGTCCCATAATCCCTGATCCTTTATAAATCCTTCTGCCTTAACGCGGCAGCAGGGCTCACGGTTCAGGGAGACGGGGACGCAGACGGCGCGGGCGTTCCGAAATCGAGCTCGGCGGCGATCTTTCCGGCTTCCGGATTCCACAGCAGGACGCGGTCACTTCCCGCACCACTCAGCGTCACCGCCATCAGACCATCCGGACGGGATGTGACTGCCGTGATGTGCTCGCCCGCGCCAAGCGGCAGCGCCAGACGCGAAAAGCCGCCATCAGCCAGCGGTACGGTCGCCGTGACGCTTGGACGGGGATGCAGAAAACGGTAGGCAATCACGCCGATCAGTCCGAAGACGGCCGCGATGATCAGCACGCCCATCAAAATTACGGCGGCCAGAAGCGCTTTTGGCGTCTGCGACTCGCTGTTCGCCATTTCCTCGGCTACACCCTGTGTCATGTCTGATCCTGTTTCCCCATTCCGTCTTGTTGTCGATGCGTCCACGGCTGGTCAAAGGGCCGACCGGGCGCTGGCGGACGCCATCGGCACGGTTTCCCGCTCCCGGGTCAAGGCCCTGATTGAAAGCGGCAATCTTTCCGTCAATGGAAAGACGGTCTGCGAGCCTGCGGAAACGCTGCGCGATGGCATGGAAATGGTGCTGACATTCCCGGCTCCCACCCCTGCCCGGCCGGTCGCCGAGCAGATCCCGCTCAATATCCTGTACGAGGACGACGATCTGATCGTGCTCGACAAGCAGGCCGGACTTGTCACCCACCCTGCGCCGGGGAACGAGACCGGCACACTGGTCAATGCGCTGCTGGGCTATTGCGGAGAAGGATTCGAGGGCATTGGCGGCGAGAAGCGGCCGGGAATCGTGCATCGTCTGGACAAGGACACGTCTGGGCTGATGGTCGTGGCCAAGACGGCGATGGTCCATAACGCGCTGTCAGACGCCTTTGCCGCCCGCGACATCGACCGCGCCTATCTGGCGCTTGCCTGGGGGCTTCTGCCTTCAGAAGGCGAGTTCGACGGCAATATCGGCCGCGACAAGCGAGACCGCAAACGCATGGCGGTGGTGGGCAGTGGGGGCAAGGTTGCGCTGACACGTTTCAAACTGATCGAGCCCTTTCAAGCCGCCGTCTCCCTGATCGAATGCCGTCTGGCCACTGGACGGACCCATCAGATCCGTGTTCACCTTTCAAACGCAGGCCACCCCCTGATTGGGGACCCGGTCTATCTGCGCCGGATTCCCGCAGCGGCGCGCGGCCTGTCGCAGGATGCGAAGGAAGCGGCCCTTGATTTCCCCCGTCAGGCGCTCCATGCGACCCGACTCGGATTCATCCATCCACGGACAAAAAAGCAGCTTTCTTTCGAAACTGCGCCTCCCGAAGACTTCCAGACCTTGAAAAAGCGACTGATCGGCTAAACCTTCAAAGGCCATTGACTTTTTTGGCTGAGCCTGTCATAAAGAGCTCATCCGACGAGCTGACGCGCCGCCGGAATGGATCGTACCACCAGAGGTCGCCCAGTCCGGGGGCTGACGGTCGGGGACGTGAAAGTCCTTCCCAATGCGTCACCTGGGTCAGACGGAACTATCCCGTCGCCGGTCCGTATGAGTCTCCATCTCATCCGGATGCGGGTTAAGCCCCGGGCGAAAGGAGTCGAAGATCATGGCATCCCCAGCCGTCATTTCAGTGGGTCCCGAGAACAATCTCACCCGCTACCTTCAGGAAATCCGCAAGTTCCCGCTGCTGACGCCGCAGGAAGAGCTTGATCTCTCCCGGCGCTGGCGCAAGGACGAAGATACGAGCGCGGCACACCGCCTCGTCACCTCCCATCTGCGTCTCGTAGCCAAGATCGCCATGGGCTACCGTGGCTATGGCCTGCCGGTGAACGAACTCATCAGTGAAGGCAATATCGGCATGATGCAGGCCGTGCGCCGGTTTGATCCGGAGCGTGGCTTCCGTCTCGCCACCTACGCCATGTGGTGGATCCGCGCTGCCATGCAGGAATACATCCTGCACAGCTGGTCGCTGGTGAAAATGGGCACGACCGCCGCGCAGAAGAAGCTGTTCTTCAACCTGCGTCGCCTCAAGGGTCAGATGCAGGCCATTGATGACGGCGATCTGAAGCCCGAGCAGGTCAATTCCATCGCCACGACGCTCGGCGTGCCGGAGCAGGACGTGGTCTCGATGAACCAGCGTCTGGCCGCGCCCGACCACAGCCTCAATGCACCGCTACGCATTGACGGTGAAGGCGAGTGGCAGGACTGGCTCGTGGACGACCACGAGAACCAGGAACAGAACTACGCTGCATCCGAAGAGTTCACAGGCCGCAAGGCGCTTCTTGATCAGGCCCTGATGACGCTGAACGAGCGTGAGCGTCACATCCTGAGCGAGCGTCGCCTGAAGGAAGAGCCTTCCACGCTGGAAGAGCTTTCCCATCACTATCATGTTTCGCGTGAGCGTATCCGCCAGATCGAGGCCCGCGCGATGGAGAAGCTTCAGAAGGCCATGGCCGCTGAAGTGGAACACCGCCGCCGCGAAAACGGTCTTCAGGCCTGAGCTAACACCATTTCAGAAAACCCCGCTGAAGTTCTGCTTCAGCGGGGTTTTTCATGTCAGGACATTGGGGGCTGACCGTTGGAGGCTGAGGTGCCACCATCCACGGCGACCGTCGCACCCGTAACAAACCCAGCCTCCGGGCTGGCCAGAAACACGATCACCGGCGCCACATCCTCGGGCTCACCCAGTCGGCCCAGTGTCGTACGTTCGATGAAACGCTTCGCCTTTTCCGGATCCTCGACCAGCGCCTTGCCCATGGCCGTGCGGCACAACCCCGGATTGACCGCATTGACGCGGATTCCATACTTTCCCAGATCCAGCGCCAGCGAGCGCGTCAGATTGACCGCACCACCCTTAGCCGCGTTATAGGCCGGGCAATTCCAGTCCGCGCCCATACCGGAAATCGAAGCCACATTGACGATATTGCCCTTCGTCTTCTTCAGATGCGGAATGGCTGTCCGTGAACAGTAGAAAATGCTGCTCAGATCGGTACCGATGACCCGGCTCCAGGTCGCATTGTCAATCTCGTCCGGCTGCCCGGGAACGGCGATGCCTGCGTTGTTAACCAGCACATCAAGCTGCCCGAAATGCCCGATGGCACGGCTGAACATCTGCTCAACCGCTTCCGGATCAGACACGTCGCATGTGATGGCAAGAGCGTTTTCGGCGAACTGCTCCGCAACCGATTTCAGTGTCTCCGCATCCTTGTCCACCAGAACGACACTGGCGCCTTTTTCGTGAAACCGTGTCGCCGTTGCCTTGCCAAAGCCCGAAGCGGCTCCGGTGACGATTACGGTTTTGCCTGCAAAGTCCTTCACGGACATGCTCCCCTGTCTGTTGCATCGGACAGGAAAACGATGCTGCGTCTTCCTGCTTACGCCATTACAAGACGCTTCACGCAGGCCGGGTTCTGTGCTGTCAGGGTTCTTGACCGGGGAATGTCCAGATATTCATCTATGGTGAACTCAGGCCTGCCAGACCGAAAGAAATCCATGACCAGAGCCCCGCGCATGATCCAGTCCATCGAACGTTCTGCCGCGATCCTTGAGATCATCGCGCAGGAAGGCGGAGGAGCACGGCTTCAGGATATCGCGGCAATTTCAGGCATCGGAAAAACCACGGCCCACAACATCCTCCAGACGCTCACGCAGCTCGGCTACGTCCAGCGTCGGCCGGGAGACATGCGTTATCATCTGGGGGGCCGCGTCCTGAACCTTTCCCGCATTGCCGGGGACGATCACGTCCTGCGCACGCGGACGCGTCCCGCCCTTGAAGCCATTGCGAAAGACAGCGGTGCGACGGTGTTTCTCGGCGTGCCAAGCGGCGATAAGGTCACCTATCTCGACATTCTCAATCCCCGTGATCCCGACATGGCTGCCGCACTGATGCAGGAACGCGAGACGCTGGAAGGCTCGGCAGTGGGGCTGGTCTTTCTTGCCTTTGTGCCCGGTCTGGGTCGACGCGTTCTCAGTACCCGCACCCATGCCCTCGATGGAGACAGCCTCAGCCGCATCGAGGATGTCAGGATCAAGGGATACTCCCTCGACCTCGAGACATTCCGTCCCGGCTGGAATGCCGTCGCCATTCCCTGGCGCGAGAACGGCGAAGTCCGAGCGAGCATCTGCGTCAGCGGACCAGCCGAAACCCTTCCCCGTCATCGCCTGATCCATCTGGGCTGGATGATGATGAAGCAGGTTGAAAAAGCGCAGGTTCAACAATGCTGGACAAATTGATTTTTCACGAATTTGCCAATTTCATCCTCTGACAACACCGATAATCTCCGCCATTTCCTCCGCGAAACAGGCCGAAACCATGAAACTTTCCATCGCCACCACCATGCTGGATGCTTCCCATGCCGAGGCGGCACGACTGAATGTCGCCGTCTGCATCTCCATCCTTGATGAAGGTGCCTGGCCCATGGCCATGATCCGCATGGACGGAACCCCTCTGGGCGCCATTGAGGTCGCTACCAAAAAAGCCCGCACCTCCGTCCTGTTCCAGATGGACAGCGCCGATTTTGCCGAGGTCGGCAGCCCCGGCGGTAAAGCCTATACGCTCGAAAACACCAATGGCGGTCTCACGAGCTTCGGTGGTGGCGTGGTGCTGAAAGCCGCAGACGGTTCCATCCTTGGTGCCATTGGCGTATCAGGCGCCAGCGTGGATGAAGACATCGCCATAGCGCGTGCCGGCGCTGCTGCGCTCAGCACCTGATCTGACATCCCATCAATGGTCCCCTCCCATGACGACTGACACCATGACCGCGCCAGACGCCACGATACAGATTTCCGCGCCGCACGGCCGGACAGCCGCCCTCCTTACCCTTACCTTCGGCACGTTCGTCGTCGGAACTGGTGAGTTCGCCATCATGGGCATGCTGCCGGAGTTCGCCCATTCCCTGGGCCTGTCCCCCGCCGAGGCCGGATATGCCATCACGGCCTATGCGCTCGGCGTGGTCATCGGCGCCCCGCTCATCACGATCCTCGGTGCGCGACTGTCACGGCGGGAACTGCTCCTGCTGCTGCTGATCCTGTTCTGCTTCGGAAACATGCTCAGCATCGCCATGCCAACGCCCGGACTGGTTGAAGTCGCACGCTTCATCACCGGCCTGCCCCACGGGGCGCTGTTCGGGATTTCGGCACTGGTCGCCGCTTCCATGGTCGAACGATCGAGGCGTGGCTGGGCGGTCGGGCGCGTGCTGTCCGGTATTGCGATCTCAACCCTGATCGGCGCGCCTTTCTCGACCTTTGCCGCCAACCATTTCGGCTGGCAGATGGCCTATCTGATCATCGGGATCTTCGGATTCGTGACGTTTCTTGGCGTCTGGCGCTACATCCCGGCCGACACCCCCAACCGCAAAAACTCGCCCCTGCGGGAAGTGACCGCCATCGGCAATACGCAGGTCCTGCTGACCCTCCTGACGGCCGCCATCGGCTTTGGCGGCATGTTCGCGATCTACACCTATCTGACCAGCGTGCTTCAGAACGTCACACATGTTCCGGAATGGCAGGTCATGCTGTTTATGGTGATCTGGGGCTTCGGGATGCTCGCCGGGGCCAATATCGGCGCCTGGATCGTAGACCGGAACCTCGATATCGCGGCTCTTCTGGCGCTTGCGGGCAGTGCCGTGGTCATGATGGCCTTCCCCATGCTGCTCCATAACGGTCCGGCGCTGATGGTGGATGTTTTTCTGGTCCCAGCCTTCGTAAATGCCCTTGGTCCAGCGCTTCAGACCCGCCTGATGGATTTTGCGGGCGATGCGCAGACGCTGGCCGCTTCGCTGAACCATTCCGCGTTCAACATCGCCAATGCGCTGGGGGCCTCGCTGGGAAGCGTTCTGCTGGCCCACCAGCTCGGCTATGGCTCACTCGGCTTCGGTGGGGCGATCCTCTCGGCGTCCGGACTGCTCGTCTATCTTCTCGCAATGCTGGTGCTCAGGCGGAGCGGACAGATCGAAACCCGCGGCGCAATCGACTGAGCGTCGCACAACCGGATCAGTAGTACATGCTGCTCCCATGTCTTGGAGGAGACAGCAGCATTCCAGCGGGACGTCCGCTGCGGATGGGATCTCCGGTCGAAGGCGGAGCAGGCGGTTTCGGGGGCTGGTTGTACGCCTGACAGCCAGCAAGACTGCACAGCAGGCAACAGCCTGACAGGAACTTCCTCAACATCCGCCTTCCTTTGCAAAGCGCATAAAAAAAGCCGGGAAGGTGATCCTTCCCGGCTTTTTTCTTATTCGAGCCCCAGATCGTGGCCCGCAGAGCGAAGCACCTCAATCCCCGGAAGGATCTTGCCCTCCAGCCATTCGAGGAAAGCCCCGCCTGCCGTAGAAACATAGGTCATCTTGTCCACAACGCCGGCATGACGCAGAGCCGAGACCGTGTCGCCACCGCCGGCGATCGTCTTGAGCTTGCCTTCTTCCGTAAGCTGCGCGGCATACTGCGCCACTTCGACGGTCGCCCTGTCGAACGGTGCGATCTCGAACGCACCGAGCGGGCCGTTCCAGACCAGCGTCTTGAGCGTGTCCAGACGGTCCCGGATCAGCTCGACCGTGCGCGGACCGGCATCGAGGATCATGGCATCATCCGGGACTTCACCGATCAGGCAGGTCTCGGTCGGGACATTGGCTTTGAACTCACGCGCCACAACCGCATCGACCGGCAGAACGATCTCACAGCCCTTTTCCTGTGCGAGATGGGCGATCTTGCGCGCCGTCTCGTGCATGTCGGCTTCCTGCAGGGACTTGCCCACATTCATGCCTTCAGCCGCCAGGAACGTGTTGGCCATCGCGCCCGTGATGAACAGCGTGTCCACCTTCTCGATGACATTCCCGATCAGATCGAGCTTCGTCGAGATCTTGGAGCCACCGATGATCGCACCAACCGGGCGCTCCGGGTTTTCCAGAGCGGCAGACAGGGCACTCAGCTCGGCCTGCATCAGACGCCCGGCGAAAGACGGCAGATCGCGCGCCACGCCTTCGGTCGAGGCATGGGCACGGTGCGCGGCCGAGAATGCATCATTGACGAAGATGTCGCCGTTCTGTGCCAGAGCCTTGGCGAACTCGGGATCATTGGCCTCTTCACCCGCATGAAAGCGCGTGTTTTCGAGAACGATGATATCGCCGTCGGCCATGGCACCCACAGCCGCTTCCACGGCCGGACCGACACAGTCGGCCACGAAACCGATCGGCTGGCCCAGGATCTGGCCAAGCTTCAGCGCGATCGGACGCAGGGACATGGCCGGAACAACCTGACCCTTGGGGCGGTCGAAATGGCTGAACACCACGACGCGCGCGCCCTTGTCGGCTAGTTCGCGGATCGTGGGGGCAACCCGCTGCAGACGGGTGTCATCAGTGATGACGCCGTCATGCATCGGAACGTTGAGGTCGGCGCGGACCAGCACGCGTTTGCCGCGTGCGTCCACACCATCAATGGTGCGGAAGGCCATCACTCAGAGACTCCCGAACAGGGCGGCCGTGTCGGCCATGCGGTTGGAGAAGCCCCACTCGTTGTCGTACCAGGCGCAGATACGCACCAGCTTGCCGCCATCGACCAGAGCCGTCTGCGTGGCATCAAACGTGGAGGATGCGACGTCATGGTTGAAGTCGGAGCTCACCAGCGGGGCCGTGTTGTAGGCCAGGATGCCCTTGAGCGGGCCTTCCGAAGCAGCGGCACGGACTGCCTCGTTCACGGCTTCGACGGAGGCCGGGGCGTTCTGGGGCACGAAGTCCAGCGAAACGAGCGAGACATTCGGCGTCGGCACGCGGATGGCGGTGCCGTCCAGCTTGCCTTTCAGATGCGGCAGGACCAGACCAACGGCCTTGGCAGCACCCGTGGAGGTCGGGATCATGTTGAGCGCGGCAGCGCGGGCGCGGCGCGGGTCCTTGTGCAGGGTGTCCACCGTGCGCTGGTCGCCCGTGTAGGAATGGATCGTGACCATATAGCCACATTCGATTCCGAAGGCCTTGTCCAGAACGGACGCCACAGGGGCGAGGCAGTTCGTGGTGCAGGACGCGTTGGAGATGATCTTCATGTCCGGCGTGAGGACATCGTTGTTCACGCCGTAAACGATCGTCGCATCAACATCCGTTGCCGGAGCGGAAATCAGGACGCGCTTGGCACCGGCTTCCAGCAGGGCAGACGCCTTCTCACGGGACGTGAACAGACCCGTGCATTCCATCGCCACGTCGACGCCCTGGAAGGGCACCTGTGCCGGATTGCGCTCGGCGGAAACCTTGATCGGACCATAGGTGCGGCCATTGGCTTCGATGATCAGGGTGTTGCCCTCGGCGCGGACCGTTCCCGGAAGACGGCCGTGGACGCTGTCATGGGCCAGCAGATGTGCGTTGGCCTCGACCGAGCCCAGATCGTTGATGGCGACAACCTCAACATCCGTCCGTCCGCTCTCGATGATGCCACGCAGCACCAGCCGTCCGATCCGTCCGAAGCCGTTGATCGCGATTTTTACAGCCATGACCTGCCCTACTCCGTTCCTTGAAAACTCGGGCATCTTCCATAGCACCGCCACAGCGGAGCAACAGGGGGCATCAACAGTTTTTCATGAAGTTGACTCTATAATCTTGCTCAAAGCCTCCGTTCCTGCGACGGTTCCGCGCGATATGGCACCTTTTGTCCGACATTTCCGTTCGCCGCGGGGTCCTGTGCCCCGGTCCGCCCTCCTGATGGGAGGGCTGCTGCTGGCTGCGCCCCTGCTCTCGGGGTGCAAGCTGCTGGACCAGCGCACGTTCAACCCGAATGCGGGCAAGCCGCCTCACCCCTATATTCCGCCCGCGCCGCCTGCTCCGCCGCCGCATGCCCCGTTCCTATCGGTCTCCGAGGGAACCCCGGAATCCGAATATGGCCCCATCGTCGAGCGTGCTGCGAAGGCCGCCCTGTCACGCAAGCCGAACGTGCTTTTCACCGTGCAGGCCTTTGCCCCGCCACAGCCAACCCCCGACGCCCAGGCACAGGCCCTGACAGACGTGACCAACCATCTGGCCGCTCTGGTCGCAGCACATCTTGCCAAAGCCGGCGCCCAGCCCATCCAGATTGAAATGCACGCCACGACCGATCCGTCAGCCGCCAAGCCTTTCGTCCGCGTCGACGTCCGCTAAGGGTCAGAACAGCCGGGGCAAAAGCAGACCCAGCGCCAGA
This sequence comes from Gluconobacter vitians, assembly GCF_015244565.1. Lineage (GTDB taxonomy): Bacteria > Pseudomonadota > Alphaproteobacteria > Acetobacterales > Acetobacteraceae > Gluconobacter > Gluconobacter vitians. The sequence goes on along the minus strand of NZ_JABCQG010000014.1, from coordinate 17,927 downwards.
CCGATTGCGAGCAGGATCAGCCCGTTGCGCAGACGTGTTCCGATCGGTGTCCGCTCCGGCACGACAGTCTGCGTCACGCTGTCACGCAGGGCGACCATTTCTTCCTGCTGCGCGCGGGCTTCTTCCTGTTCCTGCCAGACCCGGCCGCTCATGCGCCGGATGTAATGGCCGGCATCGGCAGGCGTTGTCGCGGCATGGTCCACGACGCGTTCCGCCAGGGTCCGGTTTGCCGTATGGCCCAGCCCCAGAACGCGATGCGCGGGACAGACGGCCAGCGCTTCCAGCACCTGCGGGTTTTCGAACACCACGAAATCGGACACGTCCCCGCCCCCGCGGATCAGGACGATGATGTCTTCCCGGCAGGTCCGGATCGCCTCCGCCAGACGGCCGGGATCATTCATGGCCGTGGGCAGGCTTCGTACACGTTCCGGACGGCAGGCCCCGCCGAGAGCCTGAAGGAAATCCTCAGCCACCAATGCGCTGGACGCCGCCGAGTGGATCAGCAGGAGCCGCGCATCAGGACGGGTGGGATAGGGATGAAACGCGCAGGGCAGCCCGCGCAGGACGTCCAGAACGGAACGCTCGACGCGCTCGACCTTCTGGCGGCCGGGATCGTGAAGCTCCACAGCCACGACTTCGAAGCGCAGGACGACCTGCCCGCGATACTGTCGGGCGCGCAGCATGCCGGTGAGATGGACATGATCGCCGGGGCCGACTTCCGCGCGCGCCAGAATGGATTTCTGTACTTCGAGAGCCAAGGTGGTCCCGAACTGCGGATCGGTCAGGGGAAGCTGGTAATATTTGGGATAGGAATTGGGCGCGGCATCGCCGAGCTGTCCCGCCACGACCAGCGGAAAGCCCCATTCATCGAAAGCGGCACAGATCTCATCCAGCCGGGCAGAGAACAGGTCCTGCACCTGGAGCGGAGAGAGGACTGTCAGTGTTGTTGTATCTCCCGCCGCGGAAGATGAGCGGGAGCGTCTCGGAAAAGCGTCCATTCGTTACCATATGGAGAAAGAACAAATGTTCTTACAGGGGGCTGACGCCCTCTCACGCGATTTTTTGCCTGTTTTTCAGAAGGTTGTGGGCTGGTGAGCCGATTTGATCCCGAAGAACTGTTTGAACGCCTTGCCCGGTCCCGGTTCCGCACCCGCTTTCATCTGGACGATCAGGCCCGACTCTATCTCGAAAACCGGGGCCTTAATGCCGTCATGGAACATGGCGCGGCTTTCATTGCCGAACGTCTGGCTCCGGCCTATCCGCCCCACGACGGCAAGCAGACGCCCATGCGCGGTCATCCGGTCTTTATCGCGCAGCATGCCACCGGTGCGTGCTGCCGGAGTTGCCTGTCCAAATGGCATGGCATGGCGCCGGGAAAGGAGCTGACGCCCGAACAGCAGGCGCAGATCCTGCTTGTGCTGCGAAGCTGGATCGAGCGCGATTTTGGACGGACCGTACCCAGCAGTCCCGCGCAGGGAGCGCTCTTCTAAGGGCTCAGTCTGGCTGACGGCGCGGCACGAACCGCTCCGCCAGGAAGATCAGCAGAAGTGCCGCAGCACCCAGTACGATCTGCGAGCGCGTTTCGGGCTGGATCAGCATGGCGACCAGCGTGCATCCGATCAGCACCAAGGCGGCATAGGCCTTCCAAGGCGATTCCGGCACAAGTTTCAGGCGTCCCGCCACGATCATGGTGTTGTTGAACACCATGAACCCGCCCGTGAGACTAACCAGAAGACCGAAGATCAGCGTCGGCGAGAGCACGGCCACAGCGGCGACCAGAATGGACGCAAACGCACTGACCAGAATGGCGCGGCGGGGGAGTTTCGTGGATGCATCCACCGTCAGAAACAATCCCGGCGCGGAGCCGGATTCCGCCAGTTCGTACAGGATGCGGGACGTTACATAGATCCCGGAATTGAGGCTGGAAAGCGCCGCCGTCATGACCACGACCGCCAGCGCCACATCTGCGAACGGGACATGCAGCCGGTGCAGCACCAGCAGGAACGGGGAATAACCCGACACCACATCGCTCCACGGCACCAGACACAGCACGAGCGCGATGGAGACGAGATAAAACCCGCCGATCCGCAGCGCGATGGAGCGCGTGGCGCGGACGATGTTCTGCTCGGTGTTGTCGGATTCAACGGCCGCAACGGTGGAGATTTCGCTGCCGCCCATCGAGAACAGGATGGTCGGGATTACGGCCAGAAGCGCCAGCCAGCCATGCGGCAGCAGGCCACCATGCGCGAACAGGTTGTCATGAACGGGAATGGGACGGCTCAGCAGCGCCCAGACGCCGATGCCGATGAAACAGACGATTGCCAGAACCTTGATAGCGGAGAACCAGTATTCGAACTCGCCATAGCCTTTGACGGACATGAGGTTCACGCCGGTCATCAGCGCCATGATGAGGATTTCGAGCACGGCATAGGGCAGCGGGATATAGGGGGCGAGCATCGTCGCCACTGCAATAACTTCCACGGCAATCGCGATGATCCAGGTCAGCCAATACGCCCAGCCGGCGACGAAGGCCGCGCGGTTGCCGAGCGCATACTGGATCTGCCGCAGGAACGACGCGCGGCCCGGCACTTTCAGCGCCAGATCGCGCATCATCAGGTTGACCAGGAACACCAGCGTTCCGGCGAGCGCATAGGACAGCAGCACCGCGGGGCCACCCAGCGAGAGTGCCGCGGACGCCCCGATGAAATATCCCGCCCCGATCACCCCTCCCAGGGCGATCATGACGACATGGCGCGTACGCAGACTGTGGGCAAGCTGGTCGGGCTGGCTCATGGACAAGGGGTTTCCTGCTGTGGACGGGAGAGGCGTTTTAAAAGAAGGACGCTTCAGACCGGAAGGTCCCTGTTGTCCGCCAGGGTTTCCATGGTCATGTACGAGGTGATGGCATCAAGCTCCACCTTGCTGATGATCTGCTGATAGACACGATCGAAATCGTTCATGTCGCAGGCCACCACCTTCAGAAGATAATCGTATTCACCCGCGATCCGATAAAAATCAACTATGTTCGGTATCGAACTGACCACCTTGCGGAATGTCTCGAACCATTCGCGCGAATGGTGGCGTGTGCGCATCAGCACGAACACCGTCAGGGTCAGGCCCAGAGCGGACGCATTGAGCCGCACCGTATCATGGGCGATCACACCGTCCTCGCGCAGGGCGTTCAGCCGCCGCCAGCAGGCATTCTGTGACAGGCCGACCTTCTCGGCGAGTTCACGCTGGGAGGGGGTGCCCTGCTTTTGCAGGATTCTCAGGATCGCCCTGTCCGTTTGATCGAGTTTTCTGGCCATATCGCTTTATATGACCACAAAAAGGATTTTTCATCCTCAAAAAAGGAGCGGTTTTCACTCTTTCCGTCGGTCTATCGTCTTTTCATCACGAGGGTCATCACGCAGGGCCATTACGGACGGGGGAAACATCGCGCCATGGAAACGATCGGCAATCTCGACAACAGCACCGCCATTCTCGAACAGTTTGAGCAGACGCTGCGCAATAACGGGCTGGCCGCGCTCGCCAAGGGTGTGATCGGGGATGGCGCGAAGTTCTCGACGCCGTTCGGTACGCAGTCCCTGCTCTATGCCGATTATGTTGCCTCAGGCCGTGCGCTGAAGCAGATCGAGACGTTCATCATGGACGAGATCCTGCCGTTCTACGCCAACAGCCATACCGAAGCGTCTTTCTGCGGTGCTTACATGACGCGCCTGCGCAACAGCGCCCGCGCCATGATCGCCCAGTTCTGCCATGCCCCCTCCCCCGATTTCACGACCATCTTCATGGGCAATGGCGCCACGGCCGGGCTGAACCGCCTTGTTCATCTGCTGGAAATCCCGGCCCTGTGCGAAGCCGGAAAGCGTCCGACCGTTTTCATCGGCCCTTACGAACATCACTCCAACATCCTGCCCTGGCGTGAGAGCGGTGCGGAGATCGTCGAAATCCCCGAGGCGGCCGAAGGTGGGCCGGATATGGGTGTCTTGGAACAGGCGCTGAAGGCCTGCCCGGTGGATCGGCTGAAGATCGGTTCCTTTTCGGCTGCGTCCAACGTCACGGGCATCCTGACGGATGTGAATGCGGTCACGGCCCTGCTCAAGCGTTACGGAGCGCTGTCCATCTGGGATTATGCCGGGGCCGGCCCGTACTGCCCGATCGACATGCAGCCCGGCACGCCGTTCGAAAAAGATGCGGTTGTCGTATCCTGCCACAAGTTCATCGGTGGCCCGGCAGCGTCCGGCGTGCTGATCGTGCGCAATGCGGCCATGCCCCGCACGACGCCAGTCCTTCCGGGCGGCGGCACGGTCCGTTTCGTCTCGCCCTGGAACCACGATTACACCGCGAACCTCGCCGCCCGCGAAGAAAGCGGCACGCCGAACGTGATCGGGGATATCCGCGCGGCGCTGGCGTTCATCGTCAAGGACGTCATCGGGGAGGCCTATATGGCGCAGCGCAATGCCGAACTGCGCGAGCGTGCCGTGAAGGCCTGGAGCACCAATCCGGCCATCGAGATCCTTGGCCATCCGACGGCCGATGCTCTTCCAATCTTCTCGTTCCGCATCCGCGACACGAAAAATGGCGGCTTCATTCACCAGCAGCTTTTCACGCGCATGCTGTCGGACCGTTACGGCATTCAGGTCCGCGGCGGCTGTGCCTGCGCGGGGCCATATGCACATCGGCTTCTGGGAATTGATGAAGATGAGTCCGGCCTGATCCGCAGCGCCATTCTTTCGGGGCAGGAAATCGAGAAGCCCGGCTGGACGCGCCTGAATTTCAGCGTACTGATGGATGACGGCAAGGTCGAGCGTATCCTGAACGCCGTCAATGAACTCGCCAGCAATCCCTGCGAGACGGCGGCGCAGTATGACTGTGATATCGCCACGGCACGTTTTCGCCCGAAGGCAGCGGCCTGAAACAGGCCGCGGACACAGTCTCAGAACAGATAGGCGATCTTCATGTAATAGGCGTTCGTTTCCGCCACGTTGCGGCCTTCGACGGAATGGGAATAGCGCGGCGTGATCGACAGGCGCTTGGTGACGTAGATCATCGCACCCACACCCAGCGCGGTCTCGCGGCTGCTCGAATTGGCGACCCAGAGGTTGGACGTGTTGTCATGCATGCCGCCGCTGTTCTGCCAGTCGAGCGAGAAGAACGGCTCAAAGCGTGACGAGGCTTTCCAGCTGAAACGCAGGTTCGTATAGAACACGTTGCCGGCTGAATAGCTGTGATCGCCATTGCGGTGTTTGGTCGAACTCACGACGCTGCCCAGATCGCCGTCGAAGCTGAAATGCTTCCATTCGTAGTCAAAGATGATGCTCGACAGGTTGGCCCAGTAATGCATCGCCATGGAATCCCGCGTGCCTGACGGGGTTTCCATGAAGGTCTGGATGCCGAGCGTACTGTGCTTGTTTGGCTTGAACCATCCGGCCGGGCCGACGATTGTCGTGCCCAGACCGCCCCAGTTCTGCCCGTTGGCGAGTGTATAGGCCTCGGACTGGATCAGCTCGAAGGCGAAGCTGACATGCGGGATGGCGTCGAAACTGCGGAAATGCACGTATTTCGTCATGCCGCTCCAGGTATGACTGCCGCCCCGCGCCCGGCGCTGTCCGCCACTGTCATAGACCGAACCGGCGGCGTTTCCGTCACCGTACTGCACGATCACGTTGAACGGTTTGAAGTCCACCGGAAGGTCGTATTCGTGAGGCCCGATGATGGCCAGTGGAATATCCGCGGCATGAGCGGCAAAGCCAGGAACGAGAGCGGCGGCAGGGAGCCAGACAGTCAGGGCACCAAAGCGCACTCCGAGCGTGAATTTGCGATGCATGACGTGAATTTCCATAGACATTAATAAGAGAGTGGAGCGTGCCCGCAGGGGACACGCTCCATCCGGGATCGGGACGATCAGTGCGCCTGTGCGCCCTGATCCCCGTCCAGGGAATAGGCGATGATATAATCACCGCTGCGGGTGCCAAGGCCCCCATGACCGCCTGCGGCGATCACAACATACTGCTTCCCGTCAATTTGATAGGACATCGGGGTCGCCTGTCCGCCTGCGGGCAGACGGTCCTGCCAGATGACGTTGCCGTTCGACATGTCAAAACCGCGCAGATAATCGTCGGCCGTGGCTCCCATGAAGGAGACGCCGCCCTTGGTCACGACACTGCCGCCGATGTTGTACATGCCGGTCGGAAGCGGAAGGTTATTATGCGTCCGGAAAGGACCCGTGTCGCGCGTGGTGCCGACAGGGTGCTGCCAGACGATCTTCTTCGTCACCAGATCGATGGCCGTGATCGTGCCCCAGACCGGTCCCTTGCAGGGGATCTCGAGCGGATTCAGCCACGGGCTGGTATAGGCGATGTACGGCGTACCGTAATCCGGGGATACGCTCAGAGCATCGCCCTTGGCTTCCGGCTTGTCACCCTGGCCGTTCCACTTCGGCAGGATACCGGCGTTCTCGGCCTTCTGACGATGCTCCAGACGGATCCGGAACGGCAGGTAGCTCGCATTGGCGATCAGCAGTTTGCGCTGCGGATCGATGGAGGCGCCCTGCCAGTCAACCACACCATAGAATGCCGGATAGACGATCGTCGTCTTGCCAACATGCGGCGGCGTGAACTGACCTTCGTAAGCGGACTGGCGGAACTGGATGCGTCAGATCATCTGATCCAGCAGCGTCGCGCCCCACATGTCGCTTTCCTTGAGGTCCGGCGGCGTCAGGGACGGCAGACCGACAGCGAAAGGCTGCGTCGGGGAGACATGGTCATCCGCTGCAACACCCGCGGTCGGAACCGGACGTTCCTCAACCGGGTAACCCGGAACCGGCTTGCCGGTACGACGGTCCAGAACGAAGAACTCACCGCGCTTGGTGGTCTGGATCAGAGCAGGAATGTTCTCGCCATTCGGACCCGGCAGATCAACCATGGACGGGCCAATGGCCAGATCCATGTCCCACAGATCGTGATGCACGGTCTGGAAGGTCCAGCGGCGCTCACCCGTCTCGATGTCGAGAGCGATCGTGGCACTGGAGGTTGCGTCGTCGAACGGACGGCGCGAGCCACCCCAGTTGTCCGGCGGGGAGTTGCCCATCGGCAGATAGAGCAGACCCAGATCCGGATCGGCCGTGTAAACGCCCCAGGCATTCGGCGTGTCACGCGTCAGCACGTCGTTCGGGCCGGGCTTCCAGTTTTCCGGATTGTGACCGGCATCCCAGGCCCATTCGATCTCGCCGTTGATCGGATTGAACGCGTGGATCGCACCGGACGGTTCGAAATTCGCCTGGTTATCGAAGATCCAGCCGCCCAGAACCACACGATCCTTCACCACCAGCGGCGGCGACGTCACGAAGTGGAAGCCATGCGGGACATGACCGAGATACTGGCGCAGGGAGATGAAGCCGTGCTCGCCGAAATCTTCGCAGGGTTTGCCGGTTTCGGCATCGACAGCCAGCAGACGCACGTCGCCAACCGGGGAGAAGATGCGCTTCTGGCAGGCCTTGGACACGTCAGGAGCCTGATAGTCGTCCGGCGCCTTGTAATAAGACACACCACGGCAGGCCAGATAGACGTTCGCAGCCAGGTCGGCGGCAGCCGGCTTGGGATCGAACTTCCACTTCACCTTGCTGGTCTTGGCATCGAGCGCCATGACCCAGTTATGCGGCGTGCACAGATAGAGCGTGTCATCGATCTTGATCGGGGTGACTTCGAGATTGAACTCATGACCCTGATCCGGTCCGGCAACCACACCTTCATCGGCCTTCTGGACGTCCCCCGTACGGGTCACCCAGGCGCGCTTGAGATGGCTGACATTCGCAGGCGTGATCTGCGCCAGCGGGCTGTAGCGATCACCACCCACCGTGCGACGATAGGCCGGCCAGTCGGCTTCCGGCGTGTCCTTGGCCGTCAGATCGGACTGACCCGTCGCCGCCATGCGGTCTGCGGGAAGCGTGCCGTCGATGGAGTAGGACGTGAAGCAGCTTGCGATGATTGCAACCATCGCAATGGCGGCAGAGCCGAGAAGCTCGCGCTTGTCCGAAACCCAGTTATGACCGGTGCGCCACACCCACGGCAGCAGCATCCAGGCTGCGATACCGACGAGCGTGAACAGACGGACTTCCAGACCCCAGATGTCGAAGCCGACCTCAAGGACGGACCAGATCGTTGCCACCAGCAGAAGGGCCGCATACAGGCGCGCACCCAGCAGAGGGGTCCGGAAGCTGAGACCAGCTGCCGCAAGCATCACGAGGCCCAGAAAGGCGTAGAACCACGAACCGCCGAGAATGAGGAGATATCCCCCTCCTCTCAGCAGGAAAAGCCCGACAAGTGCGAGCAGGATAGAGGTTAATGGAGACATTACCCTCTGGAGTGAAGCAGACATGACACCTCGTTCTTGTGAAAAACGAAAACCATTCCTTCTGAAATGATTTGTCTTTCCTGATCATCGGCGGAACGCGATACCGTTGGCGCTCCGTCATGGCTGTGACGGACGGGACAGTCCTGTTCGTGCGTCAGGAGTGGCACTGGGCGGCGCTTGCAAAAGCGCCGGCTTTCATGCCTGTTTCCCATCCGACCCACAGCACTGAACCGAAAAAGAGAGGAGTGTTGCGTTACCGATGGCCTGCAAAAACACACACCCGGCACGCAACGCTTCGCCTTTTCCAGAAATCGTCATTCCCGAATGTGTCAGCTACGGGCTATCCCGCATCGTTGAGCGCTCACCCGATTGTGACCGTCTGCGTCGCACCTGTCGCAATTCTGCGACAGTTTTTTGGCACTCGGTGCCGAATAATGCCGAATGCGGGGCCTCATGACGGCTACCGCTTCCCGCACCTGCCTGTCAGACTCATGAGCCCGGTGCTCCACAAATTACAATCTCGATCCGTCCGAACGCTGGGAAACCCATGTTCTCAGCCAGCCCGAACTGCGTTTTGTCAGTGGTCGCACGCAGCGCCTGATCCAAAGCGCGGTGCCGGAAATGCAGCGCCTGCATACGCTGGTTGACCCGCTGGATTTCACGGTCCTGCTGGCTGACCCCACAGGCATCGTCCTCTCCCGCCACACCCAGCGCAGCAAGCTCAGTGGCTGCCGGCGCTGGCGTTTTCAGGCAGGCGCGGTCTGGAACGAACAGAATGCCGGCACGAACGCCATTGGTACCTGCCTGCGGGAAGAACGCCCGGTCATGGTCGTCCATGACCAGCACTGGCGCCTGTGTTTCCGCAAACTGACGGGCATGGCGGTACCGGTCTACAATTCCATCGGGGAACTGGCAGGCGCGATCGACATCAGCTCATTCACAGCCGAGACCGTCCTGCCCGTCGCACCGCTCCTGATGGATGCCCTGCTGACAACGGCGCGGCGCGTGGAGGAGAAGCTGTTTCATGACCGCTTCCGGCAGGACATGATCGTCACACTTGGACCTTCAGCATCCTCGTCAGCAATGCTCGTTGCCCTGGACCGGGATGGTCATATCAGGGGGGCAACCCATGCCAGCCGCCAGCATATGAACTGGCCGGAGGGCGAACTGTTCGACCTTCCGGCGCTGTTGCCCCTGCTCGAAACACAGGAAGAACCCAGCTTCCGCAAAGCGGAGGCACAGGTCATCCGCTCTGCCCTCGTAACCGTGCATGGAAATGTCAGCGCGGCCGCACGCCTGCTGGGGGTGAGCCGCTCCACGCTTCATCGCAAAATCAGGGTGCTTGGTCTGGATCACTGAAGTCTGCCAGAGTCGCGGCGTAATCATCCGGACGGAATCCAACCAGCAGGACATCCCGGCCTTCGAGAACAGGCCGCCGGATCATCGCCGGATGCTCCAGCATGAGCGCCACCGCCCGCTCTTCATCAATATTGTCCCGAAGCTCCGGCGCCAGTCTGCGAAATGTTGTTCCTGTACGGTTCAGGAGCTTTTCCCAGTCCAGACGTCCAACCCAGTCTTCGAGCTGCGACCGATCCAGTCCATCCTTGCGATAGTCATGAAAAGTCACGGAAATCCCATGATCCGCCAGCCATGTCCGGGCCTTGCGCATCGTGTCGCAGCTGGCGATTCCATAGATTGTAAGAGTTGCGGTCATACGGTCTGTTCCCGGTCTGCAAGAGGTGTTTCCGACGGATGAACCGGCGGTCCTTCTCTTAAAGACATACCACTGCCTGCCTCACAAACTGATGAGGCCCTTCTTTGGTCAGTCACATTTTGTTGGAAAATCCAAAAAACACGTTGTTAATTTTTTTCTGAAGTGCATAGTTAACAAACTATTAACCACCTGTCGTGGAGCGGGCATACCATGAGCGAACAGACAGTGACATCTGGCCAGACGGTCAGCGGAACCACAATTTCCAGCGGCGATACCCTGATCATCGCTTCTGGTGGCACTGCAGTGGACACGACCGTTCCCGATGGGGGCAATCTTGACGTCCTCGGCGGCGGCGTCATTTCCGGTACCGCAATCTCCGGTGCAGCAGACACCGAAGACCAGAAGCAGTCCGTGATCGTCCGCAGTGGCGGGTCTGCCGTGGACACGACCGTGTTCCATGACCAGTTCATCGTCCTCAACGGCGCAACGGCTTCGGGCGTGGTCCTGAATGACGGCGGCATGACCGTCCAGGGCGATGGCTCCGCAACAGACGTCACCGTCAATTCGCAGGGCAACTACGCGGTCTATGTCGATGGCGGCACGATGACCAACACCGTCATCAACAATGGCGGCGGCATGGTCGAGTACAGCGACTCCGGTGATCACACCGGCAAGGGCGGCTCGTCCTACAACACGGTCGTCAACAGCGGCGGCTTCGACGTTGTGCTGAGCGGCAAGTCCGTCAACGAGACCGTCAACTCGGGCGCTTACGAGCAGCTTTATGCCAATGGCGTAGCCAGCAGCACGACCCTGTCCGGCGGCAAGCTCTATGACGCGGGTTCGGCTCTCGACACCACGATCAACGGCGGCACCCTGACGGTTGAAGCCGGTGGCAGCGCAACCGGCACCCAGAACACCAGCGGCTGGTCCGTCGTCGAAACCGGTGGCGTCACGAGTGGCGCTGTCATCAACGGCCGTGCAGCTTTCCAGAGCGTCGCTTCGGGCGCCGTGGACTCCGCCTCCTCCATCATCAACGGTGCCAAGGAATGGCTGGCCGGAACGGCCGTCAATGACGTGGTCTCCGGCGTTGGCGAACTGCACATCGCATCCGGTGCCGTCGCATCCAACACGGCTGTCAGCACGCACGGACATGAATATGTCAGCGCAGGCGCTGTCGCTTCGGGTTCGACCGTGTCCTATCAGGGCATGGAATTCGTGGACGGCATCTCGCAGAACGCCACGCTGTCCACCAACGGTCTCCAGATCGTTTACGCTGATGGCCTGGCCAACAATGCCACGCTGTCGACGGGTGCAGTCCAGTACGACAACGGCATCTCCCAGAACACGGTTCTGAACTCGGGCGGCGCCGAAGTTGTCGGCCAGTATGGTCTCTCCTTCGACACCACCATCAATAACGGTGGCACCGAGACGGTGAATGCCGGCGGCACGGGCGTCAGCGAAACCGTCAACAAGGGCGGCGTTGCAGACGTCCTGTCCGATGGTCGCACCTACAATACCAACGTGACCGGTGGTGTGGAGAAGGTCGAAGCCGGCGGACGCAGCGTCAGCACCAACCTGAAGAGCGGCAGCGAAGTTGTCAGCTCCAGCGGCCAGGCCATCCAGACCAACGTCAGCGGCGGTACCCTCGTGGACTCCGGCCTTGCGGACGGCACCGTCATTACGGGTGGCTCCATGACCGTCGCAAGCGGTGGCTTTGCCAACGCCACGACTGAAACCACGGGTAACATCACCGTTCAGTCCGGCGGTTCGACGGTTGGCACGCTTCTCAGCGGCGGCCAGGCTTTCGAGACGGTCCAGGCCGGTGGCGTTGAAAACGGCGCAACGGTCATCCGCGGTCATGAATGGGTGGCAGGATCGGCCTTCGGTGACAGCGCCACGACGCTCGGCAAGATCGACGTCCTCTCCGGCGGCTACACCAGCGGCAGCACAATCACGCGCCATGCTCACGAGACGATCAGCGCAGGCGGCACGGCCGTCGGCACTGTCCTCGACCAGCAGGGCATGGACTACGTGTATGGCGCCTCCATCAGTGCCACGGTCGAAGGCGGCAGCCAGCAGTTCATCAGCGCAGGCGGCACGGCCAGCGAGACGACGGTTGGCAGCGGTTCCGTCCAGTATGACGGCGGTCGCACCGATCACACCGTCCTGCAGAAGAACGCGTTCGAAACGGTTCTCTCCGGCGGCGTTGCTGACGAAACCACTGTGGCTTCCGGTGCCTGGCTGACAGTCGATGCCGGTGGCGAGATCGACGAGACGGTCCTTGCCGTCGGCGGCCATATCGACATCGACAGCTTGCAGTATGCCGGCGTGGCCAAGGCTGCCATAAACGGTGACACCCTCGTCGTCACGGAAGGCGCTGCGAGCTACACCATCGACCTCGAAGGCGATTATTCCGACTACCACGCCGAACTGACCGAAGACCGCGACGGCAGCACGGTTGTCACGCTCGCCAAGGGCAGCGAGATCTGCTTCCTGCCCGGCACGATGATTACGACGCCTTCCGGCACCGCGGCCGTCGAAGACCTGCGCATCGGCGACGAGGTTACGGCCTGGGTCGATGGCAGCCCCGTCAGCCGCAAGATCACCTGGGTCGGCAGCAAGCGCGTCCGTGCGCAGGGTGGCGCCTCGGCTGACCTCTCCGGTCATCCGGTGCGTATCCTCAAGGATGCGGTTGCCGCGAACGTGCCGAACAAGGACCTGCTGGTCACGCCGGAACACTGCCTCTTCATCGATGGCCGTTTCGTCCCGACCCGCATGCTCGTCAACGGCCGCTCGGTATTCTACGACCGCTCCATCAGCGTCTATGACTACTTCCACATCGAGACGGAAAACCACTCCGTCATCATGGCGGACGGCATGCTGACGGAGAGCTATCTCGACACGGGCAACCGTCGCAGCTTCACCCAGCACGGTGAAGTCGCAAGCCTCGGTGGCCGTCAGAAGAGCTGGGAACAGGACGCTGCCGCAGCCCTGACCGTGGACCGCGCAACGGTGGAGCCGATGTTCCGCCAGATCGCGGACCGCGCCATCGCTGCCGGTCTGGAAAGCCGTGAAGCTGCTGCCGAACTGACCCAGGATGCAGACCTGCATCTCGTGGCGGATAACGGTACGGTCATCCGTCAGAGCCGTGAGGCCGCTGGCCGGGTGATCTTCATGATCCCTGCCGAGGTGAGCGCAGTCCGCGTCGTCTCCCGCACGGCCCGTCCGTCCGAGACGGTTGGACCGTTCGTTGATGACCGTCGTGAACTGGGCGTTCTGGTCGGCGATGTCGTCCTGTACGACTCCCGCGCCACGCGCTCCATCACGTCGCATCTGACGCAGGCCGATCTGGATGGCTGGCAGGTTGCTGACGACGCCACCTGCCGCTGGACGGCTGGCAATGGCCTGCTGACGCTCGGTGAGCGTGATCAGGACAGCCTGGCCCTGCTCTCCATCGAGATCCGTGCCGCTGGCCCGTATCTCGCAGACAGCACAGTCGAGACTGCCGCGCAGTTCGCCTGATCCTTCAGGCTCCGCGGCGTTCCTTCACGGGATGCCGCGGGACAGAAAAAACCCGGGAGAGGCCTCGCCTTTCCCGGGTTTTTTCATGCCTGCCGCAACAGCGCCGGATCAGTTGTTCCAGCGGACACCGGCGAGCGGCTTCTCCAGCCTGGAGATCGGCTTGATGGTCCGGCAGTTGCCGCGCGGTTTGACGCCCTTGAGCAAGCTGAGGGCGAAGGGCACGGAATCATCGGCCGAAACATTGACCGCACCGTTATGGGTCAGGCCGGGATACTGCTTCCAGGTCACGGGCGTTCCGGCGTCGCACATCGCCGCGACCGCATCGTACTGCTGGGACACGCCGGCCTCGTCATCCGCAAGTCCCGTTCCCACGAAGACCGGCATTTTCAGATGCGCATCCGGGATGGTGAAGGCCGTATCGAAGCCCTGTTCCAGCGGCGAGCGGTCGCCGGTGAAGACGTTCTCTTCCGTCATGTCATGGGCGTTGGTGTATTTGAACAGATCACCCAGGCAGGACTGACGGGCCTGATGGGAGAGCTCTTTTCCCTTCTCCGTCATGAACTGCCGCACATCCGCTTCCGGATGCAGGCTGGTCATGGAGCCTTCGACAGTCAGGATGCCATAGGACGCCGACATGTGCGGGGATTCCGGATTGTCCCGCGTGATCTGCGGGTGGGCCGTGTTCGCCGGAACATGGAACGCGATCACGACGCCCGTCGCCACCGTGCCCAGAACATGCAGGTCCGGCGCGTATTGCGGAGCGAGCCAGCCGGTTCCGAGAGCTGCTCCGCCACCTTGCGACTGCCCGACAAGGACGATCTGGTTGCGCAGCGTGCCCTTGTACTGCTGAAGCGAGGCCCGCAGCCCGTTCAGGACGCTATAGCCTTCGGGGCGATACATCAGATACGGATGCGGCCCCGGCGTTCCCAGACCCTGATAATCACTGGCGACCACGGCAAAGCCTGCGGCCAGCCAGCGGTCCAGATAGGCCCGGTCCCGCGAGAAATAGCCACGCCATGAGGGCGCACAGATGTCAGCAATGCCGGTCGTGCCATGTTCCCAGGCCACGATCGGCCAACCACCTTTGGGCGGCGTACCCTTCGGGAAGATGATCTGCCCGGAGACGGCCACCGGCGCAGGCTCGCCGACACCGCTGACGGATGTGTAAAGCGTGCGGACAGCCAGACCGGCATTGTCCGGCAGGTGCTTGCCTTGGATTTCCTCAGTGCGGATCATGTTGCCCGGCCCCGCCGGAAGCTGCGCCGGCGGCTGATAGAAGGCGCTGACGCCACCATCGCCATGCGGACGGTCCGGCTCGACTACTGCGATCTGCTGTTTCGGTGCAGGCTGCGGCGTGGCGCAGGCGGCGAGCGTTCCCAGTGCGCTGGCACACAGGAAAAGACGGGCAGGAAACTTCATGAGGCTCTCCAGCGGATGGGAAGGATGTCGTTGAAGGTCAAAGGCTTACTGGCCGAGGGCAACGCCGTCGCGATGCGGATCGCCCCAGCCGGTGAGCCCGTCCGGGCCAATGGTGATGGCCTGCACGGCGGCATTCATCACGGCAGCATGCGGGTGATGGCCCATGCTCTCAAGCGCGGTTTTCAGTTCGGCAGCTGACGTGCCGTGTTCCAGCTCTTCCGCGCGGTTCTGCGCGCCGATACGCGGCTGTTCGATGGCCGTGCGGATATTCTGCCCCCAGGCGAGATGGCCGACCAGCGTCTGCACCACGGAATCAATGATCCGCGCGCCACCGCCAGCGCCCACGATCACTTCAGGCTGGCCATCCGCGCCGAATACGATCGTCGGCGCCATCGTCGTGATGGGGCGCTTGCCGGGGGCCGCGATATTGGCGACCGGCTGCCCGTCCACGACAGGATGCGTCGCGAAATTGGTAATTGCGTTGTTGAGCACGACGCCGTCCACCATGATATCCGCGCCGAAGTTGAGATTGATGGTCGTGGTGAAGGACAGCGCGTCTCCGGCAGCATCACGGATGGAAAGATGCGTCGTGGCGGGCACTGTCATGGCGTCCGAAACCGGAAGGCTGGCCAGACGGTTCTTCAGCACGCCCGGGCGCACCTGTCCTGCGGCTTCTCCCGTCGAGACGAGAGCCGCACGCGCGTCCAGATAGGCCGGGCTCAGCAGTTCGTCCGTTGCAACGGGCGTGTAGTCGGGGTCGGCGGCGTATTTGCGGCGGTCGGCTTCTGCCAGACGCGAGGCTTCGAGCAGAAGATGCGCGGCCTCGACGCTGCCGGGGCGGTACTGGCCGATCTTGAGACGATCGAGGATCGCAAGCTGCTGGAGCACGGACAGTCCACCCGCAACCGGCGGGGCAGCGGAGCAGATGCGACGGCCAAACGCCTCGACACAGAGCGGCGCACGCTCACGGACCTTGTAGGACGCGAGATCCTTCGGCGTGATGTGCCCCGGATAGGGTCCTGTCGCTACGGCAGCGGAAATCTTCCGGGCGAAAGTGGGGCTGTAGAAATAGTCCGCGCCCTTTTTGGCCACCTGCGTCAGCGTCTCGGCCAGCGCCGGATTGTGCAGGATCGTGCCTTTGGGTAGCGGGTGACCGTCTGCATTGAAATAAGCCTTGAAGCTGGCTTTCTGCGCCAGTTCCGGGCGTTCCGTCAGGACGAGATGCAGATAGCCGGGCATCGCATAACCGTCACGGGCCGTAGCAATGGCAGCCTGAAACAGGTCGGCCCAGGGAAGCTTGCCGTAACGTTTGTGCAGAAGTTCCAGCGTCCGCAGCGTGCCCGGGACGGCGACGACGCGCCCGCTGCGCTCCAACAGAGCGTGGGGAATGGCGTGCCCGTCCGCGTCATGCGCGTAATCCTGCGGCACGATGGCAGGAGCGGCGGCCAAACCGTCATAGAACGAGAGCTTTGCAGCGCCCTTGTCCCAGTACAGGATCGTGGACCCGCCCCCCAGACCCGAGGCCTGCGGTTCGACCACGGCCAGCACCATCTGCGCCGCGATGGCGGCATCGACCGCGCTGCCGCCGCGGCGGATCACATCCATCGCGGCCTGCGAGGCCAGCGGATTGGCTGTGGCAGCCATGGAGGTCGTGGCCGTGCTGGGCTGCGCGACCGGAGCCGGACTGACTGCCGCATGATCCGTCTGCGCACATCCGCCCAGCGCCAGTGTCTGCACCAGTCCCATCATGCCGAACACTCCGCACAGGCTGACCCGGCGCCGGCTGAAAAGACGGTCGCGAGCCAATGGACGGGATGCAGGAAATGCTCTGGAATGCATGATGCAGCACATACTTTCATGGTCGGAACGGAAAACATCGTAACAGGATCGTTACGGCCTTCAATCGCCCCGATAAATGCTGCTATGATGGAAACATTATCAACCAACGGTTTACAATGAACGTTTTTCAGGCCATGACCACCTTTATGGCGGTCGTCGAGACAGGAAGCATGACCGCCGCCGCAGAACGCTGCGGAATTTCCCCCACAATGGTGGGCAATTACGTGCGCCTTCTGGAAGAACGACTGGGCACAAGCCTGCTACGCCGTACCACGCGCCGGCAGAGCCTCACGGCGTTCGGAGCCGTCTATTTCGAGAAATGCCAGTCCATTCTCAAACTTCTGGATGAAACCGAACATCTGGCACAGGCCGCGCAGACCCTGCCCTCCGGAACCCTGCGCGTTACGGCTCCTGTCACTTACGGCACCCAGAGCGTCACACCCTGTCTGGCGCGGTATCTGGCCGAAAATCCGTCCGTGGATGTTGATCTGGTGCTGACGGAACGCAGCGTGGACCTGACGCATGAGAAGTTCGATATCGCCATCCGTCTTGGCGTGCCGGAACCGTCCTCGCTTATGTGCCGGCGGCTGACGGATTACCGCATGACGCTGTGCGCCTCCCCGGAGTATCTCGACCGTCGGGAAGAGCTTCTGGTGCCGCAGCAGCTTGCGACGCATGATGCGCTGGCCTTTGCCTACACGTCGTCATCGCCCTGGCACTGGGCTCGGCATGAGTGGCATTTCGAAAGCCCCAAGGGCCGCGTGGCAGTGGAAATGCGCCGGCGCGGCCTGTTCAACAGTACACAGGCCATGCGCCGCGCCGCTCTGGGAGGGCTTGGCGTGGCGATGCTCCCGACGGATCTGGTGCAGGAAGACCTGAAAGCCGGAACCCTTCAGTCGCTCCTTCCGGACTACACCCTACCCTCACGGCCGATCTAGAGGTGGTCCCCATTTTTCGGACAGGGCAATAAGCTATAATCCGACCTGAGAGAGGACGGGTTTTATGGGCAAGGTTACGCGCAAGAGGTATGCGGCGGAGTTCAAATCACGGGTTGCCCTGGAGGCGATCCGTGGGGAAC
>NZ_JABCQG010000013.1 GCF_015244565.1 Gluconobacter vitians | reverse complement strand
ACGTCGATGGCGGGGGCGTCTCCGACCATGTGTTCGCGCTATGTCATCTGCTTGGGTTCCGGTTCGCGCCGCGTATCCCGAATATCGCCGCACGCCGTTTGCACCTGTTTAGGGGTCGGTACACAGAACGGACCCAGGATGGGGTGCTCGTGCGCCCAGCCTACGAGCTATGCGCTCTGATCCAGCTACGCGAGCGCCTGCGCGCTGGTGACGTCTGGCTGACGGAAAGCCGTCAGTACCGCGCCTTCGACAGCTATCTCTTGCCGGAGGCTACCTTTGCAGCGATGCGTACCCGTGGTCTGCTGCCCCTGGCGATCAACGGAACAGCCGAGGCCTTCCTCTCCCAACGGCGCGCCACGCTGGATACCGCGTTGATGCAAGTATCGGACTTGGCTCGACAGGGGAAACTGCCGCAGGTGCGCCTGGACGGAAGTGGCCTCGTGATTTCGCCGTTGAAAGCGATCACGCCCTCAGTCGTCGAGGATCTGCGGCGGGCTGCGTATAATCGGCTGCCACGGGTCAAGATCACCGATCTTCTGCTGGAGGTCGATTCCTGGACCGGCTTCACCGACTGTTTCACCCATCGGCGCTCCAGCCGTATCGCTGATGACAAGAACGCGCTGCTGACGGTGATCCTGGCGGACGGGATCAATCTCGGGCTGACTCGTATGGCCGATACCTGTCAGGGTGCTACCCTGCGCCAGCTGGCCCATCTGCATGACTGGCACATCAGCGAGACCGGCTATACCGAAGCGCTCGGCCGCCTCATCGAGGCGCATCGCACCGTGCCGCTGGCGGCATTGTGGGGCGACGGCACATCATCGTCGAGCGACGGACAGCAGTTTCTTGCCGGTGGCCGGGGTGCTGCGATCAGCGACATCAACGCGCGTAACGGCAGTGAACCGGGCGTGAGTTTCTACACCCATGTCTCCGATCAGTATGATCCGTTTGCGACCCGGGTAATTGCCGCAACGGCCGGGGAAGCGCCGTATGTGCTGGACGGCCTGTTGTATCACGCGACCGGTGTATCGATCGAGGAACACTATACCGATACGGGCGGCGCCTCGGATCATGTCTTCGGGCTGATGCCGTTTTTCGGCTATCGGTTCGCACCCCGACTGCGGGATCTGAAAGAGCGCAAGCTGCATCTGCTGCCCGGCCAGATCCCGGGTGATCTTTTGGGCGGCATGACCGGTGATCCGATTGCGGCCGATCATGTCGCGGTGCACTGGAACGACGTTCTGCGTCTGACAACGTCCATTCGCAGCGGTACCGTGGCGGCCTCGGCCATGCTGCGCAAACTCGCATCCTATCCCCGGCAAAACGGTCTGGCGGTCGCCTTGCGCGAAATCGGCCGGATAGAGCGCTCGATCTTTATGCTCGACTGGATGCGGGATCTGGATTTGCGCCGACGGACCCAGGCCGGTCTCAACAAGGGCGAGGCCCGCAATGCGCTCGCCCGGGCGCTGTTCTTCAACCAGTTAGGTGAATTGCGGGACCGGCGTTTTGAAAATCAGGCCTACCGCGCATCGGGCCTGAACCTGCTGGTCGCGGCAATCATTCTCTGGAACACGCGCTATCTGCAAGCCGCCATCCAGTCACTCGGCATTCCCGATGATCTGGCGCGGCATATCGCGCCGCTCGGCTGGGAGCATATCTCCCTGACGGGCGACTATCGGTGGAACGTCGAGGAACAACCGGAAACCGGAAAGCTGCGGCCGCTCCGGATGCCTGCTTCCTTGCTGGCTGCATGACTTCGAACGGGATGTTCTTCAGGCGTTCACCCTAAGCGTACGTAAAACGCACTTTCGTGTAGTCAGCCCTATATGCGCGTTTCTTCCGTCGATGAGCGCCAGTCAGTGGACTTGCAGCGCGATGCTCTGGTGCAGGCGGGCGTCGATGAGCGACACATCTTCCAGGACAAGGCTTCTGGAGCACGCGATGACAGACCCGGTCTTAAAAAATGTCTCTCTTATATAAAGAGTGGTGACACACTCGTTGTCTGGAAGCTGGATCGGCTGGGGCGATCTCTTCCGCATCTTCTGACAATCATAGAAGATCTGAAGGCCAAATCCGTGTCCTTCCGTTCCCTGACCGAACAGATGGACACAACAACGTCTCATGGCGAGCTGATGTTCTCCTTGTTTGGCGCTTTGGCTCAATACGAACGCGCTTTGATTCATGAGCGTGTCATGGCAGGGCTTGCGGCCGCAAAACGTCGAGGCCGAATAGGCGGACGGCCTCCGTCGATCAGTCAGGAGCGTTTGGACATGGCGCTCGACTACCTCAACAAGGGTGAGAGTAAGCTCTCCGTTGCGCGACGTCTCACAATTCCACGCACAACCCTGTTGAACACTCTTGAGCGGATAGGCTGGCAACCACGCTCAAAGAGTGAGGAAGGCGACGGTGATGTTGACGAGCGTACCGCAGAAAATAACCAGAAGAAGCCTCTCAACCGCCGCAGACGACAGGCCTGACGGGGATCGGTTCGACCGCAGATATTTCACCCGCGCATACCCGGCCAGGATCAGACTGATCCCAACAATCCCGGATACCATGGCCACACGGTAGGACAATGCCGTCATTGCTGGCGTAGAAATCTGGCTTCTCCTTTAAGGTGTGTCCGCAATGGACACACCACTAAGTCACATTCCCAAAGCACGGCGATAGATGTCCAGAAGGGTTTCCTGTTCCTCGACTTGGGCGGGCTCCATTTTCCGCAGCTTCAGGATCTGTTTGATGATCTTGACGTCGAACCCAGCCGACTTGGCTTCGCTGAAGATGTCCTTGATATCTCCGGCCAACGCCTTTCGTTCTTCTTCCAGGCGTTCAACCCGCTCAATGATGGATCTCAGGCGATCCGCTGCAATTCCTCCGGTCTGAACGGTGGTTTCAGCAGATGCTGTGTCCTGTTCTTCATGTGCCAACATACAGTTCTCCTTTCACTCGCCCAATCTGCCACCTCAGTCTGCGACTGATGCGTCAATGGTAAGTCCGATCAGTCGAAAGGTCCGACGCCAGCCCATAGAGGGTCCGGTCCAGAGCCAGCGTACCGTCAAGGTGGCGCTCGATCATGGCCCGAAGCAGGCCACCAGCCGACCGCACTTTCCCTTTGCGGGACTTCGCGGAAATCACACAGACGGCGACGGCGGCCTCGTATCGGCCCATGACGCTGCACGCCTGGCGCCAAGCATGAGAGGAAATTCCCAGAGAACCTGTCAGCATCTCGACGGCCTCGATCAGCTCGGCCTCATGTGGGCGACTGCTAGTGCACAGGTCTCGCAAGTCAGGAACAAGCTGGAGAAGGAAATTCGGTCCGGCCTTGAAGCCCCGAAGCGGTGAGGCCTTGGAACGGGAGACACTGTCAGACCCAACTACTCCTTCCTCTATGCCAACGCCGGCGCAGCCGGCTCCGCTTACAGTAACTTTAGTTATAGTATTTGGGTTTGTATTAGTATTGTGGGGTCCATCAGTGCGCCCCATGGGGTCCATTTCCACAGGGTCAGCCCCTGCAATCATGGCCTCCAGACGCTCGACCAAACCCTCCATCTGCTCAACCAGCGGCGACAGGATGTCCAGGTCGTGGTCATTACCACGCAACGCCAGGAGCTGATGCCCGTTCTGCTGGATGCTCATGACCGTCGGCCTGTCAGCCGTCGTCTCCAGGGCCGTGGCACAAAGGGCCGTAATACGGCGGCCTAAGACCATCGCCCGCTTGTGCAGACGCTTTCCTTCGCGTTCCCGCTCTCTGAAGGCCTCAACGCGTTGGAGCATTTCGTCGTAGCGCCGAGACAGCGGGGACAGATCGAACCCGTATCCCTCTAGGATCGCACCATTGCGGCCCTCGCGCCTTAGCCAGCGCTGCTGATTCGGGCTATCGCGCATGATGATCCAGCCCAATTCGCTGAGGCCGCGAAGCCAGCGCTTGACCGTGGATCTCTCGATCCCAAACCGCTCGCAGATGTCGCGATTGCGCACAGAGCAGATGGTGAGGTTGTCATCTTCCCAATCCACTGGCTTCGTGCGGCTGATCAGAAAGCCAAGCAGATCGGACTGGCGCGGCTGAAGGCCAAGCGCTCGGGGCTCCGTATGCAAAGCGCTCAGGATCTGAGCCTTGGTGGCACCGCTGCGGGGCAGGGCCTCACACTGCAGTTCAGCCAGAATCATGGCCGGGGTGATGCGTCTCACCCCAGCCTGATGGGGGTCATGCGAAAGAGAACAGGTCATGGAAAACTTCTCAGGATTTCGGGTTTCCGAAGCCCTGCTTTCCAACCCTTCAAACAAGCCCCTCCCGTTTGCAAGAAACTCTTGCATTCGAAGCTGAAATGTAGGATTGAAAAATCAGCGGAAGATATTTCAATCCAGTTCAATCGGTTTGGCGACCGATGGGACTACGTTCTTAGGGCCTCGCGAAAGCGGGGCCTTAAACGTATCTGGGCTCTGGCTAACTCACTCAAACAGTTCCTTCTTCAAGCCCAAATAGGCGATTTGCCTTTATGCTTCTCCTGTAGCGAGAAAGAAAGGCCCTTTTCAGAGTCTCCCGGCCGCTGAGACCTCGCCACAAGGATCTGCGACTTTCATCTGTAACATGAGTCTGTTCCACGCTCGCAAGGGAGTGATGAGAACAAAAGCGGCCTTTCGTAATTTTTTTTCACAATTCGTTAAGGAAACCTTTTTTCTTTGCGCTAGCCCGTGCTAGAGCGAAAGGGAAGAAAGAGAGAGCAGATAAAGTCCATAAAGAGACTGTATCCAGAACTCTGGTGCGATCTGACCTCATGTCCTAGTATTGTGGTAAAGGTGACGGATGGGTTCGGTTTTTATACCAGAGAATAATCAAGCAAGTTCTCTGTCGGATGACTTGAATTTCGCATCCTTCTGCGCTGAAACACGGTCAAGCATAGATTGTGTTATTTATACGCTCTCGATTATTTCAAATATGACAGTCAAATCTCCTTCAGTCCTACAAGACTATGCTTTGCAGGTTACTGAGTGTGAGCGACGCATGCACCGTCTGAAAATGCTAGAGTCCTCCAATCCGATGCTCCAGAAGTGTAAGAACGAGTGTCTCGCAAAATTTGCTATTTTCGAAGCTGATAGCTCTGGCGAGTTTTGTACTTCTTCTCGGGCATCTTCTTTCGATTTCAAGACCGAGATCGTTTCCTGAAGAAAGTCGCAGATGAAGCCTTCAGTCTCCTACGCATCGCAAAGGAGACTGAAGTCATGAAGCATTATCTTGTGTGCATTCCACTGCTACTGGCGCTAGGGGCTTGCTCTGGCAACGTCTCGGCCGATCATGGTCACGGCCCGAAGCCGCCGCCACTCAAACACGCTCGCTATGAGCCGGGCGCGGCCTATGGATCAGCCCGAGCGGTCTGGGCACCACCTGTCTATGATCGGCAAGGTCATATCGTGAAGGTGGAAGATCCCCGCAATTCTGGGGGCCGTGAAGACTACGAGCACGCGGCCTGGGCCGTTGGTGGCCCCAACAACAACTCCACGCACCCACCCGGAACCTTCTAAAAGAAAAGCGGCCCTCTGGGGCCGCTTCCTGTTTCAGGACCGTCGAGGAAAAAGGGTGTCGGCCTCTCTGATATAGGCCAGCATCCCGGCCTTCCTTCGCTGACGAAACTGCCAGTTCATCCACCCATTCTGCAGAATATAGAGCCCCAGGGCGAACCAGAACGGCATCATCTCGATCGCAGTCACAAGCGTCTGACTCCGCCATAACCCGCTGAGGCCGACAATGATCCACGCTGCAAGAAGGCAAGCCCCGATGAGGGCTGCGGCCCAGGCGCGTTGATACGTCCTGGCCTGCTGGTTCTGGAGATAGATCTCTACCGCTGCCGGACTGACATCGTACACTTCTGCCGTCGCAACAATGTCGATGCGGCCCGAATCATCAACGCGAAACCCGTCTTCCGCTTCAGGCTTTCTTCGGACAATGCCCCACAGTGTCCGAAGCAGACTGTAGCCATCCCGAATACTCGCGGCCCCAACCGCAACGGATGGAGAACCTACGACAAATCGGGCTGCCCGGCCTGTTTTGGCCAGGACTCCCTTCTTTTCGTTCGCCCCACTCACTGGCTGACATCCGTCAGGAACTTGTTCAGGTCTGGAGGCACGCCGTCGAGACGCCCCAGAGACCCATCATGATGCTTCCAGAAAAAGGTCGGTGTGCCTGTCAGCGACACCGCTTTAGCCGCTGCCATGTTGGCATCAAGTCGGGACTGCGCTTCAGGAGACGGTTGATCCAGCACATTCGAGAGGCCGCCAGACGTCCAGGCCTGAACCATACTCGCATCCGCAGGCAGCGAGGTCATGGCCTTGGCGTAACGCGTACTTGCGCCGCCATCCTCGTAGTCCAAGAGCGAAAGCGGCACGACCCTCAGACGCAGCTTGCCGCTATCAACGGCAGGCTGAAGGAGCTGCATGGCGCGGATCGAGAACGTGCAGCGCGGATCAATAAACATGATCACTTCCGGCGCACCCTTCTGGCCGACCACACCGGCATAGATCTGCTCGGAC
Source organism: Gluconobacter vitians (assembly GCF_015244565.1). Classification (GTDB taxonomy): domain Bacteria; phylum Pseudomonadota; class Alphaproteobacteria; order Acetobacterales; family Acetobacteraceae; genus Gluconobacter; species Gluconobacter vitians. Next base: position 93,122 of record NZ_JABCQG010000013.1, on the reverse strand, counting down.
AACGAACCGGCCGGGGCCTTTCCACCTCCCGGGACGTCGATCCGAACCGTGGGAACGGCCCCTGGAATGTAGCGGATCTGCTGTCTTGTGATGTTTTTGCCTGCGGTATCCCACACCGTACCGGCAATCGCGGCCTGACCGTCTGGCGTCGCATAAACGACCTGGAAACGGTCGCCGTTGCGCACAAACATGCCCCTGGTGCCATGCCAGACCTCCAGATCTGTCGCCCGCTTACCCATCAGCTCATGAAGACGGTCATAGGGGACGGGAATGAGTGTTCCGCCAATGATGAAGCTGTGATTTTCAGGCGTGAAGAATACCAGAAGCTGGTTATCGCCGTGAGCAACACCTGTCTGAAGGCCGTGCTGTGGCTCTGCCCACAGGATCTCGCTGCCTGCCTGCACCAGCCGCTGGATCGCGTCAGTCGGCTGAGGCCCGAGCGGAGCAGTTTTTTGAGGTGCTGATGTTTGGGCAGGCGAAGAAGGAACAGCGCATTGGGTCTGCGCCATTGCCGGTGCTGCCAGGAGCAGCGATCCGGCGAGATAAAGAGAGGTACGAGAACGCATAATGGGTCTCCTGAAGAATTAAGGAGACCCTATCGAGCTAAGATGCGACTAAGAGCTGCTTTTTGGAGCGTCTGGCAGAGGACCGTAAAGGGAGCGATACTGTTTGAGCGAAGCCTCGGCTTTATCTGCCCAAGCCTTCAACTCGTCGTAGTTAGCTTCCGACTTATCGCCAAAATCTTTCCACTGGTTTGTTAAAGACTGCTGACGCTCCAAATCAGAGCGCGCCTGGACCAGATCTGCCTCAAGAGCCGCAATCTGGTCCTTACGCTCTTTCATGATCCCTTCTTGCCACTTGATATGGTCGAGGAACTCAACACCCTTTGCAGTGAGAGTGTTGATAAGATCCTCTTGTTTGCGGCGTTGTGAGCGATGTTGAATGCGTTCGGCAAATTGACGGTGTTCTAGGTCCGTCTCTGCGGACATGCGTCCGAGAGTATATCCAGCCCAACCGCTCAATCCGTTGCCATCACTGCCCACTGCCTGCACCTTTAGGTCGTTCTTGAAAGAGTTGTATCCACAACTCGTTGCCGATCACCGGAGGCCTGCTGCCCAATCTGATTTTGGCCACCTTCTTTTTTCACCATTGAGTTAAGCGAGCTGTCAATTCCTTTCAGCGTCCCAGCCATACCAACGACGGCCGCGTCCCTAGAAAACTGATCCAGATCGACACGGTTCCCTTCATGGAAGCCGATCATGGCAGGAACACGCTCTGGCAGGATCGCAATCAGCCTGAAGCACATGAGAGCAAGCGTAATATGGACCGTGACGTACATGCCGAGCATGACGACGACACCAATAAGATTGGTCACGATCCAGCCATGCGAGAGCACGAACCCTGCGGCTACGCCGAATGTCTGGTGGATCAGCCAGGACATGGCGTCAAATACGAAGTAGCCGAGGAAAAGCCCGAACAGCATCAGGGTCGGTCGGAAAAGGACGTTGAAGATCAGCGCATATCCTGCTTTCGCGTGCCCATGCAGGCCTTCGCCGGACATTGTCATGTGGGCCAGCATCCAGAGCGGGACAGCGATTACGCCTTCGCACACCAGAATGAGCCAGCCAGCAACGCCCGCCATCCACATCACCCAGGGGATCATCGGCAGCACGAACGCGAGTGTAAGGCCCGGAAGCAGAAGCGCCATTGCGCCTGTGAGAATTGGCGTGCTGAGGAACTGCACGACGACATGCCCCACACCAATGCCAGCAGCCCCCGCGAAATTGCCGGTTAGAGCCGCGCCAGCCGCTGTGACTGCCGATCCTGCGTCTGAACTAAGGAGTGCTGCGGACGCCATGACCAGGAGGGCCGTGGTGATCATCCAGTTCCCGAGGCCCATGAGATTGCCGAACGGATCCGTCCAGTAACCTTCAGCGCCAGACGGTTCGATGAAGGCCATGACCGTCTGGAGCGTGTAGTCGCTCAGATGAAGAGACCGCGCGACCTGAGACAGCACCCCCGCGCCGTCACCGCTCGGAGTAACGCCGGCATAGAGATCACTGCTTCCGCCTGGAGCATTCATGCCGTCCTGCGTGGCGACCATATTGGAGATATTGGCCAGAAGTGCACCAATCGACTGCATCATGGGCGCAATATCTCCGTGAACGTCCTCGCCCAGTCCAACATAGGTCGGGGCACTGACAGTCGGCGTTGACGCCATCAGGGACATGGTTTCCCCATTGAGACGGGCAAACTCAAGGTAGTAGGCCCCCGCACCGGTCCAGCCGAGGCTATCAAGCCGGTTCTTGGTGTTGGCCGCGTCTCCGTTGGTCCCGCTGTTCCACGCCTGAAAGCTGGTGCTACGCTGTGTGACGGCTGCCTGAACCTGCTGGCGGATACTGGCAGCTTTGGCCGTCAGCTTGCTGGTGTAGTCATTGGTCGCCTGCGTCATAAGGGTCACGAGCGGTGCCAGACTGGAGGACTTCTTGGTCTGCCAGAACTGGGTTGCAACCTGCTGGACCTGTGGCCGGATCTCGCCCACCAGAACGCTATCCAGAATCTGCTGCTGCATGGAGGCCGTATCGACCGTGATCCCCAGAATCTTCGTCGCGGCGCGCGGAGCCTGGATGGTGACAGAACCGCAAACGGGCTGCCCGTCTCCCGTGGTCATCTGATACGGATAGGTAATCATACCCAGATCGGAGCCGGATACGGCCTTTACGGTTCTCCCGGTCGGGGCTGGCACGAGGCTCGAATTGGATGAGGCCAGGTTGACCAGATCCCGGCACATTTCATTGGCGATCAGGCCAGCCACAATGGTTTTCGTACCCGGCACCATGGGCTGTGCGATGGTTTTTCCGTCCGGACCAATCGCCTGCACGGCGGAGGAATAGACCGTCTTCGCCATACCGACCCCCCAGAGCGAGCCCTGAACGAACGCAGCCTGACCGGCACTAAAACCCCCTGCGACCGGAAGCATCATGATGGCGCCAAAGGCCATGCGCACGATACTCATGGAGGTCTGATTCGATCCAAGCACCTTCGACGTCTCAGCCGAGCGATGCATGTTCATCATCATGACGTAAGAAACAAAGGCCATGGCCAGCGCCATGACGAAGCCGGAGAGGTCGCCCAGCATGGTCCCGATGACCGTGGCCTCGGTGCCGGTGGACGTCGAGGATGATCCGAAGACCGGAAAGACCGACTTGATCATGGTCGCGGCCCAGTCATCACCGGGATCGAGCATGTTCCAGGTCACGCCATAGGTGGAGTTTCCCGACGTCGAATTGCCTGTGACCGACTGTGCGTGAGCCACCCCTGTCGCGAGTAAGATGGGCAGGACGCTGAGCGCCCTACCCGTGTTTCTGAAGCGTCTGAGAGAAGTCATCACTTATAATCCCAAGCTGGCGCTGGCTGACGCAGAAGGGGACGGCCGGAAAACAGAGGCGACGGCCTCAACCGCCTTTTTCACCAGCTCACGGGCCTTCTTTGAGAGATCTTCGACCATGCTGGTCCCGGCTTCCTTTCCCGGCACCCCCTTGGCAAGCTCGCCAATCTTGCTGTCCAGGCCGTTGAAGCGCTGCTAGACCTGAGCCTCTGTCCCGCGCTGCACCCCAATATCGGCAGCTTTCTCACGATGAGCGCCGTAGGCCGCGACCGCCTCACCCGCTTCCTTCAACTGCGCTGCGAACGCCTGGTTGGTGCTCCGCTCGGCTTGAAATCGCGATTGCAGGCCTTCATGCCGACCTCCCGGCCGCATTTCGCTCAACACACCATCCATACCGTTCGGCTCGGATTTTGCGGCCTCAGCGATTTCCCGCATGACTGACGATGCCGGTGTATTCTGCACGGCTTCCAGAGCACTCTGGGCCTTCAGGCCCAGGGCCTCGGTCTGATCCAGATGATTGGCGTCGGCCTGCTGCCCGTGGGCCGCATTCATCGTCTGGGCCTTGGCCATCCAGTTAGACCCGGGCGTGACGGTCTGCTGCACGGCCTCAGGACGAATGGCCTGTGCGAGACGGGTAAAGAGACCCGGGCCGCGCACCTGATAAACGACCTTCTCATCGGCTTCCTGTTCAGGGGTCTTCGCCTCCTCCTTCGCCGGCCCAGGTCTATTCTGCGCTTTAGCTCCGGTATCAGCTTTGCTCGATGCCTCTGGTGCTGCCTTCTTGTTCTCGGTTGCGCCAGCGTTTACCGGTCGCTCAGGGCGTTGGGCCTGTGGCTGGTCTGCTCCCGGCTCCCCGCCTCCAGGAGAGGCGTGCATCCGTGGATCAGCCTTTTCTCCCGAGGGATGAGTTGGGGTGTCACCCTCTTGCACGCGTGGATCCTCACTATCCTCTGGCTCAGGGGCGTCCGGAATATCATCGAAAGGTGGTGGCTCAGGACTTCCATCAAACTCGGAGGCCGGTTCCACAGGTCTGACGTCTGCCTGTTCGTCCTGTGTAACGGTCTGCGCGTCAGGGTCGTGTGTCGAGAACCGTGCGGCAGTGGCAACCCGCTCGGACAGGGATTGAAGAACCTCGTCAATCTCCGGATTACCCTGCTGATCGGCCCCCATGGAGGCGACGCGCTCCGACACAGAGCGCACCGTGTCCACCAGTCGCTGATCCATCAGATCGGCGGTCTGCCCCATAAAGCCCTTGAGGGTCTCGGACGTCAGGCCGGGCACGCTCATGGCACGCTGTGTCATCTCTTCGCGCAGCCCATTTTCCTGCGGCAGAACCGGTCCGACCAGACGCTCGGCGTCCTGAAGCACATAGGCCACGTTGGTCCGAAACCGCTCATTGGCTGCAAGGTCCGGGTCCTGATGCTTCTGGGCAAGCAGGGTAATCTGACCGGCCAGTTGGGGCGCATCCTTCTCAAGTTGGGGCCGCACACGCTCCAGGCTCTGGAAGACGTCCGCGAGGGCAGGGATCTGCGTATCGTTCTGGGCCATGTCAGCCTCCGGGATTGACGTTTGGGGATGGGATGGGGGCAAGTCTCTTGGCCTCGCTTTCCTCTTCGTGCTGGGCCACCTGCGTTGCGGCGAGCGAAGACTGGAAAAGGCCGAGACGGTAAGTCTGCAGGGCGAGGTAGTTGGCCTGCGCCTGCTCTATCGCCAGCTCACGCATGACTGTTGCGGGCGGCATCTGCTGAAGGTTCTTGTTCCAGGTCACGCCAGAGACACGGCGATTGACCTCAAGACTCATCGACGTCAGCCACGAGGCCTGATCCGAGACAGTCATGCCCTCGGCCTGCATCTCGGTTTTCTGCACGTCGGTCAGGTTGATCGAGGGGATCTCCAGCGAGGTGATGAAATTCATCACGTAGCGCGAGAGCGACATGCGGGCGTTGTAGGCGCGACGACGCAACGCGGCCTCACGTCCGGACGTGGACGTAAGCTGCTCGCCGCGCAATGCGGCCGGAGCCACAGGCTGGATAAGTGTGGTGCTGTAATCGTTGGCGGCGTCCACACCACCATCAGCCGACAGGGTGTCCTGCCCGAACAGGGAAATGGCTCGTTGATCCGCATTGGGCAGACGGGAAAGAGCCGAGCAGAGACCGGCTGTGACGTCCTCCTGCGAGCAATACCGCCGCCCGTGCAGCGCCATGCTCGATGCCACGCCCTGGCCCTTGCCATAGTAAGACGGCGTTCCGGCGTCGGCCTCTCCACGACTGTCCGTAATCGTCGCAATCGCGCGGGTTGCCGTTCTGGCCGACTGAGACGCACCCTGGGTGGCCTGCGCCCCGTCAATCCCCGTGCAGAACTCCGGGTTCATCATATGCTCGTCGCGGATCGTCGTATCCTGCTGGCGGCGAGCAAACTCCGCCATCGCTGTATTGGACGCATCCGCAATACGCTGCTCGGCGGCGACACCCGCCTTTTCGTAGTTACTGAGCTGAGTGAAACCCTTGTTCAGCATCGAGCTAACGGAGTTCGGGTTGCTCAGGCTCTCCATTGAGCTCGTAATCTGGGACGTCAGTGTCTTGGTCATGGAAGACAAAGCGTTGCCGGTAAATTTTTGTAGCCCGCTGATGGCCGCAACCACGGCGGCTTCACCGATGAACGCGTTCGCAGGCTTCGGCATCACAACAAGAACGGTCGTGCAGAGGAGCATCGTTGCGATTGTCGGATTGAGGCGGATCTTCATCAGAATACCCCATCCAGAGAGGTGCTGGTGTAGCCGGTCGGCAGACGTGGCTCCCCCCGGACATACCCGTTTGAGTCGCCATTTCCGAGGCTCCCGGCCGCAAGCTGCGGGCCGCTGCCGCCAAAATTCAGGGAGGGGCACATGAGGCCGTTTCCGCCTGACAGGCCGAGACCGACATTCACACCGTTCAGGCTCAGGCCACATTGTTGCGCGGCCCCGACGGTATTGTCCCATTCGGTCTGGGCGGCCGAACAGATTTCTCCTTCGACCTGCCCGACAACGTCATTGATCAGCGCTGCCGGGTTCGCAATGTTCGTCAGGAGATTGAGGCCCGTCCCATTGAAAAACTTGTCCAGGCAGGAGAGGCCACTGACACTTTCGGGTTGCTTCTCATAAGCATTGTTAGCCTTGATGCGCCCGTTTACGGCGTCCGCTGCCGCCTGCGTGAGGGTTGCGCAGGCCTGACTGCCCTGTGATGCGGCAGATGCGCTCAAAGGGACCGACAAAGCAGCGGCTACGAAAAGAAAGGATGTCCGTTTCATGCGGCCACCCTTTCTGCTTCTGGATCGAGAAGGTCGCGCAGAAGCGCGAGACGATCGTCAGAGAAGACGCGCGCGGACAGCTCTGCCCGCTTCTGGTTGTCTGTCCATGCGACCAGTACAGCACGGCTGGAGACCGCAGATGCTACAAGATCCTCTCCGCCGCTGACGGTCGAGACCACTTCGGAAACAAAGGTCCGTCGCTCCTCGCTCGGTAAAGACACAAGGAGATCGGCCAGAGAGGCGATGATCGCCCCGTCCGTGCCGGAAGTGTGTCCATTCCGGACACGGAAATGCTCAAGCAGATTGTGCCGTGCAAGAGCAAGGTTAGGGGCCAGAGAACTCTGCGGGGTGTCCCTGTGCGGTGTTGGATCGTCTGGTGACATGCCTCTCTCCTGGGTAAGTCCCAGCAGAGAAGCAGTTCGATCTGCGACTAACGCTTATTTCTTCAAAATAGTGACGTGTGCGCGCCCGACCTCGATACGCTCGCCGAGCGGGCTGACCGTTGTGGCCAGAACCTTGTTCCATTCCCGACCGCCCTGCCAGTCAACGGCCTCACCTGGATCAACGCCCGCACCGTAGGTGACACGCACACCTGATGGCACGATCTGCCTGATCGCAAACGAGAGTGGCACCTGATGGCCATAGCCGGACGTCATGCGGAAGTGATGAACCACCTTCGGCGGATCCGTCTGCACGGATGGTTCTGCGGGAGGTGCAAGAGAGACCGGTCCCGAAGGGGCTGGCGAAGGAAGGGGCGGGGGGGCGTGACTGATCTCGAAGGCCGCTTCCGTCAGTATTGCTTTGGGCATCGCTGGAGCTGGCTGCACATGGGCGGGGGGCAAGATTATAAACACATGGTCTCTCCTGAAATAACTTAAAATTCTAAATCGCAGATCGACATGCGACTGAGGAGAAATGTTAAATTCGAACTCAGTTGTCAGGGGCGCTCTCGTGGGTATTTTGCAGTATCCGGACCCGAAGTCTGGTGTGTAAGCCTGCCGAGAGAGAGAACTAGCCATGAACAAGAAAACAGAGACGCAGGTAAGTGACGGCCAAACTGACGAATATCTTGTGGACCTAGGACAGAGAATTAAAGAAGTTCGGGAAGGCAAGGGAATGAATGTGGTAAACATTTGTTTCGTAACAGATTTGGCTGTTGGGACGATTTCAAATATCGAGAGGGGGAAAAATGTATCTTATGTGACCCTTCATAAGATACTTCTAGCCCTTAAGACACCTCCCAATGAAATACTCCCCCCTGATGATCATGATATACTTCCGATCGAAGTAAAAATAAGCGATGAAGACACACAGAAGTATCTGGACTTGGTCAGTGCCTTCCAAAAAACGTCTGCATCTTTATCTCTTCTAATACATAAGCTCCAGCTAGCCCGTGAGCATGACGTTGCCGAGAGCAAGAATGTCACCTCGTCAGAAACTGACCCACGAGAACCTGTTGTGAGGCAGCTTGGTGAACGAATCAGAGATATTCGACTTGCCCGTGGGATGAACGTCTCTGAGTTAGGCGCGGCTAGCGGGCATCAGACGCCCGCTCTGCAACTAATAGAAATCGGTTTGAGAAAGCCCTCAATCGAGTCTCTTCGACGTATCGCAGCGGCCTTGAAGGTCGCTACATTCGATCTATTCCCTGGGCTTCCCAATCAGAAAGAGATTTTCAATTCTCTCCGGACGCTCGGACTCTACAGCAACATTCAGAGCGTCCGCGAGCAGGTGGAATTTTTTAACGATAGCTTCATCGCATTAGGCGCCGCCGTTCAGAAACAGGTGAACTAACGAAAAACTTTTTGTCGTTTCTTGTAATAAGACTTGAAACGGATGATCTATCGTCGGATAAGACCTTACACGTTGAAACGCGATAGGGACTTCCGACGATGTTTGCACACACCCGCTGCTCCCCACTTCCGGCTTCCGGCGTCGTAGCAGGTGGGCTTTTCCAACCGTCACTCGTAGAACGCAGCAATACGCATTCCCCGATTTCCCTTGGGAAAGCTCCTGAGGAAATCAGAACGCTCGTCATCACGATGGCCACCAAGGGCGTAAATGCTGCACACATCGCGGCCGCACTTTTCATAAGCCGCCTGGAGATTGAAGCCATTGCGCGAGAGGAAGGACTTCCTCTCAAGCGCACCCCGCTCAGAAATGGGCCTCGGGCATGGTCTCTTCTCGACATCAGCCGCCTCAGCCGCGCATGGGCCGAGGGCGAAGACCTTTCCGCCATAGCAAAGCGTCTCGACCGCACAGTCATGGCGGTTCGCAAAAAGCGCGCTGCCCTCGGCTTGCCCGCGCGGGAACGCTATGCCGAGGTGGTCTGGACGGACGCCGACGTTGCCACTCTTCTGGCTCACCGTGAGCGTCGCATCGGGCTCCAGCGCATTGCCAAACAGATGGGCCGCAGTGTCCGCAGCCTGCAACGAAAGCTCGTCAGCCTCCGCCCAGGTGCTGACTCTTGCGCCATTCCGGCCGACCCATCCGTCGTCCTGACCTGGGAACAGGCGTCACGCCTGACGCCAGAAGAGCGTCGGGGCCGCAGATGGCAGGTCCGGAACTCACCAACCGGGCTGACCATCGGCTTCAGCCGGAATGCCTGCACCACGCGCTGGTCCGTGGAAATGCAGCACGAGCTGGCCATGCGGCATTTTGCCCACCAGTCTCCTGACGCAGTGGCCGAGGACTTTCTCCTGACCGATCGCACCATCGTCAGTCAGTCCGGATGGCTCCATCTGCCGCGCCGCTCCAAGAAAGACATGCGCAACACGTTCGATCCGGACCTGTATGAGGTCTATCTGAAGAAGATGGATTACGTGCGCCGCGAATGCCTCGGTAAGGCCGGGTTCTATTTCTGGACCACCCGCCGTAACGGCCGCCGTATCAGCCGCTTGCACCAGCAGACCGCCGTCATGCGCTCGGGCGATTAATCCGCAAATATCGCCATTTTTTCAGCTTCAGTCGCAGATCAACGGGTCACGGTGACGATGACACAGTCATCATGAGGTTTGAAATGCCATCCGCAGCCCCGCTGTCGTTCCACGGAGACATCGCGCCATGAGCCGCTCCTCGGGATCCCTGAGCCGACGCCTGACCGATCCTGATTTTCAGGGAAAGATCGTTGAGCGTTCCTTGCAGACGTCCATCGCCCTCTCGGCTGTCGTGGTCGTTCTGGCCGTTCTTCTGGCCCGCGCCTGGTCGTATCATCCACTCCCGAAGTATTTCTTCGTGGATGGGATCAACGCCCCTCGCCCGGCTATCGCGCTGAACAGCCCGATCCTCAGTCAGGAAGATTTCCTGTCGTGGGTCATCAAGTGGTCGCTCAAGCCCTACAACATCAATTACCGGGATTATCCGTCGCAGCTTAACGCAGCCGGGTCGCATTTCACCATCAATGGCTGGAATACGTTCGCGCAGTCCTTCGTCCAGGACGGCAATCTGGCGAAAATGAAAGAGGCCAAGCTGCTCTGCTACGCGCAGCCGACGCGTGCCGCCACCATTCGCCAGCAAAGCATGGTCAACGGTCATCACCATTACGTTGTGCAGTTCCCGTTCGTTCAGACCTGCGAGAACGTCAATGTGGAAAGCTCCCAGACCCTGATTGCAACCGTGCATGTCGAGCGTGTCGATGACGCTGATCACCCTGACGGTATTGCCATCACCCAGCTTGTGGCCAGCCCGCAGTGAGGATCCGTGCCATGAAAAACCGTTCCTTTTCGTTAGCCCTTCTTGGCCTCATGGGCTTCATGCCCTTCACCGCGCTGGCACAGTCGGCCGCCCCTGGTCCGGAGACCCCACCAGCGTCTCCCCCTCTCTCTGCCGAGCAACAGGATCAGCAGGCCGCCGAAGATGAGGCCATCCCCCTGACGCCGGAGATGATCCGTCGCCTCGGCAACCGTCTCAAGGAGAACCAGAAAGCGCGTGAGGATGTCGCTACGGAAGTCGCGGCTCCGACAAGCCGCCCGGCCATTCGCGTGTCTTTCGCACCCGGCCAGCAGACATCGCTGATTTTCACGACCAAGGGCTATCCCACGGCCGTCTCGTTCGTGGACCGCTCCGGAGCACCCTGGCCGATTGCGTGGAACACGACCAGCACGTCCGCCAATCCGGATGGTCTGAAGAACTGCTCGTCTGACGGGGGCAAAGGGGGTTCCCCTGCCGTGCAGACCACGGGTTTTTACACCTGCGTTCCTTATGCTGGCAGCAACACCATCAACATCGAGCCCCTGTCGCTGTCTCCGCGTGGTGGCCTGCTCGTCACGCTCAAAGGCGCCATCAAGCCGATCTCGTTCTTGCTTCTGGCCGGTCGGGGTACCTATGACGACAACCTGACAGTGCGCGTGAACGAAGACGGCCCTAACGCCAAACAGGAAATGGGACCGGAAGCCGCCCCTGGCACGGCAGAGCCCTTTATGAACGCCATGCTGTCGGGGATCGCTCCGGCCTCTGCCGTTCCCCAGAGCGTTGAAGGTCTCTCCCCTGACGACGTGCGGGCTTGGCGGATGGGGAATGAACTCTACATCCGCACGCGGCTGGCGCTCATGACGCCTGCCTGGGACAGTTCTGAGCGCGGTGAAGACGGCTACACCCTCTATGCCTTCCGCCAGACCCCCTACATTCTCCTGTCGGATTCCGGTCGGACCGTGTCCGCGTCTCTCAAGGACATGACGCCATGATGCCGAAGCTTCCCAAGTTCAAATCCGTCCTGTCGAGCGCGACACGCGGCGGAAACCGCCGCCTGGTCCTGCTCGGCGCCTCGGCCGTCTCCGTGATCGCTCTGGTGCTTGTCGTCTCACATCATGAGACCAAGCAGATGCCCAAGTCTGACCCGGGTCAGATCGCAGAGATGAACGCTCTGCCCGCTGGAACCAACACCAATCCGGAACAGGATCGTCTGCGTCATCTGCAGAACACTGAGACCGCGCAGAAGTCCGAAGGCGCTGGCCAGTCCTACACGCCGGATCTGGCACCGGCCGTTGCGCGCGCCGACAAGGGCGAAAAAAAGGATGCGGTCCTGTCCTATGATGGCTCACATGGTCAGCCGCAGGAAGTCGGGTACAACGCGCCGATTACCCCTCCTGCACCGCCGCCAACGCCGCCGCATATCGAAAATGCACCGCAGGCACCGCTTGTGCAGACCGATCCGGCCTATTCCTCTTCTGGCAATGGCGAAACCTCCCAGGCCGAGCAGCAGGAGCGTGAAAAGCGCCGCGCCCGCTATGTCGCCGAAATCGCGCGCATCGAAAGCGGGCTTCAGACCCGGCCCCCTGTCTCGGATCTTCAGGAAGCCGTGTTTAAGCCAGAGCAGGACGGCCAGCCTCAGGCCGAGAAGACAATGGCCACGCGTGGGGCAACGGGCGCATCCGCAGCGGCCACGGCCTCACACGATACGGCAGCTCCGCCAGCTCTGATTCCTGCCGGTCGCGGGATCTATGCCCATACCGTCACCGCGACGGACAGCGACCTGTCCGGTCAGATCGTGCTTGAGGCCGATAGCGGTCCCATCGCCGGCGACCGCATGATTGCGACTGTCGCAAGGGCACCCGGAAACGAGCAGCTCCTGGTCGTGCAGGTCAACAAGATCATTCATCAGGGCCGCAATCTGGCAACCAACGGCGTGGTGATGGCGCCCGACACCATGAAGCAGGGTGTCGCCTCCAGCGTCGATCCCCTGATTTTCCAGCGGTTCGTCATGCCAGCAGCGGCTGCATTCGTGCAGGGCCTCGGCCAGGCCATCGAGACGACATCGAACGTTTCCGGCAGCTACAGCGCTCTGGGTGGCATGAACTATATCCAGCGTCTGAACATGGGCCAGCAGCTCGGCGTCGCCGCAGGAAGTGCCGCCTCGGCCGTCAACAGCGCCCTCACACAGGACACGCCAACCCGCTCGCGGATCATTCTGGCCGCCAATGTGAATGTCGGCGTCATGTTCATGGATCCCGTTGTCGATAAGCCCTGAATTTCCGCACTCAGTCGCAGATCGTTCCCCGATCCTTCTGGCAGTCTCAGCCAGAAGGATCTTTTTTATGAGTTCCACAGTTCATCACCTGAACACCGAAACCACTCCGCGTCGGATGGAGCCCGCGTCGGCCTCACCCCCGCCGCCTTCTCACCACGACACCGTGGCGGACGATCCGGACGGTCACGACGCCGACGCAACGGCCCATGCTGACAGTCACACGGTCGAACCGGCGCCATCCGGCTCTCCTTCTTTTCTCACGCCCCTCATCTCGCGCTACGAGGCGCTGACACCCCGCCAGAAGCTCTACGGCGGTTCGGGTCTCGGGATCTGCGGCGTCCTGCTCGTGGGGATTCTGGCAGCCAGCGGGCATCACCATCGCGCTGTCTCCGCGCCTGGCCAGGAAGTCGGCATGGATCAGTCGGCAGCGCCCGTGGCTCAGGCCCCCGAACCGGCTCCGGTGGCGGCCCCTCCTGCAACCGCCGATCTTGCGGAAATGCAGACCCTCGGCCACCCGAAAGCTGCGGCGAACCCGCCCGCCTCTGCGACCGCCCCGAAAGCGCCGCCTGCGGCCGCCGTTGCCACGCCGTCAGCCGCATCGCAGTCTGCGCCAGCCCAGACTGACGCCCCGGCCGTTGCTCCGCCCACACCTCCTGCCGATCCGGTCAAGACAGCGCAGACCCTTCAGGCCGCGCCCATGGCGACCCAGCAGCAGATCGACGTGCTTCAGCTCGTCACCGAAGAGGCCCGCGTCATCGAACGCGAGCGGGGCGAGGTCGAGAGCCTGCGGCAATCTCTGGCAGGGCGCAGTAAAGCTGAAGAAGACCGCCTGAACGATCTGACACGGCGCATTTCCCTGATTGAAGCCAATCACGCCGTCACGGGTGCTGAAAACTCCGGTGCGGATGAGGCCGCACAGGCCCACGCAGCAGCCGAAAAGGCGCGTGCGGCCTTGAGTGCTGTCATGAACAGGCCTGCGGCTGCGGCCCCGACGTCTTCGAACGCTCCACCCGCTCCGGCCGCCGTGGCCGGCCCGGCTCCAAAGCCTGCCTGGATCCATCACTACCGGATCGTTGCGGCCTCACCACAACTCGCCATGATCGAAGACAGCGCGGCCCCAAGCGGACAAGCCCGTCAGTTCGAGGTCGGCGTTGGCACCGTCATTCCCGGTTACGGCGCCGTCCTGACCATTAGCCAGCAGGGCGCCACCTGGGTTCTGCACACGGCTCATGGCGACCTGAACTGAGGAGGCCAGCATGGAAGGCCTTGTCAATCTCGTCCATGAAATCGCCGTTGGCATGGGCTGGCTTCTGCCCACGGCCTGCTACGCTGCGGCCGTGAGCTGCCTGATCTTCAGTCTGGTCGGAATCTATCAGTATTACCACCCGACCATTCAGGCGCTGCAGGACAAGCCGTGGCTGCCCTACCTGTCGCTCGTTCTGTGCGGTGTCTTCGCCTCGTTCAACGTCATCCTCACCAAAAGCACGGCCTCGGCCGGAACCGACGTGCAGGTCACTCTGGGCGACGCGGCGACCAGTTACAGCACGGCGGACAGCCTGATCACCGGTACCGGCCCCAAAGACGCGATCCTGGCGATCGTCAAAGACTTTGCCCTGTTCTTTCAGATGTTCGGCGCATGGACGTGCTTCTTCGCCGTCCTGACTTGGTTTGCCATCCAAAGAGGCCGTTCAAACCGGGAGCGCCTTGGCTGCGGCATCCAGTACGTCTTTGGCGTCATGCTCCTCAATCCCGTCAAGGACGCCACCTGGATCCTTTCTTTCTGGCCCTGAAACGGGCTGACGAAAAAAAACACCCCTCGCCCGCCTCAGTCGCAGATCACGCGGTCAGATTGGTTGGCAGAGGGGATTGTCCCTCACAACGGAGAAACAACTCATGACATCCCAGACAGCCCCGTCTTCTTCCCGCGCTCTCACCAAGATCGGCGCGACCGTCGCGACAGCAACCATGCTGCCGATGGTGATGGCTGGCACCGCCCTTGCTGCCGCAGGTGGTACGGCCTCCAGCAACGGTCTTGGCAAGCAGATCCAGAACATGGCGCAGGAAGGCACGGACACCATAGGTGTCGGCTCTGCCGCAGCCCTCTACGCACTGGCCATTGCCGCGCTCGTGACGGGTATCGTGCTGTTCTACAAATCCCAGAAGGAAGAGACCAAGCGCCCGGGCATGGCGATTGCCGGCGTCGTCTGCTTCGTTCTGGCCGGTGTGGCGGCTACAGGTCCGAAGTGGATCAACAACTCTGCGAACACGGCCTCCAACGGGAATGCTGAAATCAGCAATACCGCCAAGAGCTACCAGTTCCAGTAAGCTGACATGACCTCCGATCCGTTCTTCCTCCAGCCTGGTCTCGACCAGGAGATCCGGCCCGGGAAAGACGGGTCGGATGGCTCGTTCACCTGCTCCTGCTGCGGTTTGCCGTCGCCCGGAGCAGGTCTTCCCTGGACTGGTCCCTCCTCGGGGGCCGGTCTCAGGGTCTGCCAGGTGTGCAATCTCCTGCAGGACACATCGCGTGCGGCCATCGACGCCGAGGCCATGCTGGTCTGGTGGCCGGAAATGTCCCAGTCGCGCCTGATGTTTCTTGTTCGCACGGCCCACCAGACGCTCCGCCTGATGGCCAGACAACAGGGTCAGTCTGACAGCCAGTTCTGGAACACCGTCCTGAAGGCCATTCCGGACCCTCTGCTCGGCACGCAGTTTTCCCCCTCTTTCCGGACGCCCATGACGCTCCTGCGTCTGCTGGAATCCAGACGTGCGGAAGCCGAGCATCGCCTGCAATCCGGCTCCATCCGTCAGATCACAACGGCCATGCGCCTGTGTGGCAGCGCCGATGAGGCCGTCCAACGCAATCTCGCTCTCCTCCGCGCAGGCCTGCGCATTCTGCCAACCGGCAGGCTGCTTGACGCTGGCGCTGACGTTTACCCGGCCTTCCTCGACAAGGCCCTTGCCCTCACCCCATCCTGACGCGGAGTTTCCAATGTCTGGCTTTTTGACCGAACTGCTTGCCAGCGCGAGCCTCTTTCTTCGTCAGCCCCTCGAATCCTTTTGCGACGTCGAGACCAATCATACGGACGCCGTCCATCAGGACCGGCTCGTGACACTCCGGGGCGAGTATGTCTCTGTTCTGCGCGTGAATGGTCTGCGCACCATGTGCTCGCGTGCAGACGTGGAGGCCGTCGCCGAACAGCAGCGCATCGAACTTCAGGGCCTGCTCGAAGGCACCGGTCATGTGATCGAAGGCTGGTATATCTCCGACCCGGATCAGGCCCGCGTCGCCGTGGATCTGCTGGCGCTCAATGGATGCGAACAGATTTCACGCATGATGAACGCTGACTTCCACGACATCATCAATGAGCGCCGCCTGCGGTGGCCTCAGGTGATGCGGTGGGAGGATGCCTGCTACATCCTGTGGACCCGACCGGCCGTTCTGACCCGCGAAGAAAAGAAGCAGGTGGCGGCCGAGAGAAAAGAGCAGGTCAAGGCGTGGCCAAAAGCGGGGAACGGTCAGCGCTTTACCCTGCGCTCCGAACTCATGGCAGGCCGACATGATGCGTTTGTGGCGCGTGTGCAGGACAGCATGTCCAATCTCGGCATCTCCACAACGCTGCTACGGGCCGATGAATCCATCACGCTGGCGCGTGAAACGCTCTACCGAGAGACGGCCGGAAGCAGCTGGAAGCCCACGCTGGTGGGCGACCCTGTCATGCCGCGTCTTCCGGATGACGAAAAACAGAGCAAAAAGACCGAAAACCTGCTCTGGCCGTCCCTGCGCGATCAGATTTTCAACGCGGATGCCGAAAATCAGGGCGGCCAGCTCGTGACGGTCGGTGACTACACCTATGCCCCCGTGGACATGCTTCTCGGCCCCGAGGATCCGCGCCCGTTCTCGGAACTGCTCAACACTCTGGGCCGCAAGCGTCTGCCCTGGCGCAGTTCCATGATCCTCGAAGGCGGTGGCAAAGCCGCGTTCGCCATCAAGGAAACAGGGGCCACCATGCTCGGCATGTTTCCGGGCAACAAAGACATTACGCGGGCTTTTCAGGCCATCAAACGTATGCGCGAGACGGAAAACCATAATTCCGTCCGGATGCGGATGACCGCCAGCACCTGGGCACCGGTCGGCGAAGACAAGCTGCTGCGTCGCCGTGCGGCCGATTTATCTCAGGGCCTCGAAAGCTGGGGCGGCTGCAAGACCACCCGTGTTCCGGGCGACCCGCTTGAGGCCGCCATGGGGTCGGTTCCCGTGCTCTCTCTGGGCTCCACAGCCACTCCGGCTCTTGCTCCTCTGGGGGATGCGATGGGCATGATGCCGTGGATGCGAAGCGCCTCCCCGTTCCCTCAAGGTTCCATCCTCTTTCGCAAGCCCGATGGCGGGATCTGGCCATTCGATCCGACTGGCGGCGGCGTACGTGAGCATATCGCGGATATCATCGTCGCCCCTCCAGGCAGCGGTAAGACAGTGCTCGGAAACACCATTCTTCTCGGCCTGCTCCTGAGTTCTGCGGCCATGGGCAATAATGGCGTCAAGCTGCCGCTGCTGGCGAAGCTGGACATCGGCCATGCGTCTCTCGGCTTCATCGAGATGGTCCGCAACGCGCTTGGGCCGGATCGTGCCCATGAGGCCATCTTCGTGGAAATGCAGATGGCACCCGGTTTCGAGGTCAACATCTTCGACCTTCAGGTGGGGCTCGAATATCCTCTGCCGCTCGAAGAGGTTGCCATCGAGAACTTTGTGTCCCTGCTGGCTACTCCTCTCGATGGCAAGCCTTTCGAGGGGATGGACCAGCTCGTCGGTGACGTCATCCCGGAAGCCTATCGTCAGTGCACGGGTGTTGCAGGTGGCAATCCGAAGCACTATCGCGAGGGCATCGAGCCTCTGGTGGATGAGGCTATCCACCGTCTCGGCCTCCAGCTTCCGCATCACGCGGCGGCCGAAGGCGATCTTGAAAGCGCGGACCCGACCTGGTGGCGTGACGTGGTGACGGCCCTGATCGCTGCGGGCGAGCATCGTCTGGCAGGGATTGCCCAACGTCATGCCGTTCCGGTTCTTCAGGATCTGATTGCAGCGGCCCGCGCGCCGGAAATCTTTGATCGCTATTCAAAGATCATCCTGCCGACGCAGGAAACGCTCATTCAGGCGTTCGAGCGCTACATCATGGCGGCCATCAAGAAGTATCCAACCCTCTCTGAACCGACCCAGCTTGATCTGGGAGATGCCCGGATCATCGTACTGGATCTAGCCCGCGTCGCCCCGCAGGGATCTGAGAGTGCGAACCGGCAGACGGCCCTGATGTATATGCTCGGCCGCTACCTGATCGGCCGGAACTTCTTCCTGCATCCGGAATATGCGGATCTGCCGGTCATGCCCGAGAATGTGCGGGAGTATCATCGCAGCCGCTTCACCGAGATGAAGGAGACGATCAAGCGTCTCGATTTTGAGGAGTGGCATCGTCCCAAGGAGGCCCCGCAGGTCGATAAGCAGGCGATCCGCGACGTTCGTGAAGGCCGTAAGCACAATGTGCAGCTTTCGTTCATCAGTCAGCGCAGCGGCGACTTCAGCGCTGATCTCGTGGGTCAGTCCACGGCCCGCTGGATCCTGAAATGCGGAGACGAGCGGGAGGCCAACGAGATGATCGAGAACTTCAAGCTCACACCTGCCAGCGCCTATGTGGTGCGGAACCGCCTGCCCGGTCCAGGCCGCAACGGTGCGCCGTTCTTCGTGGTGATGAACGCGGCCGAGGGTAAATATGAGCAGCTTCTGGTCAACGTGCTCGGCCCCATTGAACTCTGGGCCTTCTCCAGCACGCCAAACGATACCGCTCTGCGGTCGCGCCTCTTTGCCCGGATGCCCTCAAGCCGCGCCTTGCGGTGCCTTGCTATCGTGTTCCCGGGCGGGAGTGCGGAAAAGGAACTGGCACGCCGCAAGGCTCTGGCGATGAAAAGCTCGTTTCTTCAGGACGAGCAGGCACAGCAAGGCGTCATGGATGCGCTGGTGGATGAGATCCTGTCAGGCCGGGGCATTGCCGGGGGCTTGTACGAGCGCCTCGAAGCCATGGATGAGCAGCAGCGGGCCGCTGCGTAAGACGCACGATTAAAGAAAGAGGGGGGATAAGGCCCCCTCCTTTTACAATCGGTCTTTAGCAGTTTCATAAACGGCACTTTTGTCGCGCTTGCCGACCGCGATCAAAAGAACCGTGATCTCCTGATCGTGGACCTGATACACCCCACGGATGCCATCATCACGCAGTTTGATTTTATAACAATTCGGTAAACCGCGAAGCTTGCTCTTTGGAACATGCGGGTTATGCAGGATCTTGCGGAGCTTTTTTACGAACCGCTCCGCAACGCTGTAATCCAGCGCGTACAGCTCATCCCTTACGACGTCCGGGATGTCCAGAGAGTAGATCGTCAAGGTTCACGTTCCTCATAATTTCCCCCGGGTTCTTCAGGCGTTTCTTGACCAGATCAAGAAGAACGGCGTCATCATCGCTCACGACTTCCTTGCGGATCGGCAGACGGTTGTTTCTGACGACATATTCAAGAACGTCCCGAAACAGGTCAGCAGGCGTCGTTCCGAGTTCCTTGACCTTCCTGAAGGACTCTTCTTTGAAATCGGCTTCAAGCCGCATTCCGAAATGGGCTGTGTTTGCAGTGATCTGGGGCATCGTGTCGGGATCTCTCTTTACTCTGCGGCACTCACCGGCACTCACCGGCACTCACCGGCACTCACCGGCACTCGCGTATCTTCTCTTTGGGACCGACTTACTAGAAATATCTGTTAAACATATGTTCAACAAAAGCAACACAAAAATCCAACAGGGCAAGCAAAACTTGTCCCTGAGTGGCGATGAAATGCCTTCAATTTTTTTTTGAAAGTCGCAGATAGGCCCGCGATGATCCTTCCAACATCTGGAGGGATCCATGCGACACCACTACCTACTGACACCCGTTCTTCTGCTGGCCCTCTCGGCCTGCGCCACCAAACCGCCAGAGCCTGTGGCAACAACAGGCATGGCCAACCCCGAACTTGCGCTGCAACGCGCCATTGCCACAACCGACGCGGATCTGGCTCAGCTCGGCACGTTGCGGCCGACCCCGCCTCCCATGACCCCGGACCCCGGCCTTCCCGCTGACCTCAAGCGTCAGGTCTGGTTTGTCTGGCAAGGCCCCCTTGAGCCTGCGGTCCGCAAGCTCGGCAAAGACATCGGCTACAGCGTGACCGCGTTTGGCCAGCACCGGAAGGTCATTGTCCAGATCAATGCCGTGGCCCCGGTGATTGACCACCTGCGCACGCTCGGCGAGCAGGCGGCAGATCAGGCCACCGTCTCTGTCGATCCCCTCTCCCACGCAATCTCGGTGACGTACCATGGCTGATCGCGCCCTGCTCTGCGGCCTCGCAACGGCTGCCTTCCTCGCATTCCCATCTTTCGCAGGTGCGGCCGACACTGGCACCATTATGCCGTCCACAAGCTCCCTTCCTCCGCCAGCCCGGAGCGGAACGCTCGTTTCCATGCCAAACCCACCTGAGCCGGGAGCGGATCAGATCAACGCCAATGATGAGGCCCTGGGCAACCCTGCCAATACCCCGGTCACGGGCGCGCTTCAGCTCGACCGCATCACAGGCGGCGACGCCCCACCGTCACTCGAAGCCTTGCAGGATGCTCGGCCGAATGATGAAGCCGGCGACGACCTCAAGCCAGGCCGGCGCGAGCAGATCCGGCAGGCCGCGCTGACCTACGGCGCACAGGGCGGACAGGCGGCACGCTCCTTCGCCATCAATGAAATGCTGCGCCACAACGAGCCGATCCTCGACACGACGTTCGATTTCCGCCCATTCGTCCTGCCGGTCAGTGATGGTCAGACGCTCATGCAGCCCCCGATCGTAAGCCAGGCGCAGATGGCCTTCGCCCTGAACGACACAGGCACCATCGCTCATGAAAGCCGCTGCGTCTTTGAGATTACCCGAGAGGCACAGCTTACGTCCGCCGCACCGAACTGGCGGACCTATCTCGTCCGCTCCTGGAACAAGCCACGTCATCCGGCCTCATCCGCTTTGCCTCACACGGACAAGGAAGTGCGGCACTGGAACGACTGGGTGGCTGAGGGCTGGGCATCCGGAGAAAAGGTGGCAGATGAGATCTACCTGTCCGATCTCTCCCGTCTTCAGCGCGACATCACGGGCATGGCCCGCTACCGCGTGCTTCTGCGGGCCGGTCGCGTCGAAGAGCCACGCGTGGTGTTCGAGAACCGTCAGGCCGTGGGCGGCGGCGACAGTCTGCATCTTGGCGACCGTGTCATCCGGATCACCGGACAGCCCGGCCTCCAGGCCCGCACCCGCGTCGCCTATCCGGAGGACTGCCGATGAGCGCCGTCCTCAAACTGCGCGACACCGAAACCTGGGTACACGAACGGGCGAAGCGCGAGTACCCGTGGGTTGCTGAAGCCCGGAAACATGCACCCGGTCTCGATGACTTCCTGAAATGGGCGCATGGCCTCGGCGCGTCGCGCATCGACCTGCTGACCGGACACCGTGCCACGCTCACGGTTCATGGCCGCAACCGCTACGCCACCATGGACCCCACGACATCGCTGGATCTCAAGCAGATCGTGGATCACGTCTATGGCGCGGACGGCTCGGCGCGCGTCCTGATCAGCCTTCAGCTCGATACGGCCTATAGCGTGACGCTCAACCGTCGTGAGTCCCTGCGCTTTCGTATCAACATCTTTCCCGTACAGACCATGCGCGGCCCGGGCATGAATCTTGTCCTGCGGCCGATCCCGACCCTGCCGAAGAGCCTGGATGAGCAGCGCGTCGAGCAGGAGATCCGCGACACGAACCTGCTCAGAAGCGGCATGGTGCTCACGGGAGGATCGACCGGATCGGGCAAGACCACGTTGCAGTTCGGGCTGATCCATGAGCGTCTGATGGATCCGACCGTCTCGTGCAACATCTCCACGGGCGAGCAGCCGATCGAGTTCCTTTTCGACAGCCTCAAGCCTCCTAACGGCAACCGGATCACCCAGACGGAGATCCGACCGCCAAACATGACGCCGCCGTTGTTTGTCGAAGGCTCCATGCGCCGCGAAAACTCGGATCTGGTGCTGGGCGAGTGTCGTGACGGCCCGACCATGGAGGCGGCCATCAACTGCGCCATCACGGGCGGCAAGCTTTCCACCACCATTCATGCCGACAACGGCCCCCTCATGATCCAGCGCTCCATTGCGCTGTGCCCCCGGGCCGAGCGGGACAATCTCGTCAGCGCTCTGGCGCAGTCGCTGCGTTTCGTCATCAACCAGCGTCTGTTGGATCGGGTCGGCGGCGGCCGTGTCGCGGTGCGTGAATACCTGACCTTTCATCAGGATCTGCGCCGTCAGCTCATGCGCACCGAAAGCGAGCTTTGGCCCGATCTCGTGGCTCAGGCCATCGACAGCGATGGCCAGAGCTATGCAGTCGCCATCCGCAAGGCCCTGGAAGACGGGCTGATCACCGAACAGACGGCCAATGAGGCCTGGAGGAGAGACGCCTGATGTGGCGCGCAACCGCAAAACCTGTCCGTCTGGCCATCCTTGATGGCCGGGCGTGTCTGCCGCTTCTCGTGACGGTCACGTACTGGAGCTGGACGACGCTGTATATCGGCGTTCTGGGGACCGCCCTGTTTGCAACGATCAGCTTCTTTGGCCTGACGCTGCCGGCGGCCCTCAGAACCGTCCGCCGCCTCATCACCGGCCCCGTCCGGTCCGGTCGGCCGACCTGGAAGCGGAGGCGCTACGGATGACGGCCTCTCCTGCCATCGGCGTGCTGTCAGACGTTCTGGTCCGGGCCATCGACCGCAAGGGCCTTGGCGTTCTGTTGAGCGATGCCACCAACTCAACCCCCTGCGCCAGCACGGTCGCGGCGTCCTGCAGCGGTTTCCTGCCAGCCTTCCTGATCACCGCCGAGGCGCTGTGGTTTGAAATGACCCGGCACGGCTTTGGCCTGAAGCTGGTCGATGATCCTGAAGCCGCGCTCGGCGTGAGCGTCATCGACCATGACGCGCAGTCAGCCGTCACGGTCCTGCTCTGCCTGCTCGATGTGCTGGACGCGCTCCCGGTTCAGAACGGCCAGATCAATCTGTGTGATCTAACCGGCCTCTGGCAGGCCAGTATGGCACGTCTTCAGCCTGTCTCCGTCCAGAAGGAGCAGGCCGCATGAAAGCCCGCCTTTTCTTTCCGTTGGCCCTCGCGGCCCTCATGGCGGCCCCGGCTGCCTCGGCCGAAGACGATGGCGGACGCCAGATTGCGGCCTGCCTGAAGGAGTCCGCTCATAACGCGCATGTGCCGACGGGTGTCATGCTGGTCCTGCTTTATGTCGAAGGCGGCCATCCCGGTCAGGCCGTACAGAATACCAACGGGACTTCCGACCTTGGCCCCATGCAGGTCAACACGATCCATGTTCCCGAGATTGCGCGGCACTGGCACACCACCCCGTCCCGCGCCTACGCGGCGTTGCGGAACAATTCCTGCGCCAATCTTGAAGCGGGCGGCTGGATCCTCGGTCAGGAAATGACCAAGGCCCGGGGCGACCTCTGGCAGGCCGTCGCGGGCTATCACTCCCATACGCCCCGCTTTGGCACGGCCTATCTGAAGCGCTTTTACGAGATTTCCCAGACCCTGATCCGCACCAGCCATCAAGGAGACCCGGCATGAGTGGCACAGTTTCGCGGTCCTCAGGCACACGCTCGTCCGGGGAAATTACCCTGATGCTGGCCGGTGTTGCGCTGTTGGGCATGGTTGTCCTCGCCTATATGGTCTGGTCAACATTCCACACCGAGATCAGCCGCTTTTACTGCAAGGCCCTGATCTGGCAGATCGGCATCCTGTCGCCGACGCCCGAGCTGGCGCATCTGAATATCCAGCTTCATCAGGCCCTGCACCATCCGGCATCCATTCGTCTGATTCAGCTCTATTACGGCCTGTCCATCGTCGGGATGCACCTTCGGTGGGTTGCGGTCCTGGTCGGTGGGATCTGCGCGGGCCTGTGCCTCTTCTTCGGAGAGAACAAGGCGCTGCGGGCCGTCCTCGATCTCGAAGGCCTGATTGCCGTGCAGGCAAAAATGTTTCCGACCCTGCGCGGGTTTGCCAAGCGCCGCGTAACCAGGCTTGTTGCGCCTTCCACCGGGGCACCCCTCCCGGCCGATCCGGCCCTGACGGCCGACGAGTGGCGCAGCCGCTTTGCCACAGCCGCTGATGGCAGTTTCAGTGAGGTTTGCGCGCAGGAGGCGTTCGAGCGTCAGCTCGGCCCGCACTACACAACAGCCGGACCCGTCGCGACCCCACCTGCGGCCCAGGTGCTCTTTGCGGCCTTTGCGCTGCACAAACTCAAGCGTCGCGATGAGGCCATGACCCTGCTCGGTCAACTGTCTGAAGGTCTGGCAGACGCAGGACTTGATGGCGATACCGGCCCGAAGGTCAGCCTGAAGGTGCCCGCAGACGTTTTGAAGACCGCGCAGGACTTCCTTGCAGACCCCGATATGCAAGCCGCGATCGCGCAGAGCTGTGACCGTCACGGATGGACCACGACCGCCCTCATGACGCTTCTGTGCGATGCCCGATTTGAAGCTGGCGTGCTGGCGCCTCCGGCGTTCGCCATCGTCAAGCTGATCGACCGGCCGCTTTGGTACGCCCTGCACTCCCTGGGCTACCCGAGCGAAAACCCCAACGAAGACGTGCATCCCAATCCCCGGATCGAAGCCGCTGGCGCCCGCGCCCACTGGTCCGAGGAACAGCGCCTGCATCGGCCCCTCTACATCCCGGTGCTTGATCGCGCCCTTTCCACGCTCCGCTCCACTTGGAAGACAGTTTCATGACCCGCATCATTCTCCAGCATGGCCAGAACGCACCCCTCACGCTCGACATCGAGGAGGGGAGCACGGCCCCGATCCATCTTCATTTCTCGCAAGCCCTGCCTGTCGCGGCCCCTCAGGCAGAGATCGCCCCGGTTGGACTTCAGGCCGCTCCGGCCAGCAGGATCCGCCGCTTTCTGCCGGTTGCCGCCACAGCCGCCGTCTGCGCGTGTCTGTTGCTCACCTTTGGCGGCCTACGCGCGTCAGCGCCTACGATGCCAGAGTCCGCGCCTCTTCCGCCCTTGCCCTCCAGCGGCCCGCTGGAGACTCAGCCGCAAGCTCAGGCACCCACGGCACCACAGCAGATCCTGAAGGCGCTGCATCAGCCCGCCCATCTGGAAATGCCGTCCCCAGCACCCACGCCGGCACAGGCCGGTTCGCCATTTGGGCTGGAGAACTAAAGCCATGACGGCTCGAAAGATTGGTGCCCCGCTTGGCCATCAGCAGGTCGAGCGGGGGAAGACATACCGCGACACGCGCCCGTTCTGGACTAAGACGAAGGAAGAGCTTCGCTCCCCGCTAGCCGGATGGCTTGGATTTGTGGGGGTCAGTCTCGGCTGGTTCGTTCCTGCCATTGATGGAGCCCTGATCCTCGCGGCTCCAGCCGTGGCAGCCTGGGTCGTCTTACGGCCCGAGCGTCTTCCGCTCCATATGCCGCGCTACAGCGGGCTGAAGGATGCGAACGATCTCAATCCCAAAGATCGCAAGGCCCGCCAGGCCAACGGCATTCTTTATCTCGGCACCGAGGCGCGCACCCGTCGCCAGCTCTGGATGTCTTCGGACGCAGCCCGCCAGCACGCTGCCATTCCGGGCACCACCGGCTCCGGCAAGACCACGGCCATTGTCTCCTTGATGACGAACGCTCTGGCGCATGGCTCCGGTTGCATCCTGGTGGACGCCAAGGGCGACAACACCGTCTATGGCGATGTGCTGGCCCTCGCACGCCGCTTCGGGCTCGATGACCAGGTGCTGGCGCTGAACTTCCTCGCCGCGTCCGGCACGCGGGATTCCAACACGTTCAATCCGTTTGCCACTGGAAACGCTGATGCCATCCGCGAAATGCTGGTCAGCCAGCTTGGCGAGCAGTCGGCCAATGATTCCAACGGCGTCTTTCGTGACCGTGCTGTCGGCCTCATCGGAACAGTGGTTCCGGCCCTCGTCTGGATGCGCGACACCCACGGCATCCCCATCAACATCGACGCGATCCGCTACGCCACCGACCTGCGCTGGATCGGCACCCTCGCGCGGCACAAGGTCTTCCTTATCCGCAATCCCGGATCCAATCAGGCCATCGAGCGCAGGGTCGAGGATATTCCGGACGATGTGCTGTGGCCGCTTCAGGCGTATCTCGGCGAACTGCCCGGCTATGATTCCTCTCTGGAATGGAACGCGCAGAAGGAAAACAAGCCGTCCGAGCAGCACGGCTATGCGAAGATGTATTTCTCGCGCGTCTTCACCCAGCTTGGCGTCAGCCTCGGGCATATCTTCAGCGCCGAGACGGCCGACATCATCATGCGCGATGTGGTGCTGAACCGCCGTATCCTGATCGTCATTCTGCCGTCTCTGGAAAACTCCTCGGACAGTCTGGCGGGCCTGGGCAAAATTGTCGTGGCCTCGCTGCGCGGCGTCATGGCCCAGCTTCTCGGGGCGAAGCTGCACGGCTCTGCCAGCGAAGTGTTCAAGCTGAAGGCCGGTGCCGGTGATGCGCCATTCCAGATCTTCTTCGATGAGCTGGCCGCCTATGTGACGGACGGCATGGACCGGATGCTCGCCATGGGCCGTGGCCTGAACTGCATGTTCTGGATCTCGTTTCAGGACTTACCCGGCCTGACGGCCCGGATTGGCGAAAAAGCCTTCTCGCTTCTTGGCAATGCCAATCTCACCCATGCGCTGCGGCTTCAGGATGCCATGAAGACCCGTGAATGGCTGGAACAGCAGGCCGACAAGGTGGAAGTCACACAGGCAACCCGCGTGGAGAACGATGGCTACGGATATTACAACGGCTCAGGCGCTGAGGTCCGCGAGGTCTCCCGTCTGCCCTGGAACGATCTGCAAAGCCTGATCGAGGGTGAGGCCGTCACGATGTTCGGCGGCCGGGTCATTCATTCCAAGACCTTCTTTGCCGACATCAATGGACGCTCAGGCGAAGTGCGCCGTGCCCGTCCGGTCATGCTGCCGTCTTCCAAGACCGGCCATGGTGTGGATCCGGATGCCGAGACCTGGGGCATTGTCGAAACGCTGGAAAATGGCGACTTCCAGATCGAGACGGCCAGCTCGGGCTTCCCGCCAGCGGTCGCTGCCCTGATTGGCAGGATCGCGAATGAGAACCTGCGCGACGGCAAGGCCCTCATGGGCGATGTGAGCACGCACCTGACGGAAATCGCATCGTACCTGCGGACCGTGACGACTCAGGGACGGGCGGAAGGAAATACGCCGTTTGCCGGGATGCTGGCTTGGGGCCGCGTGCATCGTGATGACAACAAGGATGAAAGCCTTGTTCCCGCCCAGCCCATGGATGGAGCGTTTCTGGGGAAGGTTGAACAACTGGAGCGTCTCGTGGGCAGTCGGACGGGCCGGACGCCCCGTCGGCGTGCTGTGCTAATTCTGGCGACGCGGGATCAGCTTAAGGTGCTCCCTGCCAACACACCCGGAGCGAAGGGGGCGGACGAAAAAGAGATACTGGCATCTTTCCGCAAAATTGGGGAGCGCCTTCAGGCGTAACATCGGTCTGCGCAAGACGACTTACGGGCAATGCAGAACGCTTCGAAAAGCTCGCATCTTCCCCAGCGAGCCAGCCATAATATCCAAGACAAAGCAGCCCTGATCCGCTGTGGTAGCTTTATCCGGCGACCAACGGTTTACTGTCCTCAGACACCAAATATGATGAGACCATCCGGATTTGGGCGAGTATTCACCTCGCCCTTCTCAAGAAGCCATCAACCAGGAAAGCCTCCAGGCGCCACAGCTCTTTGGGCATCTCTTTCTACTGCAGTCCAGCAAGAGGAGATATGCTGCTTCTTACAATACTCGGCGCAGGCTAATCCAAAAGAAAATAGAGTGCGCCTATAATTACGATCGGACACTTGATAACCGGCTGACAGTTGTCTCCACCCATGGAAATATGGCCGCTCAGCGTCCGAAACAAAACGTGCGGGTGCAGGTACTTGGTGAGGTTCAGGGACTACTAAAGGGTTCGCGCCGTTCGGGATCTGCCCACTATCAGCAAAATTTCTTAAAAAGGCAGAGGTAGAAAACGGCCTAGCAGGGTCATAATTTAAACCCAGATAATTGCGAAGCCTTATATATTCTTCCCTGTCTATTAAAGTGTTAAATTCAAGGTTTAACGCCCCGTAAAAGATAAATGCAAACGGGTTTGCACCGGTAGCCCCGAAAAGTAGAGCTAAGGGTCTATCATTCTCTCCGGATTCTCTCGTGAATACTACCGAGAACCGTACACCATTTCTCTCGTAGGGAAAAACGCATCGCTGAATGCCCTGATTAACCATGCTATTTAGGAGGGGCCGAAGCTCATTCATCGCAACCATGACACGTCTCTTTACTGCAGAGTTTTTGAGCTTCGGAACAAGCCCTTACAGTTCCACTTTTGTTCTTTGTGAAAACATTTCAAGTGTTTGGGGCGGTTTTTTCTTCAGTCTTGAAAGCGTTCACTAAGCTTAGCCGGAAGGAGAGAGATGCTCCGAAAGCTTCATTACCCGCCTTGCGCGCAAGTCGCGCTCTTCTTGAGACGCAACAGAAGCATTGGCTGCCAGAAGCTCCCCGATCTGACGGTCAAGATCTTTCAGTCTCGGTCGGGCCGTTTTTTCCATTGTTTGCACTTGCACGCGGTTAGCCATCTCGCGCCCAAAGTCCCGGCCTTCCTGCGCCATTTCCTCCTGCATCTTACCAAGG
This sequence comes from Gluconobacter vitians, assembly GCF_015244565.1. Lineage (GTDB taxonomy): Bacteria > Pseudomonadota > Alphaproteobacteria > Acetobacterales > Acetobacteraceae > Gluconobacter > Gluconobacter vitians. The sequence goes on along the minus strand of NZ_JABCQG010000013.1, from coordinate 64,678 downwards.
CGGATCAACTCCTGAACGTGCTTCTCCCGTTCCTCCTGCGAGGTGAAGGGCAGATCCATGCCAAGCGCCTTGTAGGGCTTGTTGGACATGCCCTTGGCCACATGGTTCCACAGATCATCACTGGTGATCTCCGTCGTATCACCGAGCGCGCGCCCGTTGCGCACGGCCTCAAACGTCGCGCCATCTGAGATCATGGTCCAGGTCGTGCCCTTGGCCCGGCTTTCTGCCACGTAGGACGTAAACCCGGTTGCCGTCGCCACGCCTCGCGGAAGGGCGTTGATATGTTCGTCCGACGTGAGGCCTTGGGCCGCATCAATGGTCATGGCATGGCCGAAGCCAAGCAGGATCCGGCCGGTCTTGTGGTCCTTCAGCCGACGCCATTCAACGTCTGCCTCCCGCCCGTCCTTCATCCGCACCTTCAGGCCGTCCTTGCCGTGCGAGACAACCTCCACGACATCGCCGTTGTTGCCAACGGTGGTCCCCTTTCCTTCGACCGCCCCCCAGGTGCGCCGGAACAGGCGCAGCCTATCGCCAGCAGCGACCTGAAGCTCATAGGCCTCGCCGCGCTGATCGACCGCATCCAGCGTCACTTCGTCCCGGGAGATTTCGCCACGGTCCTGCAGGATCCTACGCACGGCGCGGCTGAGGTCGGCCGCGTCCTGGTTGGTCAGGGCCGACATGCTGATCCCGCGCTTTGATCCGGACGCGGCCAGAGCGTCGCGGCGCGTGACATAAAGCTCGGCAATCTTTTGCAGAACCTCGTCCTGATCGCCGCCGACCAGACGGATGGTGCCGTCTTCGCGCTTCATGTCGATGGCGCGGCGGACTTCCTCAAAGTGAAAGGCGTTGCGCGGATCGTCCGCATTTTCCTGATCCCGGTTGGCATAGGCGGCCTTTCCTTTGGGTCGAAGCGCGTCCAGTGCATCCGCATCTGGTGTCTCGCCACGGAACAGTCCGGCAATCTCACGATTGCGGGCCGTTGTCTGGCGGACCGTGGACAGCAGCTCCGGCATATCCTCCTTGGCCAGAACCCTGCGCAGGATCTCGACAGTATCACCGGCCTCAATGGATTGAGCCTGCTCCCGATCGCCCAGGGCCTTGATGGTGCAGCCGCTCGCGCGTTGCAGCTCCAGAAGCTGAAGCATCTGGCGCGGTGCGATCTGGCCGACCTCGTCAATGACCAGCACCGTGTTCTCGTCCACGGTCTGCTCACCTTTCTCAAGGCGGCTGAGGAAGGGCATCATGGCGTAGCGCTGATGGATCCCGGCATCGCCAAGCGCATCCGCCTGACGCCAGGCCGTCGCAAGACCGATCATCTCACGGCCCTTCTCCGAAAACCGGGTGTCCCGCCTCCAGGCGTCCACGAGCGGCTGAAGCAGCGTTGTCTTGCCAGAGCCGGCAACACCCGTGAGCATCGAAATCTTTCCGGCCTTCCCCAGGGCGTAGATCGCCGCCTTCTGGGACTGGCCGTGTTCGTTGTCGAAATCGAGGTCGCATCGCGCGATGGCCTCTGTGAGTTGGGCGTCCGAGAGGGAAGCACTGCGATCTGCCGAGGCCCGAACGGCCTCCTTGGCAAGGGTCTCCTCGACACGGATCTGTGCCGTGTTCGTCACGCGGACCCGGTCATTCTTCACGCACGACACAAGGCTGACCTGTTCGCCTCTAACCTCAAGGCCTTTGTCCTCGATCAGTTTGACCACCTGGTCGATGTCTTCAATGCCCCCGGGGATGCCCGCTCCAATGAGGCCGCGAGCGGCATACATCCTCAGCTTGTCGTGATCGAGAACGGCCGCCGTCTCAAATTCCTTTCCGAGATGCTTGGCCGCGAACACATAGGCCTGCTCATGCCGGTCCGCGACAGATACCTCCTTGGCCTCAGCCGTGCCCATGACGCTGTGATGCTCCCAGCCAATCGCGGCGGCCCGTTCGCGCCAGGCCTGAACGTCGTCAGCGGATTCATTCTTCTTCTGCCTGTGCGCCAGACTGGCGGCCTTGAGCATCTTGTTTTTCAGCTCGGCCGTCATGGTATTCCAGTCGTGCCCCTCCTTCTCGGCATAGGCCCGAGCGGATCGCGTCACCTCGGCCGTGCGGCTGGAAAAAGCGTCACAGGCCTCCTGCGGAACGGCGGAGATAACGGTCGCCTGCTCCTTGGCGTCGTAGGACTGCTCGATCCCGAGCTTGCGAAGCTCATCCGCCAGTTCCGCCTGGAAGAAGGCGCCGAACTCATGCACGCGGGAGCGCAGGCGTTTTGTGTCCAGCGAGCCCACATGCCCGCTCTCGGTCACAACCACATTGTAGAGCGAGTTATGGATGTGCATCTGCGGATCGCCCCCGGTCGGGGCCTCACGCAGATAAGTCGTATCGGTCTCGGCATCATGCAGGGTCAGGGTCGGGCGAGACGTGCGGTGACGGTAGGACGTCCAGGCGACCTCCCCGGCTTCTTCTCCGTCTTCCCCACCGTGACCGCGTCGGGCAAAGCCCAACTCGCGGGCCACATACTGCATGGTCGCGTCATTGGCCCGCTGAACAGCGTTCCAGATTGCGGCCCCTTCGGCCTGTGTTGGCGCGAACTCGGCAGCCAGTGTGACCGATTTATGCGGGGCCATGGTCAGATCATAGGCGCTGATCTTTCGCTTCGCCTGAGACCATTGCTCACCATTGTCAGCGCGCTTTCCCTCGAACAGGGCCGCAAGTGTTTCGGTTGTGGGCATGGCCCGCCGATCCACGCCGAGCACGTCCGCCATCTGCTGGCTCATACCCGGATTGAACGAGGCCCGGCCATCACGGCCGAGGTAGTAGTTCGTAAGGCGCTGACCGTCGCCGTCAGGCACTTTGCCGGTGTCCGTGCGGAAATCATGCTCCGGATCCGGTGCCCCTTCGGTAAAGTAGGCGGCCACGAACTTGCCGTTACACTCCGCCGAAATCTTGCGGAAGGTCATCATGACGTGCGGCCGTCCTCTGTCTTCGGACGAACCTTACGGCCTTCAAGGAGGTCATTGTTGCGGGCGGTCGTGTGGTCGATGCGCCTGATGACCGGCTCCTGATCCTTCATCAGCTCGACCAAGCGCGCAAGAATGTCGTCCAGTGTCGGGCCGTCTCCCTTCTCCGACGGCGTCAGAATCTCGATCAGGATACTCAGCTTTTCGCTGATGAACCGGATCTCCTCGCCCTGTTCGTCAGAGCGGGTGAGAAGGTGCTGAAGAAGCTCCCGATCCGAAACATCGGTCTCGGGAGCGCGGTCGGGGGTCTGAGTCTGATCTGTCATGAGGGCAGGATAGAAAGCCCTCATGCGACTGAGATCATTTCGTCAGGCCGTTCCCTCTCCTTCTGCGCGGTGCTGGCCGCCTGCATGACCCATTGCGCCAGTCGAGTGCTCAGAGAGATGGCCTGATCAAGCTGTTGGCAGCAGGAATTTTCGGTCACGGCCTTGTTCAGGATGACGTCCTCTGTTCGGAAGTTCCGCCACAAGGAGCCGACGAGTTGGGCAGAACTCACCAACGCCTGCACATCGGCCTGATCAACCTCGACAAGGATTTCTTCCAGATCTCGCGCTTCGATGTGAAGAGGCCGACCCGGCAGGTTCAGAACCATATACCGGCCTGGCAGTCGGAGCCTCTCTCTAAGCCGCATCATCTCGGCTCCCTCAACACCGGCCCGAGCACGGTCTTTGCCGAGGTAGGAGCCTGTCTCGAAAACTTCCGGCAAGACCACATCGGTAACCCATCGACGGAAGGCCTTTGCGTGAGGACAGCGAGAAACAAAGGTGAGGTGAAGGGCACCACTTCTGCTGACCGCGTTGACCGTCTGCAAACCTCCATGGGTCATCATCTTCATTGAAGTGTGCTCGTCATCATCCAGCCGCAGCATTGCATCGCGTGAATTCGAGAGCCCCAGTACCATGCAAACCTGGCTCGCCCGGAGCCAGAGTTTACCTTCGTGAACCACGCCCTCCAAACAGTGGTTTTGAAACATAAACTCGGTGGTACGGGCAGCATCATGAACTGGCTCTGCGGCGACAAATCCCGCTTCGGTATCCGTGTCCTTAGTCATGGATGGTCGGCTCCTGATGAGGCAGGCCCCTCACTGTGAGGTGGGCTTCTCTTCCTCTTTCGGCTGCCATGGTGCCGGGCCATTCTGCGACTAAGATGCCTGAAAGAAACGGCCTTGCACGCTTTGGAGACAGCAAAGGGCGTCGTTAGTTCCGACGCCCTTCCAAGCCCGCACGGCGGAGCCGTCCGCACCAACGGTGCAATGGTCTATGAAGAAGCTCTTTTCTTTGCCTCATAGTTGCCTCGTTAATTCTCAATCTCGCCTCGTAGTCGCTTCGAGAACGCCTCGAAATCGCTTCGTAGATGCCTCGTAGTCGCCTCTATGACGCCTCGAACTTGACACGGAGATGCCTCGCCTGCGAAAGAGGTTCGATACACCAGAGGCCGTGAAAACGGCGCAGCGTGAGAGGTGTGTCCGAAATGGACACAAAGCGGGGGCGAAAGTGAGCATGTCCAAGGCACTGAGAGAGATCCAGGAGGCACACAAGACACGCCCCGCTCAGCCGCATTCGAAAGCCGTCTATCAGTGGTTGAGAAATAATCAGGACATCGTGTCTGAACTTCGCGATGCGAAGATCGCCACCTGGGAGATGATCGCCAAAGCTGCGAGAAAAGATGGTGTGGAGGTCGAGCTCTCTCCGGTTGGACTTGGGGCCATCAGAAAAATGTGGTCCCGCCTCAAGAGCGAGCGAGAGAGAATCACAGTCGGAAAACCGGCAAACGACACACCCGATCAGACGCCAGAACCGCCGAGCCGAACCCCGGCAGACTGGCGGCCTGCCGCAGTAGAAGAGTATTACGCGGAACGTGAGGAAAGACCCGTCGCGCCACGACCTGCCGACACGCCACGGGTGCCCGCCATTTCAGTCGCCGTAACGCCATCGCCCTCCAGAGACGCCGACCCGCATACGAACATTTCTGCTGAGGGCCGCCAGTCTCTGGAGCACATCAGGGCAAAGCTTCGGGCACGTAAGGAAGAGAAGAGAAGGCTCACGCCAGACTGATTTTTTTTGCGCGGCAGGGTTAAGTCGCAGACTGGCCCCGCACTATGGCGTCCGAAAGAGGAAGAGAAGCCCACCTCACAGTGAGGGGGCTGCCTCATCAGGAGCCGACCATCCATGACCAAGGATATTGCCGCCAAAGCCGCTACGAGCGCTGCCGACCAGAAGGCAGCCCCCAAGCGCAAGCCGGTTATTTTTACGATCATTGGCCGCCAGCGGGTCGGGAAAACGACCCTGCTCAACGCTCTGGCTCAGACGATCCACGAGCAGGGCGGCACCCCCGAGATCTGGAACACCGACCTGCTGAACCGGTCGCACTCCATTTCCAGTTTCCATGATGCGAAAAGCCCCACAGGCGGTGACACGAAACGTCAGCGGAAATGGCTGGAAGAGAAGATCCAGTCTCTCATGGAAAGTCGCCATGACGCCATTCTCGACATCGGCGGCGGATGGACAGCGCTGCATGAGTTAATCCGCACGGAATCACTGACACGCGCCCTCGATATGATGGGCATCACGCTCTCTGTGGCTTTCCTCATCGGCCATGAACGCGCAGATCTCGATTATCTGGAAGACCTCCAGACGAACAAGAAGTTCTCTCCCCGGAACGCCGCAGTCATTCTCAACGAAGGCCTCATTCCTCCTTCCCTGGACGTGGATGATGTCTTCGAAGAAGTTGCCATTCATCCCGCAGTTGTCGAAGCCATGGACAACGGCGCAAAGCTCGTCCTCTATCCGGCTGCCGAACCCATGAAAGATGTCTGTGACCGAACGCTCACATTCCGCGCCTATGCCGAGGGCGAACAAAAGGACGGCTTCCCGACCAGTTCGATCTTCGACCGTCTCGCGATTGACCGCTGGTACCGCCGCGATTTCCCTATCTTCCTGCGAGAACTAGGCGCGCCTCGCCTGCCAGACATGCCTAAAGGCCTCCCTGTTCCGGCCGAAAGTGACGTGTGATGTCTGACGGCCTCACCCAGAGGATTTCTGACTGTCAGGGCAGGTTTGAAAGCTCACTGGATGCGCTGCGCGAGCAGACGCATCGTTGGACGCTCCGGCCGCGTTCACCTGAGGCCAAGGTTCTGGATGGCCTCATGATCCTGATGGAGATGAACAATCTTCATCAGGCCCTCCTTCTCAAGGATCGTGAACACTCGGAGGCAGCGCATAGAGCGCTGTTTCAGGAGGCCGAGACACGCATGGAGCAGTGCGTTGCCAAGTGCGAGAGCCTGCTGGATCAATGCACACGCTCGGCAACAGAAGAGGTTATTGAGGTCAGGCGTGCTCTTCATGAAGGCGTGGCAGCCTCTCGCCAGCTCCAGAAGATTGACGAAAAGACCGTCAAGGCGAAGGTCGCGGAAGTCCTTGGCACCGTTAAAGGCGAAATCGCCGAAAGCATGAAGGCGCAGATCGTGATGGCAGGCACTCGTGTTCGACGGGACGAAATCAGCAAGCGGGCCGGATGGTTCGCCACCATGATCGTGGGCGGAACCGTCTTCGGAATTATCCTCGATCACCTGATTTAGGTGTGTCCAAAACGGACACACCACCTCGGGCCAACAAGCGCTGTTCAGACAATACTCAAAGTCGCAGACTACAGGCGGATACTGACCACCCCAACACAGGAGTGCTCAATGCCGCCGCCCTTCAAACAATCCTTTTTGATTACAGGTCTGGCTTTCTCGGCCGGACTTGGCCTCAGCGGTTCGTGCCAGGCACAGTCGATTGAAGTGCCGAACGGCCTGCCGGAAGTCCCGCATGTCGTCTATCCGGAAGTCGGCCTGCCGAACTTCACGGTACCAGCAGGGACCGTCCAGCAGATCGGCGGAGACGGCAAGGTCATCCAGACCACTCAGCCCGTTTCGAATGGATCGGACGCCCTGCAAACACTTTATAGTCGCGCATGGGGCTATCAGGCCGCTGACAACGCATCTTCCCTCGGCGTCAATCCGGCCGCCTTGGCCGCAACCTGTCAGGTCGAATCAGGCTGTCAGAATGTCTATACGGCGAACAGCTCAGGAAACACGATTACCGGTGCGTTCCAGATGTCCAATGGAACCTACAGCGAAGAAATGAGCAAAGCACTCGCGGCCAACCCCGGCCTCGCCAGCACCATTACGTCCGGAACGGCAGGCCAACAGGATCCGGCAACACAAGCAGTAGCAGCCGCTCAGTACCTGAAGGACGGCGCGACCTATCTACAAAATCAAGGGATCAGCAACCCCACCTCCGTGGATGTCAGAGGTTACTATAATTTCGGGCCATCATCGGGTCGGGCCATCGCTCAGGCCAATCCGGACGCGACCATGGCCGAGACACTTCCTTCGTACAGCGCGTCTGCACTCGCAAAAAATGGCATTTCCGCAGGTGAGACGGTCAGTCAGTGGAGGCAATCAGTCGCAGACAAGATGGGATCAGGCGCAACATTGCCTGTTCTAAACTCTTAATAAACGCTAGGATTCAACCATGAAACGGACACTCTACTTCCCTTTGCTTGTCGTTGCGGCGTTTACATCGTCTCACGCCATGGCTGCCGCACGCCACGTAGTGAAGACCCTGCCGGGGTATAGCTGTGCGATGCTGAATTTGACCCACGAGCAGGAGATGGATTTCAACCATCCACCTATGCTTTACAGCGAGCCCCGGGACGGTGCGCAGACCATGGGCGGAGCCGCTGAAGTATTGGCCGTAAAATCAGATACGGCACCGGTAAACGGCTATATTTCAGCGCTGCAAATGAACATGAAGTCAGGCTGGGTAAAGCAGGCACTCATCAAGCCTTACGCAGCGGCAGCCGACCCGACAGCCCGCTGTGAGCCGGTTCTCATGTCAGATGGTACACAAGGTTTCAGCTATCATCACGACTGATAACAATGAGGCAGCCTCCGGGCTGCCTTTTTTGTATCCCCTGAGCCTGGACGTGGAGACACCGGAAGCCACCACGTCGCGGGCAATGTCACCCGGCTTTGCGGATCTCGGCGAGAATGGGATCGGCCTTTCTCTGCCGGGGACAGGGATGGGCCACATGGGCCGCTTCCAGATCCAGTAACCACAAAGACAGATCAGCCGGGAGAGAGGACGTGCCCTCCAGGCAGCGCCGGAACTGGTTGCGGTGCATGTCGCATTTCTCGGCGGCCTGACGCTCGGACCATCCGATCCGGAACAGGGCAAGAGACAGGCGCGGCCCGGTCAGGTGCTTCGGGCGGCTATCGAGAGGGGAAAGGCTCTTCGTCATAAAAGCATCCTGCCGTCGCGTTCTGCGACTGAGCGTAAAAAATCGCTCCTTCAAAATACGCATCCAGAGAGGCCGCGAAGCCCAGAAAACATTGCCATTCCGGGAAAAAACCGCTATTTTCTTCCTATGAGTTCAGCCAAAACCCTCTTCGCTCCGACGCCTTTTTCCGCCCTTTCGGATGAAGAGCGCGCGCGCCGTCAGGATGCGGTCGAATGGACCCTCGCGGCCCAGAGACGGCAGGGCTACACGCATGATCCCCTTATCGAGGATGCCTGCCAGTCGTTCGTCGCGGGACAGATCGACCTCGCCGAACTGGGGCGGAGACTGAATCCCGCCCTCTGACGCGTCGATGCCTCCTGCCCACGGTTACACCTACCCGAACGTCTCGGATGATCCTGACCAGACGGACGTTCTGCGAAACCGTCTCGGCCTGCGCCGCCATTCCGAGCTTCACCCCGAAGAGTACCGCCGCACCAGTCACAGGATTCTGGAAATCCGGATGGGTCTGGGGCCGTCCGGGCATTTCGATGCCGACCACCTGAAGGCCATCCATCGGCATATCTTCCAGGACGTCTATGAGTGGGCTGGTCACATGCGCCACGAAAGGCCGGTCGTGGACGGAGCACGGGTCGAACCGATCGGCTCCATGCGGAAAGGGTCAACAACCTTCCTGCCCGGTTCCCATATCGACATGGGGCTAAACGAAGCCTTCAAGCCGATCCGCAACCCGGATGTCCTGAAGAACTCCACGCCGGAACAGTTCGCGGCCGTCGCCGGAAAGGTTCTAAACGAACTCAATTATGTCCACCCGTACAGGGAGGGCAACGGCCGAACGCAGGACGCGTTCATCGCGGAACTCGGCCGTCATTACGGGCATAACGTGGACCTCTCCGTCATCACAAGAGCCCGCATGGTGTCCGCGTCCATCGCCGGCACGCAGGATCCGGATCACCCTGCTATGCCCGCCTTGCTGACAGATGCCACCGATCCCACCCGTGCGCGTGCCCTTAAGGAGCTGCTGCAGGACATGGGCTCTGGCCCCGCCGCAAGGCCGCTGGATGACCTCGTCATCCGCACGGCCGCGCCTGGGGAAACGGTCTTGGGGATCTTCAAAAGCCGGACCAGCCTTTCCGGTGCGTTCGAAACGCCTGAGGGGATCGTGGCGGTCCCCGTAGCGGATCTCCGAAACGCCGTCCGACAGGATGGCGGATACACTGTTACCGTGCAGTCCGATTTTTTGACGGCCTCTGCTGCTCCAACGCTTCGACCCGTACCGCGTCCGGTCATTCCGGCTGTCTTCGGGCCTGCGGAAGAGAAGCGCGAAAGCGCGCTCCTGGCGCAGGCCAAGGAAGAAGGCCGCAAGGCCGCCGCCTCTCTTCATGCGTTCTGGTCGGCCCCGCCTTCCCTCGTCTGCCGCGACATCGAGGCCGCGATCCGCCAGGAGGGCGGCGATGCAGCACAGGCCTTCACCGGCATGAAGGCCGGAGGCCGTCATGCCGCGCTCGGGAAAGAGATCGAAAAAGAACTGCGCCACAATCCCACTTTCGCGCGCGAGCTGGGCAAGGTGCAGAAGGACATGGCAGCCTATGGCGACAGTCGGGAAAAGGCCTTTGCGTTTGGTGCCGCTCACGGTCGGGAAGCAGAAATCCTGACAGAACTGTCCGGGACGGATCGGGACATCGCCCGCCATGCCAGCCGGACTCCCACCTCTGAACCGGGCCGCGCCCTGATCCAGACCCTGACCGGCCAGCCCGCCCTGACCTCCACAACGGACCCGGCAGGCCACCCGTCTCTTTCGTCTGCCCGAACACCCGGCCCCGGCTGATCGCCCCCTGTTTTCCTAGACCCATCCTGCCCGTGCGGCCCTGCAGCAGACGCGGGCCTGACACCTGCCGCCGAGGGTCGCGCAGTGGCTTTACGGACTGGCACGGCGACTGTCAGACTGAACGCTGGATGCGAGGCCGCCGTCGTGGAACGTGCCTCCCCGGACGGTCCGCAGGACTGGCCGGGGAGGTTGAGGAGCCGTCTCACGAACAGAACACCCACACCAGGACCGTCCGTCATCGGAAAAGAATGCGGGTGAACCGTTACCCGGAAGGGCCGAGACGCAGGGGCCAGACGCCCGACCAAGGGCGGCTGGACCCTGTGGCTCGGTGGAGCTTGGCGACGCAGGAGCCTAGCGGAATAGGGTGAGCGAACCCGTCAGGGCCGCCCCGAACCCTTTTTCTGCCAGTCGCATCTTTCCGCGTCATTCTGCCCTTCTGAAGCAAAAAACACGCCATCATCCGAGGCGTCCGCTTCGTGATTAAGGACATGAAACAGATGCTCACCATACCGACGGTCTGGCCGTATTTCCTCTTTCTGTTTGGTCTCCAGTGGCTAATTACGGCTATTCGTGAGCGAAACAGCGCCAAGCTCCTTGGCACACCCTATGCGCTTTTCGACATCGCTACAGCGTGCATGGCGACGATGATGCTTTGGCTGCGGCGCTCGACCCGGTACGCACTTTTTCTGGCGATCCCGGTTACGGCTCTTTGCGCCGTCCTGTCTCTTGGATTGTACCTGCTGGGACACGAGAAGGAGGCGATCAGCGCTCTGGACGTGGCTTTGATGGCAGGGTTCGGAGGCTGGTTGCTCGAACTACTCTCTTCCATGATCGAAGAAATCTGAACCCTTCGCTTCTTCGATTGCCTTGGCGCAGCCCCCCTGTGGGGGGCGAGCATTGGGGGCAAAACACTCCGCGCCGACGAGGCGCGTCCGCCTTCCCGGAAAAAACGACGGGGGAATTGAAAAGGGCGGACGGGAGAAGAGACCGAGGGCAGAGCCGAGGCCGTCAGCGCGGCCCCGGTGAGTGGCCGGACCTGCTGGCCCGGCCTGTGGGGGTTAGAGAACGGCCCCCCATTGTGCGGCGCGGACGTTCTCGGTGAGGCTGCGGGCGTTGTCCTTGACGTAAGGCTTCCAGTCTTCCCCGATCAGTTCGCGGTAGGCGTCACATGCGCCCTGAGCCATGACGGCGAGCGCGTAAGCTTTGGGGGCCTGCTGTGCAGCGAAACGGACGGCCCGATCTACGCGGTTTTCCCCGCCGTCGATGCCTTGGCGGTCTTCGTCGCGGCTTTCGTTGCTGAAAGAGTTCTGTTCGTCGCGGGCAAGCTGGCGCTTGTTCTCGTAAAAATTGGCGGCCCCATAGGCAGAGCGGATCAGGCCGTCCACGATGCGGCCAAGGTGCATTTCCATGGCCTTGAAATTGCGCTCGCCCCGGAAGTCGGTGACGACAAGCACATCCTCAAGAAGCGTGTACTGGTCGCGGATCATGCTGAGACCGGCCCCCATTAGCTCGTCATAGTCGCCAGCCTCGAAACCGAAATGCTGAACGATAGCGGCGATCTTGTCATCGTTGGGGGCAAGGCGCATGACGTCTGCCAGCGTGGGAGCGGCAATGGCCTTGGTGCGTTCGCGGGCTTCGTTGAAACGGCGGACGGCGGCGGGGCTGGCCTTGTTTGCAGCCTTGCGGTTCTGGGCCTTCGGTGCGATTGTGGTTGCTGCGTCGGACATGAAACGAACCTTTCTAGTCTAGCGAAGTCCCGGCTTGGTGTTACAGCACTAACCGGGGCGCTTTGTCTTGAGGGCCAATCCCTCTCGACAAGTAAAAGATAGCCTTTCCGGCCTTTCATGACAAGAGAAAAAGCGCGGAAAAGCGCGGAAAAGCGCCATAAAACGCGATTTATTTTTGCAGGACAAGTAAAAAGATTTCTTGATTACTTCATGAATACCTGTCGTTTTCCTAGACCCATCCTGCCCGTGCGGCGAGCACACTGACGGCGACGAGAGTGGAACGACGGTGGCGTTTTCCTGAGCCCATCCTGCCACTGGCCAAGACGGGCGACGGGACAGGCCGTCAAGCCCGGAGCGTCCTGAGCAAGGGGGGCAGGTTTGCGGCTGATGCGGGGTCGCGTGCGGCCCTGCAGCAGACGCGGGCCTGACACCTGCCGCCGAGGGTCGCGCAGTGGCTTTACGGACTGGCACGGCGACTGTCAGACTGAACGCTGGATGCGAGGCCGCCGTCGTGGAACGTGCCTCCCCGGACGGTCCGCAGGACTGGCCGGGGAGGTTGAGGAGCCGTCTCACGAACCGATCACCCACACCAGGACCGTCCGTCATCGGAAAAGGATGCGGGTGAACCGTTACCCGGAAGGGCCGAGACGCAGGGGCCAGACGCCCGACCAAGGGCGGCTGGACCCTGTGGCTCGGTGGAGCTTGGCGACGCAGGAGCCTAGCGGAATAGGGTGAACGAACCCGTCAGGGCCGCCCCGATCCTTCTTTTCTTCTGCCCTTCAAACCACCCACGAGTCAGTATCGAAGAAAGAAAACACATTATCCCCTCTCTCCTGCTCTGCCTTCTTCAATCTCCTCCTCAGCACCTTCTGCTTCTGGCGCGCTTTCCGCCTCTTCTTCTCATCAGCCTTCCAGCACTCTCGCAGGACGGCACGCAGTTCGGGACACTGTGCGCGTATCTGTCCATAAGCTTGACGCCTAAACAGGGCCACGCCGCCGAAGCGGTCGATACCTGTCAGCAGGGTGCATCTGCCGATCCCCGGATAGAAGATCACGCCGAGACCATCCTGCGCATCGGGTGTTGAGGGCAGCCGGAGGAAAAGGGTGGCGAAGCCATCCGAGGTCTGGACCCATCCGGGCGCTGGCTCTGCCAGTTGCCGCAATGGCATCAGGTCAAAGTCCGGACAGTTCTCAGCTATGGCCGCCGGGAGAGGCTGAGACCTGTGCCAGAAGCTGGCGCTACAGCCCGCCCAGTCTCTCGAAGGATCCGTTGGAAACAGGATCGAAAAAACGGTGATGAGGTCTGCTTCATACACGAGCTGACCGCCCTGCCATTTGGCAAAGCCCGGATCATCGAAGCTGTCGAAATACTCCATGCCCCGGATACTGACGTCCGGATAGTCGTCGGACAGCCCGTGACCGTGCCCGAGGAAGGACGTGCCGATGCCATTTTCGAGGGTCATCACCAGCGTGGTGTCGTTCTCCCACGCCATCTGGTCTGGTGCACAGGTCCGGTAGGCGCGCTCTTCGGCGATCTGGCGCAGACGGTCCTGCGGGCCGGTGAGCGTAAAGACTGTTGTGACGGGAGTAGCCACGGAAAGCTTCCTTTTTCTCTTTTCAGATGCTTTCCCGCAAGGCGCAGACGGCTGGACGGGACAATGGCGCGCCCTCCAGGGTGCGGGCCGCGTGCGGCCGAACCATTGTGGCGGCCAGACGGCCTGTGGCGACTGGACTTCCTTTTCTTGCCCCTTCCCTGCCTGTCCCCACCTGCAACTCCTGTAACCGTCATCTGTTTCTATGGATGTTCAACGATCCGGCCTTGCCGGAGCCTATTGAGAAACAGGATGCTTTTATGAAAACCTCCCTGATGATTGCCGCTGCTGCCGGACTTCTGGGAACAACACTTGCATCCGCCCAGGCAGAGCCGGGTGGATGCCTCAAGTACGGTGCCGCAGGCGCCGTAGGTGGCCATGTTGCCAACCATCATGGTGTTCTGGGCGCCACGGGCGGATGCATCACCGGTATGTACGTCCGACATGAATATCGGAAGGAAGCACGTCAGAAGGCGGCGCTTTATGACAAGGATCATCCAGGAGCCAAAGGCTCCTATGAAGAGAAGGCCACGGCCTATGACGTGGAGCATTCCACAAAGCCGGGTCAGATGAATGGGACTGCTGCCGAAGCGCCGAGCGGTCAGCCGCAGTAAACGCCACTCTCCCGTATGGGATCAGAAAGGCCGGGCTTTGCCCCGGCTTTTTTTGTCTTCTTTTTCTGCTTTGGCGCTGCTGGATGAGTTTCTGGGTACCGGTCCGTAAGAGCACTGTCCCTCAGCGTATAAGTCGCAGGCCGAACGCCTAGTCTTACCCTCAGTACAGATACAGGGAAGAACAGGATGACGATTTATTCTCACAAACGGGAATACCAGCAGTGGTTCGCCTGAGGCTGAGGCCCCGGGGTGGGCCTTCGCGCGTTGAGCGGAGCGACGACGCGCACGCGGCCTGGAAGAGCCTTCAGGCAGAACTCAAAGGCGCGAAAGGCGAAGACAGGATCCGAACCCTCCTGAACGAACTCGGACAGCCCAGTCTCCACGACGTTCATCTACCTAAAGCCTCGGGGGAAGGCACAACCCAGATCGACCATCTCGTCCTATTGCCCCGTGCCCTCATGGTCATCGAGACCAAGCACTATGCGGGCCATCTGAGCGGGCATCCAAATGACGAATACTGGCGCCAACGTTTAGGCAAAGAAGAAGGGGGCCGGCTGATCTACAGCCCTCTTCGCCAGAATGCGGGCCATTGCGCAGCCGTCCGCGCTGTGACGTCACAGGCCTGTCTGGATGTGGAGATCCTGAATCGCGTGGTCCTGACAGGGCGCGCTAGCGTCAGCCCGGCCCTTCAGGCCTGTGTCAGAACCCCGAACGCCCTCGCCGACGAACTGCGACACAACTGCGGAGAGGCGTCAGGACTGATGATGGGCTTGTGGCAGAGGATCGTGCGCGTCGCCCATCACACAAAGAGATAGGCGATAGCGTCTTATTCCACGGCAATACCGATGGCGGCCGCTGTATACCGGGTTGTCGGAAGGATCTGGACAACCACCTCCCCGCTAACGTCGGAGAGATAGAGAAGCCCGTCTTTCGGGCAGCCCAAAGGGCGCCCATCAGGATCGAGCACCAGGCGAAGGCTGGTGATCGGGCTGACTTCATAAACATGATGCTCGTCCCAGGAGACGAAAGCATGAATCCGCCCTTTTTCGGCCACCGTATGCAGCGTTCCCGGGAGAATACCTCGGGTTTTCTGCTTCAAACGCTCTGACATGAACTGACCAACAGCCTCTTTCTGCTGCTCGGTCAGGCTCTCATATGTGCAGGGGGCGGGATAGATCGGTTCACCAGTCACGCGGCCAGTCCTTCCTTGCTGAGATGGATAAGGAAAGCCACAGAGGGGCCTCCCTTATCGAGACAGGTCAGTGTTTTGCCGACGCCTGGCGTTCCTCGTCAATAAAGTCCGTGACGTCTTTCAGGACGCCATCCGGAATTTCCTCACCGTCATCAAGATCGACTTCCAGACCTTCAGCAGGTGCCTCCGTGCTGCCAGCCGACAGGCCCAGGCAGAGATCCGGATCTTCAGGATCGTAATCGACCCGCACAGCCCATCCATCCGACAGGAAGACGAAATCGCTGAGCAGTCCGTCCTCTTCGAGATCCTCGTCATGCTCAGCCTCATCGGCGTCGGACGGCAGATCGGCGGCCTTGCAGACACCCGCATACAGGCCAGGAAAGGCCGTGTTCAGCGCATCCACAACCTGCTGGGTCTGCGGACGAAAAGGTCCGGTCTTTGAGACCGGCATGACATCGCACATCAGTTCAGCTTCCAGCAGGTGGACGTCACATGCTGACTGAAGGTCAGACGCGTATTGCCATTGTGATCACCGATCAGCTCGCACCGCACCCAGGTGTAGGATCGTGCCGGGCCATTGTCCTTCTGAAGGATCAGGATGTTGCCTTCCTCGCCCGCGCTAGAATGGATGAGGTAATTTTTGTTCAGAAGATCCTGAAGACTGTCAGGAATGACTTCAAATGCGGTCGCGACAGATGCCGTATGGCCTTTGCCCGACAGGTTGGGTGTCACAGGCCCCATACTCCCGAGCGCGGGATCGAGGGCAAAAGCTGGCGAAAGGGCAGCGGCCGTGAGGCCGGCTGCCAGGGCAAGAGAAGAAATATATCGGGTCACGGTCGATCCTTGCGGTTCATTGGATCTGAAAAGATCGCTTTACCCCGCAAAGGTAAAGACCGCTTCTGCGACTTCCTAAAAGAGACTCAGACCTTTGCAGGGCGTCCGCGACGCTTCTGCGGGATCTGACGCACGGGAATCTCTGGTTCTTCTGGCTCGGAAGCCGGATTGCTCCGACCGCCCTTCGTAGCCCCCAGACCGATCTTGTGAGCCAGATCCGTGCGGTGACGGGAGTAAGCAGGCGCGGTCATGGGATAGTCAGAAGGCAGGCCCCACTTGGCGCGGTATTCATTCGGGGTCAGGTTATACGCGCTCTTGAGATGACGTTTGAGAAGCTTCAGCTTCTTTCCGTCTTCGAGACAGATAATGTGGTCCTCAAACACAGACCGCTTCGGATTGACGGCCGGGACCAGCTCGACTGGCTCTGGCTCGGGCGGCTGACCGGCCGACGCCAGGGCTGCATGGACAGTCCGGATCAGCTCGGGAATCTGCTCTACCGGTACCTCATGAGCACTGACGTAGCTTTCGACAATATCGGCCGTTAGATGACGGAAATCTGTTTCAACGTCTGTGGTCATTTCAAATGCCTTTTCAAATTTTGACTGTGTAGAGTGTCTGTCTATACGCAAGATAACATGACAGGTCACTGAGGTCGCGTCGCTCGCGGCATAGGAGCCGGGGCAACACCTCGTCCCAGATGACGGTGTTCGGAGCAGTAGTGCGTATCGCCTTTCGGTCCGATGAACCCGAAAGCCGCCCCCTTCCCGCACACGTCGCAGTCATAAAGCCAGCCAGACTTCGTCCTGGGCCGCAGGGAGGTGTATGGCCTGTCGTCAGGACTGTGATGATCGGGCATGCCTTAAAACCCCATGGCATCAAGAGCGGCCGCCGTGTGCCGGAACCGGCCCCCTGTCTCTCTTCTCTTCGATTGCCCCTGCTGGCGCAGCCAGCCCGTCACGCGATGCTCGGCTGGGATTTCCTCAATGAAGCCTGACGGCCTCGCTGAAACACCCTGACGATAGCCGACACTGCTGATCGTGGCCTGTTGCATCGCACGGGTCAGCGACACATAGGCCAGACGGCGCTCCTCCTCATAATTGCGCTCGCCCATCCCCGGAAAGACTGTCTCTTCCCAGGCTGGCAGGAAAACGTGGGGAAACTCCAGACCCTTGGCGCGGTGCATGGTCATGAGCTGCACCCGATCGCGCCCACGCTCGTTCGGTGAGGCCGTGGCAAGGGCTGCGTGCTCCAGAAGATCCTGAAGCCGGGTAAAGCCCTCGGCCAGCCCGACCAGCTCGGACAGGTTCTGCAAGGCCGTCTCCCCCTCTTCGGACGCGGCCTCCCGCCACATCGTGTAGCAGCCCGTCTCTTTCAGAAGCGTATCGAGGCGATCGCAAAGCCGCATGTCCGGGATCTGGCCGATCCGGGAGACCGTCTCACGGAAAGCAAGCAGGCTGTCACGCACCTTGGAGGGAAGCGTTGCCGTAGTGACGGCCGCACACAGGCTGAGGCCGCGATCCTGCGCCTCCTGCTCTATCTGGCCAAGCGCCTTGGCGCCAAGGCCTCGCCTGGGCACATTGGCCACGCGCCGGAACGCCTCATCGGACTGGCGACTGTCCGGACAGGCCGCCAGCATCAGGAAAGCGAGCGCGTCCTTCACCACGGCCCGGTGGTAGAACCCGACGTCGCCGATGATCTCGTAGGGGATACGCGCCTTGAGCAGCGCTTCTTCCAGAGAGCGGGACAGACGGTTGATCCGATAGATCATCGCCATGTCATGCCAGGCCACACCTTCTGCCGCACGACGTCCCATCTCGGCCGCGATCGCGTCGGCCTCATCTGACGCATAATCGTAGGTGAGCACCTCGATCTTCTGACCATCGCCCTTCTGGGTAAACAGCGTCTTCGGGATCCGACCCGGGTCTCGCGCGATGATGGCGTTGGCGGCCTGGAGGATATGATGCGTGGAGCGGAAGTTCTCTTCGAGCTTGAAAAGTCTGGCCCCGTCAAACTCCCGAACGAAGTTCCGGATGAAGCCAATTTTGGCCCCACGCCAAGAATATATTGACTGCGAATCATCGCCCACAGCGAAGAGTTCTCGTGAGTATTCAGACATATAGGTGAGCCAGAGCATCTGTGCACGGTTCACGTCCTGAAACTCATCGGCCATCACGGACGTAAAGCGCTGTGACCACCTGTCACGATAGGATCGGTCGTTCATCAGCGCAAGCGTTGGCCACATCAGCAGGTCCGAGAAATCGGCGGCGTTCTGCTCGCGCAGGGTGGCCTGATAGATCTGGTAGAGCCGGACAGCAAACTCCCAGCCTTCGACATCGACCATCTGACGCGCCGCACGGCGGCGCTCGATCAGCCCGCGTACCCAGGCCGGTGCGGCCTCAGGTGTGACGAGGTTCTCCTTCATATGCCCGATCCGCTCGCCCATTGTCTTGACCTGCCGGACGTCACACTTCTTGCCTGTGTCCGGTTCGGGCACAGTATCCGGGTCCATGGCCTTCATGAGACGGCGGATCAGCGCCGTCGCATCGTCTGCGTCGCGGATGTCAAAGCCAGGATGCAACTGCGCCACCTCAGGCTCCGCCCGGAGCTGCCGCGCGCCGAGGCCGTGAAAGGTGCCAAGCCAGAACGGAGCCTGTCCCTCGCCTAAGACGCTCGTGATGCGCTCGCGCATTTCCTGAGCAGCCTTGTTGGTAAAGGTCACGCACAGGATCTGTGACGGGCGCATCCCATACATCTGGATCCGGCACGCCACACCAGCCGTAAGCGTCTTCGTTTTTCCCGTTCCGGCCCCGGCCAGGACCAGCACGCGCCCAAGCGCCATGGCGGCCTCACGCTGCACTGGGGTCAGCGGATCCAGTACGGGTGCGAGGGTTTGGGGATAGGCGCTCATGCGGGCACCTGCTCAACCGGATAGACTTCAGACGCCACCGGATCCTCGACGGCCACGACATTGCTGCTGTCAGTAAAAAGGGTCAGCGGATGATAGAGATTGAAGCCCTCATGAGGGCCGTCCCAACGCCCGGCAATGACGAGGGCCAGTGCGCGGTTCAGGCCGCTGCCCAGCCACACAAGCTGATGCGGGACCGGCATCTCCGGCGCTTCAGGATCCGTACAGCCGAGGCGGCGCGCATGATCCATCCAGATCGCAGAGGCCTTTTCGTGGCCCAGCATGTTGAAGGTCAGGCCGCTCTTGAGAACCATCTGGTCGATATGCTGGCAGGCCGTTGATCGTGTGTCGTTATACATCATGACGTCCTCAAAAGCCTTGGGGCAGGCTGACAAAGTGAGCGTTGGGAGTTCAGGTCCGTTCAGACGGACGATCGTGGACTTGCGGGTGAAGACGATCAGCTCGCCGTCGCGGTCCCAGGCATCATTCAGGCGATCACCGCCGATCACGACGCCCTGCACCAGCCCCTCGGGCGTCTGCGCCTCGCAGAAGACCTCAGGAGCAGAGGATCCCACCCCGGCACGCTTCCAGACTTTGATGGCCTCTGTGTCCTGCCGCCACAGGATCAGCGTGACGGCCTGCCAGCTCAGACGGGATTTGCTCTGTTTCATGCGGCCACGTCCTGACGGGCGCGGCGCTGCAGGACCGCGTTCCAGTCCTTGTCCCTGGCACTCGGCGAGTAGCGCAGAGGTTTCAGCCCGGCCTCACGGATCATGGGCGCATAGATTTCTTCGTAACGATCACCCTGGGCATCGCAGTCCACGGCAATCATGACACGGCCGCCTGCCTCAATGGTGCCGAGAAGAGCACGAAACTCCTCCAGGGCCTCGGGGCTCATGCCGCCACCTGTTGAGACATACAGGCTGGGTTCGAAATTGAACGGGTCCATGGCCGCATAGGACAGCACGTCGATGGCAGACTCACCGATGACCAGACGAACGGGCGTTTCCCCTTTTTCGCCAGTCCTCATCCGAAAGAGCATCTTGCCACCGCCGCCCGAGGAAAAGCCGCGATATTCCGGCCCGCGCATCTCCATGCCGGTCAGCTCGCCTGCGTTGTTGCTATGGGCGAACCAGGCCGTGCCCTTCATGCCTTCCCGCAGGAGGCCCTGCTGAATTGCGAGACGAAGGATGCTCTCCGGCAAGGCGCGGTCACGGGTCAGATAGGTCCAGGCGGCCGACCCCGGATGGGGAGCCTGACGGTTCTTCCACATATATTTCGGATCACGCGCGGGCTTGCGCTCCTTCGGTTCCGCCACATACTCGGCCCCGCTCGGCGTCAGGCCCAGCATTCCACGGAGTTCAACGCGTGCGTTGCCAAGGGACATTCCCGGATTGAGGAACCGGACCAGGTCGATGACCGAGCCTTTGACGATCGAAGAGGAATTGTGCGGATCCCACCAGCCCTTGCCGCCGTGGGTCACGATGATGCTCTCGCCCTTCTGGCGACGAAAGCGCATGTGACGGGCGGAACTTTCGGACCGGGCGAACCTGTAACCGGCCTGTTCCAGAACAACGATGCAACTGATCTCGTCACGAAACTTCTGGAGTTCGTCGTTCATCTGCTGAGGCGAGTTCTGGTAAGCCATGACGGAAAATCCTCCCGAACGTCCGTTACTTTCGATCTTTGGAAAGTATAGTAAATTACCGTCACAATATCCACTGAATACAACGGAATACCGTGCAATATATTTACTTGATTGAATAAAATAGTTCTTGCGTCCAGCGCGCCAAAAACCAGTTTTTCTTGTTCGTCCTGCGGGGGTTTCGGGGGCAGCGCAGCCCCCGGTGTTGCCGCTGAAAGGAGCTGTGTGGAGACGTTTTTCTCGTCCCGTCCTGCCAGGAACACGACAGTTGCGGGCCGAGGGTGTCAGGACCGGAAGACTGCGGATCGGCAAAAGCGGGTTGCGGGCAGCGCGGGACACCGTCCTGCGATGAACGCGGCCCTCTTTTGACGAAAGACGCGGTCTGGAGCCCGAAGGGTTGTCTTGAGACCCTCGGACCGTGACTGTCACACTGATCGCATGACGGCGAGGTCGGAACACAGCTCCGTGCCACCCCGCAAGGGGTGGTTGAAGCGGCAACGTCTGATGGTTCGGCATGAACGGATCCTTCAAGAAGTGTCATCAGTCTGCCCGTGCCATCTGCGACTGAAGCCCTCGGCCTCAGCTTTTTTTGTCTATCCGGCATATGAGGTTGATGGCGACCTGTCGAAATGGCCAAAAGTTACGGGATACCCGTATTTTTCTCTTTGCAATAACTACGGGTATCCCGTATTGTCGTCTCATGGATAACAGGTTTGACCCCGCAAAAGACCTCGCCAACCAAAAAAAGCACAAGCTGTCTCTGGCCTTTGGCGACCGTATTTTCGAGGACGATAATCACCTGATCTTGCCCACCATCCGCATCGAGGATGAGGAGGATCGCTACAAAGTGGTTGGCGTCGTGGGCGAGAAGCTGTGCACCGGTGTGTTTGTCTGGCGGGACGATCTGCCCCGCTTCATTTCCGTGAGAAGGAGCAACAAAGGTGAAGAGAAAGCATATCATTCTGCCTGCTGATCCGGCGGATTCCGAAGACCGTGCGGTATCCACCGAAGGCATGGAGCGTGGGCAAAGAGCGCGGTTGATCCGTAAAACCCGTAACGATCTCGGTTTGTCTCAGGTCGAATTTGCCAGCCGTTTCCGCGTCCCTGTCGGCACGTTACGTGACTGGGAACAGGCACGGGCGATGGCCCCCGACTTCGCTGTAGCCTACGTCCGGGTCATCGGACGTCACCCCGATATGGTAGCTCAGGCAGTGGCCTGAGCTACCTTCACAACGAGCCGGGGATTCAGCCCATCAACCCCAAACGCCGGATAGCCTTTTTTTCGAAGACTCGATGTCGGCCATCCCGTCTTCGTCCTTCTTCGTCTGCCCTTTCTGTCGTTCCAGTTCCGCCAGTGTGCGTCTCACGGCCTGTGAGAACCGCGTTTTTCCTTCCCAGAAACGGCGTGAATACGCGCGGCGGTTCATCGTCGCCGTCCTCATGCCACACCTTCCGGACGATCAAGGCTGTCCAGGAGCTTCTCGTGTGACCGACGGCGCAGGATCGCGGCCTTGCGGCGGAAACCGGCCGTCAGGCGCGATGGCAGCATGAGGGACTGATCCGTGTCTTCCAGGAGCACGGCCTCTGCCATAAGGCGGACGCTCAGGGCGCGCGCCTGACTGCGAGGGACTGTGAGGAGAGCGGGCGTCGCATAGAACATAAAACCTCCTGAGACCCGCCTCTGTCAGGAAGCGGGTATAAAAAGACCGGCTCCAGGGCCGGTTTGCGTGCGTGTTACGAAGAAAGAGGACGTCAGCGGCCTGTGTCGGTGAGGATCCTCACATCCCCGTCCTGGGCGCTCACGACGATCTCGGGTTCAGGCGGCCCCTGATCGGTACCCGGGCGGACTTCGTAAGCGCCGCGCACGAACACGAGCTGGCTCTTGCGGGCGCGTCGCTCCAGAAGATCTGTCAGAAAATCGTTGTGGCAGAAAATCCTGTGCCACACGGTCTGGGGGACGCGGCGGCCGGTGTGTGTGTCGGTGCGGTGGCTGTCCGTCGCCAGACGGAAAAGGGCCACGCGGTGTCCGTCCTGTTCTGTGCGGATCTCAGGATCCGCGCCAAGGTTGCCAATGACGATGGCAAGGCTGAGGGTCTGAGCCATTGCTCTGTCCTTTTCTCTGGCCCGTGTCAGAAAAGCTCGGCCTGCACGGGCGCGGCAGGGAGAGGCTGGTGTTCGGATGGCAGGGAGATCCTGAAGCGCTGTGCCAGACGGGCCAGATCGGCCCGGTCGCGTGCCTCCTGCTCGGCGGCAAGGGCGCGCGTGTAAGCGTCGATCAGCCCGCTGCCGATGATGCGGTTGCGGATGTCGCGTTCGACGTCCGACCAGGTCCAGGCCGGATCGCCATAACAGCCGTGCAGGACGATGCCGCGCAGGAAGCCCAGACGCGCCTGTGTCGTGGAGAACTGCGCGCCCCAGAAGCCATGGATGTCGAAATGGGCGATATGCCCGAACATCTGGCTCAGGCGGTTGTAAAGTGTGCGGTTCCACGCGCTCTGCGGAAACCCGCGTGCGATGAAGGCCAGCAGCGCGTTCCCGATTTTCGCTTTCTCGGCTGTGTCACTGAACTGCGTTGCGGTGAGGCCCTGAGGCCCGATCGGCGGCCGCCGCAGGGACGGGCACGCAATGGACGCTGGCTCCAAGCCGTTCATGACCGCACCTCGCGGGCGAGCATCGCCTCGACCTGAGTGAGGTAGGCTTTGAACGGCGTCTCTTCAGGAATCACTCTGATCCACTGCTCGGTGCCCAGAGATCCTTTCCAGCGGGCGTCGCAGAAGCCCTCGGGATGATCGCTCCCACGCTCGGGTGTCACTGACACAAGAAAGGAGGCCTCCGGATAGTCGCCGCGCAGGCGCGTGCCGTACTCGACAACGGCCGCCCGGATCCCGGCAAGATCAGGCGCTTCGATCCGTGTCTGTCTGTAGCGGTCAGGGGACGAACAGGAGATGAGGCTCCCGTGAGAGGCCGCAGGGATGGCAGCCAGAGTGTATGTCGGCATGGTGATCTCCACACAGGACAGGGCCGCCCGTGAGGGCGGCTGATCTCGGATCGGTCAGAGAAAGGCGGGAAGCACCACCACCAGAACGATGAAGGCTGCGAACAGCGCGACGCCCGCTACGAACCCTGCGAGTTCGAGCCATTCCGTGCGGTTGCGGGGACGCAGATCGGAAAAGTCGGCCATGTCATTCTCCTGTTTTCTTTCATGACCTCTTCCGGCGACCGCAGCGGAGACTGGCTGGCAAAGGCGCTGCAACGCAGCGGGATCGGACGACCCGCAGCGCAGCGAGGACACGGCCGACCCACCCTTTGCCAGACAGGCTCCGGTGTGGTGCCTGCCCTCTCCTTCTCCCCCTTCCCCCTTTTTCTTTTCCCGTCTCCTACTGCGCGAGATTGGCGACCTGCCGCGCCAGGCGGGCACAGAGCGCGCGCGTGACGGGGTCGTCCTCGTCCACAACCGCACCGGTCAGGACAGGAAGAAGGCGGCGCGCTTCAGGTGCCGAGAGATCCAGATGCCAGCACGCGCCGATCTGCGTGGCCACCGCATCCGGCTGATCGACCGGGCGGACGGACACCGAGACCTCATTGCCGTCCACGTTTTCGGGTTCGAGAACGGCGTTCTGACCGTCTGGCAGGCGAACAGAGCGCAGGCCGCTCATGTTCGGCTCGTCAGCCGTCGCGTCCAGCACGAGCTGACCGGCTGCCTCGGCCGTCTGGGCCTCAACCTGAAAGGTGACGCGATCGGAGAGAAGCTGGCGCTCGCTGAGCGTCACAGTAAAAACGGGCATGTCAGGGCTCCTGAACTGAAAAAGGCCGCCCCGGAGCGGGCGGCCTTGAAGGGCGGACGAAAAAAGAGAGGCTCAGTCGCTCACAAATTCGGAGCTGCCGAACACATCCTGCCAAGGGCTGTTTCTGGTCAGGTGGCAGTCGGACTGCCAGTCGTAGTAACCGGACTTGAACCGCGACGTGATGGCCTGGAGGGTTTCGGTCGCCGTCTCGTCCAGATCCTCCTCGGTCCGCACGATCACACTGCCGTAGTGGCTCTTGCGGACGGAAAACTTCACCTTCGGGAAAGCCTTCTTCAGCATCCGGCGGATGTTTTTGGCCGCCAGCGTGCCGCTGCTGTCGTCGCCCTGCTCCAGATCGGCATAGTCCGGATTGACGCGGAGTGCTGCGACCTCGGCGGCATGTTCGGCTTTCGCGCGCGCTTCGGCTGCCACCTTCTCAGCCTCAACCTCTTCGGCATGGGTGCGGAGGAAGGCGATCTCCTCAGCGCTTGCCAGTTTCTTGTCGGCTTCGATCCGCCACTGGACACCGCGCAGAATGGCCTCGGGCAGACGACGGGAGATCGAGCCACAGGCAAAGACGATGTCATAGGAGGCGCTCCCGCCCGACACGATGGCCCCGCCACGCGACAGGGACCGGACGGTGGTCGGGCTTTCCTTGCCGTAAACAGCCATGACGATTCCGGCTCCCCGGCTGTAGAGGTGAGTATAAACGCGGGTGCCGACCTGAATGGGAGCAAGAGTGGGGACGAACATCGTCTGATCCTTTTCCTTTGGATTTTCGTGATGTCTTCTCCAGCGTCAGCGCGGGAGGGCCGGGTCAAAAGCGGCGCGTGCGCCGGCACCGGAAGCGGCGCAGCCGGTGAGGAGCCACCTTTTGACCCGGACGGAGCGCGATGGCAGCGCCCCTCCCCTCCTTTCCTTTTCTTTTCCCTCTCCCTGCTTCAGGCCACGACCACGATTTCGAGGTGGTCACGCATGAACTGCATGGCCTCGTTTTGCTCCGACTGCTCGGGCTCGGGCGCGTCGAGAGAGAAGGTCTCTTCTGAGTCCGGCTCCGTCACTGGCACGACAGGGCCGTTCGACAGGTCGGCCTCATCATCGGCTGCTCCATCGAAATCATCTTCAGGCACCTCGTCCAGGTCCTCATCGTCCACCACGCTTTCCAGCTCGCGGATCTTCTGCTGTTTTTTCTTCTGCTTTTGCGTCCAGACGTCCTGCGCCTGCGCAAAGGACGCCACCTCGGGCAGCCAGTGGCCTTCCCCGACATGGTTCATAAGGACCGCACGCATCTCCTTGCCGGTGTTCTGCGGCGCAAGGCCTTCGGCCTGAACCGCTTTGGTGATGCCGGGCTTGCTGTAGCATTTGAGGAACGCCTCAAAGGCCATGCTGGGCATCTTCTGGTCGGCTCCGAACAGGACGCCCACGAGCTGCGCGGGCAGGCCACTGCCGCTGTGCATCGACACGTCGCAGTTCAGGATGCTTTGCAGGACGGCGACGGCATGGCGGCGGATCAGCGTCTCGTCACGGACAAGGCTGCCTTCGGGGAACAGGTCAGCCATCGCAAGCGTGCGGGCGGTTGGCTCTGACCAGTTGTTTCCGCTGGCATCGCCATGCACACGGACGTTCTCGGCTTCCAGCGCCAGCAGGAGGGCTGCGATCAGCTCCCATGGATCGGCTGTCTCGGCCACCTCGCCGAGGGCTTCGCGCAAGGCGACGGTGCGGATCTCGCCGATCATCTTGTGGCCGGTCCCGGAAACATCCGGTCGTTCTTTCGGGGCCTCGGGCTCTGCGGATACGTTCGCGTGGCTCTGTGTAAAGGCAACAGACGGACGGCAGCGTTCTTCCACGATCTTCAGGGTCCGGGGATTGAGGCCGTAACCCATCACCTCACCCTCCTGTGTCGGCATCCAGGTCCCCATGGTAATGAAGCCTTCGGGGGCGCGGATGTATCCGTACTCGTCCGTGGTCAGGACAATGGAGCGTTCGGGCCGCTCATTGTCCAGCCAGTCCTGCTGCGCAGCGGCGTAAGCCGTGGCATCGAGCGTATAGCGGCTGTCCGTTCCGGGCTCGGCAAACAGATCCTCCATCCAGACGATGTTGTGCCTGCGGGCAAGATCATCACCGAACCGGGCGTTGCGGGCATACCATTCCCGCTGCTCAAGGTTCCGGGCGAGCGCTTCCCAGGCCACGGTGTCCTTCGGATCTTTCGCCTTCAGGCGGTACTCGGCCGGGTCTTCTCCGTCCTCGACGCTCTCGGCATACGTCTCCGCCCATGCGTCGCGCTGCTCTTCCAAAGACGCCTGGGCGAGGATCTTGCGCTGGCGGTCATCCGGTCCACGCCCAAGAGCGATGGCATCGAGGATGGGCGGATGCAGTTTGGCCAACAGACTCAGGCGCTTGAGATAGGTCGGCGTCACCATCAGGGCCGAACAGACCTGCGGATCCGTGTAGCCAAGCTCCTCACGCAGACGGGTGACGCTGTTCCACTGCTCCGGCTCCGTCATGTCGAGACGGACGAAGTTCTCGCTGACGGCGGCCAGTGCATCGAGGTCATCGCTCTGGTCACCGACATACACGTCAATTTCAGGAAGGCCCGCATAGATGGCTCCCTGCGCGCGACGGTGCCCGGCCACAATCATCAGGCGTCCATCTTCCAGTTCGCGGACTGCCGGGGGATGGAGGATGCCAATCGCCTTGATATTCAGCGCCAGCTTGCGCAGTTCCTCAAGACTTCCGATGGAAGAGCGCGGATTGTTCGGATTGGGCACAAGGGTTTTCGGATCAACGCGGCGAAGCTCGGCCATGGAACGCTCTTTCTATAATTTTTCAGATGTCCCTCCCGCGTCACGGGCCAGCCAGCCGCGCAAGGCCGCGCGAAGCGCGCCCGGCCTGAGCCTTGCGCGGCTGGCTGGTTCGTGACAGCCCCGCCTTTCCTTCTTGTCCTTCCCCCTTTCAAAACACTCTTCCTTCAGAAATTGCATCAAATCCGTGAATGCTGTATTTTATGTAAATAAAGGAGAACGCTATGCGCACATTCTCGACAAGCGATTTGTCCCGCAAATCCGGAGACATCATCGCCAGCGCCCTGCAAGGGCCAATTTCAATTAATCAGCGCGGCAAACCACGGTTGGTCATGCTAAGTGTCGAACAATACGAGGCATTGGTGGGAAGCGCACCAGAGCGTACTGCCGGTGCCACTACGGAAATGCCTCAGGATCTGGTGCACGACGTAGCAAATGCGATTGATGGTTACCTGCTGGAAACCCGCACAGAACCATGAGTCAGCCTTTTAGGCCCGGGATGGTTCTGCGATACCCCTATCTCTGGCATTGGCAGAGCGGGAGTGGCGAAACAGAAGGACGCAAAAATCGTCCAACGGCCGTGGCCGCAGTCTTTGTGGGACGTGATGATCGTCAATACGTTCTGCTCCTTCCCCTGACGACGAAACAACCCTCTGGGCCACGCATTGCAGTCGAAGTCCCAGCAACCGAGAAAAAGCGAGCAGGCCTTGATCAGGAATTGCGCCAATGGATCCTGTTGGACGAATACAACTTGGATCCGACCGCTACCTCGTATTACTTGCAGCACACGTCATCCCTCGGTCAGTTCAGTGACGCGTTCATGCGTCCCGTACTGACACAATTCCGGAAGCTTCTGCCTACGGCACGACGCGTTTCTCGCTATCCTTGAGAAGACCGCTTCCGCCCTCGTCTCGGACGTTCGGATGCCCAGATCACATTCCCGACTCCGGACATTGGCCCTACCCAATCCTGCTTTAGGCGGCAGGCGCCCGATAAACACGTCAGTAAGGTGCTCATGGGAAGCGCACTTTCCGCGCCCTGCAACCAAACGTTTTCTTTGCCCGCTTGCGTCAAATTTTCATTAAAAGTATGAAAGTGTAACTCTTGTGACAGCCTGACATGGGGTCAGCGCCGGTCATGCCGCGATGGAGCTGAAACGTTATGGCTGACAACTCTGACGAGCAATTCGTAGCGTCCGATTACACGCTGCTTGGTGACGCGACCGACGACCCCAACGGTATGGTCGACATGCCGGCCGGTCAGGAGCCAGCCACGACCAACGCGGTTCCGTCGGGCGTCGAATACAATTTCCTCGCCGCGACAGCGGGGTATTACACGGTCAGCTTTGCCTATCAGAATACGGCGAACGCGCCGGCTTACGAACAGCTTTCCATCAATGGCCAGAACGAGCCCGGGGTCGTCGAATTCGACCAGACTGGCGGCGTCTCGACCGGGACGGCGTATGCATCGGTCTATCTCAAGGCCGGTTTGAATTCGATCGAGCTGAATAATCAGACGACCGACGAGACCAACGGTCTGACGCCGGTTCCCGAGGCCCAGCTTCAGGCAAGCCCCGCCTTCCAGATCGGCACGTCCACGGTCGCGGCCGGCGCATCGCCCTCCCAGGAAACGTCGGCGCAGTCGCTCGCGATCTCCAATCAGACGGACATGCAGGCGTTCGTTCAAGGCGAGAGCATGGCGCCTAAGCAGCAATGGACCTTCGGCCCGAGCCTGTCCGAACTGCATGTCGGCAGCAACGACGAACTCAATCAGCTCGACTTCAACGCCGTCTGGTTCCGCAACGTCACGCCCGGCCAGCAGGCCGAGACTTATTCGCCGTATTTCAAATCCAACGAGTCGTTCGATGCCAACGGCGTCCTGCATGTGAACTATGGTGCCTACTCGCCGACCGGCCAGGCGCTGCCGGTGCAGATCCAGGCAACCTATGCCAACGTTCCGAACGAAAACCTCATCGTCGAAAACCTGTCCCTGACCAATCAGAATGCGAGCGGCACCCAGCCGCTGGTCTGGGACGTGATGAATGCCACCGGTATCAACCCAGGTGAAGTCAGCAGCACGACATGGGATCCGACGCATAACGCATGGATCGTTACCGAGGACCAGGGAAGTGGCAAATCCCCGCTTTATCTGGCGATCGGTGACTATCAGGTCAGCAACAGCACGCACGCGGCAGGCGTCGACGGCGTCAATGTGCGCGGCAGCTATTCCCTGTCGAGCGGCGCGTCCGGCAATCCGTCCCTGAATGCTCCGGACCAGGGCGTTATCGGCGGGTTCGAGAACAACGGCACGATGATCGGCAGCAGTTCGGGCGCGTCGGGCACAAATCTCGCGGTCGGCACCACCGACAGCGATGTCACCCTGAATCCCGGCCAGACCGTCGATCTCAGCTACTATCTGTCGACAGCCACCAGCCTGTCGCAGCTCGACGCCAATCTCGATAAATATACGAACACAGTCGGGTCCACGACGTCGTCGACGCCGATGACGGACGCCACCGGCGCTTCCGCCGCGAGTTCCTGGACTCAGCAGACGGCTACCGCATGGGACGACACGCTCAACCAGGCCTACAATTTGGCTGGGTCGACAGAAACAAGCGGACAGGCTGCAACTGCGGCCAGCGGGCAGACACTGGATCCTACAAGCAGCGCTGCGGCCGAGAGTGCCTATCGCTCCAGTCTGATCAATATTTTGCAGGCACAGAGCCCGGAATACGGCTCGTTCATGGCGTCCACCAACCCGTCCTATGAATACAAGGTCTGGGTGCGCGACAGCGCCGCAACCGCGATCGGTCTGGACGACGCAGGCCTGACCCAACCGGCCGACAAGTTCTGGCGCTGGATGACGTCCGTCGAGCAGAACGGCATGAATGCGACCTATAGCGGCAACGCTTCAGGCACATTCTCGACGAACTATGGAGAATTCGACCAGAACCTGCCGATCGGGTTCGTCGCGCCGGAAAACGACTCTCAGGGCCTGTTCCTCATCGGGTCTTACCGTCATTACGAGCAGATGCTCAGCGAGGGCCAGACTCAGCAGGCCCAGTCCTTCATCAGCGATCCGACGGTGCGTCAGACTCTGGTCAACTCCGCGAACTGGATCCAGGAAAATATTGGTAGCAACGGGCTTGGGCCGGCTGACTACTCAATCTGGGAGGACATGTACGGCTATCATACTTTCACGCAGGTCACCTACGCGGAAGGGCTGAACGCAGCATCGCAACTCGCCTCGGCCATGGGCGAGGGCAATCAGGCCCAGACCTGGGCGACCGGCGCCGAGACGATCAAGGATGCGATCCTGCGTCCGACCACGGCGTCGACGCCGGGGCTCTGGAATGCGCAGGAAGGTCATTTCGTCGAAATGATCAACCCGAACGGAACGATTGACAATACGATCGACGCCGATACCAACATTGCCGCCGTCTTCGGTCTTGTCTCGCCCACAAGCATCTATGCGACTGAAAACGCGCAGGCTGTCGAAAATGCGCTGACGCAGGACAATTTCGGTCTATCGCGCTATCAGAACGAAACATTCTACCAGTCCTCGCAGTGGAGCCCTGGGGGCACATACGAGGCGCAAGGCATCTCGCCGTCCTGGCCGCAGATGACCGCCTATGACAGCATCGTCAGCATGGATTCCGGCAATACGACCCAGGCAAATAACGACCTTAGCTGGATCGAACAGTCCTATGACAATGGCGGCACTCCGCCCGGTGAATCCTACGACTGGGCGCGTGGCCAGCCGATCGAAAGCACATCGTCCGAACCGGTGACGGCGAGCTGGTACGTCCAGGATCTCCTGAACAGCACCGGCCAGACATCGACCCTGATGCCTGCGATTACCGGGCAGGCACCGACCGCTACGCCGCAGACCGACGTCTCCGTCAATACAGGCACGACCGGGTTCGGGTCCTACACCCTTGGACTCGACAGCGCGGGTAACAGCCAGGCCCAGGATATGATCGTCGGCGCGGGCAACACCTCTGCCACGTCGGTCGCCATGGTCCGCAATGAAGCTGCTGCCGGTACACCGGAAACCATCGACAACACGAACGGTGTCAATGACCTTCTGGTTTTGGGCAATGCTGGCGATACGAACGTTCTCGCGGGGCAGAATTCCACTACGACAATCATGAACAACGCTGCCGGGGACCATGGCACGGTGGAATACACGGGTGCCGCGGGCGCCAGTGCGACGATTCTCGCCGGCCCTCTGACAGAAATCCAGGCCGCCGGTACGACAAACCTGATCATGGGATCGCAATCCGATACGACGACGTCCGATGCCTATATCACCGGTGGCCAGTACGACAGTGCCGACCAGACCAACATCACCACTGAGGGCCCGGCAGGACAACTGGACGCGATCGACAATCAAGGCAACGCACATACGACGCTTCAGGTCGCAAGTCCGACCGACCTCCTCTATACCGGCCGCGACACCACGTTGAATCTTGGCACTGACGGCCAGAAGTCGACCATCAACTCGCTTGGTAACGACCAGATTCATATGAACGGATCGAACGTGAACGTGGCGTCCGTCACCGGAGGGTTCGACACGTTCTATGGTGGCACCGGCACCATGACCATCAACGCCAGCCAGTCGGTCGGCTATACGCAGGAAATCTATATCGGCAGCCAGACGTCCGGCGGGAGCCTGACCTATACAGGCGGCAACGCTGCGAACCAGATCACGCTGGGCGACGAAAGCAGCGTTGCGATCACGGCCGGCGCCGGGGCTATGAACATCACCGCAAACGACAGCACCGGTCTTTGGGCCAGCCTGACGAACGCGGCATCGGCGGACCTGAACTTTGGGTCCAGCCTTGGCAACTCTATGATCTACGGCTTCAACGGAAGCACTGACAGTGCGACCATGCAGGGTGTCACCGGGACGTCCTTCTCGGGGGGCAACCTGATGGTCAGCCTAGCTGACAATCACAACATCACGTTCTTCGACGTCCATACCCTTCAGGGCATGAACATCGTCGGCGCCTGACAGACAATTGGGTCGTAGCGAGGCTGCGACCCATTCCAGTGACAAGTGTGAACGTGACCGAGATGCCTTCTGATAACATGGCAACAACACGCCTTTGCTCAAGCCATGCGTGGTTGGCGTGCTCACCCTACAATCAGTTCTACGTCACTCGTCCACTGGGCTGGATTCTTGTTGATCCGACGAAGCTGTCGGCAACCGAGATACAGCAGCATATCGAGCAGAACCTCCAGGAACCGATCAATGAGGAGGAGTTTCGGAGAAGGCTGTTCAGATCGCATCGTGTTCAGTTCAGCTCCGATCGCTGCACCGTGACGCCCGAACTGCGGCCATTCTGGAGCAATCCCGTCCTTTCTCTCTCGTTCGCGGGTTTGCGTTTCGAAGGTGCTTGGTCGAAAGCAGCGTTTCGAGGTTAATTTTCGAGGTATCAACAGAGGCTTTTGCCTTTCTCGATACGGGGGTTCTGCTCCAGTGTGAGAGGCAGCTTTCCAGCTTCGATTTCGAGAAGCAGACATTCAGCATTCCCCCCATTTCTGACTATCTTCCCAATTTTCACGTAGCTTCGAGCGCGGCCTTTGCTTCAGCCTCTTCCGCGTCGTTACGGCGTTGCGTATCGGCTGCCAGATCCGCCTCAAGGGCCGCCATGGCCTCGCGCTTCTCCTGCAACAGCGCCGCCTCCGGGAACGCCAGACCCACACGGGCGCGGTAGCCGGGGAGCTTGCGCTCGGCTTCTTCCACCTGACGGCGCGCGTCCGCCAGCTCGACCTCGAACCGCAGCAGCGCGTTCTCGATGCGGCTGACCAGCCCGACCGGGCTTGTCTCGCGGTCGAAGTCCATGCCGAGGATGCGCCCGTCCAGCACAAGACCGAGGGTTGCGTCCCATGTCTCCTCCCCGTCAAAGCGGGTGCGCCAGGTCTCGCACAGGATCTCGAAACCGCCGATCGCACCTAACGTCCACTTGCCTTTCTCCCCGGACTTCGCGGCGAGACGGGCCTGCGAGAGAAGCCACAGACCGGCCTTCTCACGCTCGGTCATCTCCCGATCCTTGCGCACCAGCCTGAACGCTTCACCGCGCGTCGGCTCACGCTTTGCGATGTCGTTCTGAAGACGCGGGATCACGGCCTGCGCCGTCTCACGGTCACGCTCGGCACGGTCAATGGCACGACGGACGTTGTACTGGTCGTCGTGATGCGCGGCCTGCAACCGCTCCAGGCGGGCCAGCTCGGCCTCCAGTCCCGCCTTTTGCATCAGGCGTTCATCCCCTGACGCAAGGGCCTTGGCCATGGCAAACTGGTCGGCTTCCGCCCCCACATCTTCCAGACGGCGGATCGTCCGGTCTCCGGACATGGCAAGGCAAATGAACTTCTGCTTGCGCTCCAGCATCTGCCAGTTCGTCGCATCCACCGAGCCTTTCAGGGCATAGGCGTAAATCCGGATGACCGGGTTCTGGTTGCCCTGCCGCTCGATCCGGCCTTCACGCTGGATGATGTCCGAGACCAGCCAGGGCACATCGAGATGATGCAGGGCGATCAGCCTCTGCTGCGCGTTCACTCCCGTTCCCATGGTCGCGGACGATCCGATCAGGATCCGCTTGCGGCCCGCGTTCATGTCGCGGAAGAGCCCCTGCTTGGCAGCGCTCTTCTTGTAGTGCTGCATGAAGGCGATCTCTTCGCGCGGGATGCCCATGCGGATCAGCTCGTCGCGGATCCAGCGATAGGCCGAGAAACCGCGTGTCTCCAGGGCGGATTCCGTGCCCAAATCCGAGAAGATCATCTGCGTGGCACCCGGCAGGTCATATGCCCGTCCCGTCTCGGGGTCGGTGTAACGGTTGGCCGACGTGTCCTGCCAGATCCGGAAGACCTTGCGGATCATGACGTTCAGCTTGTTGCTGTTGTCGTTATCCGCCCAGTTCCGCACGAAACGCAGGTCGATGGCCGCGTGCCGGGCATCGGTGATGACGGACAGCAAGATGTCGTCACCCTTCTGGGGCTTGCCCGTGCGCTCTTCAATCGTCTTGATCCGCTCGGCAAGCGTCTTCTGATATTCTCGGAAGGCGTCCCCGCTATCGGCCACGACGATCTCACGCCTGCCGCCCGCAATCTCGGGCAATTTCACGTAGCGTCGCAGGTCGTCCTGCTGCACGACGTCGGCAAAGTCGCGATACATCGCCATCAGGTCGGCAACATTCACGAACTCGGAGAACCGCGTGACAGGCTTGTAAAGACCGCTCGGCTGAAGCTCCAGTTCCGTGCGGGTCTCGCCAAAACTTGCGGCCCAGGCGTCGAACTCGTGCAGGCCACGCTCGACAAGGGCTGGCAGGTCCATGAACCGCTGGATCGAGAACATCTCGCCCAGGGTGTTGGTAATCGGCGAGCCTGACGCCATCACCAGCACGCGCTCGGGATTACGCTTGGCGAGGTAGCGCGTTTTGACGAACAGATCCCAGG
Organism: Gluconobacter vitians; assembly: GCF_015244565.1. Taxonomy (GTDB): domain Bacteria; phylum Pseudomonadota; class Alphaproteobacteria; order Acetobacterales; family Acetobacteraceae; genus Gluconobacter; species Gluconobacter vitians. Next base: position 30,013 of record NZ_JABCQG010000013.1, on the reverse strand, counting down.
CGCGCTGGCTGCCGTTCGGGTCGATCCCCTTCAGATCGGACTGGTTCGTGCCGAAAGACAGTTTGCGGAACTGCTGCGCCTCATCCACGAGGATCTGGTCCACCCCGATCTCGCCGAGATGCACCATGTCATCCTTGCGGCTGGACAGGGCCTTCAGCTTGGCTTCCATTCCCTCCTTCAGGCGCTCGATGCGCTTGCGCGACAGGCGGTCATCGCGGTTCACGTTCTCCAGAAGGCTTTCGTAGGACGCAATCTGGTCCTCGACCATTTCCTGCTCAAAGGCGCTCTCGACCGGCACGAACTTGAAGGCGTCATGCGTGATGACAATGGCGTCCCAGTTCCCCGTAGCCGCCCGGGCCAGGAACCGCTGGCGCTTGTCCTTCACGAAGTTGGTCTCGTCCGCCACGAGGATCTGGGCGTTCGGGTAGAGCATCATGAACTCACGCGCCATCTGCGCAAGGCAGTGCCCGGGCACCACGATCATGCCCTTGGAAATCAGGCCGAGGCGCTTTTGCTCCATCACGGCCGCGCACATCGAGAACGTCTTCCCGGACCCCACCGCATGGGCCATGTAGGTGCTGCCCTTGGCGATGATCCGCCAGATCACCCGCTTCTGATGGTCGCGCAGGCTGATTGCTGTGCTCGCTCCGGGCAGTTTCAGGTGGGAGCCGTCGAACGTGCGCGGGACAAGGTTGTTGAACGCATCGTTATACAGCCGCACCAGACGCTCGGCGCGGTCAGTGTCCTGCCACACCCACGTCTCAAACGCGGTCTTGATCGCGGCCAGCTTTTCCTTGGCGGCCTCGGTCTCCTTCGTATTCAGTTCACGGTGTTCGCCATTCACATCGCGCCAGGTGTCCCAGATTTTCGGGCTGGCCTGATTAAGCGCATCGTCCAGCAGATCCCCGGCATGACGGCGCTGCGTCCCCCAGACCGAGGTGGCCTCCGCCTTGCCGGAAAACCCGCTCTTGTCCACGCTCCAGGTCGCCACCTCCAGCGTGTGGTGAATGGTCGTGCGGACCCCCATGACCTCTGCGACGAAAGCCTCGACATCCGGCACAGGGATCCACGGGGCTCCCAGACGGGCGGTGATGTCGGACGGGCGCAGGTCTTCGGGCTGGACCTCTTCAAGGGCGGCGACATTGCGCTGATAGCGTCGGTCGCGCTCGGCCGCCTCCCGGGCCTGCGCCAGCTTGGTGCGAACCGCGCCTGACAGGGCTTCGTCTGCCGTCACCCAGACCTCACGGCCACCTGTGCTGCGGATCGGGTCGAGATAGACCGAGGATCCGAGTTCGGCGAGCACCTCCTCACCTGGGCGGCCCAGAAGCTCCGCCATGCGCTCGACGTCCACGCCGCCTGTCTCGTGCAGGGAGACCGCCAGCGCATCATGAGCGCCGTGAACCTCGGGCTCGGACGGCGCCTGGATCACGCGCTCGCTGAAGATCGGACCCGGACGGCCGGTCTGGGCCTTCTCGTCATACTCTTCGATCGAGCTGACCAGCCACACATCCGGGTCATCGTAGAAGGGCTGAAGGTTCGGACGCCGCTGTGTGGACTTCTCCTCACCCGTCTCTTCATCCACCCGCGTTGTGGTGTTGGTGAGGTTGATCGCTCCGAACTGACGGGCGAAGGCCTGATACGCGCGTTTGAGATCGGCCTGATGGGCGCTGTAGGGCAGGTTTTCCACCTGTGCCCGAAGCACGAGCCGGGCCGCATCCCTGACAGGAATCAGGCCCTTGATGATCGCGGCGTGCTTCTGGAAGATCCCTTCCTTCTGCTCGCCTTTCTTCACCTTCACCAGCACGGTTTCGCCGTCAATGATCTGGTGCAGCGCGCCCTTGTGCAGCAGGTAGCTCCCCTCTTTCAGCAGGGCACCGTCTGCGGCCGTTCCGATCTCGGCGGCGTGGTTATCCTGCACCGCCGCGACATCGAGTGTCTGCGGGACGGGGAAGCGGGCTAGCGAAGAGAGACGGCCAAGGGCCAGTGGCAGGGCCTCGTCCAGCATCTGGAGCGGATTGGCCTTGCAGGTGTATTCGGGTCCGAACTGACCGCTCGTCCAGTCGTGCCGGCCGAGAACCTGCTGGCCGTTTTCCGCGAAGTAGCGGTTGATCCGCAGCGGGCCTTCGCCCTGATCGGTGTCCTCCAGCGCAGCCACGTCCAGCCAGGTGGCATCGCCTGCATCCTCGCCCGGTGCGCGGCGGCGGAATACGAGCACGTCCACCACGACATCGGTTCCGGCATCGTCGCGCATGGCACCCGCTGGCAGGCGTGCGCCGCCCACGAAATCGGCTGTCTCGAATATTGTGCGCCGTGCGCCAGCATCGGACTTGTCCATCGTCCACCGCGACGTGACGAACATCGCCAGCGCTCCGGGACGCAGACGGGAGATGGACCGGGCGATGAAGTAGTCATGCAGGGACAGGCCAAGGCGGCCCAGCTCGTCCGTGCCTCGAACCGTGCGGTTGCTGAAGGGCGGGTTGCCGATGACCAGATCGTAGCGTTCCGCCAGCTTGGCCGTCGTGAAATCCTCGGACCGGACCCACTGGTTCGGAAACAGCTTGCGCGTGATCCGGGCCGTCAGCGGATCGTTCTCGATTGCGGTCCACGCGGTTTTCGGGGCCAGCTTCGGGGGCACGCTCGCCATGAAAAGCCCTGTGCCACAGCCCGGCTCCAGAGCGCGTCCACCCCGGAAGCCCATCTGCGCCGCCAGATCCCACATCGCATGGACGATCAGCTCGGGCGTGTAATGGGCGTACTGTGTCGCCCGTGCCAGACCCGCCCGCTCCTGCTGGCTGGTCAGTTCCTCAAGCTGGCTGCCGATCTCTTCCCACCCTGCCCGGAAGGTCTCTCCCGCACGCGGGAACAGGCTGTTGGCCAGCTCTCCGGCCCCGAACCCTGTGAAACGGGCAAGGACGGCCTGCTCGTCGGGGCTGGCGTTGCGGTCTTCGGCTTCAAGCGTGGCCAGAAGGCGGATCGCCGCAAGATTGTCTCGCGCACGCTCTTTCCAGCCCTGGGCGAGACCACGCGTTCCGGCCAGGGCAAAGTCCACCTTCGGCAGGACAGCGGGGATCGGGGCCGGGGCTTTTGCCCCCTGTTGGGCCGCAGCGGCGGCTTCCTCAAGGGCGCGGTCTCCCGGAAGCTCGCCCCAGTACAGATTGGACTGGCTGCCGCCGAGTGCTGAGGTATCGAAAAAGCTCAGTTGGGACGTGGACATGGAAAAACTCCGGACAAGCGGCAGCGCCCGGTGCTGCACGGAGGCAGACCGGGGGGCCGGAAAACAGGATCAGTGCGGGGAGAGAGGCGTCAGGCCTCCCGGATCAGTTCGGGGTCAGAGGGGACCAAAGCGCAGGCGGATCTGCTCACACTCGCCCTCGGACAGGCGGGCCAGCGCGTCACAGTGGTAGGCCGACCCTTCCCGTGCCTTCGTCGCCACGCGCCACCAGGCTTGCGGATCGCTGCAATGCAGACCCACCAGATGCGTCTCGTCGTTCTCGGGTCCGCATCCTTCGAGGAGCGTCCAGCCTTCCTTGTGAGCCTGTCTGGGTTCAAAGGCCGTGGCCTGTGCGGGGCGTTCGAGGGTCTCTGACATCGTCTTTATTTCCTTTCCTGACCCTCTCCGGCGAGCGCAGGACAGCGCGACCTGCCAGAGCGACGCGCAGCGTCGGGACCGCCCGGCCCGCAGCGTAGCGAGGACACGGCCGGACCCACCTCTTGCGGGGCGGGCTGGCCTGTGCTGCCCCCTCCCCTCCTTTTCCTTTTTCAACCGTCTGTTTTTTCTACTTTTTTCTAAGTCGGCCCTGCCCCCTGCCCGAACGCTCCGGCCGGTAGCTCCCAGGCTGGTGTGAGGACGGTCGGGATCGGCCGCGACGACAGGCACGCGCGGGCCAGATCGGGCGCTGACAGGGCAGCGTCATACGGCCTGTCCTGCTCCGCGAACTGCTCCAGGGAGACGGTCCGCTTGATGGTGCAGCCGAACTGCTGCTCGTACTGTACGAGGCGCTCAAAGCGGGCAGGATCGAGCCAGCGGATCGTTGCAAACTGCCGCGCATCGCCAAAAATACAGGTGGCACAGGACAGCCTGGAAAAGCCGATGCGGTATGGCAGCGCCGGCATCACGTTCCAGCGCTTCAGACTGTCCCAGACCTGAGGAAACCGCAGACGTGTGCCGTTTGGCCCCTGCCCTCCTGTACGGATCAGCCCGTCAGGGCTTTCGAAAAGGACAGGCGCCGTCGGGGCAGCGTTGCGGAGCATCTCCCGCTCGAAGCCGCCCTCTCGCCAGGAGCGATAGAGCGGCAGCCCGAAATCCTGCGCCAACGCGCTCACATAGGGCGAGGTGGAGGGCCAGTCCATGAAGGATGGCCCCTGCCCGTCCACCTCGTGGTGCCACAGTTCCAGGCGGTCCTTCGGAGCACCGGCTTCAAGGAGGGCAAGGAGGCAGGCGGTGCCGTCTTTCCCGCCCGAGACGGCCACGATGATGCTGTCATAGGAGGTCAGATCCGGCGTCATGGCACAAACCTGCTGACAGGAGCACCTGTCCGGACAGAGCGACACATCAGGGCGGTGGGGACAGGAGCGGCCCGGAGCATGAGTGGCTTTACATGCCGGTTATCCCAGCTCAGGCCTTCACAGCGTGAGAGAAGTCCAAGCTGCACGGCCGCCTCGTCCCGGCAGGCACAGACCTGCTCGTTGCCACCCGATCCACGGCGGCACGGCTCATGTGCAGGCGCGTGACAGCCCGTGCAGGCGATGGTCAGGGCCGGGTCGCCCTCTTCCCAGTGCGCGTTGCACCGACGGCAGGACATGGGCTCCTGGGTATCAGTCCACCGCAAAGGCGGCCGACCGCGAGGCGCTGGAACATAGGGGAACTGGTAGCGGCGCATGATGCTCGATCCATTTCTGGTTTTTGAACATCCTTGCGACGGCCTATCGATCGCCCGCGGTGCAACAGTGCCGCGCAGCGGCAGGATCTGAGTCATCCGCACTCACGCACAGCCGGCGCAGCTGGCGAGCATGGGGAGGACGGACGCTGACCCACCTGTTGCATCGAGGGCGATTGATAGGCAGTGCCTTATTTTGCCTTCCCTTCTACAGTTCTTCTTTCCTTCTCGCCGCCCACATAGGGAAAGAGCCCGCGACGTTGGGCAGTAGCCAAGAGGCTTGGGTAGCCGCTACTCGATTATAATGGATAGCCGCTACCCGCAGATTGGTGCAGGGACGGGAGGGTCTTCTGGCTTCCATGCCGCTCCACGTCGCTACCCACCACCCGACTACATTGGGTAGCCGCTACCCGCAGATTGCTGCAGGAACGGGAGGGTCTTCCGGCTTCCATGCCGTTCCACGTCGCTACCCGCTACCCGGCTATAATGGGTAGCCGCTACCCGCAGATTGCTGCAGGAACGGGAGGGTCTTCCGGCTTCCATGCCGCTCCACGTCGCTACCCGCTACCCGACTACATTGGGTAGCCGCTACCAGCAGATTGCTGCAGGAACGGGAGGGTCTTCCGGCTTCCATGCCGTTCCACGTCGCTACCCGCTACCCGGCTACATTGGGTAGCCGCTACCAGCAGATTGCTGCAGGAACGGGAGGGTCTTCCGGCTTCCATGCCGTTCCACGTCGCTACCCGCTACCCGGCTACATTGGGTAGCCACTACCAGCAGATTGCTGCAGGAACGGGAAAGTCTTCCGGCTTTCATGCCCTCCACATCGCTACCCGCTACCATTGAGATATCTGCTATCTTTTGGATATTCGCTACTTATTGGATAGCAGGTATCTTGACGGTAGCGGGTAGCGTATCTATCTAGATTGGTTCACAGGCTTAGTTCCGGCTAAGGCACGATCTCTGGAAGGAAACAAAAATGCCGATCATTGTGTTTGCGAGCAGCAAAGGTGGCGTGGGTAAAACGACTTCTGCATTGACACTGGCCTCCGTGCTTGCCGCTAATGAAGTGAAAACAACAGTGGTCGACGCTGATCCCAATGCTCCTCTCTGCCGATGGGCAGAAAGGTTTCCAGATGCGGTGCCTGCCGCCCTAACGGTGGTATCTGCTTTGGGAAGTGACGTTGCGGAGGTCGTCGACAACGCGTCTGATCCTTTCGTGATTGTCGATCTCGAAGGAAGCAAGAACGTCGAGGTCAGTGTTGGCTTAGGGCGGGCCGATCTTGCGCTAATCCCTATGAAGGGAAGTCAATTAGATGCGGACGAGGCTGCCAGCATCATCAAGCTCATCAAGAGGCAAGAAACCGTATTCAAACGAACTATACCGTTTCGAGTATTCTTCGCACAAACATCTCCGATTATTACTGACAAGGGCATGCGCGAAATCAAACAGCAGCTCGATGAAAACGGTATTCCCATGATGGGTACTTCCTTGGTCGAGAGGTCTGCATTTAAAGCACCATTTCGCCTGGGTGGCACAATTTACGATCTGTCACCTAAGGAAGTGCGCAACCCGGCTGTAGCTATTGAGAACGCTGAAGCATTCGCAACAGAGGTTCGGGACGTGCTCGTACAAACTGCCAAACAGCACGCTTGAGACGGAGTAAGTGACGATGGATGAACCACGGAAGGCGGCTAGAATCGATTTCGGTGCAGCTGTTGACTCAATTACGCCACGCCGCCCGAAAATCGATAAGAGTACAACCTCGGCCGCGATTGCGGACGCTGCACAGGCGGGCTTCACAGGCAGGTCAGATAAGATACACATTGACGGCCGTTCCCTGAGAAAAAGCGGGCGGACAGCACAACTAAACATCAAGCTTCGTCCCGAAACTAAGGCTCAATTTTTAGAGCAAGCTCAGGCATTCCCAAACACTGAAGACTTTGTCCGTCATCTACTAGGCCTACTCAACGGAGCAGAATAAGCCGAAGAGGAGAGGGAGCTAGATAAGCGGGGCTTCAAAAGTGCACAGGCCCATGTGGGCGACTCTTTCAAAACCGGCTGCGCCCTGGATGCTTGGTCATGGCGTCCTCGACCTCGATATATTTCTCCACCACGCCGAAGGTCTGGTGGCGGGAGAAACGCTTGAGCGAGACCAGATCCGTGCCGTCACGAGCTCCTGTGGTGATCGCGCCGCGTCGCAGGCTGTGCCCGCTGAAATCGCCTGTCAGTCCCGCATCGAGGCAGCGCTTCTGAATGATGCGGGCCACAGACCTGTCAGACAGCGCCTCTGAACCCATGGCGGGCAGGGCAGGGGGCTGACCGGCCTCGGCGGCTGGCGGAAGCCACACGCGCCGGAAAACCGGTCCCTTGGCTTCTTTCAGTCTGGCCGCGCGTAGCCACGCCTCATACGCCCGAACCGGGCAGAGACCGGTAATCCCCCTCGGGATCGCCACCTCGACACCCTGACTGGTGCGATCGCCCTTTGAGCGGTCCAGCCGGATCCGCATCCCGTCATCATCGAGCGCCACATTCTCCAGGCACAGCGCCGCCACTTCGGACCGTCGGAGGGCGCCAGCAAAGCCGAGCAGAAGAATGGCCTTGTCCCGAACGCCCACCAGATCATCCGTATCGATCTGCTCGATGACCTCGCTCAGCAGATCCCAGGTCAGCCCCTTGACCTGACGGGACGCGCTTTCCGTTGACGTCCTGCGAATGCCTGCAACCGTTTCAGACACAAGGGCATGGGAGGTCGGGACGGGAACGTGGGCAACATGGTGCAGATAGCGCAGTGCGGCACGGTGCAGATCCACCGTCGCGGGTCGCTTCTTCTGCAGCGCAAGATCAGCCAGATAGGCGGCGACATCCTCGCTGCGGGCGGGCAGGGCAGGGAGCCCATGTCCTGCCGCCCATGCGCACCAGGAGCGCACGGCCGATCGATAGGTGCGACGTGTGTTCAGTGCCTTCGCGGCGCGGGAATAGGTCTTTGAGGCGCGCTCCGCCGTCACCAGCGTCCCGTCATAGTCGGGCAGGGCCTCGTCAGTCAGGGCATCGAACCACTGCAGGACCGCGCCAGACTGCTGACCCAGAGGAGAGGCCAGCGTGGCTGTCTGCGATCCCGCTTTGCGCCGCCTGGCGGCCTTCGGCCTGAGCCAGGCGACGAACACCGGTTCGGGTTCGAGATCCAGAGCAATCGCCAGTTCGTGCCCGGAGGGCAGGGCGGTCAGATGGGCACTGGCGATGGCCAGTGCCTCCTCTGCCGTCTCAACATCGGTGGACAGGACCGTGTCTTCGGCAAATTCGTTGTCGCGGTATTCGATGCCGCGAATGACCAGAGAGAGATGAGGGGAGAAGCGACCGGTCGAGAGAAGGGCCACCGCTTCTGTCAGATCGCCGGCAGGAAGCTGCTGCCGGGTCTTCTGGTCCAGCCGGTCCAGGACGGCCTCACGGGCAGCCTTTGCCGAGCCTGCGATGTGAAGATGGCTGAGCATGAACGCCTCCGCGAAACCAGAACCTGACTTCTGATAGCACGAAGCCGGGGTAGGGCAGAGAGGAGAACAAACACTGTCCAACGCAGGCCGGAAATGTGTTAACGAAGACTGAATGCCGATCCGACCGGAACTGAAGCCGCTTTACCCCTCTAACTGGCCTGAACTGAGCCGACAGGTGCGGTTCGAGCGGGCAGGGGGTGTCTGTCAGCGCTGCGGCCGGCCGCATGGACATCACCTTCAGGTGCTGCCGGGTGGCCGGTGGAAGCATCCGGAGACGGGGCACTGGTTCAATGGCCGGGGCAGGCGCATCTCGCCTCCGGACCTGATCGAGCACCTGCAAATACGACAGACGAAGGTGGTTCTGGCAGCGGCCCATCTGAATCATGATCCCACCAGCAACCGGCTGCACAATCTGCGTGCCCTCTGTCAGCGCTGCCATCTGCTGCACGACCGGATGTATCATCTGGCTCAACGACGCCTGACCTTCCGACGGCGCCTGGCGCTTGGGGATCTGTTCGAAGGACTGTATCGGGCCGGGGTCCCGCCTCTGGGCCTGTAACGGGTCAGATCAGGCAGCCGTCTGGAATGCGACGGGCCTTCAGCCGGCGGGGGAAGGGGGCTGCTTCCTATCGCTCACCGATCAGATGTTCAATGTGCGTAACATGCCCGGCCCTGATGCCAACGCGCGTCTGCGCCTGCCGCACGAATTTCCGGTTCAGCTCGCGGGCCAGCGTTTCGCCGTCCCTGATCGGCACAACACTGTAGGTTCTGATGGCCCAGGAGATGTCGCACTGCCAGTCGGTATGGCGGCTGCGCGTATGCCACTGCTTCATGGCCTGGTCTCCGCACCGCGCCGCTTCGGAGTGGCTCCAGCCATTCACCTCTGCCATCCAGGCCAAAGCGGCATCCTGCCTGCCCTCGGCCATGGTCTTCCCCCAGTGACGCACGCCATGGCAGTCAGGGCAGAGGGAAATCACCCCTTTGAGGGTCTGGATCCGCCGCTCGTCGTCATACGCCCACCCTTCGTCAGCTTCGACCGGCCATTGAGGTCCTCGTCCTCCGCACACCCGGCAGCGGGACCCGGAGCGCGCATAGGCATCCTTCCGGATCCGGTTCCAGTCTTCGGGCGCCAGGAAGGCGCGCAGATTAAAGCCCCACAGAGCCTGGGGCACCATCCACGGACGGATGTAGGGAGGCTTGCGGTCCGGCCGATACCGGTAAGGCACGAAAGGCAATAGAGCGTCGAGCTTGTCCCGGTGCGCCATCCAGCACTTCTGCTCCCCGTTGAACGTGGCACCGCCCCGGGCTGCTTCCTTACGGCGCTCAAACGGGACGCAAAGAGGAATGAGTGTCGTCAAGGCAATCACTACAAAAGGCACGGCCACGCGGCCGTCGTGGAAAGAGGGAATGTCGAGGCGCTCGGGATATATCCCGTCATTGCTGACGGGACGACCCCGGATCATTCTCCCGCGTTGGGGCCACGCTCGCGTTTCCCTCAGTCGCGTCAGCAGAACTATCCTCCGGCCGCAGACTTTTCGAAGAGGCCGTGCGGCAGCGCGCCTCCGCCACGAGGCGTTTCACACGCTCGACTGCCATTGCACCACCATGCTCCATCGTGTTCATCGGCTTTCTCCGTTCAGAATGTCAGCTCCAGATCGGGCACCTGCCCTGTGAAGGACACTGGCTGGCCCGTTTGTGAGTGCAGACCGGAAGAGCCCGATTTCTGTGGCGCTGCCTGCTTCATTGTAGTAATGTCGCTACATAAGAAACAGGAGGCTCCCGAGATGACTGTCACCACATTTTCCAGTCGTGAGTTCAACCAGGACACGTCCCGGGCGAAAAAGGCTGCCGTTGAGGGGCCTGTCTTCATCACCGACCGCGGCAGGCCGGCCCATGTTCTGCTGAGTATCGACGACTATCGCCGGCTGACCCACAGACCGCGAAAGATCGCGGATGCACTCGCCCTGCCTGGTGCGGAAGACATCGAGTTCGATCCGACGCCCATGATCCTCGGCCTGCGTCCCGCGGACTTGGGCTGATGTTCCTGCTGGACACGAATGTTGTTTCCGAACTGCGAAAGGTGCGGGCGGGCAGGGCCGACCCTAATGTCGCCAGATGGGCAGAGCAGGTGGAGGCCGAGACCCTTTTCCTGTCTGCCATCACCGTCATGGAGCTGGATGTCGGTGTCATGCGGATCGAGCGCAGGGATCCCGCCCAGGGAAGCGTTCTGCGGAACTGGCTGGAGAACTACGTTCTACCCGAGTTTTCGAAGCGGGTACTTCCCATCGATCTGGCGGTCGCCCGCCGCTGCGCTCACCTGCATGTTCCGGATCCGGGCCCGGAGCGCGACACCCTCATCGCCGCGACCGGCCTGGTACATGGCATGACGGTCGTGACACGGAACACGGATGATTTCCGGCATTCCGGAGTGGCACTCCTCGACCCGTGGAAACCGCAGCATGACTGATCACCGGCAAGACTGCAGCATGGCCGGTTGTGAAGCCCTGTTCGTCGAGGGACTGAGGCAGTTCGTGGATGCCTGCGCGTATATCAACGCCGCCCTCCCGAACGAAGCGGAAGACGCCCCCTGGACAGTAACGATGCATCGTCTTGCAGCGAGCGCTGCTGAGGCAGCGGAGAACCTTGAAAATCCCTCCGCAAGTAAGATTGCCCTATGGGCAGATGAGGCAATGAAAGTCCGCTAAGGGGGGGGCAGCGGAACGTCTGTTGTACAACGGAAGTCGAAAAAAGCTGACGTTGTTGGCGATCCGGCATCACGATGCTGCTCAATCATGAAAATCAGATAGGTTCCCGATCGCAATCACTGACTGAGTGAGGAACCCCGCGGCAGCATGCGTCCAAGCACTTTGTCTTTCAGGACAAACTGATGAAAAAGCGCCGCCGCGCCATGGCCTGTCGCAAGACCCATAATCAGCCAGGCGTTCCAGTAATGTAGCGTCTGAAACCACGTCACGGTTTCCGCCGGGAACCGCGCAAAGGGGGATGGAATCAGGAAGCCGAAAAAACTCATCGTCTGCCCGGCACCCCATCGCCAGAGATAGCCCAGCAAGATTTCCGCCAGAAGCAGCACATAGAGCGTGTACTCTGCTCCAAGGGCGAATACCCGGTCCACAGGCACGAGAAGGTCCGACAGATGCCGGCCTTTCGTCAGACGCCAGACAATGCGGAACGCCATGATTGCAGTCAGCAGGATGCCGACTGTCAGATGCGCGACCACCATCAGATGATGGACGGGTTTTGTTGGCCAGTTCCAGGTTTCGCCAAGAGCAAACTGAAGCAGCACCAGAAAGGCCGTCATCCAGTGAAGGATGATCGTCGGCCTGTCGTAACGCAGCAGGCTATCCGTGATGTCCGGCGTTGAATAAGGCATATACGTCTCGGCAAAAAAGAACCCTGAATCCACTTCCGTATCATGCTTACCTGACAGGATTCTGAACAGAACAGATTTTCCTAAAACATAAATAATATTGAAAATAACTCGCAATATCAGAATGAAATATCTGTTGTCGCGGCAAATGATGCATCTTAACCTTTATTTGTATTCACCAGAAGCAGCAGGTCATCTTATGTCGCGTCTCCATCCTTTGGCCGAACGTCATGCCGTCGAGAAACTGGGATGGCTGCGTGCGGCTGTTCTCGGCGCCAATGACGGAACGCTGTCGACCGGCAGCCTCATCGTCGGCGTTGCCAGTTCTCATGCGACACGCGGCAGCATTCTCGTCGCGGGACTGTCCGCGCTTGTCGCGGGCGCCCTGTCCATGGCGGCGGGCGAGTATGTCTCGGTCAGTTCCCAGGCCGATTCCGAACACGCCGACATCGCCCGCGAGAAACAGGAACTGGTCACGGACTGGGAGGGCGAAGTCACCGAACTGGCCGGGATCTATCAGAAGAGAGGGCTGGATGAAGACCTCTCGCGCAAGGTCGCCGTCGCCCTCATGAAGCATGATGCGCTCGGTGCCCATGCAAGGGATGAACTGGGTTTGTCCGAGGCCACGGCGGCAAGACCCATACAGGCGGCATTCGCCTCAGCAACCGCCTTTTCATCCGGAGCATTACTGCCCGTGCTGGCAGCTGTTCTGACCCCCGTGGCCTGGGTGTCCTGGGGCGTGTCCCTGACGTCCGTCGTAGTTCTCGCTGTTCTGGGCGTCGTTGGTGCGATTGCTGGCGGTGCGGCGCCTCTGCGCCCAGCACTGCGTGTGACGTTCTGGGGTATTGTGGCAATGATCGTCACGGGCGGAATCGGCCGCCTGTTCGGCGTGTGAAGCCGCGTTCCAAGCTCTGAACGAGGCATGTCCTAGGTAGTCTTGACTTCATCCCATATATCCGTGATCGTCGATTTATGGATACAGAATCCGCACTCTCGGCCCTCAATGCGCTGTCCCAGTCCACGCGGCTGGAGATCTTCCGCCTGCTGGTGCGCCACGAACCGGACGGGCTGCCCGCCGGGGACGTCGCGCGGCACCTCGATGTCCCGCAGAACACGATCTCGGCCCATCTCGCCACCCTGACGCGCGCTGGCCTGCTGACCTCGCAGCGCCACAGTCGGCTGATCGTCTATCGCGCGTGTCTTCCGCGCCTGCGCGACCTGATGCTTTTCCTCGTCAGGGACTGCTGTGCGGGCAGCCCCGAACTCTGCGCACCCCTGATCGCGAACCTGTCTTCCTGCTGCCCGAGCCCGGAATCCTGCCCATGACCATCACGATCTACCACAACCCGGCCTGCGGCACGTCGCGCAACGTGCTGGCACTGATCCGCAACAGCGGCGAGGAGCCCCGGATCATCGAATATCTGAAAACCCCACCGAGCCGAGCCGAACTGGTTGATCTGATCGCCCGTATGGGGGTTCCGGTGCGCGCGGTCCTGCGGGAAAAGGGCACGCCCTTTCATGAACTCGGCCTCGACAACCCGGCCCTGAGCGATGATACGCTGATCGACGCCATGATCGCACACCCGATCCTGATCAACCGGCCCATCGTCGGCACCCCGCTCGGCGTTGCGCTCTGCCGTCCGTCCGAAACGGTGCTGGACCTTCTTCCCGCGCCGCAGAAGGGTGCCTTTGCCAGGGAGGACGGCTAGAAGATCGTGGATGAGGTCGGAAAGCGGATCGTCTGATGCTGGCCCTCGCCATTTTCATTGCAACACTGGTTTTCGTCATCTGGCAGCCTCGTAGCCTCGGTATTGGCTGGAGTGCGATGGCCGGTGCCGCCGTGGCTCTGGCGACCGGTGTGATCCACTGGCACGACATCCCGGTCGTCTGGCACATCGTCTGGGATGCGACCTTTACCTTCATCGCGCTGATCGTCATCTCGTTGCTTCTGGATGAGGCCGGGTTCTTCCACTGGGCGGCCCTGCATGTCGTGCGCTGGGGCAAAGGGCGAGGCCGGACGCTGTTTCCGCTGATCGTGCTGCTGGGGGCGGCCATCGCGGCCGTGTTCGCCAATGATGGTGCGGCCTTGCTGCTCACGCCCATCGTCATTGCCATCCTCACACAACTCCGCCTGAACCATGGCGCGGCGCTGGCCTTCATCATCGCGACCGGCTTTGTCGCGGATACCACCAGCCTGCCGCTGGTGACTTCCAATCTGGTGAACATCGTCAGCGCCAATTTCTTCGACATTCCCTTTGACCGCTACGCCGCGATCATGGTCCCCGTCGATCTGGCCGCCCTTGGCGCGACACTTGCCGTGCTGTGGCTCTATTACCGGCGGCAGGTGCCCCAGACCTATCCCGTCTCTGAACTGCCTGCACCTGTCACGGCTATTCGTGACCGACATGTGTTCCGCGCGGCTTTTCCGCTGCTGGCCCTGGTGCTGGCGGCCTATTTCCTGACGGCGCCGTTTCATATCCCGGTCTGTATCGTGGCTTGCCTGGCTGTCAGTACCCTGCTGGCAGTTGCCGGATATGGAAAGGTCATTCCCGTCAGCCGCGTGCTGCGGGGCGCGCCGTGGCAGATCGTGTTCTTCTCGCTGGGGATGTATCTGGTGGTCTACGGGCTGCGCAATGCCGGGCTGACCGATCATCTCGCAGTGGTACTGGTCTGGCTCGGTCATCAGGGGACGTTCACGGCCACCATCGGCACCGGCTTTCTGGCGGCTGTTCTATCGTCCATCATGAACAACATGCCCGGTGTTCTGATCGGCGCGCTCGCGATCCAGCAGGCGCACGACATCACGCCTCTGACCCGCGACCTGATGGTTTACGCCAACGTCATTGGCTGTGACCTCGGGCCGAAATTTACCCCGATCGGCAGTCTCGCCACCCTGCTGTGGCTGCATGTGCTGGCATCCAAAAACCGTCGGGTCACTTGGGGGCAATACATGACGGTGGGTCTGGTGATCACGCCACCCGTCCTGCTGGTCACACTTGCCGCACTGGCCTTGTGGCTGCCCCTGATCAGCCATCCCTGACAAGACCGAAGGATCTGATGGAACCATGTCCAAGCCGGAAATGCCCGCCCTGCACCCGGAGTATCTCGAACCGGTCGATCTCGCACGATTGGAACCGCAACCACGGGTTGACCACCCGCCACGCATCCTGCTGCTGTATGGCTCGCTGCGGCCGCGCTCGTTCAGCCGTCTGCTGGTTCTGGAGGCCGAACGCATCCTGAAGGTACTGGGGGCCGAGACACGGGTGTTCGACCCGACTGGCCTGCCGGTTGCGGATTCCGTGCCGCCTACGCATCCCAAGGTTCAGGAACTGCGGGAACTCTCGATCTGGTCGGAAGGCCAGGTCTGGTGCAGCCCCGAACGCCACGGGAACATGACGGCAGTATTCAAGAACCAGATCGACTGGTTGCCTCTGACCGAAGGATCGATCCGCCCGACGCAAGGTCGCACGCTAGCGGTCATGCAGGTTTCGGGCGGCTCGCAGAGCTTCAATTCCGTCAACGCCCTGCGGGTGCTGGGACGATGGATGCGGATGTTCACCGTCCCCAATCAGTCCAGCGTGCCGATGGCCTATACCCAGTTCGGTGACGATGATCGGATGAAACCGTCTCCCCTTTATGACCGGATGGTGGATGTCATGGAGGAACTGATGAAGTTCACCTGGCTGCTGCGGGACCGGGCCGACTACCTTGTCGATCGCTACAGCGAGCGCAGATCAGAACACCGCCTGCCTGAAAAGCTGTGAGAGCCCTTTTGGCAATTCAGGGATGAGCGTTTCTGCGTAACATGAGGCTTCCCATGGCGATGTGGATCATGGCCTCTGCGACGTCGATCCGCTGTTCGTAGTCCTTCACAAGGCGACGCCAGCGGATCATCCAGCCGAAGGTCCGTTCCACAACCCACCGACGCGGCAGGATTTCAAACCCTTTTGCTGTATCTGACCGCCGGATGACCTCGACTGTGAAGTCGAGAAAGGCGGCTTTGTCCATCAACTGCAAGCGGTCATAGGCCCCATCTGCGAACAGGTGCTTCACCCACGGCCAGCGTTTACGAATGGCATCAAGGATCATCTGTCCGCCCGCACTATCCGAAATATCGGCAGGTGTCAGTCTGACCAGAAGCAGTCGGCCAGCCGTATCGACGGCAATGTGCCGCTTGCGACCAACGATCTTCTTGCCTGCGTCATAACCATGTGTCTTTGCGTGGGGTGCCTTGATACTCTGGCTATCAATGACACCACCCGATGGACTGGCTTCGCGTCCTGCCGCTTCACGATCGAGCATCAAACAGACATCATGAATGGTCTGGAACAGGAAACGGCGCATCAGCCTGTGGAACCACCAGTAAACCGTTTGCCATGGGCCAAAATGAACCGGAAGCATCTCCCAGCCGCAGCCTGAGCGCACGAGATAGCGCAACGCGTTGATGATCTCACGGAAATCGGTTGTCCGTTTCCGGCCACGCCGGTTCGCAGGGGGCATCAGAGGCGCTATGCGCTCCCATTCCTCATCTGTCAGATCAGACGGATAGCGTTTCGTCTTGCGCGTAATGCTGGCCATGCAGCCTCGTTGGGCTGGCGTCCACATCCTGCCGTTGAATCACGCTCAAAACCTCTTGAAAACCTATCACAGCGAATTTCCAAAAGGGCTCTAAGAGCCTGTTTGGAAAATCACGGGTGAGCATTTCTGCGCATGAGATTGGCGCCCATGGCGACGCATGGCCTGTGACACGTCGACGCGGCGCTCGTAATCACGCACGAGCCGGCGCCAGCGGGTCATCCAGCCAAAGGTCCTCTCGACCACCCAGCGTCGCGGCAACACCTCGAAGCCCTTTGCTCCGTCATGGCGGCGGATAATCTCGACGATGAAATCCAGATAAGTCGCCTTGTCCATCAACTTCAAGCGGTTATAGGCGCCATCGGCGAACAGATGCTTCACCCACGGCCAACGCCTGCGGATCGCATCCAGGATCATCTGAGCGCCGGCACTGTCGGAGATGTCGGCCGGAGTCAGGTTGACCATCAGAAGGCGCCCGTCCGTGTCGACGGCGATATGCCGCTTGCGTCCGACGACTTTTTTGCCGGCATCGTAACCCCTTGTCCTGGCATGAGGCGCCTTGATGCTCTGGCTGTCGATCACCGCTGCTGTCGGACTGGCCTCGCGGCCTGCCTGCTCCCGGTCGAGCATCAGTTCAACGTCATGGATGGTCTGGAACAGGAACCGTCGCGCCAGCTCACGAAACCAGCCATAGACCGTGCGCCAGTGCCCAAAGTGGATCGGCAGCATCCGCCAACCGCAGCCTGAACGAACGAGATAGCGCACCGCATTGATCACCTCACGGAATTCAACCTCTCGTGGGCGGCCACGACGTTCAGGACCTGGCATCAATGGCACGATCCGCTCCCATTCCTCGTCTGTCATGTCAGACGGGTAGCGTTTCGTCTTACGGGTGATCCTGGCCATCCGGCCCCTCTGCTCTGGCGTCCACATCCAGAGCTTGAATCACATCAGATCGATTTTCCAAACAGGCTCTTAGCCGGGAAATGGCCGAACAGTTCGATGTCGTGATCGTGGGCAGCGTTCAGGAAACTGTCAGGTTCGCCTGATATACTGAAGATCCTGCCGCAGCTCATTCACGCGATGATACAGAAAGCCGACTGAACTTCATGTGTACTCGTCATGTCGATTATCAGGTCGTTAACCGCGCCTCGGAATGGGCAGGGATTCATTTCCTGAAAATCCGTACTTTCTGTATCGCTCTCACCCTGTTCACCCTCTGCTTTTCTTCAGCTCTTATTTCAAAGGCCAGAGGTCAGAGCCTCACCTTTGCCCAGGGGGTGGAAGCGGCATGGTCCGTCGATCCGGGGCGGGATGAACTGAATACGAACTATCGTTCGGCATCGGCACGGGCCGAGGCTGCCGACTCCTGGTTTGCAGGAGGCCCGACGGTGTCGGGTCAGTATTTTGACGATCACGCCATCGGCAGCAATGAGGGATACACAACCTACGAGGGGAGTGTTTCTGTTCCCCTCTGGTTGCCCGGACAGGGCACCGCTACTGTTAAAGCGGCGAAAGCAGAAGCCTTGACCGTACAGGAACGGCTGCATGTGGAGCGGATGGCTGTCGCCATGAGGGTTCTGGATACCTCCGCCGGCGTGCTGATGGCCCGGAAACGTCTCAGCATTGCTCAGACACTGCGGGAAACGCTGGAAAAAATAAAACTGTCTGTCCAGCATGGCGTCCGGTCTGGTGAGAATACTCTGGCAGATGAGCATGCCGTCGCCGCCGATCTGGCGAACGCAGCCAGCGAGCATTCACTGGCCGTCGAGCAGGTTGAAACGACGACGTCAGCGCTTCGCATCGTGCTGGGCCGCTCCGGGGTACCGAACATCCTCTCCTACGATGATCCGGCTGCCGCGCGTGCAAGGTTGACTTCCGTCAGGATTCTTGAGGACAACGATCCGCGTGTAAGAGCCGCACAGCAGGCTGTCCGTGCGGCGGAAGAAGGTATGCGTCTGGCACGGGCTTCATTCATGCCCGACCCGGAAGTTGGTGTCGCTGCGATTCATGAGAAACAGTATGGCAGCCCATGGGATGATCGGGTGGGCATTACAGTGTCGGTCCCTCTGCCGAGTGACGTCCGCAATGTCCCGCTGGAGGCCGAAGCGAGAAACAAGCTAGCCGCGGCCTCCAACCAAGAACAGCAGGCCCGTCGAAGCGTACGCCAGGAACTGGCGCAGGTTTTTGTCCACCTGACAGCGGCAAAGGACACATTCAGAAATTCAGTGTTGTCCGCTGACGATATGAACAAGCGCGCCAATGAGATGGTTCGGTCGTGGCAGGCTGGTGAGACATCGCTGATCGAACTTCTGCGTGCCAGAGCTGCTGCGTACAGCGCACTGCAGACGCGTAATCAGGCGGAGATCGCTTGGCATGCCGCAATCATCCGGACATTAATCGCAGCAGGAGAATTCCAGTGAGCTTCAGAATAGTCGTCATCGGACACCAGAGGTGGCTTCTGGCGCTGTTCTGCCTCTCCGGGGCGCTCACACAGCCCGCATTCGCGACAGACGACGAACAGACCATCACGATGGGAGCGGCTGCACGGGCGAATGCCAAGCTGGTGATCTCAGTGGTGCAACATGGCACGCTCGGGGAAAATCTCGACGCAATGGGCACCGTCATGTCTGACGCGAGCCGTATCGTTCGCATTCATCCTGCTGGATCAGGAAAAATTCTGAATGTGGCTGTTGTACCTGGACAGCATGTCCGCAAGGGCGAGGTTCTTCTTACGTATCAGGATCACTCCCTGCATTTGGTCCGCCTTGAGATGACAAAGGCGCAGTCTGCGTTGTCGACGGCACAGGCAGCCTATCAGAATGCTGCCGCAGCCTATAGCCGGAGCCGTGATCTGGAAGGGATAACGGTTGCCGCCGGAGAAACCAGGCACCGTCTAGCGCTCTTCAAAGCAGCAAGAGACGATATTACGGCCCGGCAGGCTGATGTGGATACTCTGCAACACCAGCTTGATGAAGAATACAATTCCGTAACGGAATCGGACAAGGGACAGATCACCCCCACAGATGAGACATCCTCCATCATCTCGCCGACCACGAGTGAGGTGCAGAGCGTGCTTGTCGGTGTTGCGGATGATATCTCGCCCGCGACGGAACTGGTGGCTCTGGCCGACATGTCGTCGGTCTGGATCGTATCGGACATCCTCCCGCAGGATGCCGCTCAGATCGTCGAAGGTGGTGAGCAGACAACGGAACTGCCAGCAGATGGCGCAATGACCTTGCTGACGTCGAAGATAACGTCAGTCGGCGATCTGGCGGACCCCGTGACCGGCCTTGTTCGTGTCATCAGCCGCGCAGCGAACCCCGGAGGCCATCTTCACCCGGGCATGTTTCTCAATACGCACCTGCCGACACGCGCCCGAACTGAAGGCATTATCGTGCCCGAAAGTGCCGTTACGGAGATCAACGGCATCAGCACCGTCTTCCTGCCCGTCGGCCCCGACCGTTTTCGCCCGCAAGAGGTTCAGGTCGGTGCCGAAAGCGCCGGACAAAAGGTCATCGTCTCCGGCCTCACGGTGGGCGACAGGATTGTGACGCATGGCGCATTTGCCCTGAAAGCCATCATACAGACCTCTGATCTGTCCGACGGAGACTGACACCGCCATGCGTGCCTTTCTTTCTGCTCTTCAGGCCCGACGCTGGCTGGTTCTCAGTGTGCTTGGCCTGATTTTCATTGCCGCCTGCCGCATGGTGCGGAGCCTCCCCGTTGAGGCCGTGCCGGACATCTCGCCCAGACAGGTGCTCGTTTCCGTTGTCGCTCCGGGTCTTGCCACGGAAGAAGTCGAACGACTGATCACGTTCCCGATTGAGACCAGTATGGCGGGCATCCCGGACATGACCGATCTTCGGTCCGTGTCACGTTCCGGGGTTTCCGTCGTGTATGTCCAGTTCGCGGACGACACGGACATCAATCTCGATCGCACCCGTGTCGAGGAGCGGATTCAGCAGGCCAGAACCCTGATCTCCGTACCAGGCGTGAGCGTGAATATCGGGCCGCTGACAACGGGGCTGGGCGAGATCATGCAGTTACAGATCAAGGGAAACGGCTATTCCCTGATGGATCTGAACCGCCTGATGACATGGACGGTCGCACCACAGATGAAGCTCGTACCCGGGGTGGTGGACGTCAACGTGAACGGGGGCGCGGAGGAGACATTCCAGGTTGCCCTCGATCAGGCCCGCCTTCTGGCGCTGGGGGTTTCGGTCGACAATGTCTTCCAGGCCGTGGACGGCAACAACTCCGCATCCGGTGGCGGGTGGATCGAGCATGACGAGGAGCAGCAGATCGTGGTCGGACGCGGCCTGATCGGCTCGCTTGATGATTTCGGCTCCATTCCTGTCAGGACCAATGCCAACGGCTCCGCCATTTTCCTGCGGGATGTCGGACGCATTTCCATGGGGCCGAGAACACGTCTGGGCGCGGTGACCCGTGACGGTCAGGGCGAGATCGTGATCGGTGTCGTCATGATGCAGATGGGCGCGAGTTCCGATGCCACGCTGGCCGCCATCAATGCGGCGTTGCCCGGCATCCGGCAGTCCCTTCCCAAAGGCGTGACGCTCGACCCCTATTATGTACGCTCGACACTGACAGACAGCACAATCGCGACGGTGAAGGAAAACCTCATCATCGGCGCGACCCTGGTGATCGGCGTCCTGATCGTGGTGATCGGCGACTGGCGGGCCTCACTGGTCATCGCCTCCGTCATTCCGTTCGCCCTCGTCTGCGCCATGACGGGAATGCGCGCCTTCGGGATTTCCGCCAATCTGCTGAGTCTGGGCGCAATTGATTTCGGTATGATCGTCGACAGTTCGCTGGTCGTGGTGGAAAATCTCATGACCCATCGCGCGCGCGATCGCGCCACCGGACAGAGCACGCCACTCTTCACGCTGGCGGTATCATCAGCCGCAGAAGTCCTCCGGCCTGTCAGCTTTGGCATTCTCGTCATCATCATGGTCTATCTGCCGATCCTGACCTTGCAGGGTATCGAGGGCAAGATGTTCCGGCCCATGGCGCAAACCGTGATCATGGCGCTCCTCGCCTCGCTCTTTTACTGCGTCGTCGGCATGCCCGTCATCGCGGCACTGGTGATGAAATCGAACGGTCGTCATAATGATACGCGCCTGGTTGCTGCCCTTCGTCGCGTCTATGGCCCGATGCTGGCTTGGTGTGAAACCCGACCGCGTATTCTCTTCGGCACGACGATCGCGATTTTCAGCGTGTCCGTTTGGATCGGCCTGCATCTGGGCGGCGAGTTCATCCCGTCTCTCGGTGAAGGCGCGCTGACGATGACGACGACGCGCCTGCCGGGGATCTCACTCTCGGAGGCCGTGAAGGAGGTCTCCCTGCAGGAACGCATCCTGCGCCGGTTTCCGGAAGTCACCAGCGTCGTAAGCAACACAGGCACGTCTGCGATTCCGACCGATCCGATGGGCGTCAACGAGACCGACAGCTTCATTTTCCTCAAGCCACCGTCGCAATGGACCACCGCACGCACGCAGGAAGGTCTCGTCACGGCGATGAGCCGGGTCATGAGCGATGAACTGCCGGGCGCTCAACAGTCATGGAGCCAGCCCGTCCAGATGCGGATGGATGATCTGCTGTCCGGCGTGCGCACGCAGATCGCCGTTTCGATCTATGGCGATGATCTTGCCACCCTGACACGCCTTGGGGACAGGGTGGCCGGTATCATGAAAGCCATTCCCGGCGCAGCGGATGTGGCGCCGCAGGGGGCAGGGAGCATCTCTTTCATCCATATCGACATCGACCGCAGACAGGCCGCCCGTCTCGGGGTTTCGCAGCAGGAACTTCTAAATGTGGTGGAAGCTGTCGGCGGTCATATCGGGCGGCCCGTTACGGTCAATAACGCGCTAATCAGCACGCAGATCCGCTATGATCCCGCCCAGGCCGGAACACGGGATCAGATCGCCCGCCTGAGAATCCGCCGCGCCGACGGCCGGGGCGCCGTCCTTCTTTCGGAAGTTGCGAAGGTTACGGTTCAGGACGGTCCGCCCCGCATCAGTCGGGACGCGATCCGCCGCCGTCTGATTGTTCAGGCGAACGTGCGCGGGCGCGATCTCAGCTCTTTCGTGACGGAAGCACAAAGAGCGGTCAGTAAAAAAGTCAACCTTCCCGCAGGCTATCGCATGGTCTGGGCGGGTCAGTTCCAGAATCTGCGTTCAGCCATGGCGCGTCTGGAACTTGTCGTGCCGGTCGCTCTGATTCTGATTTTTGCCCTGCTAATTCTTGCTCTGAACTCCGTCTGGCTGGCGGGGCTTGTTTTCATCAATCTGCCAATCGCCGCAACAGGTGGTATTCTTGCCCTGTGTCTTCGGGGCCTGCCGTTCAGTGTCTCCGCCGGGATTGGCTTTATCGCCCTGTTCGGCGTGGCCGTTCTGAACGGCGTAGTGCTTGTTACCGCGATCCAGTCCCTGCGTCTGGCAGGGCGCAGCGCTGCCCAGGCGGCCTTTGAGGCGGCAGAAGAGCGTTTCCGTCCTGTCATGGCAACCGCTCTGGTGGCCAGTCTGGGCTTCATCCCCATGGCCGTCTCGACAAGCGCCGGTGCCGAGGTCGAGCGCCCGCTGGCCACTGTTGTGATTGGGGGGCTGATCTCCTCGACACTTCTGACGCTGCTTGTGTTGCCCTCACTGTATGCTCGCATCATGAAAAATCGTGAATCATGAAAATCCTGATCATCGAAGACGAACCGGCTCTTGGTTCTGCCGTCAGGGACCGTGTCCGTCAGGCTGGTCATGTTGCCGACTGGTTCAGAACCCTGACTGACGGGCGGGCAGCCCTGAGAGCGTCCGCTTACGATTTTCTTCTGCTCGATCTCGGGCTTCCAGACGGCAATGGCCGGTACCTTCTGCGTGAGATCCGGCGAAATCGTTCTTCTCTGGCTGTCCTGATCACAACCGCTCAGGACCAGATAAGCGACAGGATTGCAGGTCTGTCGGAGGGAGCAGACGATTATATCGTCAAGCCTTACGATCTCGACGAACTCGTCGCCCGTATTGAAGCAGTCGCCAGACGATACATCGCATTGCCGGATAATATTGTGATCATTGATGACGTGGAGATCGATCTTTCTCGGCGACAGCTCAGACGTGAAGGACGCACGATCGATCTTTCCGCGCGCGAATGGGCCATTGTCGAACTTCTTGCCCGTCGACCGGGGGCACTGTGCAGCCGCGAGCAGATCGAAGATGCTCTTTATGGCCTCAGCGACGATGTGGAGAGCAATGCCATTGAAGTCTTTATCAGCAGGATACGAAAGAAAACCGGACCCGGCCTGATCGTGACGGTCCGGGGCAGAGGCTACAGCCTTGCAGAAAGTTCATCCTGATGAAGCGCTGGAGCCTGGCGTCCCGCATAGTGTCCGGGACACTGATTATCGTGCTAGGCGCGCTGGTGTTGCTCAGTATCCTCGTCGCGGCCTTTACCCGCTATGAAGTCACGGAGCGTCTCGACAACTCGCTGCAGGAAGTGGCCGAACGCCTGGAGTTCGTCATCAGTGAACTGGACAGAACGGATCAGAAGAGCACCACGCCAGGTGGTCAGGTCGCACGCCTGCCCGGTGTGAATCGGCGTACACTGGCCTATCAGATTGCCTCGCCGGACGGCCGCCTTGAGGTGAGATCGCAGAATGCACCAGAGACGCTGTTTGTTCCCCGACTGAAAATGGGATTTTACAATGTGCCGTCGTTCCGGGTGTATAGTGTCCCTTCCGCATCCGGTCGCCATTACATTCTGGTGGGGGAGCCGGCCTTTCACCGAAATGAAGCAGTCAGGCGGGCTATCCTGATTTCAGTCCTGCCAATGGTGATATTTTTTCCGGCAATCTGGGTCTTGGTCCGCTGGCGCGTCCGCCGCGCCATGCGTCCCCTCACAAGCCTTCAGCACGAAATCAGGAGTAGAGGCGGTACCAATCTGGTTCCAATCCCGCCGCTGGATCTGCCCGAAGAGCTTGTGACAATTCATTCCGCCGTCAATCTTCTTCTTGAACGTCTGAAAATGGCGCTCTCGACCGAACGCGCCTTTGCCGCGAATGCCGCACATGAGCTGCGCAACCCCATAGGCGCGCTTCTGGCGCAGGTGCAGGTCCTCAGAAATCTGCTTCAGCGTTCAGAATATGAAGAGCGCGCGACGACCATCATGCACCAGGCCCGCAGGATTGGCCGGATGATGGAAAAACTCCTTCAGCTTTCACGAGTAACGTCGGGAATCGCTCTTACGGGGGATATATTTGATCTGGTGCCTGTCATCCAGTTTCTGGCACGGGAGCTTGAGCGAGAAAAAAACCAGACCATTGACCTTTCAGGAGTCCCTCATCTCATGATTCGGGGCGACATGGATGCCGCAGGGATCCTGTTTCGTAATCTTCTGGAAAATGCTGTTCTTCATGGTTCTTCTCTGCGGCCGGCGCACGTGATTGTAACGGAGAATTCCGAAATTCTGATCTTTAATGACTGCGATCCCCTCACACTTGAGAGTTTGCAGAATATGGAAAAGCCCTTCGTGAGAGGTAAAACTAACGCTGAAGGCAGTGGTCTCGGGCTTGCGATAGTGCGACAGGTCTCTCTTCAGCTTCAGGCTGACATCACGATAACCTCCCCTGCTCCAGGAAAAACAAGGGGTATTGTCGTTACTGTTCGTTTCCCGTCCGGCGATACCGAAGTCGAAGCCAGTTGGGAGGGATCGAAGAACTATTGATTGATGTCCTGGCTACCTGATTTCAGGCGCAGGGTACGATGAACCGCTCCGGCACTGGCAGAGACAAGCCCTTGTATGCCGTGCTGCGACGTCCGCTTTGAGAAAGCTTCGGACGGCCCTGCGACGTCCGAGAAGAGGCGTAAGCAGCACGTCCGCTTACGCCCTCACTCACGACGTAAAAGCGTAGAAAAGCATTTTCCGAGAGCGGACATTTTCCTGCTTGAACGACTTTGTCTGAAGAGTGGCATTGATAATTACTTCAATAAATTCGGCAGAAAGCACTAGGAAAATAGTTTTGTAACTTATTCTCTCGAACTCAGTTAAAGCTTGCTGCTGAACGAAGAGAACGTGATGACCCCGCCTCGTACTGCCACAGTCGTTGCTGACGAAACTCCTGCTATTCCAGGGCTCAATCGGGCTCTGTTCGCCTTATGCGCTCTCAATTTTTTCATGGCGGACGTCCAGGCCGGGATAGGGCCCTTTCTGGGCGTTTTTCTTCAGCGTCACGGCTGGCAGACGGGGCCGATCGGAACCGTCATGACCGTGGGTGGAGTTGGCGGAATGCTCGCCACCATTCCCGCGGGCGCGCTGATTGATCACACCACGAAAAAGCGGTTGCTTGTCATTGTGGCCGCGTTCTGCACGATTTCCGCTTCTCTTCTTCTCCTGAGTTCGCAATCCGTGGCCGTTGTGACAGTCAGTCAGCTTGCAACCGCTTTGGCCGGAGCCGGAATCGGCCCTCTGATGGCGGCCATAACGCTCGGGATCGTGCGCCAGAAAGGCTTCAACATACAGATCGGCCGTAACCAGGCCTGGAACCACGCTGGCAATATGGCCGGGGCCGGACTGTCCGGCTGGCTGGGATGGCAGTTTGGCCTCTCAGCGATTTTCTTTCTTGAAGTGGCCTTCGGTCTGTTCGCCATTTCTGCGGTGCTCCTGATCCCGGAAAAATCCATAGATCATAAGGCTGCACGCGGACTGGACGATAAACCCGCTGACGATGAGGGAACGGCCGAGGGGTTACGATCCTTTCTGCGACACAAGCCTCTTCTCATTCTCGCGAGTTGTCTGTGTTTCTTCCATCTCGGAAACGCCGCGATGCTCCCGCTGTATGGCATGGCGGTCGTCAGTGCAGGCAAAGGCAATCCAGCCATGTTCACGGCGATGACCGTGATGGTCGCACAGGCTGTGATGATCATCGTGAGCCTGCTGGCCATACGTTTCGTCAGGGACCGTGGTTACTGGATCGTCCTACTGATATCGTTTGCCGCCCTACCGCTGCGTGGTTTGATCGCGGGAAGCTTCATCCAGCATTGGGGGGTGTGGCCGGTGCAGATCCTCGATGGGATCGGTGCGGGGCTTCAGAGTGTCGCCGTGCCGGGTCTGGTGGCCAGACTGCTGAACGGAACCGGACGGATCAATATCGGACAGGGCGTCGTCATGACGGCGCAGGGCATTGGAGCAAGCCTTTCTCCGGCGCTGGGAGGGTGGCTTGCCGAAGATCTGGGATATCCCGTGGCGTTCTATACTCTGGGCTGCTTTGCAATCGTATCGCTCGGGCTCTGGATAGGTTCGGCATCGACCCTGCGATCTGCCGATCAGGTGTCGGCATGACCTTTCACCAGGAGGCGATCTGGACGATCGCTGTTCTGGCGACGGCCGGTGTTATTCTCCGACCGTTCCGGACCCCGGAGTGGATATGGGCCGTCATAGGGGCCGCAGCTCTTGTGCTGGTGGGGTTGATCCCTCTGACAATGGCGGAGGCCGGCCTTCTGAAAGGTGGCGATGTTTATCTGTTTCTGATCGGCATGATGCTGCTCAGTGAAACGGCGCGTGCAAACGGGCTGTTCGACTGGATAGCCACCTGGGCCGTCAATCATGCCGCAGGTTCAACGGCAAAGCTGTTCACACTGGTCTATCTGGCCGGTGTCGTGGTGACGACGTTCATGTCCAACGATGCGACGGCTGTTGTGCTGACTCCCGCCGTGTTCGCGGCAGCAAAAAAGGCAAAAGCTGATCCCCTTCCGCCGTTGTTTGCCTGTGCACTCGTCGCCAATGCGGCAAGCTTTGTCCTGCCCGTCTCCAACCCGGCGAACCTGGTTCTGTATGACGGCGCACTCCCCGCGCTGGGATCATGGATGAGGTCATTCGCGCTACCATCGCTCCTGGCAATCATGACGACCTATCTGGTTTTGCGCCTCATGGAACGGTCACACCTGCGTCAGGACTGCGCCTCACAGGTTGCAGCCACCCCATTAACACTGGGCGGCAAGGCGGCTTTTGTCGGCATCGTCCTGACCGCGCTTCTGCTTGTCACAGTGTCCGCATTTGATCTGTCTCTCGGCCTGCCAACAGCACTTGCTGGCATTGGAACAGGTTTGGGCGTGTCGGTGCTGGTGCGACGATCACCGATTGCGCTCATGCGGGATATTTCATGGGGCGTTCTCCCGCTGGTCGGCGGCCTGTTCGTTCTGGTGGCCGCCGTTGAAAGTACTGGAGTGGTCGGGGTGCTTGCCCGCCTGCTTCAGCACGCCGCCAAAAGCGATCCTGTCACTGCTGCCTGGGGAGCTGGCGCTCTTTTGGCCTTTATCTCCAATATTATGAACAACCTGCCTGCCGGCTTGATTGCCAGTGAGACAGTGGCGCAGGCGCATGTCCCGCGACTGGTGATCGATCACCTGTTGATCGGTGTGGATCTTGGCCCAAACCTGTCCGTGACGGGATCTCTGGCCACAATCCTCTGGTTGCAGGTGATCCGTCGAGAAGGCGAAGAGGTCGGGTTTTTGCAATTTCTCAGGCTTGGTGCCGTGGCCATGCCCGTTGCGCTCTTCACGGCACTCGGTGCGCGACTGTTGATCGGGTAAACGATACTCGCAGCCGGTTGCCAGTCTCAGAGTTGTCCGTGGATCAGATTTATTGTCCGACGAACTCTATGAATAGATGTGCTTGCTGTCTGTTAAATGAATTCTGCCCTAGGGAAAACGTGGCTGTAGAGGTTTCGCTGAGTTCGAACGAATTACTGTCAGTTTTTCTCCACTATTTGCCGATAGCGGACACTCCGCTTTCCCCCCCAAGTCAGCCGCGAGCCTCAGAATGGTTACAGACCTGCGTAAGTTGAAACGGCAATCGCGAAGAGGGCCAGAGACGATTAGGCTGTCTTTCTGGAAGCAGACGTTGTCCTTGGATGAGCGCCCCTGGAACACGCCTCGAAAAGGCCTTTTCGGGTCTTTTTTGTGTCCCACCCCCTATGTCCGATAAAGTAAATTAACGGACATAGGGGGTGAAGAGGGGGCGATTTTTGGAAAAAAGACTGAGACTTACCTTTTGAGGATATTAGGGTAATTTAATGCTGTTGCTACGGGCCGCTTGGTGGTATTGAAGGCTCATAGGCGAGAGACGCAGCGCGCCTTCCGGCCTGTGAAATAACGGAAAAGTCTCTCAGACAAACAATCATGACATCCTGTTCGGAGCGTGGCGCAAATCAGGCCCTGTGACTCATCCTTCCGGTCGAGGACTCAAATGACGATTTCCCTTGAAGCGCTCAAAAAGCAGGTCCATCTTGGAGACTATCCGAAAAGCGACGTCTCATAGGATCAATGGTTCCTCCGTTCGCCGAGAGGCTCACCCGTTTCAGTCTCGAACTGGGACGTCTGGATCAGGCGCTGAGACATGGCTCGGCTGTACCTGCCGTCCTGTTTCGGCAACGCCTGGATGCGATTCAGCGCCATAGCGCTGTCGACGGCTGGCTGATCGATCCCTGGTATCTGGTTGCCGAACTGCATGGCCTCGTGCCGAAAGTGGTTGGCCAGGACGGCTATGAACGCGGTACGGCCGTGGATGCGGCATCCCATGCCTTTACGCTCTGGCGTTGCTACGCTCGCCCGGATGCTATGCAGACGAGTGCCATTACAGAAGCCGAAGCGTTCCTGAATGATCAGTCATCAGGGTGGGGCCCTATCCTTGATGCGGGGATCGCTTTTCATCGCTGGTTACAGGCCGGGCAGCCCCGTGCTCCCTTCTGCGCGGCGTTAAGCCGGTACTGGCACTCCCATGATATTCTCCGGACGCCCTTGATCCTGACCGGCATAGAAGCACTCGCCCCGGGAACCCCTTGGGAGATCGAGCCCTGGCTGTGCTGGTGGCTCAATGCTCTTCTGGCCGAAGCCCGGGACGCGCACGATCTTCTGCGCCAGCTGGAGCGAGCCAGGACACAGGCACTTGAGAAGTGCGGCGCACAGCGTCGTCATTCCCGTGCGCCCCAAGCGGTCAATGTGCTGGCCATCCAGCCGCTCGTGTCTGCCTCTATGCTGGCGGATCGTCTGGGCATGTCGATGAAAAGCGCGCTGCAGCTTCTCAGCGCGTTCCAGGACCGAGGCATTGTTGTGGAAGTCACGCACCGAACGGCTCATCGCCTGTTTGGTCTGGCTGGCATGGGAGCGCTCCGAGACGTCGTGAAACCTCCAACACGACCCATCCCCGGCCGAAAGCGCGGCCGGCCCCGTAAGGATCATCTTTTCACGACGCAAGCTATCCCGGAGGAAGAGATTACGCAGCTTCCGCCATCGACGCGGCTGGCCCCGGTTCAGTTCGACTATGAGGATCTGGCTGCAGCCATGAATCAGGCTGATGAAGCCATGTTGAGAAGCTCCCGGCTAATCGCCCGCCTCAAGGGACAGAAGGCCAGCTAGGGCCTGTTAGATCTTGAATTTCTTCCCATATTGTAGGGATGGAAGAAGGAGACAGAACAGGCACCTTTACGGACGAGACATGGGCGATCTGGGAACCTCTGATTGAGGAGGTTCGCCCGAGGGGCAAGACGCCGCCACATGATCTGCGGCGGACGATAGCAGCGATTTTCTGGCGTCATGAGAATGGCGCGAAATGGCGCAGCATCCCTGCGGAACTGGGGCCATGGTGGCGGGCGGCACAGCTTTTCATCCGCTGGGCGAAG